>JANMGV010000147.1:0-42969 GCA_031374825.1 Pirellulaceae bacterium
CGAACATCAGCGAATCCTGCTCGATAAACTTGGAATGAAGTTACCAACGAGAATGCGCGAAGCCAAAATGTAGTGGAAACGAAAATCGAAAAACCAACCTTTTCCTTACTCGACGCCCAGTTGTTGGGGAAGTTGGGCTAGCATCGTCGAATTTCGATTTCCTGTGAACATCGCCAAAGTTCGTTCTGGTTACGCCGAGAACCGCCGAAGGGAACGCTCCAATCTCTCGATCCTAGGTCCCGAGAGTTCTCGACTACCAATTCCGTTCGACGACACCAGCACGGCGCGCGATGTGCCTCCGATGCAAACCCCCAAAGTCACCGCGCCCATTGTTGAGCTAATATTAAGCCAAATCCTAACGACGATTCGCAACGAAGGAATCAAATATGTTGGCATCACGTCCTCAGATCCACGCGATCCCATTTTTCTAGCAGAACTCATCAAGCAATATTGTCCCGACGTCCAGATCATGCTGGTCACTTCTGACTTGCTGCATTTGCATTCAGAATATCAATCGATCATGCACGGAACGCTCGTGTCCTCGACGCACCCTTTGAACCCGGAAGCCCAGGATTGGTGCTTTTCCTTTGGAGAGGAGATCAATGGAATCTCTCGAAATGCGGTGATGTCGAGCCAATCGAATTATGGACTTTACAACGCTATTTTATTTCTTCGTGGGCTAGAGAATGGTTCCTACACCACGAACGCCGACAATATCAACAGCAATGACAGGCCAGACCCACCATTGCACAACTTACTAACGCTTCATTATTCGCAGACGACTGGCTGGCCGGGTGGATTGCCATTGGGTTACAGCATGCCGTTTCAATCCGACATTGTGGGAACGAACAAGGTCCTCAGACCGCCGGTTTGGATCTCGCGAATTTCGCAAGCAGGTATCTCGCCGATTTTGGTTCGCAACACCGAGTCGGAACCTCAAGCCGATTACACGCTCAATTTGATGATAGCTACCCCCGTAGGTTCGCAAGCCGCGTCCTTGCCAAGCTTGCACTTACGAAGTCGGCTGCCGACAACATTTTTTATCGTCAGTATGTTTTGGCTTGTCGGGGCTGTACTGTACTTCACTGCTGTCCAATTTCCTGGTCGGCATCTGAATTGGGCAAAAGCGTTTACGACGAATGCTTCCCAACCGGCAGAGTACAAGTCCTTGATCTATGTCTTTCGCTGCTACTTAACCGGCTCGTTTCTCTATATCGTGGCGATGTTTGGTACAATGCTGGCCGTCTACCATCTTCAAGTCGGATTGCGGGGGTGGGTCGATTACCTTACATGCATTCTCTGCGTGCTTTGCTATGCGATGGTTTTCCTATTCGTGGTGAGTTTAATCAGCGACTGGGGGCATGCATTTACAAGCCTAATTCGCGATTTCCAATTGACGTTAGGGCAAGCAAAGCGTAACGATGATTCAGCAAACTCTGATCGGTTCCGAGTGGCAGATGAGCCTGAACTGAATTGGCATCTCATTTCATTGCGTGCCGTTGGATTGGCGATCGTATTAATACTTGCAACGATTCTCACGTGGAGTTTGTTCTTGCAGATACTCGAATGGAATCGTCATCCCGAGAACGCATTTTTCTGGTTCCGAATCACCAGCGAAATGTGGAACGGACTATCGCTTGCGATGACCGTTCAACTGCTGGCTGTTGGTTCGATCGTTTTATCGTATGGAATGCTCTTGCAGATGCAACTGCTGAGCCCGGATCGTGTAATTCGTAAACCCGATCCATCAACATCCGAGCTGCCTGACGAAGAAGAGTGCAGGAAACGACAATCCGAAGCTCGCAACTCCATATTGTTTCCATTGCTCTGCAATTGGCAGAGACGCCGCCCCGTGTTATTCGTGATCTTCTGCGTTTCAGCCGCGATCGTGTGGCTGGGAGCACTGGGCGCACAGTTACAGAATCCGGATTATTTTGCATTGCCCATCAGTTTTCCTTTGTTGTTGCTGCTTGTGCTGGGCGGATTCTGGTGTGTTCGACTCTCGAAGATGATTCAAGTATTTCGCGGCATGTCGCGACAGCTTGACGAGTTTGTGATGGCGTTGCGGCAACGATGGCCCGATAGTTGGCCCAACATTTTTAAGTTGCTACCCGACCAACGCGTGAGCTTGAAAGAGCTTTTTCTGACACGCTGTCCTACCGTAACAGAACTGGACAATACACGCAAAGAATTTTCCGACACTACGGACATGGATGAAGATCGCTTTCGTGCTGAGCAAAAACTATGTGCCGCAGAACTAGAATTGTACTTCCGTCAATTCTTTCACCACATTTTCCGATTGGGATTGGGGTTATCGATCACCGGACTGATGCTGTTCCTCTGTGCCCAGACATATCCCTTCAATCAAGAACCTCTTCTGCGATTGTCGGCATCGATCATGCTCGCTGCGATCGGCGGTGTGATGGCTTGATACTATTTGAAATTTGACCGCAACGAGCTTCTTAGTTATCTAGTAGGCACCGAGCCTAAAAAGATATCGGTCAATTGGTCGACGATTCAAATGGTAGCTCCGGCAGTCTTGCTCACTTCGGTTGCTTTACTCAGCCAAACGTTCCCGGACATGTGGCAGTGGATTCGGAGTGTGCTTGAGCCCATTGCCCGCTCATCGCCATGATCGTTACAACGCATTGCTGCCACAGTCGCATTCTACTGAGAAAGATTACCGTCGAGTCAGTTTACAGTTGACCGATTTAATCGCTTGCAAGCTGCTTTGACTGTGACCGTTCCAATATGACTTTTACGCGTCGTTCAAGTCGGACGTATCTTCGTCGCCTAGCGATTGATTGATTTGAGACGACGAGTCCAAGTGACGTTTGGCTTCGAGAAAGGATTCGAGGATAACCATCGCTGCCACGCGATCGATATTCGCTTTGGTTTTCTTTCTCGTCAGCTCGGCTGGTCGCAACAATCGGGTCGCCATCGCGGTAGAAAATCGCTCGTCGACGAATCGGAAGGGGAGCCCCGTCAACTTTTGTAACCACGTTGCGAATGCGCGAACTTCTGCAGACTTTTGACTTTCCTTGCCATCGCAGTGGATCGGCAAACCGATGACCCAACCCACAACGCCTTCGCGGCTGACGACCTGTTTGAAATAGTCTGCATCCAAACGCTCAGTGCGCCGATTGTAGGTTGTCAAAGGATTCACCCAGTGACGCGTTGGGTCGCAAATTGCTAACCCGATACGCACGGTTCCGTAATCGATGCCAACCAATCGACCTTCGTCGGGCCAGGGCTCTGACGAAGGTGAATCTTCGAGGCTGTCGTCGTTAGAGGTATTGGTTATGTCCCAACTCCTTAAGTTGCTGGACGACTTCACGAACTCGTTCTTCTTCCGCTTTGGGTGCAACAAGTGTGGCATCGGGCGTATGAACAACGATCGTGTCATTCATGCCGATGGTCACGATCAGATGCCCATTTTCACTTCGCAAGATCATACCCTTGGAGTCGATTGCCAAGCAGTTGCCATGCGTTGCGTTGCCATGTTTGTCGGGCGCGATCAAACGAGCGATCGCTTGCCAACTGCCGACGTCGTCCCATGAGAATGGAGCTTCGATGACGGCTACTTCTTCGTAGCGTTCCATGACGGCGAAGTCGATCGATTTGCCTTTGATCTTTTCAAAATGGGTCGCGAAATCCTGTTTGAACGAAGCTGTCCCAATACTGCCAGCGATCCGTTCTACGTGTCCGAACATTTCCGGCTCGTAGTTCTTGATCGCTTCGAGAATTGTTTTGGCTTTCCACATGAAAATGCCGCTGTTCCAGTAGAACGAGCCTGCGGCTAAAAATTGCTCGGCGGTTTGTCGGTCCGGTTTCTCGCGGAAACGCTCGACTTTGAAAGCTGAAACCCCCAGCGGACCAGCAAGTGCTTGCCCTCGTTGAATGTAACCAAAAGATTCAGCGGGGTACGACGGACGGATACCAAATGTCACGATGGTTCGCGGATGCGCATCGACCAGTGCAGCGCCCGCTCGAACGGCGCGATGGAATTCACTGCGCGGTTCGATGACGTGATCGGAAGGCATGACGATCATGGTTCCCTCAGGATCTGCCGCTGTTATTAAGGAAGCGGCTACGGCGATGCATGGTGCTGTATCGCGTTTGAATGGTTCACCGACAACATGTTCTTGCGGCAAGTGCGGCAACTGCTCCTTGACGGCGTCCGACAGAAGTTCGTTGGTCAATACAAGGACATGCTCGGGCGATACCATGCCTTGCAGACGGTCGAAGGTGGATTGAAGCATGCTTCGTTCGGCGGCCATGGACAGTAATTGTTTTGGACGTGCTTGACGACTGGCGGGCCAAAATCGGGTTCCCGATCCGCCAGCCATGATGACTGCATGCAGCATTCTGTATTTCCTTTAAGACATTTTTCAAGAATTGGATTCGACAAAATAAGTATTGGTAAGGACTTTTGTCCCTCGAGCGACTTTTTTTGCGACTTCTGCGGCGTCCAAAGCCCACAGCGGATGCATTTCGACAATGACTTCATCTCCAATAATCGCCCCTGCTTGTTCCAACCAGTTGCGGTGGAGATTGACTAACGCTTGCCGGCAAGTGTCTGGAGAATCGGTTGGTGATCCCGACGCGTTCTTTACGGGTGCGAATACTTTAGCCGCATCCGCCTCGACTACGATTGCATTAGTGGCAATTGGCAATAGATCAAAGACGAATCTTTCAAACTTGACCGCGTTAACTGTGCTTGGCGTCACACGATTGCCCAGTTCATCGATGTAGGGCACCGATTTGATGGCTTGATGGAATGGAAATCGGTCGACTTGATCAACCACTTCTTCGAGGAACTTTCGATCCAAGACATGGACCGCAATGTTTCCTGCCCAAAAAACGGAGGACCGATCTTTGGCCTTCTTTTCCGCCAAGTCGTTAGGCAAATCGCTGTATTCGATGATCTGAACGCGGCCATCAATGGACACCACGTTGCCAACTTTCTCCAAAGCGAATCGTTTGCGAACAACCTGCGTCGTCAATTGGCTTGCCGCTGCAATGTGGTAACCAATCAACAGTGGATCGCACACTTCGATCATGGGGTTATCGACTTGACCGTAATAAAAATGCTCGATCCCTCGGGACTTCGCGTCTTCCAGACATCCATTCCGGCTAAGTGCTGCGACCAGCCCACCATGACCATCGGGGCTAAGTGCGATTGCGTCTTTCGAGTCAAGCAAAATCTTTCCCGTTTCCCGCTCGACGGCAGGCATTGTCCCTTGGCAAAATATGACAAGCTCATTTTCGGCCAGTCCCAAACGATTGTGAGCTTGAATATATTCACGAGTCGCTCGATCGGTCGCGGGACTTGTCATCAAGTAAAGCGGTATCGACGTTTTGTATCGTCGCATGACAGCACGAAGTCGATCGACGTGCATTTCAAAAAGGGTACGATTGGAAAGAGGTCCGATCGGAAACATTCCTTTGGGTTGATCAAAACCTAATCGAGTACCTTGTCCACCGGCAACGAGAATCATTCCAACCTGTCCGGATCGCAAAGCTTGCTCGCCAAGCCGTCGTGCCGTGTCCGTATCCGTACCGCCTGCTTGTAGCCTTATCGCTGGCGGTGGTTCTGCGCGCAGAGCCAACTCGCGCCAATCGATGGACTTGCCCGCGCCACGAAATAATCGTTGCAACTGCGCTAAATCAATGTCCCTAATTTGCTTTGCGAGAGCCTGTTGTTGTGATTCGTTTAGCTCGTCCCAAAATCGCAGCAAATGTTCTTGCCCGAATGGTCGCAAGTAGTTTTCCAATTCCGTTCGCACCTAAAACCTCATACTGCTGGTTTTGTCACACGCGTGTCTGGTTTGCTTTACTAAGTTGGCTGGCCTAGGCAATCATGGAGCGACATTGACGACCACTCCTAAACCGCAAAACCGTTACCAACAGACTAATATTCTTTGAGCTGTTCAATGTCGCTTCGCTTACTCTTAAGCGTAACACTTTGAGCTACCGTCACAATCGGCAAATTGTAGGTTGCAGCATGCTGGCGTGAGCTAAGCTTTGTTTGTGTTCGGCAGAAATCGGTTGATTTCCGGAAAAATTGCACGGATTGATCCAGAAAGCGTACTAAAAAATGTTCAATCAGACACAGGCATGGGGAACAACCTATTCGGCAGTTCCGGTTATTACCAATGAACGCCTCCCTGAGCCCAAGCAGGATTTGCGCGAACTCGCCGTAATGCACCTGATAAACGGAGAATATTTCTCAGGAGCGGAACGCGTTCAGCAGTTGTTAGGTAGACGTTTGCCCGAATTTGGAGTCAAGCCAACCTTTGTGTGCTTAAAGCCGAATAAATTTCCCGGCTTAAGCGATCTACCCAGCGAAACCATCCGACTGGCACCCATGCGAGGTCGATTCGACTTTGGCATAGTTCGAGCCATTGAGCAAATGCTGCAAGACGGCAAATACGACTTGCTGCATGCACACACACCGCGTGCGGCGATGGTGGCCGCAATGGTAGCGAGGCGAAATGATATTCCTTGGATCTATCACGTTCATTCTCCAACCGTTCGCGACTCTACTCGCGCGTTGTTTAACGGACTGAATGACTGGGCAGAACGATTGTCATTGCTCAACTGCAGCAAGTTGATTACGGTTTCAAAATCCCTGCGTCGTGAAATGTTATCGCGAGGCTGGGCTCGCAGTCGCGTCGTTGGAGTGGGAAATGGTGTGGCCATCCAATCACCTATTTCACCCGAGGCCCGACTGAACGAATCAACGTGGCGTCTAGGTGTGGTTGCATTATTTCGGCCACGCAAAGGACTCGAAGTGCTCCTGGAGGCACTTAGTCTACTGCCAGATGAGATGCGTATTGAATTGGATGTGATCGGCGGATTTGAATCGCCAAGTTATGAACGGCTGATCCACAGACGTGTTGAGGAATTGAATATCGGTTCGCGAGTTCATTTTCGTGGCTTTACCAAAGATGTCATTTCCGCAACGCGACGGTTTGACGCAATGGTCCTACCCAGCTTGTTCGGCGAAGGAATGCCCATGGTTGTCCTTGAAGCGCTTTCGTGTGGCATTCCCGTAATCGCTACTAAAGTTGAGGGAACACCGGAAGTCATTCGGGAAGGGCAAGAAGGTGTGTTGGCAGAGCCGCAAAATTCCGCGAGCTTGGCGACAGCCATCGCTCGTATGACGGCAAGTCGTTCCAATTGGGCTAAAATGAGCTGCAACGCATTTAGTCGCCATCGTAGCCAATTCACCGATACGCACATGGCGGAGTCGGTTGCCAAAGTCTATCGGCGGATGTTGCCTTAAGACGTCGAACACATCAGAGCAAATTTCTTCGTTGGCTAGTTACTTGAGAAGAACCGCTTGAAGCAACGGACAAGTGGAAGACTAATCCAACCAGTCTTTGTTGGCTAGTCGCTCGGGAACATACGTATTGGTGACGTACGAAATGTCTTTGCTTATCAGCGATTCCACTTCCAGTTTGAATCCGTTGTCTAGCATCCGTTTGATTTCCGTCTGCCACGGCTTTTTATCGGCGAACCAAGGATATTTTGCTATTTGCTGAGCCCGCTTACGGTCCTGATCGTTAAGCTTGATCGTCACGTTACTTTTCAAATCGCACCGTTCCAAATCGATGCTTCGCAATCCAAGATATTTGGCATCGGGAATCGCCATTCGTTGGCTTTCGAAAGCCAAGTTAATCGAACCTTGTTTGAGCACGCTGTAAATGTAATACCCCCAAGGATCGTTATCGAAGAGGCAGTACACGGGCAATTTTAATTCGTTGTGCATTCGATAGAGAAGTCGCCGCACCCCGCGTGGAGGCTGTCCAGCACCGTGAGTTAAAATGCATTTATGCTTTTGCCAAAATTTGTCTTCGTTAAAGCGTTGCCAAACAGTACCCTTTTCAACGTGCAGGATAAACTTGGCATCACACTTTTTAAATTTGATTCGCTCCGGTTCCGTGATGCTCGGTATCGAATAGCCGCCCGATCCGAGTCGGCTGCAATCGATATCATCGCCTGAGTCATTAAACTGCAAAGCGCCGACCATGGAGCCGCGATTTTCTGCTGCCAGATGCAATTCTTCTCGAATGACGCCAGCCAAAACTTCGAGGTCCTCGATGACTGCGTCGGATTCATCCTGCGTATCAAATGTCTCTTCCTTGGTGCCTTCGATCGTGTGTTTGAGCATATAGTAAAGACCTCGGATGCTGGTTGATTTACCTTGCCGCAAGAGCTTGCTACATCCGCTACCCGCCAGGATTGTCTGCATGTACAAGCGAGCTTGGTTCAAGTTGAACAATTCGCGCTTGTTGGTGCGATTGCCCATCTCGATAAAGCGTTTCTTCTTGTTGAAATGCGCATTGGAAAGACTTCGCGAAGGGACATCGAGCGCAGGGTCGCGTGCCTTGGACGCCGACTCGATCACTTTGCTGGCAAGAGCTTCCAACCGATCCATGGTTTCCAAGTCTTTGCCTTTTAAGGGAACTTCTGGCGTTTCTTCTTCCGCCATCCGACGACTTCGTTTTGCCATTTCGACAATCCAACTCTATTTTTCGTTTTGGAAACAATGAACTTTAGCAATAAAACCGACCTGCACTGTCGGCAGGAATCATTCGGATCCTTCTTCGATGATCTCATCGCCGAATTCATCCAATTTAACGTCGGCCACAGCAGTTTTCTTCTTGGCAACGTGCAGAAGTTTTTCATAAACGGGTTGCGAATCAATTTTCTTGATCGAACCGACCGCTTCGGCAACCTCTCGCAGGTATCGTAAAAATACGCTTCGGCGATTTCCTTGCGCCGTGATCGCTTTTCGTTTGCGTAGGAAGGTCGCAAGATTGCGGCCCACACTCTGCAGTGCCAGGCGTAATTCCTTTTCGATCTCTGGATACGATGCAATTGCTTCTTTCGATTCACTGGTGAACGGAACCCAAACGCTGGCGACGTGTACGATCAGAGTAACGGGCCCTGCGGGCAGCGAACCTCGAGATTGACTGAGGCCGTACGAACGCCAATTCGTCCCCAATATCGCCTGCGTAATTGCACAAGCACCGGGCTGGAACTGCAACGGAACGCGATTGGCAAATCGGTAGACTTGCATCACTTGTCCTTCCGAGGTGTTTACCGATTTCATGGCTTCGTGAAGCTGTTCTAACTCAGATTTCTTGAAGTTTTTTGGGCTGCTACGATTCGATAGCTTGGATTCTTCAATGATTTTGTCGGCAACTTCGCCCCCGATGCCATTGAAGGTATCGACCAAGAACTTTCTTAGAGTACGGGCATCGGACTGTTGAATGAACTCATTCAGTTCGTCCCTAGTGACTTTCGCCGTTTCGACGACACCACCGTAAGCCAATCCCACTTCGACTTGAAAAGGACAGCCCCGGTAGACGCTTGGTGGACGGGTCGACGCGTCATGAAATTCGCCCGGAACGATGTGCTTGAGACCTTTGTAAAGCAACTCTTGTCCAATTGGCACAATGCAGTCGGTCGATGGTGGCCGAATACGAGTCTCTTGCAACGCTTGATAGAGCCGTTCGGCTTCACCCTGATTCACCTTGCCAGCCTTGGACCGCGTACTAATCTTTGCCATCTCGCAGACTTTGCGTGCGACTGCAGGCGTGACGCAGGAAAACGATGAAGTGAGAAAACTAGCAATCGTCTCCGCGCGGTCATCCGACAACATCGTCACAAGACGTCCCAGCTCAACTCCGTATGGATGCGGTTTGATTTCTTTCGCTTCGACAGGCAGCTCGTTTGTACTGCGATCCCAAGTGGACTCGTTGCCTTCAGGATCTTTGTAGTGGATCGTAACGTGGGGGTTTGCAATCGCAGTTTGCTCAAGATACTCGTCGACGCTGCCCTTACCACGTTTGTAGACAGCGGCCAACTCAATCGTAACGCGCGTGCCCGACTCAACTTCGTCGCCATGATGTTGGCCAGACGGCAAAGCAAGCTTCGGCGTCATCGCCCCGTCGCCATTATTGGCAACGTCGCTCAGAACCGCTCCCTTGGCGGCTGAATAATGACTCTCCCAGCTAATCCCGTTATCGCGAATATAAGCTAGCCCTTTTGCTCCTGCCGGAATGTCGACGCCTTCGCCCTTGCCGTTGATGATCTCCGGTTGATTCTTCTTAGTGTCGATCTGTAGCTGGAAGTAGTGCAGCGGTTTGGACTTGGACGTCTTTGAAAGAATTTGAAGCGGTCGACCGGTCGTCAACATCCCGTTCATACCGGCAGCGCTAATACCAATCCCTTGCTGTCCACGACTCATGCGAAGTCGGTGGAACTTGCTGCCGTATAACAGCTTTCCAAAAATCAGCGGGATTTGTTTCTTGACGATCCCCGGACCATTATCTTGTACGGATACGCTGAAACGCCCGGCCTGGGGCTGAGCAATCTCGACCCAGATTTCAGGCACGATGCCGGCCTCTTCGCAAGCGTCTAACGAATTGTCCACAGCTTCTTTGACGGTCGTCAGGAGTGCTTTTCGGGGATTGTCAAAGCCGAGCAAGTGCTTGTTTTTTGCAAAGAACTCGCTGACAGAAATATCGCGTTGTTTGGTTGCGAGACTCTCAGCGGTTGCGCGACGCGGCTTGGCTTTTCCGGAAGTATTTTGTGAATCAGGCATGTGCGAAACGATTTGCTTCCTGCAAACAGGGGGTAGTAACCCAACAACGAAAAATGCTTTGTGCCGAAACAAGCCAACAGGGTAAATGATAACGCCTGGGAGGTCTAGGCTAGATAATTGAAGCGTTCATGGCAATTTACCGAGCCGCTTTTGGCGCATAGTATTTGTGGCAGGTAAAGGCCCGCGCGCCAATTGCGATGCTTAGCGAGACTTTGAGCTTTCCAGATGATGACGCCCGCAAACTCCGAATTTAGGGAGTGCAAGCAAAACTTTGGGGAGACGATGATGGTAATCCCGAAGACATGTGAACGGCATCCCAGCATTGGAAAAGCGCGATGGCTTTGGCATACACGGTTCGATGTATTCTACCAGATGGACCTGGTAATTGATCGTTTACCGAATCGGGACAAAGAATGTTCCAATTGTATGCGAAGACCAAAGATAATGATCCGGTGCAGATCGCAATTCTCAACGGTTGCGAAACGCCGGTAGCTTTCTATAGCACATCGGGATTACGCGTTGTAAACGATGGGCGACAAGTCGTAATTCTCGCCACGGATTGGCTGAAGAAGATCACTAAGGAGTTTGAAATGCGTATCGACGGATTGATCAAAGTTTTGTTGCGAACCACGCTTGCAGTATTGCTGATCGGCATGGCCTCCACTGCTGTACAGGCACAGAATGGATACTCGCCGATGTACAACAGCGCGAACAACGTATTCAACAATTACTTTACGCAAGGAAGCGCAAATCAAGCAACGGCTGCTGCCTACATTTCGCCTGTGGGCGTCCCAGGATGGGTCGGTCACACTTACATTACCTATGAACCGCTTTATCCGCACGAGTTCATGCAACACCATAGTCACCGATATCATTCGTACTATGATGGAGGAGCGGGTTTAAATCGGACGTCAGTTCATTATTACAACCCACCGGCACGCACGGCAGCAAGCCGGGTTTTCAAGATGATCCAACTTCCTCACTAACGAGCCCTCGAATGAGTAGGCTTGGAATGGATTCCGGCAACGCTCACTTGGTGGCTGACAGGAAAAAATTTATGATTCGGTTTGTCGCCTTCGCTGCGGTAGCAATCGCCGCAGCAGTTAATTGTCAATCAAGCCTTGCTCAATCCCCGGGTCGTGGCTTTGGGATATTGACTCCGCGTGTTTTTGGTGAGCGTTATGCAAATTATTATGCTGAACGCACACCTTGGCATGGAGAGTATTACTATCTCAAGACAGGCCAGCCCACTGCCTTAGTTGTTCCGCCAAACGTTGTTATGCAGGGCAATTATTCGTGGGGTGTTTCCCAAAATACGATGACTCCGGTCTACCATCAATTTCAAGGTCTACCTCCAAACGGTGCGAGCGGCGGTATCTTCCGCGCCACGCCTGTTTACCCAAGCCATACGAACCAATTCGGGATCTATCCCGTCCGTGCTCCTTGGTAACTTTCGAATTCATCATTCACCGAAGAATCGCATCATCAGCGATCGAATCGGTAACCAATCAAAATGGCTTTGTCGGCACTCGCCCTGCTGACAAAGCCATTTTTGCTTTCTACATCGTGTTTTCGCAGCTTTCCTTGGCCCAGCTCACCTTGACAAAAATGGTACCTAACTACCGTCGGCCCTTCTCGCACACTAAAATACGGTACGTCCAAATTTGAGATGACAGATTCCTTTGAACGACCCAAATCAGTATTTGCGTCCCCCCCGCAAAAACTTCCTCAATTTTATGAGATAAGTCGATCTGGAAGTTTGGCTCTCAAATTTTCACTAACCCAAGGTGCCAAAGGCCCAAAGGAAGAATCGGTTGGAGTTTACTTGCGCGACTTGTCAAAACAAAATCACTTTTGAAACAGCACCACCGAAATTTTGCTCGGAATGCGGCGCGGCTGTTGGTAATTCGTTCATTCTGAACGACACCCATTCCTTTTCCCCACCCTCGCCTCGCGAAGCCGAAACATTGGCTCCTTCGCCTAGACAACGCCATTCGGCGAATGTTTTTGATCATCACTCATCGGACCGCTTTGGACCTTATCAGCTAATTCGTCTCCTCGGACAAGGCGGCATGGGTGTCGTCTGGGAGGCGGAAGAGTTAGCCAACGGTCGTCGCATCGCGCTCAAGTTACTTGCCGCTGGATTGATGAACGACCCAAACACAGTGGAACGTTTTGTACGCGAAGGCCGATTGGCCGCCCAGTTGTCACACCCTCGAACGACATTTGTATACGGCGCAGGTGCGATCGACTCGCAGCCTTATATCACCATGGAGCTCATGCCCGGTGAAACGCTGCAAGATGTACTCAACAACGAAAAGCAACTTCCAGTCAACCGTGCGGTCGACTACATTCTCGATGTAATCGAAGGTCTAATTGCCGCCCATGAGCTTGGGGTGGTTCATCGCGACGTCAAGCCATCCAATTGCTTTATGGATAGCGATGGTCGTGTCAAAGTTGGCGATTTTGGATTATCGAAATCGCTCGTCACCGAAGTAACTTTAACGCAAACCGGTACCTTTATGGGTACACCCTTGTTTGCCGCGCCAGAACAAATTCGCGGTGGCAAAGTCGACGAACGTACTGACATCTATTCTGTCGGAACGACTCTGTTCACTTTGATCGCTGGACGCGCACCGTTTTCTGGAGATGCGTTGTCGGTCACCGCCCAAATCGTCACGGACCGAGCACCGCTCATCAGCAAATTTGTTCCAAGCATTCCCAAATCGCTTGAACGAATCATACAGAGGACGCTGGAGAAAGATCCTGCGAATCGTTTCGCATCCCTTGCGCATTTACGAGACGCCTTAGCGCCGTTCGCCACGGGCGGAACGTCAATCGCCGACATCGGACGACGCGCCGGTGCCTATATGATCGACGTGACGATGCTGGGAATCATGCTCCAAATCGTGATGGGGTTGGCTGGTGCTTTGAGCGGATTACAGGCACAGCGATCGCATGACGTGGCGATGTTAGGGGATTCAATCCCGAGAATGCAGTTTATCTCCGCATTTGTTTCTTGGATTCTGGCAATTGTCTATTTTACATTTACCGAATCAACGTGGGGTAAAACGGTCGGCAAAAAGATATTGCAATTGCAGGTTGTCGACATGGATGGCCAACGACCCCGCGTCGGCAAGATTTTTCTCCGAGCAATCTTTATTCCTGGCAATTTAGGAATCGCTATTCTTTTGCAATATCTCAAGTACAAAGAAAATTCTGGCCGGGCAATGACGGCCGTCGATCTCAGCTTTGATGCCATCCTGACCGACAGCATCTTCAAGGTCTTGATCAGCTTTGTCCCGCTAGCAATTTGTCTAGCGTTCATGCGACGGAGCAACGGATTTCGCGGTTTACATGAGATTGTCAGCGGAACTCGGGTTTTGCGACTGATTCAAGCTCGCCGATCCAATCGGCTTGATGATCATCCGGTCGTTGCTGCCGAAGCCCTTGAATCCAAAGAGCATTTTGGACCCTACTTTCCAGTTGGCGTACTCGCTGCGACCGATGGTTACAAATTGTTGCAAGCTCGAGACGACTTATTGAACCGAACGGTTTGGCTTGAACTAGCTTCGCAATCATCCGAACAATTAACGGCGCAACGCGGTCCTATGAGGCCAGGCCGGTTGCGTTGGTTGCAAGATGGCATGCAAGGAAACGTGCACTGGAATGCATACGAGTCAATCTCAGGTGCTCCATTAGGCTTGGTTGCAAAAGCAGGCCAAGGGGTCAGTTGGAAATGCAGCCGGATCATCCTAATCAATTTGGTTAACGAATTGCTTGCATCGATCGCCGACAAGTCAATACCTGCCTCTATCTCGATTGATCATTTCTGGGTCGATCAATCGGGCAACACCAAGCTGCTGGACCGCTGCCTGTTGTCAACCCAAGAGCGGAACGAAACCGTCGAGCAGCTTACCCCAACCGACGAACAACGTGCCGTACAAGTTTTTATTAACGCGGTGGAGCGATGTACATCGAATCAAATCCTGCCCGTCAGTGCCAGCAAGTTCGTTAGCGAGCTGCGTTCCCGTCCATTGCAAATTGAAACGCTGGAATGGGCGAGAGCTCAACTGGATTTGATTTCGTCGAATAGTAGTGAATTGACTTGGGATGGACGGCTGGGCGTTTTGTGTATGTCGATCGGTGTGGAAACGCCTTTATTGACGTTCACTTTCTCAGCCATTTCCGTCGTACTAAAATGGTTGGGCGTAGCCATCGAGCCTGCGGCGTTTAGTGCTGGGTTGATTCTGTTATTAGCAGTCTTCCTGGCAGGTTGGCTCACGCGCGGTTCGTTACTATTCCATCTTATGGGAATCCGCGTGCGACGCAGGCAAGGTACGGAAACAAGTCGCTTCCAAACGGGCCTTAGAAATGCACTTAGCTGGATTCCAATACTGACCGTACTCAGCCTAGTGACCCCGATTGGAATACGCGGCTTGGAGTCCGTAGAACGACGACAGCTAAAAGAACAACAAAAGAAGCTGGCCACTCAAGAACAGACTGCACAAAGCTCCCAAGCACCTGACCAAGCCAGTCCCGATTCCCTGAATAAATCTAGTCCAGTCGCCAGCAATCAACCGAGAATTGCGGTCGCTGTCGAAGGTAACCAAGTGCAATTGGATGGCGCGCAGTCCGACGAAGACTTGTTGTGGATATTGCCAACGTTATTGGTGTGCTTTGTGATGCAGATGTTTTTTATCGTCGGAGCGATCGTGTCCATCGTGAATCCATCGCGAGGCATTCAGGACTTTCTGGTTGGTACACGATTGGTACCGGAATAGAACGACAGGTTGTGATTCATGCTCAACTCCACCCATCGTTGCCCGATTTGCCATACAGAATTGGCTGTTCAAGGACTTGCCATGGCAAGTCAAATTGTATGCGTCAAATGTCTTGGCCAAATATCGCCGACAGATTTAGGATTAGCGGGTCCTACAACATTTCGCAGCGAGAATTCGTTCGCCGGTACTTTACAAAATATCGCCGCGCCATTCGGACGTAGCGGATGGTCGATCGCAGCCGGTTACCTCGGACTCTTCGCCGCACTGCCATTTTTTGGCGTCTTCGCAATCTTCGCGGGTTACTTTGGCCTCAAGTCCATCACCACCAAGAAGCCCCGGGGCAAATTCCGCTCCTGGTTCGGCATCTTCTCCGGCACCATCTTCACCGCACTCTACCTCTTCCTCTCATTCGCCATCGCCCGCCAATTCCCCTACCTCCTGATCCTCTACGCCATATTCATCATCGTTACAGCAATCGGTGCAATTAGGATAAGCAAGAAGACTAAGAAATCAAGTACGCGGCGTTCATAGAGGTGTGTTTTGAGAAAATCCGAAACGAGTGCATAATTCGCATGCCCTGGCTATGAAATCAATTCTTGAATCACATGGCCATGCACGTCGGTTAGGCGGCGGGGGGTGCCGTTGTTGTAGTAGGTTAGGCGCTCGTGATCGACGCCAAGGAGGTGAAGGGCTGTTGCGTGGAGGTCATAACAGTAAGTGGGATTTTCGGCGGCTTTGAAGCCGACTTCATCGCTTGATCCGTAACTGGTACCGCCGCGAATGCCGCCACCGGCCATCCATGCGGTAAAGACACCGGGATTGTGATCTCGGCCTTTTTGAGCGCCTTGCATGAACGGTTGTCGCCCGAACTCCGAGGTCGTTATGACAAGCGTTGAATCGAGCAATCCTCGCGATTTCAAATCGGTTAACAACGCATTCGAACCCATATCAAGCACGCGTCCCCAGTAGCCGTGGTCGCGAACAATATCTTCGTGTGAGTCCCAATTGGGGCGAATCTTTTTGGACGAGGTGTTCTCAGAACCGCAGAATATTTGGACGAATCGAACGCCACGCTCGACAAGCCTTCGAGCAAGCAAACATTGGCGGCCGAAGGGACCTACATCGGGATCGTCGATCTCGTATAGCTTGGTGGTGGCCTCGGACTCCTGAGAAAGGTCGACGGCTTCGGGAGCGCTGAGCTGCATGCGGGCAGCAAGTTCAAAGCTGGCGATGCGTGCTTCGAGCATCGAATCATCGGACCTGCTGGCAACATGTTTTTTATTTAACATCTGCAAAAATTCTCGCCCAACATTTTCCTGTTCGCGAGTACGAGGTACTTCGGGGAATAAATCGGCGATCGGTGGTTTTCCTGCTGCCGTCTCCAGCACAGTCCCTTGATGAACTGCGGGAAGAAATCCTGGGCCCCAATTGATGATTCCGCCTGGCGGAAGACCCCGAACGTCGGGTAACACGACAAACGCGGGCAAGTTTTCCGTTTCGCTGCCAAGTCCATACGTGACCCACGAACCCATGCTTGGAAATCCGGGTCGAACAAATCCGGTATTCATCATGAACATCGCAGGACCATGTAAAGCGGATTTGCTCTGCATCGAATGAATAAACGCTATGTCGTCGACATGTTTTGCGAAGCGCGGCAAAAGGTCACTTATCCAACGACCGCACTCGCCATGTTGTTTAAAATCCCAAAAGCTCTTGCCAAAATTGCCAGCGGTACCCGCAAATGTCTGCTTACCAAGCTCCGTATCGAACGGCTTGCCATGATTGCGTTCCAACTCGGGTCGATAGTCCCATGTATCGACGTGACTGAGTCCGCCTGGACAAAATATCTGAATGACTGCTTTGGCTCGTGGTTCGATGGATTTCCAAGGCTTTGCCGACGTGAAATTTGCGTCTGCTTGGCTGGCGGCGGGCAAACTCTCGTCTGCCTCTAAAGACCGATTTGAACCCAGCATCGCCGTCAGCGCGAGCGCTCCAAATCCATCGCCCGCGCGGCTGAGCCACTCGCGACGCGAGAGATAATTGTTTGACTTGGTGGGAGGTCGGTTCATGGCAAACGTGTCTATTGAAGGTAGCGAGTAAATCGCATCAGTCGATGTAAACAAATTCGTTCGCGGCAAGCAACATGCGACAAACGGCAGCGAGACCTTGAACTTGAGCAAGCTTGACGCTCGCCTGCAATTCGTCATCACTTGGCATACGTCCAAATGCAATCTGGAATCCCAATCTTAATTTCGAAGCAAAATTCGCGTCTGGCGACTCCGCTTCCAAACGCTTTGCAAAATAATCAGCTTGCTGAATCATGAAGTCGTCGTTCAAAACGGCCAGCGACTGAAGGGCGGTTGTCGTGACGTTTCGGACTGGGGTTAAGTTTGCAAAATTCGGGCAGTCCATAGTCGCAAGGAACTGCTGGGGAGTCGTCCTCACGGTGAATCGATAGACTGTACGTCGCCATAACTCAGGTTTGTCGGGGGTAACGTAGGTGTAAACCGGCGCGTACTCTTCTTTATAGTCAAAGTCGCGGTAACCGGGACCGAACATTTGCAAATTGAGAGTACCCGCTGTTCGCATGACCGAATCACGAAACGCTTCGGCTTCGAGTCGTCGCGCGTTCTGTCGCCAAAGCAACCGATTGCCTTGGTCTATGGCGCGAGCAGTTATAGATCGGGTTAACAACTCGGTGTTTTCTTCAGCTTGACTGGAACTTTGGCGGTACGTTGCGCTATTGCAGATCAGTCGATGCATTGCTTTTAGCGACCAATTTTCCTGCAAGAGTCGGTTTGCCATCCAATCAAGCAATTCCGGATGCGACGGAGCGTTTCCGCCTAAACCAAAATCGCTCGGCGTGTCGACCAATCCCGCACCAAAGTGATAATGCCAAAGCCGGTTCGCGATGACGCGGCGCGTTAGCGGATTGGCTGGACTAGTTATCCACTCCGCCAGGGCTCGTCGGCGATCACCTTCCGGCAATCGTTCATCGCCCAAACTCGACGGCAGTGATCCAACACATGCGATTGCGGCTGGTGAGACTGCTTCGCGAGGCTGCTCAGTATCGCCGCGAGCGAGGAGATGGACCGTAGGCGGTGGCTCAGAGACAATGGAATATACTTTTTTCGGTTCCGGAATCGACTGCAGTTGTTCTTTGAGGGATTGCAGTTTTTTGTTCAGAATTTCGATGCGAGCCAAATCTTGCGGCGATGCTTGCTGAACTGGCTTTAGATAGGCGTCAGCAAAGCATATTTGATCGTGGCCAATATCGTTTCCCGAGTCCGTCGCCAGCAATGTCAAGAATCGTGCGGTCTCTGGAATAGTGACCATCGATTCGACGACCCCGTCACTTCGCCCCAAGTCAACACGTTGCCACGCGAGCTTTCCATCCAAAAAGACATGGACACTCGCGCCGTTCTTGGGCGTCTCGCCGAAATATCCAACTAACGCGGAAAGCTGTACTGTTGCAGGCAATCCATCTTGGCGCATTTCGTTTAGATCGAATGTAATGCCTGCATTTGCATGGATAGATAAAAGAGCGTGATCGGCACCCGCATAATCGATATCACCAAACTTGGTCGAAAACTGAGAATTCACCGGACCGTTTCGAATGGCGTCCCAAGCTTTACCGCTAGTTTTCGGAATGCCGATCGCGACAATTCCCGTCGACGAAACTGTTGCTTGCCCCGACTCGCCCCCGTCTGGTACGAGTGTTCCATCGACATAGCGAGCGTCGGACGGAAAATAGTGATTGACTTGGATACCTTCTAAGAAAGCTCGTTTCTCGGATTGCATTTTCCCCGATGCGGGGTCGATGCCCAAGCCAATTTTTCCGGTTCCTAATCCGTTTCCGCCCCCCACCAAGTCGGCCAAACTCCATCCCGTACCACGTGCTTGCGCTAACTCCGATCGCGTCGCATCTATTTCTTTTTCAATTCCTGCCCTCAATGCGTCCACTCGATTTTGTTCGTCGATGGACACGAGACGATCAGCTCGTTTGACTCCGGCAAATACGGACCACATCGAGTAGTATTCGCGCTGCGAAATTGGATCCAGTTTGTGGTCGTGACATCGAGCGCAATTGATCGTTACTGCGCAAGTTGACGTCATGACTTGAGTTACCATATCGTCCAAATCATCGCCACGAGCCAATCGCTTTAGAACCGGGCTGGGCGTCTCCGCTTGACCAACAAAATCCCACGGCCCGGCCGCAAGAAAACCGGTTGCAATTACCGAATTCGGTTCTTTCGGATAATATGCATCGCCTGCGATCTGCTGACGCAAAAATTCGTCGTAGGGCATGTCGGCGTTAAGCGATTGAATCACCCAATCCCTGTAAGGCCACGCATTGTCGCGACGTTGATCTCGCTCAAACCCATGTGTGTCTGCATAGTGAGCAATATCCAGCCAGTGCCGAGCCCAACGCTCACCGTAGTTTGGCGAAGCAAGCATCGAATCGACCAGTCGCTCGTATGCTAGTGGCTGGTTATCCGAAAGGAAACTTTCCATTTGCTCCTGCGTTGGCGGTAAGCCCCAAAGATCAAATGCAAGTCGACGTATCAGTGTCCGCCGATCTGCCAGTGGCGACATGCCCAAACCATGCTGATGTAACTTTTCAATTACAAACGCATCGATTTCGTTGAGCCGAGTCGAGCCATTACCCTGATCGACCGACACAGATGGTGGTTGGACGGATTGAACAGGCTGCCAAGCCCAATGATTGAGCCGTGGATCTCTCAGCGCCAAACGATCGTCTTCATTTTCCTGCCACGGTGCACCTTGGTCGATCCAATCGCGAATCGCTGCGATTTGTGTTTCCGTCAAGGCTCCTTCCTTGGGCGGCATTCGTTCGTCGGGGTCAGTTGTCGAAACACGCCGATACAATTCGCTTGAGCTGCTTTTACCAGGTACGATAATTTCGCCACTGTCTCCACCTTGGAAAGCAACGCTGGGTGCATCGAGCCGCAGCCCGCCCTTGATTGCTTGCGCAGAATGGCACTTGAGACAGTGTTCTTTTAGAAGGGGTCGAATCTGTTCATCGAAATCGATCGCTTGGCCAAGACAATTTTTTTCACGGCATTCACCGAGAACGAGAAAACAGCCGACGGCTAGGAGCCAAAGTGTTCTGAATTGTCTGTTCATATTAAGAACGCATCTGCGGGCTAGACGAACAGGGGGCAATTAAAGCGGAGAAACATCGAGTTAAAACTGTCGCAGCGTACGCCGTGAGAACTCGAACGACTGGCGGGAATAACGTCTTAGTATAACTGGTTAGCCGAAGGGCGACTGACAGAATTTAGGTCGCACGAGTAGAAAAAATTGGCTTGCATGGGGTCCAATTCAACCGAGTGCCTTATTCAGATGCGGCATTAAGACACTGGGAGTGGGGTGGTTGCGAGGATTCCCTCGCAACCCACAATCGAATAATTCAATGCCACCGATGCTCAATCGAGTGGGAGGAGCGGTTGGCGAAGCCCACTATTCGGCTTTACTTTTTTTTTGCAGCAACCTTTTTCACGGCAACCTTGGCTGCAGGCTTCTTGGCCGGCACCGCTGATGCTGCGGCCACGGGTGCTGAGGCGGCAGGAGTTGCTGATTTGGTGGCCGGCTTTTTCTTAGCGGTTTTCTTGGCCGTCGTTTTCTTTACCGGCTTGCTTTCGGCGACTTTGCTTTCGGAAGCTTTTTTGCCTGAAGCCTTCTTTGTGGCTGCTTTCTTTCCGGCAGCTTTCTTTTCAGTTGACTTTGCGGACTCGCTGGTTTTGCCGTTTCCGAAAATGGCGGCCCAACCCTGAGCGTACTTGTCATTTGTTCCAACACGTGTGATGGTCACTTACAAAATCCTTGTTAAAACTGCAAAAAACCAAGAAACGGGGCCCGCCCGACGCGGTGCGCCCTGCAATTACGAACTTAAAATGGCAAACCCGAGGCCTAGCTGTTTGCTCGCCACATACGTTTCCTTTCCAAGTAGATCCGACCCCAAACTGAGCGTCCGAGACCGGTTTCCGCTCGCATTGTGTCGATCTTACATTGCACGTCTGAAATTACACTCTGTTTTGGAGTTTGGTCAACCCGTCCCTTCGCATTGGATGCTTTTCATTTCAAATTTGTCTAGACTGTTCTGTAAGGACCGCTTTGGGCAAAACTGCCGTTCATCGCTTTCCGCCGAGTCCATCCAACACCTCCAAGTAACACCCCTGATAGCCGCCATGAACTCAACCGATACCAACATCCTGTTCCCGTACCTGCCGATGGTCAACGCCGTTCACCGATTAATCAACCTCACTGCAAACCGTTATCAAACGCGGCGAGCAGGTTTATTGCTCGCAGTTTGCCTCGTATATGCGATCTTTTCCGTTCAAGCCCAGGCCGTCTACCAAGATACGTCGGCAAAAGCTTCCGAGTCGGCAATCGTCAAAAAAGGTGATCGAGTAGCTTGGCTTGGTGGTCAAATCTGGGAATTGATGCAGGATCAAGCCGACTTGGAGACGATCGTGGCAATTCGTTTGGCAGGCCAACAAATCGTGTTCCGCAATTGTGGATGGAGCGGGGACGATGTCTCCGGGCGGGCACGAGCCGTTTTTGGAAGCGTCGAGGACGGGTATCAACGCCGCTTGGTAGATTTAAAGAACGCCAAACCCAACGTGGTATTCGTTGCTTATGGGCAAAACGAAGCTTTGGACCGATCGTGGACGAGCGAAAAATTCCAGCAAGGTCTTCAACGCCTTGTTCAAGACCTCAAGAGTGCCGGGTATCGTTTGGTACTGCTGTCACCTGCCGAAATCCCAACCGGAACACGATTCCCAAAAAACAGGCTGAACGAAGCCAACGAACGAATCAAACAATTCGGAAAAATCGGCCAGACCATGGCGCAGCAAGAAGGCTGCTACTGGATGCAATTGCCAGGAATGTCAGCGACCGAAACCTTTGACGGTCTACGTCCACACCCCAACGGCTACCAAAGTTTGGGGATGAAATGGGCAGAAGTTCTGCTTTCCAATTTCTCGGAAACGCAAAAAACGCCAGCACCGCTTCCAAAAGTCATTTCCCTGTCCGCAAGCAAGGAAACCTCGGTCAAGTCTGGCGATTGGAATTTGAGTCCACTCAGCGTGGAGAAAGAGACATTGCGATGGAAAGAGCAGTTCAGTGCGTTGCCGGTCGAAAACCTTCACGTCCTTGATCAACTGGGACGAGAGCAACCTGAAAAGCGTTCCATTCAAATCGAAGGGTTAGCTCGCGGCAAATACAAACTTACCGTCGCAGGCAACGAGGTCGCTCAAGCTAATGCCGAGGAATGGGCCAAGGGCCTCGCTATTGCCGGTTTCGGGGCAGATTTGCAAAGGCAGAAACTGCAGCGCGCCATAATCGACAAAGAAGCGATGTTCATGCATCGGTATCGTCCTCAGAATGAGACGTATTTATTTTTGTTCCGAAAGCACGAGCAAGGAAACAATGCTCCCGAGATCGATCAGTTCGAGGAGTTGTTGAACAAACAAGATCAAACCATCCAAGGTCTCGCTTCGCCGCAAACCTACACTTGGGAACTAAGCCGAGTCCCGAACGGTTGAGCAACCTTTGCGAAGTATGGCTGTCGACCTGCCAATAACAATCTCGCGATCACTCTGTTGTTAGTGCAAAACAGAAAAACAAAGCATTCGTTCTCCGTTTCCGCTTCGGCAAAATTTTGTTCTTTCGCGAAGGGTTGCGACGAGATGTGTGGGATGAAACAGGCTGGATGAGGCGGCTGATTGTGTGGGGTTGATGCGATTTTTGGTAGTGTCAACGGGTTTGCTAAGAGTCGGAGTGGGCAAAAAAATTTGGTGGGTGAGTGGCAAGTCGGTTTTGGGTGGTGGAAATAGTCGGGGGGTTGTTGGTGTTGGAGGAGGGGTGGATTGGGGTAGATTGGATTGCTTCGGGTTCCCGCCCGGCAGGCGGGAACTACTTGGGGGAACTACTTTCTGATTTTTTTGAGTTTGGTGATTAGGCGTTTGTAGGTAAGTGTGTTGAGGACGTCTTTGGCTTCCAGGCCGGCGCGTTTGGCTTGGGTGATTCCGAATCGGATCTGACTCAGGCTGCCAGGGTCGTGAGAATCCGTGTTAATGACGATCATGACGCCTGCATTCTTAGCGGCTGAGCAGTGGGCGTCGTTCAAGTCCAGTCGATGTGGATTTGCGTTTAGCTCTAACATCTTGCCGTGCTCTGCAGCAGCTTGTATGACCGCGTCCAAGTCAACTTCGTAAGCTTCGCGTCGCCCAATTAACCTGCCAGTCGGATGCGCAATCGCTGTAACAAATGGATGTCGAATGGCATTGAGAATTCGGTCGGTAATTTGCTGGCGACTTTGCTTTTGGCCATAGTGAACGCTTGCTAGTACCCAATCGGCTTGTTCAAGCGTCTCCGGCGGCAAATCCATTTCTCCCGATTCTAGGATATCGCACTCGATCCCTTTCAGAACGTGAAATTTTCCGTCAAGCGTTTTGTTGTACGCTTCAATCTCGCTCCATTGAGCAAACAATCGCTCAGAATCGAGCCCTCGTGCCATACTGACTCGTTTTGAATGGTCGGTGATAGCGATATAATCCAAACCGCGTTGCATGGCCGCTTGCGCCATTTCTTCGATCGTTGCCGTACCGTCGGATGCAGTCGTGTGCATGTGCAGATCACCGCGAATGTCTTCGACGGTGATCAACTTAGGCAAATCTTTCGCCGTCAAGCCATCGAGTTCGACCCGCGACTCACGCAGTTCGGGCGGAATCCACGGCATATTGAGCGCTGCATACATATCCTCCTCCGACTTACCAGCAACGCATCGATCTTCGTGCTTGGTATCGTAGATTCCGTACTCGTTAACAAGCAATCCATTTCGCTTGGCAATCGTGCGGAGACGCACGTTGTGCTCTTTGCTGCCCGTGAAGTAGAGCAGGGCAGCGCCCCAGGACTCGGCGGGAACGACTCGCAAATCGACTTGAAATCCACGCTCGATGCGAATGCTCATTTTAGTATCACCGCGAGCAATCGTTTCTGTCTTAGCCGGAAATCGCTCGAAGTGATCCATCACGGCCTCGTGATCATCGCTGATGACCAGCGTATCGATATCGCCAACAGTTTCTCGCCCGCGACGATAGCTGCCGGCAAAGTCAATTCGTCTCACGGCCGAGCACTCTGAAAAATGCTCACGCAGTCGTGATACCACATCGTCGGCTTCGCTAATCAGCATGCGCTGCGAGCCTTGCTCGGCAATGGCTAGTCCTTTGAGGATCGACTCTTGCGTTTTAACGCCGAATCCTTCGAGCGTTTCGATTTTCTTGTCATCGCAAGCTTTTTTCAGAGACGGTAAATCCACGACGCCGAGTTTGTTGAATAGCGCCGCCGCTTTCTTGGCCCCAAGACCTGGAACGCGCATCACGTCGATCAATGTTGGCGGGATTTTTTCGCGAAGTTTGTCCAATGCCGGCAAGTTGCCTGTATCCACCAGCGTTTTGGATTTCTCCGCCAGCGTTTCGCCGATTCCTTCGATATCGGTCAGCGATCGATTCGCGTCTTTGAGGATTGTGGAAACCGACTCTCCAAGATCACGAATCGCTCGCGCCCCGTTGCGATAAGCCCGAATGCGAAAAGCGTTCTCGCCGGAAATTTCCAGCAGGTCGGCCATTTCGTCAAAGACAGTCGCGATTTGTTCATTGGTCATGGACATGAAAAGTCTCTTACTAATATTCTGACGGACTCATATCCGACAGCCCTAGAATCGATTCAATCAGGTTATTATTGAGCGGCCGAATGCAATTCAACAATGTCTTTATCATGTGGCTGATAGTCCGGCTTGACGATCGCTCCCGGATGAACGGCAGAGCCCCAAACGCGAGCCGACCGGAGCGAGGTGGCCAAGTCCCGATGGATTTGATCAGCCACTTCGATCAAAGTCTGGCCATGCTTGACAATAAAAGGCTTCGACATATCCGGCTCTTTAGCCTTGGGATTTTTTGAATAAACTCGAACGACATTTAGTCGGCGGAACACCTGTTCGGTGAGTACGTCTAGCCCCAGCTTGGTCAACGCACTTACTTCGAGTTGATCGAACGTGAGATGAAGGAACTCATTGAAAATCCGTTTGCGTTCAGCGGCACCATCGCTGTCGACTTTGTTTAAAAGGACAAGCGTCTGCGTGTAGGTCGTGCCAATGTCTTGTTCATCCAGACAAGTTTCGCGTCCCAAACGAGTCTTGCTGGATTGCAAATGCGCAAGTAGAGCTTGCGTGTCTTCGACTAGGGAATCCGAGCCGAGGTCGACGACCAAAAGCACGACATCGGACCCGCGTATCAAGCCCAGTAAAGTTGGGTCAAAAAAATCGGCGGTTATAGGCGGCAAGTCGATCAACTGAATTGGACAGTCTTCGAATAGCATCATGCCGGGCAAAGGAGCTTGGGTCGTGAAAGGGTAGGGGGCAATTTCTGGTTTGGCTCGAGTCAAACTGGCGAGCAATTGGCTTTTGCCGGAATTAGGCGATCCGATCAAAAGAACGCGGCCCGCGCCTTGCTTGGGAATCTTGTTTGCGGATCGTGTCGGTGCGGACTGCTTTTTAAGAAGGTCCGCTTTGAGCTTGGCAATCTTGGCCTTGAGGTCTGCCTGTAGTCGGTCGGTTCCCTTATGCTTGGGAATCTCGCGAAGCATCACTTGTAGGCAGTCAAGTTCTTCCCCTGGCGTTTGTGCCGAGCGATATTCGGATTCAGCCTTGAGATATTGTGGCGTCAAGTTGGCAGGCATGGGCTCAACCTACTTTGGTTCCTCGCAACGCAGCGATCATCTCTTTCGCGGCGGCCTCGACGGAAGTCTGCCAATCGTCGTTGGCTGATCCTTTTCGGCCCTCGTAGGCAAAAATAATATTGCGGGAACTATTGACGATAGCACCCAGTCCGTTCGAATCGAATGCGCCCATCACATCATCGGCTTTTCCGCCTTGGGCACCGTAGCCAGGCACAAGGATCCAGGTATGAGGCATTCGTTTCCTCATTTCCGCAAGTTCTTCTGGGTACGTGCCACCGACGACCGCACCTACCGAACCATATCCACACTCGCCCGGGTTTCTTGCGTTGACGTTCTCAATCCAATCGGCAACTCGCTCGGCAATGGTAGTGCCTTCTATTTCGAGGTCTTGAAGAAAACCGCTACCTGGGTTGGATGTCTTAGCCAAGACAAATATCCCGGCCTGAACTTGATTACACCGCTCGATAAACGGCTCAAGACTGTCTTCGCCCAAGTACGGGCTGACCGTCAGCGCATCCGCGCCCCAGGCACTTCGTTCCCCCGCTCCGAGATAGGCGTTCGCGTACGCAGTCGCTGTCGAACCAATGTCGTTTCGTTTGCCGTCTAAAATCACCAATAGACCTTTTTCGTTTGCGTAGTGGATCACTTCCCAAAGCGCCTGCATTCCCGATGGCCCGTATTGCTCAAAGAAAGCCATCTGCGGTTTGACTACCGGCACGAGCGGAGCGACAACATCGATGACCTCAAAACAGAAACGACGAAACCCAGTCGCAGGCGTTTGGCCAATCGACTCCACGCGGCGGCGAATGGTAGAGGGCAATTGAGACCAGCGTGGGTCAAGTCCGACGCAGACGGCATTGTTCTTTTTCTTGATGGCTGCGGCTAATCGATCGGAAAACGAAATAGAGTCGGACATGAGAATCAGCTCCAGCCAAGAGCGGCTGCCACAAAAGTTTTTGAAGTTTGAATAATGTTGTTAATCAGAGTTTTCTTGTAACTGAATCGCACGCGGCACGGACGGTTCAATGTCACGCTGTGTTCCAAGCAACGCGATTTCGAGTAGCTGCGTTCACCCCGACATTGGGTTCAGACAAGGCCAGTTTAATTGCTAAGCCCCGAATCGTGAAGGCTTGGCCCGAGGATAAGCGGCAGGGAAAAGTTGCCTTCCCATTAATTCGGCAAAGTTGTGACTTCAAATGGTGAAAAGGGGCGGTGAAATTCTGAGCTTGCAACGGCGGCAAAACAAAGTGCGAGGCTCGTCAGATTATCGCGAGCAGCAATCGAACAGGGTCGGTTTTCTTCAATCGAGCAAAGCAATTCGCCCATAGTGCCCCCAAAGCCATCTGAAAACCACTTGCCAGCCAGCGAGGGACGAAAATCGCCCTCTTCGTTCGTGAGCACGACCGTTTGCTTCTGATAATCGGGACCGTAGCTTTGTAGACTTCCCTTGGTGCCCGCTACAAATGTCCTTTCTTGCTGGCCAATTTTCAAACCGGCATCAAACAATAAACTGGATTGGCCATTTTCCCATTCAATCAAACATTGCCCTAACAAATTCGGCATGATGGTTTGGTCTGGAGTTCGCGCGGTCGACGCGTGCACACGAAGCGGTCTGCATTCCGGCAGCAAACATCGAAGCATGTCGAACCAGTGAATCGCAAAATCATACAGAATCAGGTGCTTGACTTGTTCAAACGCCGTGCCTTTAACCCAAGTATGATCCCAGTGCACTGACATATGAGCGGCAAACGCCTGCCCGATGACACCTGACTTGACGGCATTTCGCAAGAAACAAAAATGCGGAGCCCAACGACCATTTTGATTGACTGCCAAGACTCGATTCCGCTTGTCCGCTTGATCACATAGTTTGCTTCCGATATCCAGATCGACGACGAACGGCTTTTGACTCAGCACATGTTTGTCGGCTTTCAAAGCTTGCTCAATTATGTCCGCGCGTTCTGGTGGATGAGTGGCAATATCGACGACCTCGATATCATCCCGTTTCAAAAGCTGGTGGTAATCGTCGTAAACATCGGCATCGGGAAAGAATTCGTCGCGCCGTTTCTTTGCAGTGTCCAATCGAATATCACAGAGTGCCACCACGTTCATTTTGGCATCGCGATAAGCCTCCAAATGGTGCGCGGTAATTCCCCCGCAACCAATCAAACCGATCCCTGGGCGATATCTTTTTGGAAACTGCGGGCGAAAGTCGATGCAAGTTCCTGGGTGTTTCATTGCAACTCTGTTTGAACGGGACTTGGTAAAATTTACGGATATAACCATCTTCACTGGTCAGGCAGTATACAATGTCATTGTGTCTGCTGGTTTACCCAACAGCGGGTAGATCGCCAATTGTTAATAATTCCGTGAGATGAATCTCATGAACGCAAAACGACTTGTGGCTTTGTTCGGAGTTTGTTTCGCTTCAAGCTGGTTGTTTTTCGCGTCGACCAGCGTTGCCACGGACGATCGTCCTGCAGCCAATCTCGAAAAGCAGATTCAAACGACAATCCAGCAAGTTCTCCCCGCCTGCGTCGGCGTCACCGAAGCTCGCCAAGGTGGTGTCGGTTCGTTTAGCGGCGTCATCGTAACTCCCGAAGGTCACGTCCTGTCCGCAGGCCATGCCGTGCGATCCGGAAGTGAATACACAGTTCACTTAGCCGACGGCAGGAATGTTGCGGCTGTCGGGCTGGGGGTCAACCGGTGGATTGACTGCGCTTTGCTCAAGATAAAAGACCGAGGGGAATGGCCTCATGTCGAAATGGGACAATCGGCAGACTTGGTCAAGGGCCAAGCTGTCTTTAGCGTCAGCCACCCGGGTGTCTATCGTGCTGACCGCGGTCCCGTAGTTCGCTTTGGGCATATTGTACTTCCTCAGTCGATACCGCTCGGCATGATTCAATCCACGGCTTTGATGGAACCCGGTGATTCCGGTGGTCCACTGTTTGACCTCAAAGGTCGTGTCATTGGCATCCGAAGCCAGATTCGACAAAGCTTGAGCGAGAATTACGACGTTCCCATCGATAGTTATCGTCTGTATTGGGACCGTCTGAACGAACAGAAAGACTTCGAAGTCGATTCGATACCCGGCTTGCCTGACCCAGGATTTACGGCTCGGCGTTCTCGGCGCGGCGGGAGTCGAGTTGTCACGGTTAAGGAAGATAGCGTTGCCGCGAAAGCTGATTTGCAAGAAGACGACATCATCACGCGAGTCAACGGCAAACAAGGTACCGCTTGGGATCTTATTGCCCAAGAATATCTCAATGGCAAACGCGAATTTGAACTCGAAGTCACGCGTGGCGATGCTCGCGAACAATTAGCCTTGTCATTTCCAGCAGAAAATAAAGCCAGCGTTGAACCATCTTCAATGCTACGTAGTTCGGCCGCCACACGGGATGGTTTTGACTGGAAACAGTGTTTCGATTCTTTGGGCAAAGTCGAAGATGACTTGGACGAGTACTGCATTACGATTCAAAGTCGTATTCACGACGAAGTGCAGATGATTCAAGGCACGATCTTGAAACCGGATGGACTAGTCGTTTCGAAGAATACCTGCGTTGGCGATGAGCCACAGTTAAAACTGAGAGACGGGACATTGGTTGCTGCAACCGTGGTTTCACGCGATTTGTCGAATGATCTTGTGTTGCTGCGATCATCACAGCCGCTTGGGGGCGGCGTCGACCTGAGTAACCTTTCCACGGATGATCATGCTGGAACTCTTGGTGCCATCTTGATTAGTCCCAATCCAGAAGGCGAAGGCTGCTTTAGCATTCTCGCCTCCGGTTTTTTCCGTGCCCCCAAGGACGCTGGACGCGGGTACTTGGGTGTCGAACTCAATGCAAGTGAAGACGGCGTAACGCTTGGTCGCATCATGCCTGACAGCGCGGCAATGAAAGCAGGCTTAAAAGAAGGTGATATCATCAAGAGCGTTGATGGCGTAGAAGTAAAAAGTGTTCGCGATATGCAGGGCTACCTAAGAGGCACGATCCCAAGCGACCAAATCAAGGTCGTCATTATGCGGGGAGAAGAAGAACGCACAGATACAGTCAAACTGGGCGAAGTCATCACCAACCCACCGCACGTGGCGGATGCTTTTGATGGTGGCCGAAGCACGCGCCGAGATGGTTTTCAATCCATCATGGTCCATGATGGCACATTGTTCCCACACGAATGCGGCGGTCCCTTATTTGATTGCGACGGCAAATTGATTGGAATCAACATTGCCCGATATAGTCGCACGCAGTGTTACGCGATCCCAAGCGGCATCGTCAAGTCATTCGTCGACTCTGCCACCAAGTGATACGCGTTAGCAACAAAGACCTAGCGGCAATTTACGGCGAAGGCTGCTAACGAAGCCAACCTTTGCTCTTGAAGAGCAGCGAGAACAAGAGCCAGACCAATGCCAATGTAACGACCATTGCCGGCATTATCGCTCCAGATGGCCCCATGACTTGTAACCCTCCGGCAATCAACATGGTGTAGACCATCTGAATTACGACGGCTACAAATCCGACGATGAATAACGGAACAGCCAGTCGCTTGCGCATTAACAAGCAAACACTTCCAGCAAGCCCTGTGATGACAGCAATTGCAAACACCACGTAGATCCACATGGGCGTCGATCGAGCCCATTCCTTCTGCGGCTCCGTCATGGATTCCATCATCGATTCTTGGGCAAACACCTCAGTAAAAAAAATCATGCCGCCCATAATGTTCCACAAAAGTGCAACTACTGCGGCAACCCAAAACCAGATAGGGGCGGATGTTTTTGTTTGCTCATTCATGGGTTGCTTCTCAATGGTTCGTTGTTAAGTAGATCTATCCAGCAACAGTAACAGCTGCTGCTCGGCTTCATTAAAAAACGCAAACTAAAAAAGCGTGACCATCGTTTTTAGGTGATACTGGATTGAGTTGCGTTGTTTCCACCCCAAACGACCGTTGAGGGGTTCAACGAACTGCGAGCGAGCAGAAGTAATATTAAGAGTACACCTAGGGCGATCAGGCGAACGAGTGCCGATGTTTGCTGGGCAGTATTGTAAAGCTCAATAACGCGAAATTCCATTGCCTCTCTGTTTTCAGGGGGAACGAATTCACGAATTTGAAGATAGTAGTAGTCCGCATGGAACGTTCCGAGCCCGACGAGTTGAAACAACGTCAGCATTATCCAGAGCATCGTGATCGTAGCCGCTCCAGCTAGACAGCCCCGCGCAAACTCAAAACGATAGTTTTTCATTATGGAAGTCACGCATTTTCATTTCACTTTATCGTTTCTAATTAGCTCGGACTGAGCGCAGCGGCGAATCTCAAACTCGACGAAGTGCGCGATCCATTTCCATCAAGGGAAGGCAGCAATTGCACCGCCAACGACGGAAGCTTCTGAGACTGCGCCACGAACGCTGAGTGGGATTGGACCCAATGTCCATGGAGCACAGCTTCCTGGGCGGTAGTAGCCGAGTGCGTACTGGCATTCGTTCATTGGATGAATTCCCATCTTGTACGGCAACACGGCGATGTTGGCAAAGAAGTGCGCGGTGGACATTGCTGGCTGTAGCACAGGGCCGAATTCGTGGCCATAACGTTCGAGCTGTGGCTCTTCGAAATAGAGTGGTTTGTGACACAGCGCCGAGGCCTTCCAAGCGACCGTTGACGGAACGAATTCTCGAGCAGCAATCGCTTCGTTGCTCGTTGCACAGATGACAGGCATACCCCAGAGTTCGCCGACGTAGGTCTTGTCGGGATCGCTGAGATCCGACAAACGAACTTGCTGTTGAGCACCACTCGATGTCTCCAATAAGACTTGATATTTCGCGAAATCGATAAACTTGGCATCGGCAATCAACTCACCCCGATAATTGTACCAAGGTCGAATTGGCGAGTTTGCTCGAAAATTCTTTTGACGCACTTCGGCTGTTTCACGCGTTCGATCGCCCACTCCCATTTCTGGAGAGATATCCAAGCGTACTTCGGTGATATCCTTACCCAACGCCTTAGCGCGGACAGCATCGCAGTCTTCAGTGAGCTTCTTGGTGCCTCGAGGCATTTGACCGACGTTGGAATCCAAGGGGCTTTGCTGATCATTTAAATTGCCTTTGGAACCTGGAAATGGATTCGGGGGAACAAGTTTTTCCTGGAACGGACTTGGTGGCAGTTCCTCTGTGTCCTGTGCTGAATTGGGCATTCGCTCAGGCTGTTGATCCGCTTGTTTTGGAGCGAATTGATCGTTTGATTTTGGAATCGACTCAAAGCTTGGCGTATTCGACGGATCTTGAGCAGCCTCCGTTGGTCCAAGTTCAAATTGATTACCTTGCAGGGAAGTAGGGTTTTGGGCTGGAGCCACATTTGGTTTGTTGAATGGATCGCCAAACGCGCTGTTAGGGCTTTGCAATGGATTAGCGGGCGACTGAATCTGCTCGCTTGCGCGTGAATCGGCACCCAGTGGTGGTTGTGCTACATACTGTGCTCTCTGAATTACAGAAGACTCTCTCGCGTCGGATGTCGCGACAGCTTGTTGAACGGCGTTGTTCGGCTTATTTGACGAAGTCGAAAAGACGTCGTTTCGCGAAAGTGTGTTGGCATTCGAATTATTCGCAGCCAAGGAACTCTTGCGCCATCGCGTCACCGTGCCCGAACTGGCAACTGGCGTATCACCGGAGTTGGACGCTCGAACCGCAGTATTCGATGCGTCTTGAAGGCGCATCGTGGATTGGTTGAATGGAGCCGTAGGCCGCAGCGGGTTGGTATTGGTTTGGCTGGCGGCATTGGAGGGTTGGAAAGGTTTTGGCGACCATGATTGAGCCATGGCTATTTGCGGTGTAGCAAACAGGCAAGGCAGAGCGAACGCGAGTAGCGTTCCCCGCAATGTTCTCTGTTTACGGATAGCTTTCGCCGCCCGTTGAGTAATCCGGGCTGTAATTAGGTGACTCTTGCGTGATTGCGATGTCATGGGGGTGATTCTCTCGGACTGTCGCGGAAGTAATTTTGATAAATCGCCCTTTCAGGCGAAGATCATCAATGGTCCGCGTGCCGCAATATCCCATGCCCGCACGCAAACCGCCAACCAACTGATAAATGTAATCAGCAAGCGGTCCTTTGAACGGCACACGACCTTCGACGCCTTCGGGGACGAGTTTCGATAGTGTGTCGTTCTGACTGCTCTGCCGATAACGTTCGCTTGAGCCTTTGACCATCGCACCTAACGATCCCATTCCGCGATAGGCTTTAAAGGTCCTACCTTGGAACAAAATAGTTCGGCCCGGGCTTTCGGCTAATCCGGCGAACAACCCACCAATCATTACACTGCTGGCACCAGCCGCTATAGCTTTGGTAATGTCGCCGCTATAGCGAATGCCGCCGTCTGCAATGACGGGTATGTTGTTCTTCTGACAAGCTTTATTGACTTGGTATATGGCGGTGATTTGCGGGACACCCACGCCAGATATGACTCGTGTTGTGCAGATAGAACCTGGACCGATTCCTACCTTCACCGCATCCGCGCCGGCTGCAATCAAGTCTCGCCCACCTTCTTGTGTGGCAACATTGCCTGCGATGACTTCGATTGTCCACCGTCGTTTCAGCTCCCGGACTGTCTCGACTACGTTGGCCGAATGACCGTGGGCACTATCCACAATCAACACGTCCACTCCGCGACGGATCAGTTGATCCGCGCGCTCATAATCGAATACTCCCACCGCTGCACCAACTCGCAGTCTCCCAAGCTCATCTTTGCAAGCATTGGGATACCGCTTCATCATGTCGATGTCGCGAATAGTAATTAGTCCGGTCAGTCTATATTGATCGTCAACCAGTAAAAGTTTCTCCACCTTTTTATCCGTTAAAATCTTCTCAGCTTCCGCAAGCGTTACATTCCCTGTTGCTGTCACTAAATTCTCGCGAGTCATTACTTGTGCTATCTCAAGGTCGCTTTGCTCGAGAAAGCGTAAATCGCGGCGAGTTAGTATGCCAACGAGCTTTCCGTGATCGTCGACGATCGGAATTCCAGACACGTTTTGCTTGCTCATCACTTCTTGAGCTAGCATGACTTGATCGCTGGGCTTGAGCGTAACGGGATCGATAATGATGCCATTCGCGCTACGTTTCACCTTGGTGACTTCTTCGGATTGCGACTCGATGGGCATGTTTTTGTGAATAACGCCCAGTCCGCCCACTTTAGCAAGCGCGATCGCCATTTCGCTTTCAGTGACCGTGTCCATGGGCGAAGAAAGCATGGGCACTTTGAGGCGTATTTTCTTAGTCAGATTCGTACTGACATCGACTTCCGAAGGCATGACGTCGCTGAACGCAGGCTCAAGCAATACGTCGTCGAATGTAATCCCGGAATACGCGAGTTTGTCTTCCATCATGTTGTGTTTCCCCTCTTCAACTTGGATAACCCGAGTGGAAACCGTGATATTATGGGGAGACACTCGATTCTTGGCAACTTGGCAGGCAGGTTCCTCCAGCGACATTTTTCAGTTCGACAGAAAAACGCTGCGATTCGTTGAGGAATGTCCGCCAAATTCCTGATCTGCCAGCGAAACTATTAATTCGGGAATTTGTTGATGAATCGTGCAACATCATCGCAGGCTTTTCGCGCGGGCTCTGTAAAGACGTTCGTGGCAACCAAAATGCAACAGTGCTTGCCGGGCATGGCTACTGCGTAACAATACCAAAACGTGTTTGTTCCGTTATGAAAGTAAGCGCGACCACCAAACTCTGGTTTGTCGAACACGATCCAACCGGAAGCATATTGATTGCCTGCACTGGTGGCTTGATGCGGCGTCAGCATTTCTCGCCAAATCTCCGACGAGATTTTCAGGCGGTGATTGCCGTCGTCAGTCGCAAATGCCAATACGAACTTTGACCAATCGATTAAGTTCATGTGAACTCTGCCAGCCGGTCCAAAACAGCGCGCGTTGTCTAATTGAACGGGTGCAAAAGACGGTTTAGATTTCTCACCTAAAAAGGACTTGGCCGATTGGAACAAATTCACCGACTGCGTGTGTCCCCACGCTCGACCGTCGAACGACGCGGTATTAGCGGGCGTTCCATCTGGAGTGCCGACAGGCCCGAAACCAGCGCTTGACATACCTAAGGGCCGGAAGAGCCGTTCCATTATCATCTCCTCCCAAGACTTTTTCTCTAAATGTTCGGCAACATGCCCGAGCAGGATGAAACCGACGTTGGAGTAGACGTACCCTGGAGTACTCGGCCGTTTCTTTTTGCAAAGCGACTGAAGAAGCTCTCTCCGTGCATCAATCACCGAATCGGGATGTTTGGCATCAAATGACTGGTACAGCCAAAAGTTTACTGTCGCTCCGCTGCGATGTTGCAGAAGCTCGTTTATCGTCACTCCGCCCCACTCCGATTCGGCTACACGCGCGTCCTCGCGAAAAACTTCCTTCAAAGTTGAATCGAGTCGTAGCTTCCCTTCCGTGCATAATTGTCCGATAATCACCGCAGTCATCGCTTTGGTACATGAGCCCAAATGGACGATGTCGTCTGCTTGGGCTGAGTCATCTGCATCCCATTTGCGCTTACCAGCCGCTTCGAAGACCGGAGGTAGATCGCCTACTGAAAACCTCCCTGCCCACATCCCTGGAAGTGCATTTTCTTCGCAGGCTGCTTCCAGTGTTTGCTTGAGGATCTCGTTGGTAAGTATCGTGGATTTGGTGGATGTAGACTCTTGCGCAAACATCGACTCGCAAAATGGAATGCCCACGAATGCGATTAGAACATTAACCACCAGAGTAAGAATAAGGCCCCGCATTGTTGCCATCTATCGCTCAAGAGTTAACAGAACCAGTTTGTTCCGCGTCTACCTGCGTTAGTCAAGCTCATTCTCTCTCGCCTAAAGCAAATTGGTGTCGAATTACTTTTTCCCGAGTTTCATCCTAGCATCTGCACATTGCCTTGTAGCAACTCGACTGCACACAGAACCTATTAGAAACACGCTTACTTTATACTCCTGACGAAGCAAGAACTAAAGCATTTTCTTTCGGTTTTCGCGGCGTTGAAAGCAATTATTCAAGCTTGATTTCGATTGGATGCAATTGATTCGATGCTGCCCAGAACGTGTATGGACCAGGGGTCGTCATATTCAGAATGAAAGAGTTGCCGACAAGGAGACTGCATGAACCAATTCGACAAGTAAATTCAGATGGCGTGGCACGCGTTCCCTGTGGAATCGGTTGTCGCGGCATTGAAACAACTAATGGGTTGGTGAGAAGCGATCTGTTTACCGATCGGTCGTTCTTCCTTCTTGCGTCCTTAAAATACTAGAGCGATGTTGGGATTGGTTCTACTTGATCAGGAGTTGTCGGCGTGTCCAAAAAGTAGCCTGCGATGTCGCGGTCCTCGGAGGGGTCGACGGTTCTCAAGACCACGTATATCGCGTCCTGCCTTTGTAAGACAACAATAGGCACAGGAAGAGAACTAAGCTTGGTGGCAAATGCTTCTGGTGAGTCGTTTCGCGGAACGATTCGCAACGCAGTTGACGCTAAACTGCATTTCGACCACGCCCCGTCGCCGACTGGGGAATTCAGAGTTTCGCTGGATACTGAACTTACCATTTCCGACGCTTGAATCTGAATACACAAGCGACGCGCGCGATCTTCGAGGTTTGTGGTGCTGTTTGTGATCATTAAACCGATGGGGAGCTTCTTCCATGATTCAAAATCCACAGCGTCGGAAATGGTTGCGCACATCGCAGCTAATACGCCAACGTTTGGCTGGCAACCGGTACTGTTTGCGGACCGTTCTATTTCTTCGACAAGCGAATTCTTGCCAATCACAATTCCACACGCAGGGCCTCCCATTAGACCATCGCCTGAAACGATGACGAGATCCGCGCCAGCTTGAATTCTTTCGGCGATCGTCGGTACCGAAAGTCCATAGGCTTTGAGATCGTGTAACCCTGCGTTCAAGATCACTTCGGTCGATATGGCGCCTCGGGATTTTGCGGCGTGAATTGCAGCATCGTGGTGCGCGCTGATGCGGTCATCGTGATCGATGCTGCTTGGGAAAAGCGTGACCGTGGATAATTGCGAACGATTGAGAGCGGGCAAGAAATCATTTTCGTCGCATCCATTGCTGGCACCGATTTCTACAATACTTGCATTGCTGGCGAGCAAGCTTCGAAAGTCCGTTTTGCCAATTCGCAAACAGTCGGCACGCGGCACGATAAACCCGCCTTGACAACAGCCTAATTGTGCGACCAGTCGTAACGCTAAAGGAATGGAATGAATCACCGTGACTCGTTCAGCACCTACGGACTTTGCGAGAAGCTTTAGCGCCTCGGGGCTGGAAGACCCCGCCGAGCAATATCCACTGGTAACGGCCAAGTACGCTTGGATAGAATGGCTTGAGAGCGGCGTTGAGGCCCATTGATCGCCGAAAATTTGGCCTGTAGCGTTGATGCTAGATCGCGACTCAATTCCATCTCGCCCGAAACGAGCGCCGACCGACTCCACCCATCGTTTGGCCTGTTGCATTGCGTCGCGCAAGTTGGAGGCTTGCCAACTATCTTTCCATCCAAGTTTTTGCGCTGCATCACGTAGCCCGCCCAGCAACGAAGGCTGGCCGACCAACTCCATCAGTTGTTTGACTGCGGCGGGGGGAATGAGTTCTTGTAAACGACTAGGAATACGCATTGTTTACCTAAGTTTGCTTTGGAGCGCCTATTGATGATTGTGTTTTAAAACTCCAATTAATGTACCGCATTCTGGCTTCAAAGAAAAATGCCGACGGAATTTGTTTGCAGTACCGCCGATTGATAATTGAAGTTACGAGCAAGTTCGCGGTTGCTTTGCGGCGAGTCACCACGAGACGAAGTTGTTCTAGCAGGCGACGATGATAATCTTTTCTTTGCAGGCGCAGGCCTAATTATCAGAAAAGCTAGGCGGGAAATCGCGACGAAGCGGTTTGTTTGATGAGGCCGTTTGGGTGTCCGCTTCGCCGTGTTGATTGGCTAATTCTTGAAGCAACAACTCGCAGCGACGGTCGACGTGACATTCTTCGAGAAGCATTTGCTTTGTTTCGGTTGCGAAGGGGTAACCGTAACTTATCAAATCGACGAGAGCGCTAAGGGGAATTTGCGAAGCGGCCATTTCTATATTGTCTAAACTAGCGGACGAACCTTCGGCAACGCAAATATTCACCGCCTGCATCAGTCTCTGTCGAAGCGATTCTTCGACGTGATCGGGCGGCGAGATGTCTTCGATGATTTCGACATGGGCTTTGCGAAATCCCAACTTGGTTTCGATTTCACGCACAATCCTGGCGCGTTTGACCCCGACTAACAGAATATTGAAAGTGCCATCCGGAGTCTCGGTATGGGATACGACTTTCCCAATACAGACTACAGGCGAGAGGGCGGGTTTGTCCTGGTAATTCTTTTCCCAACCAGGATACAGCAACGCCATTGCAATAAGCTTTTCTGTTGCCATTGCTTCGGCGAGCATTTGGCAATATCGCGTTTCAAAAATATGCAGTCCCTGGACGACATGGGGAAACAAAACCAAATTCGGCAGGGGAAAAAGACGAACTTCCCCGGAAAAATCTGGCGGCAGTTGTGGTCCGTTCCCGAATACGTGCATGAGTCGTTTTTCTCCAAAAAGAATTCCGTGCTATTGTTAGCCGACGTTCCATTTTGGGAAGTGCGATAAGTTTACAAAGCTGCAATTTACTAGGACAAACTCGAACTCCAAGCACATTTTCTGCGATTCGGCCTGGATAAGTAACATTCTGCGAGCGGAGATGTTATCTTGCTAGAAACGTGCGGAAAGTTGTTGATTCGATGAATGGAAACTCGTTTTCGATCGACGGCGGGACGTTGCTTTTTCCGTTTGGATTCGTAATCTTAGCTTGACCATTCACCGTCCTTGGGACGTTTTTATGCAGGCAAGAGAACAAGAATAGGACTGGCCTCGAAGTTGCGGACTTGACTCTTCTCACTCAACCTTCTTCCTTCCAGGTTTTTCAATGATTCTCACTGGTCAAGAGATACGTGCTCGTCTTGGAACGGACATTGTCCTCAATCCATTTGAAACGTCTCGACTCAATGCAAACAGTTATGATCTGTCGTTGCACGATGAGTTGCTGGTCTATGAAGAAGTCGTTTTGGACTGCAAGCAGCCTAATCGATTTCGGCGGATTGCTATTCCTAAAGAAGGTTTGATCCTTAGCCCGAACCAACTTTATTTGGGCCGGACCGTGGAGTACACCGAGACGCACAATTTAGTTCCCATGATCGAAGGCCGATCTTCGGTTGGACGATTGGGATTGTTTGTGCATATCACGGCAGGTTTTGGTGATATTGGATTTTGCGGCTACTGGACGTTGGAAATTTTCGCAATCCAGCCTGTACGCATTTATCCTGGCTTAAAGATTTGCCAGATCATTTATCACGAAGTCTGTGGCGAAATTCAGGAATACACGAGCGACAAGTACCAAAACAATCGCGACATCCAACCAAGCTTGCTGTATCAAGAGTTTGGCTACAAGGACAATCCTGATCAATTGGTGCTTGATTTCGAGACTGCGGCAGCGGCTGCCTTGAAGGATTAGACGGAAGCTGACGGGCTGTAGATTCGATCAAGGACAAGCTGGATGTTTGCGAAAATGACGACGCATTGCTGTTCCACGCATGGCAACAATTGCTTGTCGGTTGCTTAATCGTGTGCTTCAACGCATTAACGTACTGCTTGCGTTACATCATCGAGAAGTAGTTATCTACTGCGAAGTCCATATACTCGTTGGTCATTTCGAGCGGGAATTCGTTGAAGTAACAGTAGCTTCGAATTTGCAATAGCAAGTCGCGAGGATGGCAGTTTCGATAGGGCCGATTTTTGGGTTTGTAGTGTTTTTCGATCAAGTAATCGACACAGGAAGCACTGTAGGGAATCTTCAAACTCTTGCTCATGATCGCAAACAGTTTGCGAAACGCGTCTTCGGTCGGATTGGGGACTTCTATCTTGTATGGAATTCGTCGAAGAAATGCGTCATCCACTAAGTCCTTCGGTTCCAAGTTCGTGCTAAAGATCACAAGCTGATCGAAGGGCACTTGGGTTTTCTTGCCGCCGGTAACGATCAAGAAGTCGTATCTTTTTTCCAGAGGCACGATCCAGCGATTCAACAATTCTTGAACGCTAATTTTTTGGCGACCAAAATCGTCAATCAAAAAGACGCCGCAGTTGCTTTTGAATTGCAGGGGGGCTTCGCTGATGTTGGTTTCGGAGTTCCGTTGAACCTCGAGCATTTCCATGGTCAATTCACCACCGGCAACGACGGTCGGACGGCGAATGCGAATCCAGCGTCGGTCGGTTTGACTGTGATCCAGGTATCCCGAAGTATTCGATTGTTCGGCTGCTTCGTGAACCAGAGGATCGTAGACCCGCATAATTTCGCCTTCGATCAGCACGGCGCGGGGTATCCAAATATATTCGCCAAAGGATCGAGTTACGCGTTCCGCGATACTTGTTTTGCCATTTCCCGGATAACCGAAAAGAAACATGCCTCGACCGCTATTCACGGCCGGCCCCAGTTTCGAGAGCATTTCCGGGCTAATCAGCAAATCGGAGAAAGCTTTTTGAAGCTGTTCGCGTGTTGGATGCTGTTGTTCAACCGACTGCAATTTGACTGCTTGAATGTATTCGCTGAGCGCAACCGGCGCGGCCCCGAAGTACGTGGTCTTTTGTAGATATCGGCGAGCCCGCTCACGTCCCGCTTCGGACAGCACGTATACGTAGTCATTTACGCTGGTAGTCGACGAATACACAATCATTTGCTGCGATTTCAGCTTGGCGAGAATCGGCGTGATCAATCGGAAAGAAAGTCGGATTTGATCGGCGATCATTCGGCCTTCGGCTTCACTGCGGGTGTACAAAAACTTCATGATAAGTTCTTCGACCAGTGATACCGACAGAGAGGCTTGCTCGAGAGATTCTGGCTCCAGGGGATGGATCGGTTCGTTACGATTATTCGTCAGTTCAATCAGGCTCTTTTTGGATTTCGGCTCGATTACCGAAGCGAAGATAACGCTAGGCTTTTCATCGGCAATCGCAACTTCGGAGGTTGGGCGAACAGGTTCAGGAACTGTTTCGGCCTCGGCGTTTCCTGAAGAAAGCTTTCGAATTCGCGCAAGTACTTCGTCGATGGATCGATTTGCTTGCTCTGGTGGTTGTACTCCCATTTCTGTTGCCGCCGCACTTGAATCGCGAAAACTTTTTGGCCGAAGATCGTTGCTCATGGGGATTCAATAACGTTTGGTTGTGAATTGTTCGAGCAAATCATTGCACGAAATGCCGTGCAAGCTACATGAAGATGGATTTCGGACCCGTCGAGTCAAAAGTTGTGCCAAAAAGAGGCCGTGCGCGGTTGGCGTACAATAAAACACCCGTTAATCGCGGTCCCGTAAGATGGACTATTGGTACGGGGAGGTTGAAAAACACAGGGTAGAAATAAAAGTTCATCTCACCCCTTGTCGTCGTTGCGATGCTTCCTACAATTCTCGACTCTGACGTGGGAACATTGACCCCCGACCTTAAACGTCAAAAGCTGAAAATTGAAGAATTTCAACAGAGGCTCTTGACGACGGTCGATGTGATGGGTTACCATGCGTGACCCGTTACACCGCAAGGCGTAATGGGAAAATTTGATCTTTGACAATCCGGTAGATAAGCTCTTGTGAAATGAAAGTTTCAGCTGTGCAAGGTTGTGAAACTTTGCAATTTTTGATGCCCTTGACCAGGGGCATCGCTATGGTTTAACCATAAACTGTTTTTTTGCTTTTAAGCTGGCAAATCCGCAAGGTTTTGCTAGTTAACGCATATACAAGTGAAGGGTTTGATCCTGGCTCAGAATGAACGTTGGCGGCGTGGATTAGGCATGCGAGTCGAGCGCGAATCGTAGCAATACGAGGAAAGCGGCGGAAGGGAGAGGATAACGTGGGAATCTACCCCCTTGTCTGGGATAGCTGCGGGAAACTGCAAGTAATACCAGATAAAGTCTTCGGACCAAAGGTGTGATTCCGCTAGGGGATGAGCCCACGTCCTATTAGCTTGTTGGCGGGGTAATGGCCCACCAAGGCAATGATGGGTAGCGGGTGTGAGAGCACGACCCGCCTCACTGGGACTGAGAACTGCCCAGACACCTACGGGTGGCTGCAGTCGAGAATCTTCGGCAATGGGCGAAAGCCTGACCGAGCGACGCCGCGTGCGGGATGAAGGCCTTCGGGTTGTAAACCGCTGTCGTAGGGGAGCAAGAGATGAGGGTACTCCCTCAAATTTGAGCGATCCTAGGAGGAAGGAGAGGCTAAGCTCGTGCCAGCAGCCGCGGTAAGACGAGCTCTCCAAACGTTATTCGGTATTACTGGGCTTAAAGAGTTCGTAGGCGGCATTGTAGGTGAGGTGTGAAAGCCCTCGGCTTAACCGAGGAACTGCGCTTCAAACCACAAAGCTAGAGGGAGACAGGGGTAAGCGGAACAGATGGTGGAGCGGTGAAATGCGTTGATATCATCTGGAACACCGGTGGCGAAAGCGGCTTACTGGGTCTTTTCTGACGCTGAGGAACGAAAGCTAGGGGAGCGAACGGGATTAGATACCCCGGTAGTCCTAGCCGTAAACGATGAGCACTAGTCTGTGGGGACTCTCACATCCTCTCGGACGTAGCGAAAGTGTTAAGTGCTCCGCCTGGGGAGTATGGTCGCAAGGCTGAAACTCAAAGGAATTGACGGGGGCTCACACAAGCGGTGGAGGATGTGGCTTAATTCGAGGCTACGCGAAGAACCTTATCCTAGTCTTGACA
>JANMGV010000161.1:0-26531 GCA_031374825.1 Pirellulaceae bacterium
GTACGACGGAATGGTTCGCAAACGGTTGCGTCGACAGCTTCTAAAACGTCATCGGAGAAATCCGCAACGCCTAAGTCGCACACGCCGCTGGCCGAACGCCTACTTCACGGAGCTTGGGTATCGCAGTCTGCGCGCCGCCCATACCGAATACGTTCAATCCCTTCGTGGGACCCACTGACCGGAGAGCCGTATGCGGGAAAACCGCACGTACGGTTCGGCGGGAGGGGAGACCGAACTCAATCGGTCTTCCCTACCCCGATCTTTCGTGGCAAGTAAAGGCTATTGGAGGACTATTTCAGGTTGGGGGTTGATAGGGATTTCCTGTTTCAACGTGACGATCACTCGTTGGACTGGCTGTTGGGTCCTGTAAGTCGATCACATCTTCTAGGTCGATTACATCATCGATGTCGATCACGTCCGTACCGTTTGATCGGACGCCACGTTTGTCCTTTTCAATTAACCGGCCCATTTCAAATAAGAAATAGCCTGCGGGCAGGGCAGACAACAGCGGGCCGAAAAGAATCGTGATCGGTAATTGCGAACGCTGACTGCCAGGTACATTGAATTCGAGAAAAAGTACCACCACTAGCAATGGATAAAATAGCGAAAGAAGTACGATGCCACCGACTTCGGCTAACTTGGCAATGCCTGTTGCCCTGGGCGTGTCGATGTTGATTCGCCTTGTAACTAAACCGTGCAGTCTTGAGATAAGCACTATGGCGAAAACGAGTGCCACGACAGGTCGTCCGAACATGTTGAAGACCGAACCGAGTGCGAAAATCGGTTCGGCCATTGCATATCGAGCACTTAATACGGCATACCTGGCTCCGAATACCGCCGAAGCGGTCATGTAAATGATCAAGAGGAAATTCGAAACTATAAGCAACCACCGGCGCATTTTGTATCTTTTCAAAAAGACAACGACTTCGATTTGTGACAGCAAGCTGTTTTGACCAACAAGACTCACCCGAGAACCAATGTAATCTGGAGCCAGTCAGCGTCGCATCGAAATCGGGTTTGGGCGTGGACGAAATCTTTGCCGCGTTCCCGCAATCTGAAGTCCCCACATTACCACAAATCACAGAAAAATATCGGCATCGTAGAAAGTTGGAGTTGAGAGGCTGGGCAATGCGAAACTTGCAAATACCAATGCAAAAGTTTTTGCCAATCAACATTTATGTTAATTGACTTGCCTTTCTACATTCATCTACAATGGTGACAACTCTTTTTGATTATCACGGAACAAAATATGCCAATCCAAATCACTTGTTCTTGCGGACAATCTTTGCGTGCACCAGACACAGCAGCGGGCAAAGTTCTTACGTGCCCAACGTGTTCTAAACCGATCAAGATTCCTGCCGCAGCCGCGCAAACAGCTCCGGCGAATTCCACACCGGCAAAAACAGCACCGCGTCCACAATCGCAATCGACGCCAAGGCAGACGCCGAAAGCTGCTTCAGCAAATGCTCAATTCGATCCATTTTCGGCGGAACTGCCACCGACTGCTGATCCGTTTTCCCTGAATCAAAACGCGGCACCAATGCCAGCGGCTAATCAATATTGGCAGCAACAGAATGCACTCAATCAGAAAGCTCGCAAATCGCAGAAGGCAACCGGAAAATTTCCACTTTGGATTCTAGGTCTAATTGGTGGAGTCACGGCCGGCATCGTAATCCTTGTCGTCATCGTTGTTGTCGCTATCCAATTCTCTTACAATAGCAACAAACAGAGTCGCACCGTTGCGCGAAACGATGTAATTCCCATGGATCGACCATCGTCGTCGGGTAGCGCGGGCTCTTCGAACCCAACTGGCCCAGCCGTTCCCGCAAACCCATCTGGCACTTCAAATTCGTCAACTCCCTCTAGCCCGGCTGGCAATGCGAATCCATCGACTCCTGTGAATCCGGCAAACCCATCAGGCGAAGCTAACCCGCCAGGCCAGTCGAACATATCCGGCTTGCCCGAACCATCTGTCCCCGCGCCGTCTGTTCCTGAGGAACCGCAATTCGAAGGTTCTCCGCAAGCTGAATTGACTGGGCTCACGGAGGATGAGTGCCAGCCGGTTGCGGAGCAGTATGTTCACGCAGTCTCAAATAACGACGTCGTTGCCTTTGGGCAATGTTACGATGTAGTGGAAATGTTGCGATACGCTTTCTCAGAGGTTCCGATGGCGGATAGTTCCAAGGAACGGCTAGTGAATCAGTTGAAAGAATCCTTTATGTCACGCACGCTGCAAATTTATCAGCAACGCGCGAATTATGGCACGAAATTTTCCGTTTTGCGGATGAAGCCAGTGGATGACGAAATGCATGCGATCATTCAAATGGTCGATGGAGATACATTGGTTGGCTACGATGAACTGATTTTTGGTAGGAGAAAAGACAACCAAGTTGTCATCGTTGATGTCTATTCGTATATCTACGGCGAGCGTAATTCTGAAGATCAACGCTCCGGTATGATCGAGTCAATGGCCGTCTCTCAGTCCGCAGTATTTTACGGCAAAGGCCCAAGCAGGCAGGACTATGAGAAAATCAGAAGCCTGCGGCATCAGTATACTTCGAATCCCCGAGAAGCTCTCAGTATTTACGAGACTCTCCATGAAGATTTCAAGAGTAGAAAAGAAGTTCAAGTGCTTCGAGCGCAAGCTGCTTCGCGGGTCGATGAGGCAACTTTCTTAGGGGTCTATGAGGAATTTCGTAAGACGTACCCAGACGATCCATCGATCGACCTTCGGAGTATGGAATTCTTTTCCCAACGGGGGAAAGGCGAAAAGCTGGCCGAAACCCTCGAGCATCTAAACACTGCTGTTGGTGGCGATCCATTGCTTGAGAATTTGCTTGAGAATGTTCAATCAAGCTTCCCTAAAGCAAGCGGTAGCAAAAAGCCCAAATCGAAATGAAATCGATGTGCATCGTCGATGTTGAATTTTGAATAGAGTTCGAGCCACAACGGGAAAAGAAATTCGCGTTGAGTGGCCGTTGGGAACTTGGGTCGGCGATGTTTTAACTTGTTCACGTAAGCATCCGGTTAAATCTGCATAAAACTGGGTACTGACGTACTGCGGGTGATTCTGGAGTCAAAATGCCCCGGTGACTTGCGCTTTCTCGGCTAATTCAAAAACCAAGTTGCACCGCAGCGCCATTATTCGAGTTTTCAGCGGGCGGTCGTCGGGGCGTTCGCGTTGACGCGGGCTGTTAGTCACCATATCGCTTTCCGGTATTGTCTTGATCATTCCGTTTCGAGATGCAATAAGGGCGACGCCTTCGTAAGAAGTGATGTGGTTTTGATGCACGGTTGAATTGCTGAGGAATTTGCTTCAGAATGCACTCTTGTATGGAAATGATTTGGGCATCGCAACGACAAGTTGCAACGAATAGCGGAAACGAAGGGCAAGCAATTATGGCTGGTATACCGCGTGTCTTGGAGCCGGAGTATATGGATACTTCGGACGAAGCGACTGAATACGACACGATGGATCATTCGACGGTCAATCGGAAATTTGTTGAAGACCTCGTCGTGCACGGTGAGCTTGGTCGGGACGTCTTGGATTTGGGGACTGGGACGGCGCGGATTCCGATTGAGTTGTGCCGTGTGAATCCGGACGTCCGTGTTATGGCCAGCGATGCAGCGGTCAGCATGTTGGACTTGGCGAGGTACAACATCGAAGTCGAAAGTTTGATCGGACGAATCTTCTTGCACAACGGCGACTCCAAGCATTTAGTATTCGAGGAAGAGTACTTTGATACCGTCATCTCGAATAGTCTCGTCCATCATATCCCGGAACCCCGTCGCGTTCTGTCCGAAGCGGTCCGCGTGTTGCGACCGGGCGGCCTGATTTTTATTCGCGATCTTTGCAGACCACAGACCGCGGATCAAGTCGAAGGTTTTGTAAAGGAATATTGCGGTGCGGAAACGGACACGGCACAACAGCTTTTCCGGCAAAGTTTACATGCTGCGTTGACGCTCGATGAGATTCGCAGTCTCGTAGTGGACTTGGGTTTTTCCGCCGAAGGAGTTCAAATGTCCAGCGACCGGCACTGGACTTGGGCAGATCGTAAAGCCACCGTAAAATCTATTGACTGAGTCGAAAACAGCGATTTAAAAGTGATGAGACCTCAAGCGATAGGGAATCGATGCAAAATTATTTGGCGTTAATGCAAAAGATATTGGATCACGGCACGTACAAGTCAGATCGTACGGGGACGGGTACCAAAAGTCTTTTTGGTGAGCAGTTGCGATTCGATCTTCAGCGAGGATTTCCGCTGCTCACGACCAAGAAAGTCCATTTCCGAAGCGTTCTCGTTGAGTTACTGTGGTTTTTACGCGGCGACACCAACATCCAATATTTGCTCGACAACAAAGTGACGATCTGGAACGAGTGGGCGGACGAACAAGGCGAGTTGGGACCCGTCTACGGACGTCAGTGGCGCGCGTGGAGCTGTCCGGATGGTTCGACGATTGATCAGATTCGTCAAGTTGAGCGGGACATCAAGACCAATCCGGATTCACGCCGCTTGATCGTGAGCGCTTGGAACGTTGCGGATGTTTCGCGCATGGCATTGCCGCCCTGCCATTTGCTTTTTCAGTTCTACGTGGCCGATGGCAAACTAAGCTGTCAACTGTACCAACGCAGTGCCGATTTCTTTTTGGGTGTGCCGTTCAATATTGCTTCGTATGCGTTACTCACGGCGATGATGGCTCGGGCGACGGGGTTAGAGGTCGGTGAGTTTGTGCATACGTTTGGTGATGTGCATCTCTACGCAAATCATTTCGATCAAGCTCGATTGCAGTTAAGCCGAGAACCAAGGCCGCTGCCGACTTTGATCATTCATCGAACGCCGTCAAGCATTGTTGACTACCAATTGGAGGACTTCGAAGTCGTCGATTACACTCCACACGCGCACATCCCTGCACCGGTCGCCGTATGATGGCTGATCCAACTAACAATAACTTGGTTGAGTCCTTGGCCGAACCATCGTTTGAGGCAAAACGGGATGTGCACAATGTGGGTCGCATGACAATTGTGGTCGCGGTTTCTGAAAACGGCGTCATCGGGCGAGACCAGCAGTTACCTTGGCGTTTGAGCAGCGATCTCAAGCGATTCAAGGAGTTGACGATGGGAAATGTTCTATTGATGGGAAGGAAAACTTTCGAATCCATCGGTAGACCTTTGCCGGGTCGGACGACCATCGTGCTAACCAGACAAAAGGGATTTGAATCTCCGGGTGTCTTGATCGCCAATTCTTTGGAACAAGCTTTTGCGTTTGCTGCCAAGGAACAACACATATTTGCTGTGGGTGGTGGCGAGATTTATAAGCTCGTATTGCCGACTTGCGATAGGATGTTGGTAACGCGTGTCCACACTGTAGTCGAGGGAGATTCTTACTTTACGGTACCCGAATCTGGCTGGGTTTGCGTTCGCTCAGTGCCGTTCCCGGCAGGCCCCAAAGATGACTTCTCAACGGTTTTCGAAGAGTGGCATCTGTTGCCCACAAAGTGATTTTGCCTCGCGGGTCGCTGAAGAATCCCTGCTAATAAAGTCGCCTTAGAAGGCTTATCTGCGTATCCGCACGGACTGGACGCGGATAGAATAGTGGAATGATCCCTATCGATGGTTTGCTTTTTCCGGTGACGGCTGCTTGCAGCAAGCCCGGTATGGTAACATGACAGGCGACTGTAATGGCTGGGCGCTTTGGCGAACTGACCGTTTCGCGAGTCGATCGTCAAGAAAATAACCTGGAGTGGAAACGATCGGCGTCATCGGTCAGGGAAAACTCAGCGGCGAGCCAACCGTTGGGAGCGAAATTAATTTATGGAAGCGTAGGACGATGCTTGCAAAATTTATCGATTCAATTCGTCAAGTGAACTACTTGACGTTCCGAATTCTGCCCGCTGTACTTGCTTGCTTGGTCTTTCCGGGGCAACAATCCGTGTTTGGTCAGCAACGCGGTTTCATGCAAGTCAACCAAGACGTTGAAGTCAGTAGTTTGATTGAGGCGCCTCGCGAATTACAGCGGCTGCTGGATGAAGTCGACTCGGCAATCGAGCAAAAGCAGTGGGGCGAAGCTACTCAAGGTCTTGGGATTTTGTTGGGCATTGAACCTCAAGTTGGGTCTCGGCAAGTTTCCTCGCAAGATTTCTTTTTGTTCGAAGGCGAAGGAAAAAACAAAACGCAACGAAGTTTGCGAGCCGCCGTTCTGAATCGATTTCGGGATTTGCCCGAAGATGGCAACAAAGTTTTGGAGTTGCGGTTTGGCGTCACTGCCCGACAGTTGCTTGATCAAGCGGCCGAAAAACAGGATTGGTTCGCGATCCAAAAAATCGTTCGAGACTTTGTCTTTACTGCCGCAGGCCGCGATGCAGCTTGGATTGTCGCCGAACACCGAATAGAACAAGGAGAGCTGGAAGCCGCATTATTCCTGCTGACTGACTTGCTGGAATCGCCGACAGCACGCGCTCAATTTGGTCCGGCCTTAGGTGTTTTGGCCGCAGCTAGCGCGAAGGGCGCTGGCCAAGAATCCAAAGCTCAGGCATTGCTGACGATCTCCATGAAGCATTGGCCGGAAAAACCGCTTACGTGGAATTCCAAACCGCTGTCCATCGGTGCAGACGGTCTCGCATCGACTGCCGATCTTGATTTGAAAACGATCAAGACAGCGAGCCGCTATTTGGAAGCTTGGCCGCTGATTGGTGGCCGCGCCGACCGCAATGGCGAATCGAATGTTAGCATGCCAAGTATGTTGCTCTCGTGGGATGCGAAGCTGCATGATTCGTTGCAAAGCGAAGAAGGCGTCTTGGAAGTGATGCGACGCAAGTTGAACGAAGAAGCGACGATTATGCCAGCGCGCGTTCCGCTAATCTGCAACCCGCGAGTCATTGTACAAACTTATGATCAACGTGTCGTCGCAATCAACCTCAAGAACGGCCGACTCGACTGGCATAGTCCTTATTCTGGTTTACCTGTCACGTTGCCCCGGACGCGAATTTTAGGTCGTCAAGTTGGCAGTACCGAACCATCTGTCCAAAGTTATTTGCTGTCGCGTGTCTGGGGTGAATCGTCCACAGGACAAATGTCCGCAGACGCTGATCGGTTGTATGTCGTAAGCGATGTTTCCGCTCTCGAAGCGGCTGAGAACCTCGTCCTGGATTCTCAAGTCACGCGGACCACGCGCCAAGAGCCTTTCAACGTTTTGCGATCGTGGAGTTTGGCCAGTGAAGGCAAGTTGTTGTGGGAAGTTGGTGGCGAAACGGGTCTGGGCGATTCGAAGCTCAGCGGAGTGCTTTTCCTTGGCCCACCTACACCCTACGAAGGGGAATTGCTGGTGCTCGGTGAATTGAATGGCGAAGTAATATTGTTTGGTTTGGAGCCAACGTCGGGACGCCAATTGTGGTCGCAGCAGTTGGTGGCTAACAATTCAAGCCCTATATCTGTTGAGCCCAAACGTCGTAACTTGGCATGTTCGCCATCGGTCTCTGGCGGAGTCGCCATGTGCCCAACGTTGAGCGGATATCTCGTGGCGTTTGATCTTGGTACGCGGACTTTACGATGGGCGAGCAAGTACGGTGATACGCGACGACTGAATCCGCGTGCGAATGCGTTCGGGTACAACCAGCCGGAGCCGTTTGATCCTTTCTCGCCACGCTCTGTTAATAATTCAGTCGTCATCGCCGATGGCTGTGCAATCCATGCACCTAGCGATGCCGATTCTATCTACGCAGTGGATGTTCAAACGGGCGAAACGCTCTGGTCGATGAATCGCGGCGAATGGCGATACATCGGTGGCGTCTATAAAAATATTGTTTTGATCGTAGGCGAGCGCGAGCTGATGGCTTGCAACACGCGAACAGGCGACAGCGCTTGGACGAAAGAAAAAGTCGAGTTGTCGACAGGCGATCGCGTGGCTGGTATCGGAGTTCGCAATCGCAATCGGTTCTACTTGCCGTTGACTTCGCAACAAATCGTTGAAATCAATATCGAGACGGGTGAGGAAGTTGGCAGAACGCGAGTCGAAGGTCCCGTCGGCAATTTGGCATCCGACGGAAACTTGCTCATCTCTTGTAGCCCCTTCGATCTATCGGCTTACATTATTCGCGATCGATTAAAGTCGAGCATCGGTCCCGATTTCGAATCGCAACCTGATTCGCTCGACGCTAGATCACGAGCCGCGATTGCGACGATTCTATTGTCGGAGGGAAAGATAGAAGCTGCGCTTCAACAAGCGATTCAAGCCTATCGCAAAGATCCAAAAGACTTCGACGTGCAGATGCTCCTGCAGAAGACTTGTTTAGAGGCGTTGCGAGACAACTTTGATAAGTACATTGGCATCGTGAGCGAGTTTGATAGCTTGATGGCGATCTCGCCTAATCGTCGTTTGTACTTTCTTGGAATGGTTGATGGCTTCGTCAAGAAAGGTGATTTTGTCCGCGCGTTTTCCGAGTTGCTGAAATTCTCAGAGGACAAAAATGCCGAAAAGCAGCGGACGGTCACCGGAGCGAATCTCGTGCAGTGGCGTGAAAATTGGTCCATCGACATCGATCGCTGGACGCTTGTAACAGCACAACGCATTTTTGAAAAAGCGAACGAGGAACAACGGCAAGCGATGGTGAAGTTAGCCAAGCCGCGAATGGATGCCGCGACCAGACTGTCCGCGTTCCCTCAAGATTTTGTAAACGTATTTGGGTTCCTTCCGGGCTCCGAGGAATTGCGATTCCGTTATGCCGAAAGTCTGCTCGAAACAGGCAAGACGCTTGAAGCCGAGCGATTGCTCTTGATTTTAGCGGACCAACAAGCTGCGCCGCTGATTGCACGTCAAGCAGCGGTGACGTTGACACGTTTGTACCGTATGTCGGGGCGTCCTACCGCAGCGGTTCTGGCGGCCGACAAGTATGGCATTTCCGATTTGTCAGTCTCCGACGATGAGTTTGTCCGCGAAGATGACTTTCCTCGGATTGAGCTGGATCCGTTCGAACGGCCCGATTTTAATTCACGCGGACAATTGCCGGAGAACGCTCGTCAGTTGATGCGCGGTCTCGATCAATGGCCGAAGGGCAAGGTCGAAACGGACGAACTGCCGCCATCGGACGGTCGTGACTTGTATGTCAATGGGACGGGTTTCTGTCCGATGATCCACTGCGGTGGCGATGCATTGAAAGACTGGATCGGACAAACTGCGCTCCAAGGATTCCTGTTCAGCGGTCCTATGGGGATGGAGCATATTTTCTGCCAAGTCGAAAAAACGCGGGGTGGTATTAATTCAGCCATCGTTCGGACTTTAGATAGTTTGATTCTTATCGAGTTAGCAGGTGAACTGGTCGCGGTCGATTCCCTGCATGATGGTTCCGACAAAGAAATACTTTGGCGGCAGTCGTTTGACGAAGGCGGAACTTTTTCGCCCAATAGAAATAGCAATTTGCGTGGAGAGAAAGATCGCTGGGGCAGGGAAATGATCAAGCCGAATCGTGGATTTACGATTCTGGGTTTGACGCGTGCTGCGTTGGTCGTTGGCATGCGCGATCAAATAGTCGCTTTTGATCCGATAAGCGGCGACCGATTGTGGATGCGTTCCGGAATTTCACGCAACGTGGCGGGATCTGTCGACGGCAATCGGTTGGCGGTGCTAGATGCATCGCTCGGAAAACGAACAATTTTAGATATTCGCGATGGAAGTATCATCGAAGAATCGCCATGGCAAGGCGAACTGAATGTGCTTGCAACCAATGGCGCGAACATGTTGCTCGACGTTGGTATTCAAGACGCATTGCGACCTGGTAAAGTTCAATTGCTGGATGTGCAGCAATCGAAGACTTTGCTGGAAAGAGAATTTCCCAAGCGTTCCGTTGCTGAGATATCAGCCAACAATTTCTTTGTAGTTTGGCAGCCCGACGGCAAGATTTATACTTGGGATCTTACTTCCGGCAAAGAATATGTTTACGAAGGCCAGCCGAGTAAACACCCTTTAGATAAGCTTCGCTTGATGCAGTTCGAGAATCGACTCGTTCTGTTGCCATTTGGTTCGTTGTACGCTGTAGATGCACTGTTGACGTTAAAAGCGCCGCAACAATATATCGATGTCAGCGGTCCCATCATGGCTTTGAATACCGAGGACGGTCAACCCGCATGGAGTGAACCGATCGAAGCCTTGCGAGTTGGTATCCCGAGTAACTTGTCACGTCGCACACCCGCATTGGTGATGTTGCGTCGCGTCATGTGGCGACCGGAAAAATCGGCTTCATCCGAAAGCATTTTGAGCATGTACGTCGTGGATGTTCGAACGGGTAAACTTGTGTATCACTCGGATAACATGGGCAGAACACTGTCTGACAGTCCATTTAGTTTTGTAGCGAACTTGGATTCGAATAGTATTGATGTAGGGGCTGTAGGACGGCAAGTTCGATTATCGTGGACGGATCAACCTTCAACCGTACAGCCGCCTGGTAAGATCGGTTGTTTGACTCGCGACGAATTGGAGACGTGGCTCAAAACACAACCCGAAAGAAATATAGAAGATTCCCAAGTTCCCGGCGATCGCTAGCCGATTTCACGAATCGACAACGTGCTTGCCAATCGATTTCACCATTTTGTTTGGACCTAAAGAGAAGGAAAAGCTGAATGCCTAGCAGTCAGTCCGCCGAAGCCGAGCTTCGGTATTTGCAGGAGTCACGGGAAAAAGTAGTAAATCAGCTTTCCAAAGTGATTGTCGGCCAACAGGAAGTTATCGATCAATTACTGATCTGTATTTTCAGTCGCGGACATTGCCTTTTAGAAGGCGTCCCAGGATTAGCAAAAACGCTTTTGATCAGCACGCTCGCCAAGACGATGAGTCTGAGCTTCAGCCGCATTCAGTTTACGCCCGACTTGATGCCCGCCGATATCACGGGTACCGAAATCATCGAAGAGGACAAAGTGACCGGCACCCGCGACCGTCGGTTTATGGAAGGACCGCTTTTCGCAAACGTGGTGTTGGCCGACGAAATCAACCGTACTCCTCCAAAGACGCAAGCTGCTTTGCTCGAAGCCATGCAGGAGCGTCAAATTACAGTTGGACGGCAACGACACAAACTGTCCGATCCGTTCTTTGTCTTGGCAACACAGAACCCAATCGAGCAAGAAGGCACTTACCCGCTGCCCGAAGCGCAACAAGACCGATTCATGCTCAAGGTCTTGGTTGATTATCCAACTTTTAAAGACGAGTTCGAAGTCGCGAGGCGGACGACAGGATTGATGGATGAATCGGTCGAAGCGGTTCTCAGCGGTCCCGACATCCTCCGATTGCAACAAACCGTTCGGCAGATCGAAGTGTCCGACAATGTGATTCGCTATGCGTTGGCCATTGTTCGACAAACGCGTGTAAAACAGGACGGTGCTCCCGATTTTGTTTTGGAACAAGTCGGCTGGGGTGCAGGTCCTCGTGCGGTACAGTATTTGATTCTGGGTGGGAAAGCTCGTGCGGCTATGATGGGTCGATCCCATGTCGATCCCGAAGATGTCAAATTCCTCGCCAAGCCTGTTCTCCGACACCGCCTCTTGGTAAATTTCGCCGCCGAAAGCGACGGAATTACCACCGATGATGTCGTCGGACGAATTATCGATTGCACTCCTACCGCCCAAGATGAGCTACTACGCGATGCCCGATTCCAAAGAATATTTGCATCCTGAAGCCATTCGTCGCATATCGCGAATGGAGTTGCGGGCGCATCATGTCGTGGAAGGTTTCCTCAGCGGCATGCATCGCAGTCCGTACTTTGGGCAGTCCGTCGAGTTCGTCCAGCATCGTCCTTATGTGCCAGGCGATGACTTGCGGCACATCGACTGGAAAGTCTGGGGACGACAGGATCGGTTGTACATCAAGCAGTATGAGGAGGATACGAACCTCCGCTGCACCTTGATGGTCGACTGTTCGGAGAGCATGAACTATGGACGTGGTCCGCTGAATAAATTTGACTATGCGGCGACCTTGGCAAGCTGTTTGGCGTATCTAATTATTCGGCAACAGGATGCCGCAGGATTGGCAACGTTTTCCGAGCGGATCAAGACGCGTCTGCCTTGGCGATCCAATCGCCAGCATCTCAACGCGATTTTTAAGTCTTTGGAGCAAACCAAACCGAGCGGTACAACAGATCTCGGCCGAGTTCTGACCGAAGCACGCGATGTATTTCCAAGACGCGGATTGATGGTGATCGTCACCGATTTTTTGGGTTGCAATCTAAAAGATCTCAAAGGGCTTGGAGCACTTCGACAAGCTGGCCATGATCTGATGATCTTGCATGTGATGGACGACGACGAGCTTGATTTCCCGTTCAGTGATCCACTGCGTTTCGAGGGAATGGAATTGCCCGCAGCACTGGCATGCAATCCACGTGCATTGCGCGCCGGATATCTGGAAGCGGTGGAGCGATTCCTTCACGACGTACGCCGAACTTGCGCTAGTTTTGCAGCGGATTATCGATTGGTGCGAACTAGCGAACCTATGGATGCAGTGTTATCGGCTTACTTGGCTGCTAGACAAGCTCACATGCAGCGACGATAACGTCTAGAAAGGATTCGTTGATGCAATTTGTTTTCCCGTCGCTCGCCTGGGGCTTCCTGTTGGTCTTGGTGCCATTGCTGGTGCACTTGATCAATTTGCTGCGCCATCGCCGACAACCTTGGGCTGCGATGGAGTTCTTGCTGGAAAGTTACCGCAAGCATCGCAAATGGGTTTGGCTGAAACAGGCACTGCTGCTGCTGTCGCGCATGGCGGTGATGGCCGTCTTGGTCGCCATGTTGGCTCATTGGGTCAGCGGGTCACGACTGATGGCCATCTTGGGCCGCAATGTTACGCATCATTACATCTTGCTCGACGACAGCTATTCAATGGCTGATGAAGCTTCCGGAATTTCGGCTTATCAGAATGGTCTCACCGCTATCGCTGGATTGTTAAGAACAGTATCGGACGATCGCGGTTTGCACCAAGTTACCTTGTTGCGTTGGAGTCGAGCGGGCTTGGGCGGCGAACGCGTCAAAGCAGACGGCGAAGCGACAAAACAACCGGATTCGAGCAATAAAAATGAATCGAACGAAAAAGCCGAGTCAAGCAAATCGGCAATCGGCGATATGAAATCCGTTACCAGCGTGGATTCGGTCGCTGACTTACTCGCTCGAACAGTTCCCTCCGATCCGCAACCGTTGCTTGAACGATTAAACACAACCACGCCGACATCGCTCGAAGTCAATTGCGAAGGCTCCCTCAAACTCATTCAGCCGCTGATCCAGTCGGCTGCGTTGGAGCAAACAGTTGTCTACTTGGTGAGCGATTTCCGAAAGAAAGATTGGAGTCAACCCGAAGCGATCAAAACGACGCTGGCCCAGTTGAACACTCAAGGAGCGCAAATCCAATTAATCGATTGCGTTAACGCTCAGCACCAGAATCTAACGCTCGTCGATATTCAACCTGAACAAGAAGTACTGGCGTCGGGCATTCCAACATTCGTTCGCGTTGTCGTGCGTAATAACGGGAGTTCTCCGGCCCGCAACGTGCAAGTTCGTTTGACGGCGATCAATTATGGTGGCTCTCAAATTGCCCCAAAACTGGATTCGCCATTTTCAGGCGAAGCTACAGAATTACCGTCGATTGTCGTCGATCAAATTGCCCCCGGAGAAACTGCGACTCGCCAGACGCAAGTGGTATTTTCCCAAGCTGCATCGCAAGTTGTTCGTGCTGAGTTACCCGCCGATAGTTTGGCTGCCGACAACACGGCGTCGTGTGTCTTGAAGATCAGTGACGGCCAGCCCGTACTCTTGGTCGACGCGGACCCGGAGCAAAGAACGGCGTTCTATCTCGAAAGCGTTCTGAATCCCGGCTCATCTGCCAAGACAGGGTTCTTGGTGCCTCGCGAAGATGTTTCATTCTTGCGCGACTGCCAGCCAAGTGAGCTTGAAAAGTACTCGGCGATCGTGCTGATGAATGTCGGTCGGCTTGATGCACGAGCGATGGCCAATTTGGAAACTTATGTCGATGCGGGAGGTGGTTTGGCAATCATCCCCGGTTCGCGGCTAACGGCAATCGACTACCTCGCTTTTGCCGATAACTGGTACCGCGATGGTAAAGGGCTTATGCCGGCGAAATTGATCGAGCCAGTGGACTTGCCCCCGAGTGGCGAAGAAGGCAGTGTGGACATCATCGCAGAGAACCATCCTGTGTTTCAATCGCTGCTCGGCCTAAGCAATTCCCCGTTTCAATCCGTTCGTGTTAGCCGTTACATTCCGGTCGTTAGCGGTGAAGCTGGCACGCAGGCATGGGAAATGAGATCGGATGCACGTGTCGCAGCCAAGCTGAGGAATAATGCACCGTTTATGATTGACGCACCCTTTGGTAAAGGACGCGTGATCGTCTTGTTGACGGCATTTGAAACGTCGTGGAGTAATTGGCCACAAGATCCAACCTTCGTCGTTGCAACCTTAAAGATGATTGGCTACCTAGGATCGTTTCGCCGAGAAGCGACCAACGAACGTGTCGGAACCCCAATCCAATTACCTTTGTCGTCCAGAGAGTATTTGCCCGAAGTCAATATCTTGCTGTCTGGAACCAAAACAGCTCAGCGCATTCAGTTGGATGTAATCGCCAAGGATGATGGCAAATCGGAATTTTCTGTCTCCCTAGAGCCCGACGCGGCACAGCAGACCGAGGAGTTTTATCGAGCCGCAACGAGTGCGGGTGTCTTTGAGTTTTGGGCAACCCGTCTGCAAGGTGATCGGCAAGCTTTTAATTTCGCTCACAACGTTTCGCCGATAGAAGGTGATCTCACCAAGATTGAGTCGTCGGAGCTTTTACAGAACTTGCGACCGGTCAACGTAAAATATCGCACTGCGGAATCAGTGACTGCGACGAGTATGGCGACGAATCTGTCGAGCAGCACTTCGACGTTGATGGGATTGCTTTTGTTGCTGTTGCTTTTTGAGCAATTCATGGCTTGGAGCACAAGTTTTCATTTGCCACGCGTGACTCAACGAGGTGGTTTATGAACGCATCCGCACAGGCAGGCGTCGAGTCTCGCGTGATTTATGAATTTGCGAGCTTGCAAAGGCTCGATCAATGGTGGCATTGGATTGTCCTACTGGCTGTCATCCTGTCCATCATTTCCTACGTCGTATTTTGGTATCGCAAAGACTGGGTGGAACTGCCAAAGAGTCTCGGGCTGGCATTACTCTTCTTGCGACTCACGGCGTTGATTGGCATCTTCGTTTTCTTTTTCGATATTCAAAAACGTGCGGAGCAACGGATAACGAGAAATTCTCGCGTAGCGGTGCTCGTCGATACTTCGTTGAGCATGTCCTTGGCGTCCGAGCAAGATTCGCCGGATTCTCGCATTGCTTCTGTCGTACGCAATCTGACCGAGACGCCCGTGATTGCGGACTTGATGGAACGTCATGACGTCACGGTATACCGATTCGATCAGCTATCTCGTCCCACGCCTGTCGCATCATTCGAGAAACCAAGTTCGCAGGACGTGGCGTCGGCGTCGGGAAGAGTGCAACTAGAAAGCGTTTGGCGATGGACTTCCAATGTCGCTTGGCTGGGTAGTATCGTCGGCGTGGTCAGCCTGTTGATGTTGGCCGTGTTCTTGGGGGGAAGGTTGAGCGGAATCATCAACGACTCGTGGGCATATTTGAGCTTGGTCGGTGTTGTAGGCTCGATTATTTCCGTAGTACTTATTTCCGTTTCGGTGCTGCGAGCTACCGACCTTCCTTGGCAAAGCTTGTGGGCATCACGATACGATGCTGGCTGGGCCACTACAGCGGTGGATCCAACTGCCGTAAAGCAGACCGAAGTTAAGCAACCTCAAGCAATGAACTGGGCGGATCTACTGACTGCCAACGGTTCAGAGTCGAGGATCGGCGATGCAATGAAATCATTGCTGGAGTTAGAGCGTGGCGCACCGCTGGCGGGCGTGGTCTTAGTTACCGACGGTCAAAACAACGCGGGAGTCGATCCCGCAGCGGCCATTTCCGAAGCGGCACTTTCCAACATTGCTTTTTATCCCATTGGACTTGGCTCAGACCAAGATCCCGCGAACATTCGCGTCGTCGATGTCGACGCACCCAAACGCGTCTACCCCGGCGATCGATTTCGCTTGAGCGCGCTGCTTCAAGCGACCGGTCAGAAAGAAGCAAAAGCGACGGTACAGCTTCGCAGTAGTGCGAAAGGCGGTAACGCATCGGATTTGACAATCGAGGAAGAAACGCAAGTGACGCTGAGCAGCGACGGTCAATTGTTGCCGGTTCAGTTCGACGTTGAACCTCGCAAAGTCGGCGATTGGGTCTATGAAATCAAACTCTTGCCTTCCGGGACCGACACCAATGCACTCGACAACGCAATGGATACGCTGGTTCGTGTCGTGGATGCCAATTCCAAAGTTCTTGTCATCGCCGGAGGACCAACACGCGAGTATCAATTCGTTCGCAACTTGCTGTATCGCGATCAAACCGTCGAATCGCACGTCCTGTTGCAGACGGGAAAACCCGGACTTTCGCAAGAAGCCGATAAGTTGCTTGACGAATTCCCTCGCACGTTGGTTGAGATGTCCGAATACGATTGCGTTATTGCTTTCGACGCGGACTGGATGTCGTTGGATACTTCGCAAGTCGAAGCCTTGGAACGATGGGTCAGCGAACAAGCTGGCGGTTTAGTGATTATTGCGGGTCCTGTTGCGACACCGCGTTGGACAGGTACCGAAGGAAATGGTGATCGCCGAGCTGAATTGTTGCGAGGCTTGGCTCCCGTCGTACTCAATTCACGCGGAACGAGGATGATCAACATGGGACGATTCGAAGGTGAAACGGCGTGGCCTTTGAAATTCACTCCCGATGGAACTCGGACGGATTTCCTCATGGTTTCAGATACTCCCGAAGCCAGCCAATCGGTATGGGAGTCCTTTCCCGGCGTTTATAGTTTCTACGCTTGTTACGATCCAAAACCAGGTGCTTTGCCGCTTGCGTATTTCTCCGACCCATCAGCGACTTTTGACGGTGAGTTTCCAATTTTTCTTGCCAGCCATTTTTACGGAGCAGGCCGCGTCGTGTTCCAAGGAAGCGGCGAGTTCTGGCGCCTCCGGCAATTTGGTGAATCCAATTTCGACACCTACTACACCAAACTCGCACGCTGGGTCGGGCAAGGTCGATTGTTGCGAGATTCGGATCGCGGGATGCTATTGTTGGATAAAGAGGAAGCACTTGTTGGCGAGCAAATCGTGGTTCGCGCAGTATTGCGAGACAGCCAGTTTCAGCCTCTGATCGAGCCTAGCGTCGAAGCCAAATTAGTTGACCCGCAACAGCGACGAACTCCGCTAACTTTGGCTCCCGTTCAAGATCCGACCCAACCCGGCGTATACGTTGGAACATTCTTCGCCAAGCAGACCGGAACGTATACAGTCGAGTTGACGATAGGTGGCCTAGCCGATAACGAACTGCTTAGCCAGCAAACGACCGTCCGCGTGCCAGCCCGTGAAGTCCAGCGCGGACAGAGAAATGATTCGCTTCTGAGCGAAATTGCTAACAAGACGAAGGGAAAATATTACATTGGAATGGATCGAGCAGCAAAATCCAGTAACAATGAGCCTGCACCGTTGGTTCAGGAGATTGTGCCGCAAGATCAAGTCAATTACTTGCCAGGCGCTCCCGACCGCGAGTTCCAACAACGTTTGATGACGATGTTGATGGCATTGATCGGTGGGGCTTTGTCCTTGGAGTGGCTGATTCGGCGATTGAGTCGTTTGGCCTAGAGAATATCTAAAGAGTAAACCAAACAAATTGTACCAAGACAGAATTGAAACTTAGTAAACACAAATGAGCGGTCCGACGGTAAACAAACGAATGCCTTTGGGTACAGCGATACGCCAGCAATTGGACCGCCTACGTGGGCTTATTCGACGCTATGTCCTATCGCAGCTTGTCATCGCTCTACTTTCGTTTATCGCAGTTTGCTTCTGGTGCTTTGGGTTACTGGACTACGCGCCGATCACTTTCGGCGCATCGGAGTCGCCTCAATCCGCACGCGCGGTCATGTTGTTTTTGACCGCGGTCGGCAGTCTCTACATCTTGTATCGCTTCGGAATTCGCAAACTCTTTGTTTCGTGGCCGGATAAGTCGCTTGCACTCCTCATCGAACGAAAATATCCAGCATTCAAAAGCAGTTTGGTTACCACGGTCGATTACCATTCCGCGCCGATCGATACGCCCGAGTCGGAACGTGACTTGGGTGATTCGATGTTTGCGCTGGCGGCCGAGCACGCAGAAAAAACTGCCGAAAATATCGATGTAGCGAAAGTTCTTAATTGGTTTCGGCTTCGCACTCAATGGACTAGTTTGGCGTTCATCTTGCTCGGTAGCCTTGGCCTAACGCTTGGGAACCCCGGATGGACGGCGCTGTGGGCGAATCGTTTTTTTGCTTTGTCGAATGTGGCTTGGCCGCGAAGCACACTCATTCGCGCCGATGGTATCGAAATGGAAATTCCAGCTTTCACAGGGCAACTGGACCGTTCCCGTTTCCTTCAACCGTTTCGGGAAAATATCGTAAAAGTTCCCAAAAGCCGAGAGGGAATTTTTCGCGTATCGGCAAGCACCAGCAAAATAGTCCCAGAACAGTGCGCGGTGAATTATCATTTGGCCGACGGTGCAATGGGACGAGCCAAAATGCGAAGGTTGCCACTTCCTGAAGATGGTTGGCAAAAGTTCACTTTGGACGGGCCTCCGTTCGATTCCATCGATCAGGACATCGATCTATCGGTCTTGGCCGGCGACATGCGACTATCGGGATACTCCATTCAAGTTGTAGAAAGTCCACTTATCACGCAACTTCAATTACGTGTGGATTATCCTGAGTACCTGAAGGCGACCGACAATCGTTCCGAAACAGAAATACTCACCTACCAGAATGGAATGCGCATTCCCCAGGGCAGCAACGTAACATTAATAGGAACCGCGAATAAGCTGTTGGAGAAAGTCGAATATGGCATCACGGCCAGCGGACAGCCAGACACCTCTGCGTTGCAATTGGGATCGCTTGAAACCAGCGGTTCAGAATTCGAGATTCCGCTGGGACAAGTTCAAGAGAATCATTTGGTCGAGTTCCGTTTATGGGACCAGGACAATCTTTGCAGTGACCGCATTCAGCAATATGTCCTCTCGGTTCTGATCGACCAATTGCCAACGTCCGACTTGTTAGCCAAAGGAATCGGGAACGCGATTACTCCAATTGCAATGCTGCCGATCCAAGCCAAATTTGATGACGATCATGGTGTCCGAAGTGGCTCGTTAGAATTGCGTATGGAACAGGACACATCGCTCGTTATTCCTTTGGAAACCGCGCCGAAAGGCCAAGCCGAGATGACGATCGACCTGCGGGATCTGAATGAACAAGGCCGGTTGTCTGTTGCGGTTGGCAAGTCGCTTTCCCTCAATTTGTCGACTGACGATTACTTTGACTTGTCGCAGCCTGGGCATAAAAACCAAAGTGTGCCTTTAACCCTAAGCGTCGTGACGCCAGACGCTTTGTTGATTTTGCTTGAGAAACGCGAGTTCGCGATGCGTTCGCGATTGGAGTTGATGATTAGCGAACTGACGCAGATGCGTGAGCTACTGGAAAAGATGCAAAGCGCCGAAAATGAGGCAAAGACGAAATCCGTCGGCACAACGAATTTCACTATCGCATCGCAAGAACCGGCCAAGGAAAGCCAAGTTGAAGGAGCGGATTCGGATATCCTCCGCGCAGCACGTATGCAGCAGTTGCGTGCACAGCAAAGTTCGATGCAAGCCGATAAATCGTTTGCCGAGCTGAAAGGTATCGAAAAAGAGATTGGCCAGATTCACCAAGAACTTGTGAATAACCGCGTCGACAGCACAGACCGCCAGCAGCGTCTTGAGGAAAAAATTCGTCAGCCCATCGCGGTTCTCGTGGCCGGTCCGTTCCCTCAGCTTTCTCGAAATCTCAAAGATCTCGAAAACGTAGTTGCCAGTCAAGTTGGCGTGGGCAATCGCATCACCGGCAATATTCAAATGACCGACGAAGTGCTTTTGAGTCTGCAGGAAATACTTAAGAACATGGTGGATATCCAGGATTTCAACGAGATTATCGATATGGTTCGCGGGATAATGGATCAACAAGACGAACTTTTGAAAAAGACCAAAGACGAGCAGAAAAAGCAAGTTCTCGATCTATTTAAATAGGGCACGGATATATTCGTTCGCAATCCATGCATCCTAAAAACGGGCTGAGCGAGGCAATGTATTATGACTATTCCAAATGCGGTTCACTTGCCTAACCCCAATCTTTGCAAGTTGCAAAGCCCGACTTTCGTAAAGCTTAGGGAGCGTGGCGTGATAAATTTCCCTGCGATGGCAAAGCTCGATTGCTCAAGATATCTTCGCGTAATGCTGCTCATCGCCACGGTTGTAAGTGGTTTGGCGCGCGTTGGGAATGCTCAAGATAACTTGACGCCACCGCCATCTGCTGCAGCTCAATCCGAATTGGCACAACAGCAGAAACTTCTGGCCGAACAGTTCGCCAAGATGGAAGAGCTTTTCCTGCGTATGTCCGAACTCGAATCCTCAACCAACCCATCCCGTTCCGGATTGCTTCAACAAGCCGCGAAGCTCAGTAAAGAACTAGCGACGTTGCAACGCATGAGCCAAGCTTCGGATTTACTCAGCCAGAAACAATTCACGCGAGCCCTGCAAGAACAGCAAGCGTCACGGGACAGTCTTGCAAAGTTGCTTGAGTTGCTTCAAAGCGAGAACCGACATGAACGCGTTCGCGAAGAACGAGAACGAATCCAGCAATTGATCAAAGACATCAAGCGAATCGAGCGATTGCAGAAGTCGCTCCGAGGACGCACCGAGAACGGTGCCGACATGGATCAAGCGAAAAAAGATCAGGGGAATGTTGAAGAGCAAACGTCCGAATTAGAAAACGCGCTGGCCAAAGAGTTGAACCCGGACGAAACTTCCGAACAGAATAATCAATCGAATTCAAACAAGAACCCGGATTCAAAGGATCCGAAAAAACCTAATCAAACGGACGGTCCCAAAGCGCCAAGCGATCCTAGCGAAAAGCCGGTTGAACCAAAATCCGATCCAACGAAAGAACCGTCAGAGCAAGATCCATCAAAGCAAGACCCACCAGAGCAAACGCCCAAGGATAATGCTCCCTCCGAACAAAACCCGTCCGAACAAAACCCATCCGATCCGAATCAACCGCAAAAGTCCGATCAGCCACCCTCGGATCAGAATGCAAAGCCCTCCGAGAATTCGCAAGGCGAACCTTCCAAACAACCTCCCGGTCAAAGCCAGCCTTCCCAAAACGAGCAGCAGGAACAGCAGTCGTCAGACGCGCAGCAGCAGCAACCAAAATCTCCTGAGCAACAGGCTCAAAAACGCGTGGAGGCAGCCCGCGAAAAAATGAAAGCTGCCGAGAAAAAGCTTGACGAGGCAAACCGAAAAGACGCCGTTGAAGAGCAGCGGAATGCGGAAAAGGAACTTGCAAAAGCCGTTGAGGATTTAGAGAAAGTTCTTCGGCAGCTACGCGAAGAGGAAATTGACCGCTCGCTAGCGGCCTTGGAAAGTCGATTTCGAAAAATGCTCGAAATGCAAACGATCGTGCTAGAAGAAACCAAAAAGCTGGACGCCCTGACTGGGGATGCTCGCGATAGGCAAGTAGAAATTGGTGCCAGCAAATTGTCTTTGGAAGAACGCAAAATACTTGTCGAAGGCCAACGTGCAATGCTCCTTCTCAAAGAAGAAGGGTCCAGCGATGCGTTCCCGCAAGTGGTCGAGCAAATCCTGCTTGACGTTGAATCGGTCACGGAAAGACTTTCCAAGTCCGACGTCTCCGACTCGACGATCGCCACCGAAGAAGACATCGTCGCCGCGCTGGAGGAAATGATCGAGGCGCTTTCCAAAGCTCAAAAGGATCAGGAAAAAAAGAAACAACAACAGCAACAACAACAGCAGCAAGCTGGCCAGTCCCCTGCCGATCAACCGCTGGTCGATGCTCTCGCCGAACTGCGTTTGGTAAAAACATTGCAAGTCCGAATCAATAATCGAACGCAACGGCTGGCCAAACAGATTGCTGCGGGCGACGCGGACATCGGTCAAGCTACAACTGTCGAGCTTCAATCGCAGCTAAAGGAGCTGGCAGCCCGACAGGACAAAATAAAAGAAATCACCCGCAATATCGTCCTCAAAGCGCAAGAGCAATAGTCGTTTCAACCGGCCTAATCGAGTCGGTTAGCACAAGCGGCTCTTTGCATCAATTTTGTTAATCCCGCGAAATCTTTATGGAAATATTCCTAATGAAGCTTTCCTCGAGACTCCCAAAAAGGATAAACTTGTAATACCAGAGCAATTTCGAATCTGAGTTTGTTTAGAAATGGAATTGAAATCGCTCTCGCAAGTTGAACTCGGCTTTTACAGTAGAACATTGCCTTCGGAACTAAGTGAACGATTGGTACTCCAATATATGTGCTTGAAATCTTTGGAGTGCGGATCTTGAGCGGCTGTTTCGAAAGTTAGAAAACGAGGTTGCGATGTCATATAGGATCACGCTTACTCAATCTCTCTGCGGGCTGATTCTATTGCTGTCGTTCTCTGGCGTGGGATGGGGCGAAGATGCCAACCCGGAATTGCGAAAGGAAGCCAGTTGGACGTGGACTGACATTGGCTTAACCGGTGAGCAGCTTCGAAGCTATCTGGATTTGAATCAAGTATCGCCCGATCAGCGGGCTTCGATCGAGCAAGCCTGGGTTTCGGCGATGCCCAAGGAACCGGGCCCTCAAATGCTGGATCACGTCTTGGCGATTTCGGCCATGGTAGATCCACGCGTCTCGCAGTTCTTGACGAAATTGAACGGAGCGACGGTTGCCGGAGATTCGGCGAACTTGTCGGATTTGACTTGGATGGATTCCAAGATCCCGGGCTGGCTCCAAGACAATATTAAATTGGCCGTTGGCAGGCACCTCACGCAAAGCCAACTGTTCGATGAAGCTTCGGCTATTCTCGCGACACTCGACGAGAAAACTGTCGTTGATCCCTCCACACTCATGTTCTATCGAGCCATCTGCAGTCACCATTTGCTCCAACGAGATGATTGCATCGCCAACTTGGATCGACTGCTCGAGCGCGAAAGTGAACTGCCAACTCGCTTTGCGGTTACTGCACGACTGATGAGGAGCGATATTGAGCCGTTGAAGGAAGATTCTCTGGATGAAGTTTCACGTTTGATGAAGGACGTCGAACGACGTTTGGCTTTGGGCCGCGCAGGAAACAAAGTGCAAACCGAGGAAAACGAAATCGTAAAGAAGCTTGAGAAAGTGATCGAACAGATCGAACAACAGCTTCAACAACAACAGCAGATGTCCCAAAAGCCTCAAGATGCCCAGCAGTCGCAAGGAAAACCGATGGACACAAGCATGCCTGCCGGGAATACAGGACCAGGCGACGTTGCACCCAAAGATATTGGCAACAAAAGCGGCTGGGGGAATCTGCCACCAGCACAGCGCCAAGAAGCCCTGCAGAACATCACCAAGGACCTGCCGTCGCACTATCGCGAAGTCATCGAAGCGTATTTCAAGCGACTAGGCAAAGGCGACTAAGTCTCCCAAGTTTGTCCACACAATTCGTCCATGGTTTCAGGATCCCCCTGCATCCCATTGTAGAACGATTGTCCCCAATCGTTCCCGCCCCGGCACTCAGTGTAGAACGATTGTCCTCAATCGTTCATCCCCCTGCCCAGTCGCCCCGATTTCGTCTAAAAAACCAACTCACCAACCCAACGACCTATCATGGCCAGCACGATGTCAATTTATCGCCGCTCGCCTTAACTCGCATTTTGCGTCAATCGATCAGCTGGACTGACCACGGCCAACCCAGTTGCCCCAGTGTAGAACGATTGTCCTCAATCGTTCACGCCCCTGCCCCAGCCGCCCAGCTTTCGTCTAAAAACCAACCCAACGACCGATTTAGCCAGCACGATAACCAACAATCTTTTGCCGCCCGCCTTAACTCGCATTTTGCATCAATCGATCTGCCGGACTGACCACAGCCAACCCAGGGTTGGACTTCACATGCAAATAAATCATCGTTGTCCGGACATCTTTATGCCCAATCATCCCCAGTGTAGAACGATTGTCCCCAATCGTTCATCCCCCCTCCCAAGCCGCGCCGATTTCGTCTAAAAACCAACTCATTTTCCAAACGACCGATCATGTCGATCACGATGACAATTTATTGCCGCTCGCCTCAACTCGCATTTTGTGTCAACTTATCTGCCGGACTCTTCACGGCCAATCCTGGCTTGTTCATCACGTGCAGGTAAATCATCGTTGTCCGGACATCTTTATGCCCAATCATCCCCAGTGTAGAACGATTGTCCCCAATCGTTCATCCCCCCGCCCACGCCGCCCCGATTTCGTCTAAAAACCAGCTCACCTTCCAAACGACCGATCATGACGATCACGATGACAATTTATTGCCGCTCGCCTCAACTCGCATTTTGTGTCAAGTGATCTGCCGGACTCTTTACGGCCAAGCCGGGCTTGTTCATCACGTGCAGGTAAATCATCGTTGTCCGGACGTCTTCGTGCCCCAGCAACTCCATTGTCGAACGATTGTCCCCAATCGTTCATCCCCCTGCACACGCCTCAGCCGCCCCGATTTCCTCTAAAAACCAGCTCACCTTCCAAACGACCGATCATGACCAGCACGATAACCAACAATCTTTTACCACTCGCCTTAACTCGCATTTTGCGTCAATCGATCGGCTGGACTGACCACGGCCAACCCTGGGCTGTTCAAACATTGGGGTTTCATGGACCGGTGGTTTGCGCAGTTTTCTGGCTGGCACGGCGACCTAGATCACGACGACGGCGAGACTGCACGCTAGGGCCAAGCATGTTTGCCTGCCATTGCTCGACATGCTTGATGCCGACACACTTGAACGCCTCTACCAGGAGCTCTTCGGTCGGTTCACATACGCACGCTGCCATCGACAACAATTGTGCTGTGAACCCACTGCGACTTTGTTGTCCCTCCAATCGCTTACCCTTCCCAAACAGCGATTCGATCACTTCGCTGCTACCGGGAAGCGGACCTAAAGAGGGTACACATGCCGACTGTTGGACCTGCAAAAATTCCAGTGTCTTCTCGATCAACTCGGAAGCCATTGAGCTCTGTGCTGGGGGCAGCGAATGCTTCACCTGATCGACGATCGACTCCTGATAGCCAGCTCGACGAACCACTTCACAAGTCACCTCACTGAGCAACATCAACTCCGCCCATGCCGCCAGCTCTTGGCGATAATCCTTCAGCCATCCCACTGCTTCACTGAGACGTTGACGTTGTTGTAAATCATAGTTTTTGTTCGCTTCTATCCCATCAAGAAGTTCCAACATACTCACTCCCCACTGAATCTCTGGATTCAGGTTCATGTGTCGAGCCTTTGTCTTGGGCTTGGGCGGACAAAGGTGTGCAAGGGACGATTGGCGAAGCCGGTTGCCACTGCCGCAACAAGCCGTTCGATAGGCACTCCATTTGACGCAGCGGTCGAGAATCCGTTTGATCAGTCGCGACATCTTGTGAACGATATCGCGGCAACGAACCGGACTCGGTTGATCTTGACCAAACGTCGCAAATCCACCTTGAATATCGGAGCCTTCATCGCTTACGATCGCCACAGGTTGGCCATAGCGATCGGCCAACGTGGCAAAATGTTGGGCCATGATCTGACCGTTGGACTTCTCCATCGGCAATAGCTCCAGCACCTGCATATCCTGACATTGCAGCGGTCGCCCAAGTCGCTGGAAATGCGACAAAGCGATTCCCAAAACGACCAGACACAACTGGTTTCCGACTTGGATGGTGTGATCGACGATCCAAACCCAATCGTTCAACACGGCCTTGGCGCGAGACAGTTCGTAAAGTCCCAAACGGAGCAAATAATTACGAACCGTATTATGAGTCGGACCTGCCAATAAGCGATTGCGATAAACCTGTTCGCTGATTTCAATCGCAGTAGCTGCGGCCCGCAAACTGGTCGCGGCGCGAAGCATCAGCAGCACCGCCATCAATACCAAGGCCAGAGGGAAGGTGGCCCCTGGAAAGTAACGCTCATTCAAGCAGCAACCGATTGCGTTGTGCTGCGAGAGGCTCATCTGGCCAGAAGGAGTCTCGGATGATGGGGGGACGGTGGAGCGTTTTTTTGAGAACCCGTATTAGCCTGCTGGGCCATCTGGCGCCAACGATCACGACTCGCTTCAACTGCCCGCACTTGGTTCTCCAGCACTCGGCAACGGATCATCAGCAGCTTGTATTTTTGCTTCCAACGATCGCGACTTTCCGTCAGCCGAGTAATTTTCCGAGTGGGCGAAGTCGACGCATCCAGAGAAACTGCGGGCATGGCAATGATCCTTAAAAGTAGTCCGATTCGGAAAAAGCCATTTGACAAGAAATGCCCTCGGTCACCAATATCAATTCATCGAGTCAAGCCCAATGTTTGAACAGCCCA
>JANMGV010000169.1:0-40966 GCA_031374825.1 Pirellulaceae bacterium
TAAGGGCGTGTGGACAACGTTCCGATCAGGTCTACTTCTTAAGGAACCCCGAAGCGTCACAGATTGGCTCGAATTGTACTCCCGGGCTTTGCTCCGTGCAGGAAAACGAAAGCATCCCAATCGAAAGAAGCCGCGTGAATAACCTCGACAAGCTCACCCGAGACGACCTAAAACTACCAAGTTTCAGAAATCACTGCGAAAAAAAACAACCCCGGACAGCCCAACGCCCCCCCCCATAGAATGAAAGTAAGTGGCATTGGGCTAGCGCCGTGCCGCTCATTAGGGTTGGTGAACGCGCGTCCGGACCGCAAACTCTAAGTTTGTGCGGACGAGGCGTGCGTGCACTAAAACATGGCCCCCTAAAAATTTTAGAAACGTCTCGCTAATCGCCGATATTGATCGTCTCAAAATCGTACTCGTACTCAGTGAAACGGTTCTCGTACTCGTACTCAATCGGGAGCCATAGTCGAGTAAGAGTACCGCCTGTGGCTGAGTGCGAGTAGAAAAATGCTGTCAGTTCGAGTATTTTGTCGTTCAAAGCACCGGCGATCAGAGAGTTGTGTCAACCTCTGAATTATTAATAGCTCGTGGATGTACTCGCCCTAACTTCCTCAAGAGCCTAGCCCAGCGGCTACAGTACAATTGTTTGCGGTCGCGTGCATCCCGCCAGCCGATTTGTCGTCAAGACGCACTCGGTCGGGAAATCAGATCCAACCGGAATCATCGCCAAAAACAAAATCCGTTGAGTTGAGAAACATGTCGCTAACAACTGCAGATATTGACCGCATCATTCAAATGGCGTGGGAGGACCGAACCGCATTCGATGCGATTCAAACCCAGTTTGGCCTGACAGCCGGTGACGTGATCAAGCTCATGCGAGCTGAAATGAAACCGTCGTCATTCCGACTTTGGCGAGCACGAACTGCTGGTCGAAAGACCAAACACGTTGCACTTCGAGACTCTCAAGTAAATCGTTTCCGATGCCCTGATCAAAAAGGATCATGAAACGAGTGACCGATTAGTACAAACCGTTTCTGTGATTTTTACTCTTCGAGTCAAGGCGATTGGCTATTTCTTAATCGTTGCTCGTCTGACCCGAACCTCCAGTGTTAGCCTGCTTCCTGTCCATTTGCCTATGGCTTGCTAGTGCCAGCGGATTGTTTCAGTCTGGCGGAGAGCGCGAAAAAAGTAGGTGCCCAAAGTCCTACAAAGATCCCAAACCTTTCGGCATGTGCTTTCGCCTCAGCACCATCACCGCCTGTTAAAAACCAAATGGCGATTGAGCCAATAATGGACGCGAATCCTAGAAAAAAGCAAAGCGTCGAAAGTTGCTTGAGTTGTGAAACATTCATGTACTCGCCTATCGGGAAAAGTGTTGAACTTTCAACACCAACCCGAAATTTGGGCTAGTGTTGAAATAGAAATCTAAGCTGCACTAAGTTTCGATCTATCGTATATTGGCTTTGACCAAGATTTAATTTGGCAAAATTACTGAATCGACGACGTGCACAACGCCGTTGGTGCAATGAATATCAGCGGCAGTAACGGTTGCGTCGTCAATCATGACTTTGCCCTCCCTAACTGAAATCTTGATCGGCTTGCTAGCGACCGTTGTGGCGGTCGTCAGCTTCATCACATCGGCTGCAGTCACTCTCCCAGCGACCACATGATGCGTAAGGATTCCCGCCAATTTGCCTTTATTCTCTGGTAGAAGCAGGCTTTCGACAGTTCCGGCAGGCAACTTGGCGAACGCATCATCCGTAGGGGCAAACACGGTGAAAGGACCGGCGCTCTTCAGCGTGTCCACCAAACCAGCGGCACCAAGTGCGGCAGCAAGAGTCTTGAAAGTACCTGCACCGACTGCTGTATCAACTATATCCAACATGAACATTCTCCTGTTCTGCTTACTTGACTCGCAACGCCAGGATATCTGGTCGAGTTTGCGGACAAGACTTTGAGAACAGTTCACTGTAGGCTGATGGAAAGCCCCGCGTCCCTTTCTGCTTTTCTAAACGCTATATACTCCTGCTGTGCTGAATTCCTATTTTGTAGCGGGCCACACGATGTTTACTTTGCCTTGTAAAGCTCTCTGTTTCGCATGGTTGTGGATATGGATCGCGGCCGTCGACTCAGTAACTGCGGCAAACGAACCTTCGTCGGCCAGTGAACTTCTCGTAGCTTCGATCGCTACAGAAGGGGGAACAGCAAAGTGGGCGAGCATCAAAACATGGCGAGTTGTGTCAACCAGGATGATCACTTTAGGAGGCATGCCCTCCGCTAAGACGAACGAGATTCTCGAGGTTGACTTTTCTTCAGGGCGTTGAGGATGTGCGAGGTCAAAAATTGATTCGGTTGCTCGAAGATCGACTGTCATCTCGGAAGTAGTTCATACTGTCAACAACTCCTAAAGCTGACAAACCGAGCAAGCGAACATTTGCCTATTGCCTAACGACCACGCCTCAGTCCTCGATTGGCACCGGGGGCATCGTTCTTTCTTGTAAATCATAAGCCGCTCGTCCGAATTCAGTCGGCTAAGCGGTTTGTCCGTTCCGTCACGATCTACCGTGATAATGCGATTGTACTTGACTCCAACGGCCAGCAATCGAAGGGTTGTTTTCCAAAGGTCATCGAACTCGTCTCGCGCGAGCGAACAGCTTGGTCGTAATGGATGAATCTTCAATAAGAAAAGGATCTCGGCTCGATAGATGTTCCCGATTCCCGCGACGATCGACTGGTCGAGAAGCAACTGACCTATAGGCTTTTTGCTCTTCTGCATTCGCGTCCAAACTCGCTCGGGATCGGCGTCGGAACGGAGAGGGTCTTCGCCTAGCTTTGACTTGGAGTCGCGAACCTGTTTCGAGCCGAGAATTTCACATTGATTCGGGCCATTCAGGTCCAACGTGTGTGTTTTGCCAACGAATCGAACTCGTACAGCACCACGCGGCTCGGGTGGAGGAGACTGATGCAATCGAAACTTGCCATACAACCCAAGGTGGACGTGCAGGACAAGTTCGCTTGAAAAATAATAATAAAGATGCTTTCCGTGGGCCTCGACCGTTCTAAGGTTTTTTCCGGAAAGCAATTTAGAGCCCGCTTCGAATCGACCTTGGGGCGAACTAACTTTGAGTCGTTCGCCTGTGAGCCACTTTGTATGATCTATTGCAAGGCGATGAACGGTGTGTCCCTCTGGCATTGTTTCATTATTCTCGCAGAGATTTTTTGGTCTGTTGACCGTTGACGGATAGGTCAGCGCAGGAACCGAGCGGTTCAGCCTGCGACGCTATTTTTTTGAAGTTGCCATGCCTGTGCCGATTGCGACTACAAAAGATTTGTCACGCAGCAATGAGTCCACAATAGGCCTTCTTAAAAAAAGAATCGAATCGACAAAGTGTTCCTTCTTTCTTCCTTCAAAATGGATATTGTCAATTTCGAAAGTAAAAGACCTTCGAAAACCGCTGGAATTCCGTGCAGCGGAGGTGGAGATAATTGGTTTGATTACAAACAGTTACGAAAAAAAGCGACACGAAACTGGTTGCATACGTTACCATCAGTGGGCTGAATTGAGAAACGTGCCTTGGCGGATTTTGCACGTTGGTTTCGTCAATTACAATAGCTGAGTGAACAATAGTAGGTCGTCGATACCCACGTTGTTGTGATTCACCGATTCCTATTGCTCCCTCCATCCCGTCTCTACCCGCCTACGTAATTCAAAAAACTTCATTAAACAGAACCATCCATGAGTTCCTTGGCAATTAGCGCACCGAAAGCCAACAGTCGCAGTTCCGATTGGGCAAAGCGTTTTGCAATTGTCTTGGTCCTGACAGCGATCGTGGTTGCAGCAATTGTGTTTGCTCCGCAATTCTTTGGTTCGACTGCCCCAGTAAAATATCTCACCCATCCCGTTGCTCGAGGCAATTTGAGCGTAACCGTAACGGAAAACGGTGCCGTTGAAAGCTCGAACAATAAAGAAATCAAGTGCATGGTCAAGGGCGGAAGCACTGTGCTCTGGGTTATCGAAACGGGAACTATCGTAAAACCCGGTGACGAACTCGTACGTCTCGATCAATCCCAAATCGAAGACAAAATCCTCCAGCAGCGAATTGTCTACGAGACCGCGTTGGCAAGCAAAATCACCGCCGAGAGCGACGTAGCGGTAGCCAAAATTGGAATTACCGAATACCTCGAAGGCGCTTACATACAAGAACGTAGCTTAATCGAGAAAGAGATATTTGAAGCGGAACAAGTACTTCGCACTAAAGAACTCGCCTTTGAATCCGCGTTACGATTGACTGCCAAGGGCGTGTTCAAGAGTTTGCAGCTCGACGGTGAAAAGTTTGCGGTGGATTCGGCCAAGAAGGACCTAGAGCTAAAACTTTCGAAACTCGATTCGTTAGACAAATACACAAAAGAGAAAAAACTCCAGGAACTGCGTAGCACGCTCAAAGCGGCAGAAGCCAAATTGGCTTCGTTCGATGCATCGTTGACACTCGAAAAAACGAGGCTTTCTCGCGAAGAAGAGCAGTTAGTCAACTGCGTTATTAAAGCAGAAACAGATGGCATGGTTATCTTCCCGTCGATGTCCGCGTGGAAAGACACGCCCGATATCGAAGAAGGAGCCACGGTTCGCGAACAACAAACGCTTCTCATGATTCCAGATGTCTCCAAGATGCAGGTCAAGGTCGGAATTCACGAATCGAAGGTGGATCGCCTTGCCGTTGGCATGCCAGCAAAAATTCAGTTGCAGGAATTGACGCTTCAAGGTGAAGTGAGTGAGATTGCCGAAGTAACTCGTCCTGCGGGTTGGTGGACAGGCAATCTCGTCAAGTACGATACGATTATCAAATTGACACCGCACCCAGGACTCAAACCTGGAATGAGCGCCATCGTCGAAATTGTGTTGGCTAGCCACCAAGATGTTATCACCATTCCTGTGGCGGCAATCGTCGAAGGTCAAGACGGGTTTTACTGTTGGGTGCAGACAACCGATGGAATCAAAAAACGAGCCATCCATATCGGCGATTCGAATGACGAGTTCACGATCGTTCAAGATGGATTAGTTGAAGGCGACCAAGTTCTATTGAATCCACTCGGCGTTGTAGAAGAGGCACAACAGATTGCGATTTTGCCTACTGCTAAGAATCAGGACGAAGTCAAGTCATCAGAAAATGGCTCCGCAGTTAATTCCAGCTCGACTGAAAAGAAATCGGCTGAAAAGTCGCAGGCGAAACAAACTTCGCTGGAACAGTCTTCCACGGCAAAAGACACCGCGAATGTGAAGTCTGGCGAGACTGGCACGAAGTAATGAGCGGAACACTGGTTCAAACGATCCGCTTGGGCTTAAAAAGCTTACTGTTGCAGAAGATGCGATCGTCACTTGCCGCTTTGGGAATCTTCATCGGCACGACGACCGTTATTTGGCTCGTTGCGATGGGCGAAGGCGTCAGCTATCAAGCTCAACAACAGATTCTGGAATTAGGTGCAAAGAATATTATTATTCGCAGCATCGAGCCCAACTCGACCGGTGAGGAAAAGGACCGCGTCAAAACCTATGGCCTGTTGCGAGCCGACTATCGACGGATGCTCTCCAATATTCCAACGATAGAACGAGCTGTACCGATTCGCGAGTTGCGCCGCGAACTTGCATCCAAGGGCAGAAAGGTCACGGCAAATCTAATTGGATGTGCCAAGGACCATTTCGAGCTTAACCGTCTCGAAATGGCTCGTGGCAGATGGATTAACTTGAGCGACGATCGAGAAAATGTCATCGTATTAGCAGACGGGACAGCTCGCCGATTGTTTCCTTTCGAGAACCCGATCGGGCAAAAGATCCGAGTGGAAAGCGACGTGTACACGGTTATCGGGCAAACCAAACCGCGCGGTGCGTCGGCAGCTATCGGCGGCAGCTTGGACGCACGCGATTACAGCTACGACGCGTATATCCCCTTGGAGACCTTTCGGCATCGCGTCGGCGATCAAATCATGACGCGAACCGGCGAAGGTTTTAATTTCAAAGGCGAGATTGTTGAACTGACACAAATCACGCTGACGGTTGGCGATATCTCCCAAGTTGACGAAACGGCAGCGATCGTTGAAACGTTGTTAAAAAAATATCACGACAAGGAAGACTATGCCGTCGTCGTTCCCAAAGAATTGCTTCGGCAAGCCGAACGGACGCGAGCCATGTTCAATGCTATGCTGGTGATCATCGCGGGAATATCGCTTCTCGTCGGCGGTATCGGTATCATGAATATCATGCTTGCCACGGTAACCGAGCGGACCCGAGAAATTGGAATCCGCCGCGCCCTCGGTGCGAAACGTAGTCACATCATCCAACAGTTCCTGGTCGAGACATTGGTATTAACCGGCAGTGGAGGATTACTGGGCGTGTTCTTTGGTTTGTTATGCGGGCCGCTATTTCGGTTGACTCGCTCTATCATCATGGCATTATCCCCCGACTTATTGCCGCCAGTCATTCACACGCTCGAGCCTCGCATCGCGCTCTGGTCGGTGTTTTTCTCGCTGTTCATTTCCCTCGGCGTCGGCCTACTATTCGGCCTATATCCCGCTCGCCGTGCCGCGAATATGAATCCAATCGAAGCGTTACGTCACGAATAGTATACAGCTCGATGGATTCTGGTGATAACCTGTTGCGAAACCGGTGGCTAGCGCCACGCCGCTCAGTTATATGTACCCAACAGTCACTGAGCGGCCAGGCGCTAGCCTCCGGTTTGTCCTCCGGTGTATGCCTATTGTTTATTCCTCCGGTGTATTCCCCTCGCGAGTTTGAATGTGTTCCGGGACCTAGAGTTCTTGGTAACTATTGCTCGTTAGCATTCGTTCGGTAACCTACGTAATCGCTGTCAAAACGCTCGATCTCGCGCGGAATCGCTTCGCTCGCGGCCGATCTGGTTTATACTAGAGCCTGCCAATTACCTACCTATCGATGCGATCGCCTGCATGCCAGTATTGAATGCTCATCAGGCGGTTTAGTTCCTACCGAATCGCGGAGTCATCGTTCATGTCGTTTACGCGAACTTTCGCCGTAAGTTGCTGGCTGGCGTTCGCACGTCTAGCGACCGCCTACCACGACGATAGCGCGTACTTTCGCGAACAAGTCCAGCCTATTCTCAAGCATCGCTGTTATGGCTGCCACTCGCATGACGCAGGGAACATGGAAAATGGACTGACGCTGGATTGGCGAAGCGGGTGGGAGTCGGGCGGAGAACGCGGACCGGCGATTGTTCCTGGTGATGCCGACAGCAGCTTGCTGATTCGAGCCATTCGGCACATTGATCCCGATCTGCAAATGCCAGAAGAGAAAATGCCAGATCAAGAGATTGATATTCTCAACAAGTGGGTGCAAAGCGGCGCAATCGATCCGAGAACGACTCAGCCAACCCCCGATTCCAACGTCAACGCAACCGACTGGTGGTCGCTCAAGCCACTTGAACGACCAGAGGTTCCCGCAGTGGTCAGCTTGAATCCGATCGACGCTTTCATTTTACAAGGCCTGCGAGAAAAAGAACTTGAACCGTCTCCCGAAGCGGACCGAAGAACGCTCATCAGGCGTTTGACGGTTGACCTACATGGAATACCGCCAACCTGGCAGGAAGTGCAACGGTTTGAATCCGATACAAGCCCTATGGCGTATCAAGAATTGTTGGATCGATTGCTCGCTTCGCCGCGATATGGCGAACGATGGGCTCGTCACTGGATGGACACGGTTCACTTTGCCGACTCGCATGGATACGAACACGATGTCTTCCGGCCGAATGCTTGGCGATATCGCGATTATGTAATCGAGAGTTTGAATTCGGACAAGCCTTGGGATAAGTTTATTCGCGAGCAATTGGCTGCTGATTACTTTTATCCGGAATCGCCACAATTGACTCCCGCACTTGGATTTTTAGGCGCTGGAACGTACGACCATAGCGCAGCCTCAACCGCGCCGATGGCTTACGAGTATTTGGACAGAGACGATTTGGTCACACAGACGATGGCGTCATTGGTCAGCACAACCGCAAACTGCGCACGGTGTCATGCCCATAAATTCGATCCGATAACGCAAGAAGATTATTTTTCTCTTCAAGCTGTTTTTGCTGGAATTGGAAAGGGTGACATCACCTACGACGAAAATCCCGCAATAGGAGCTGCTCGTTCTCGATGGAAACAATTGTCGTCCGTTACAGAACAGCAAAAAGATATTTTGCTTTCTTCAGAAAATTCACAACTGGTGAAGGACTGGGAGCAATCGCATCAGGACGTCCCCGTTTGGCAATCTGTTCGTGCCGAAGCTTTCTTTTCGTCGGATGGTGCCGATTTGCAGCGCCTACCGGATGGTTCGATTCTGTCCGGTGGAACCAAGCCTGAAATGGATACGGTGACCGTGTTCGCCGACTGTGGCTTGCAAAAGTTGACTGCCGTTCGACTCGATTTGATTCCCGATGAAACGTTACCTGCAAAAGGCCCGGGTCGCGCGGAAAACGGCAATTTGCACTTGAGCGAATTTGAGCTCCAGATTTTCACGTCGGATGCCAGCCAGCCGAAACGCATTCCCATTCGGCGCGCGACGGCCGACTTTAATCAAGCTGACTGGACGATACAGCATGCGATCGACGGCAACATGTCGACCGCTTGGGGAATTCACCCGGCGATTGGCGTGTCGCACTTCGCTGTCTTCGAACCAGAAACGCCTCAAGCGATCTCGCCCGACTCAAAGCTTGCCGTGGTCCTCAAACAGCGACATGGACGAGGGCATCTCATTGGCCGATTCATATTATCGACCACCGACGCGCCACCAGAAACGACCATCGCGTTGCCGATCGAGGTGCAATCGGTACTGGCAGTGGAGGTCAGCAAAAGATCGATCGACCAACAGTGCGTTTTATCGACATTTGTGCTTCGGCAATTATCTGCAAACGAACTGGCGAGGTTGCCCGCGCCGACCAAAGTTTATGCAGCCGCACCGATCGCAGAGAACGAACGCGGTGTGATCCGCATCGCCGAACCCCGCGAGATTCGTCTCTTGAAACGGGGCGATCTCGACCAACCAGCGGACGTCGCGACTCCGGGTGCGTTGACGGCGATCAAAGTATTGCCAGCTCGATTTGAATTGGCTGACCCAAAAAACGAAGCTGCCCGTCGAGCTGCTCTAGCGGAATGGATCGTCGACCAACAAAACCCGCTGACGTGGCGAAGCATCGCGAATCGCGTCTGGCAGTATCATTTTGGCAAAGGGTTATGCGATACGCCGAACGATTTCGGACGAATGGGAAGTTTACCAAGCCATCCGGCATTGCTCGATTGGCTAGCTTGCGAACTGCGAGATTCTGGCGGTTCGATGAAACATATTCATCGACTCATATGCTCAAGCTCCACATATCGGCAATCATCCGTTTATCGCGAAGACACCACACGCATCGATCCGGAGAATCGTCTGCTAGCCCGCATGACGCGTCAACGACTGGATGCCGACAGTTTTCGTGACGCCGTTTTGCAGGTAAGCGGCCAATTGGACTGCACCATGCATGGTCCGGGTGTTGCCCATTTCTCGACGAGTCCTGGTGCCCAGTTGACGCCGATGGTCGATTACAGTCATTACGATTTCGACTCCAATGGCGCTACGCGCCGCAGCATCTATCGTGTCGTTTGGCGTGGCATCCCAGATCCCTTCATGGAAGCCCTGGATTTCCCTGATCTCGGCTTGATTGTTCCGACGCGAGGCTTTTCAGCTTCCCCCCTGCAATCGCTTGCCTTGCTCAACAATCGATTCGTCCTTCATCAAACGCAGCATGCTGCTCGACGCAGTGAGCTTGGAAATAATGCTTTATCAGATCGCGCGAATGATATATTCCGATCGACGTTGCTTCGCGAGCCAACCTCGACCGAGTCCGAACAGTTCATAGCGCTGGCCAGTGAACATGGAATCGAAGCCGTCTGTCGATTACTGCTTAATAGCAACGAATTTATCTTTGTGGAATAGTGCCATGGATTCGAACAATCGATTACGACGTGACTTTCTCGGCCAAGCAGGCGGTGGATTCGGTGCTTTGGCATTGGCCACTTGGTTGCAAGGTTCCGCGTCGGCCGACGAATCACCTGTGAGCGGCGTGACCGATGGGCTTAACGGTGGTCTGCACCATCCCGCACGCGTAAAACGCGTCATTCAACTTTTCATGAATGGTGGCGCCAGCCCGATGGATACGTTTGATTACAAACCCGAGCTTCAGCGATTGCACGGGCAGATGCTGGGGCCCAAGGAAAAGCCAGAGGGATTCACTGCGCCGGCGGGTGCGGTGATGAAAAGCCCCTTTGAGTTCAAGCAATATGGGGAGTCGGGCCGATGGGTAAGTTCGGTGTTTCCTCATCAAGCCAAGATCGTCGACGAGTTGACTTTCCTGATGGCCATGACCACGAAGACGAACGTTCATGGTCCTGCGAGTTATATGATGAACACCGGTTTCATGCTGCCAGGGTTTCCGTGCTTGGGTGCTTGGATTTCGTACGCCATTGGCAATCTAACGGATAATTTGCCGACCTTTGTTGTTCTGCCCGACGCGCGTGGTCTGCCGTACAATCAAAAAGCGAATTTCAGTGCTGGCTTCTTGCCCGCCAAACACCAAGGGACGTTTGTTGACGCGGCCGCAAATCCTCCGATCCCCGATTTGATTGCCGAAGCGAAATACAATTTTGCCACAGGGAAAGCTGACCAAGACACCATCGCTCTCCTTCAGCAATTCAATCGCCAGCACGCTTCGTCGCGACCCGACGACACCCGCCTCGAAGCCCGAATCGCCGCCGGTGAGTTAGCCGCAAAGATGCAGTTGAGTGCACCGGAAGCTTTTGATTTATCGCGTGAGTCGGCGGTTACTCATGCAGCCTATGGGCTTGACCAAAAGGTCACTGAAGATTTCGGTCGTCGCTGTTTGTTGGCTCGTCGATTGATCGAACGCGGGACACGTTTTGTTCAAGTCTGGAGCGGGCCGCAAGGGGCTGTTAACAACTGGGATAATCACGGCAACATCTTGACCGAGCTACCGCCGATTGCTGCGAGCGTCGATCAACCCATAGCTGCGCTGTTTCTCGACCTCAAGGCTCGGGGACTGCTTAGCGATACACTGGTGATTTGGACCACCGAGTTTGGTAGAACGCCTTTTGCCCAAGGCAGTCTTGGACGAGACCACAATCGCGGCACCTTTGTGACTTGGCTAGCCGGTGCGGGAGTGAAACCAGGAGCCACGTACGGACGCAGCGATGATCTTGGTTATCAAACCGCCGAAGGTGCAACGTACTGCTACGACTTGCACGCCACCATCCTGCACCTTCTCGGTATCGACCACAAACGCCTAACCTATCGCACCGCCGGCATCGACCGCCGCCTAACCGACGTCCACGGCACCGTCATCAACGAGATTCTAAGTTAGTGGTCGCCAAATATTTTGAAACGATCTTGAAGAGTATTTCAACAGTCCATTGCGCCTACAACGAGCGATTATTCTCTCGGATAATTTGACTCTACGAATTGCAGTCGTATGAAGAAGAGTCTCGGATTTCCCGGACTTTGGCTGATGGAGTTATCTGTGCTTGCTCAACTTTTCGAAGAAGATTGAACGTTGATTGTAACCGTCTCTGTTGTTACTTCTTTGTGGGCTTATCATCTCCGGTGTCGGTCCACTGACGGCCGATAGTGTCGAGCGATTTTGGAGCGGCGACATTGGGAACTTCGAAACCGAATTCTTTGATGCGCTTTTCACGGATCAGCTTGGTTGAACAGCCAAATTCTTTATCCCGCGCGGCGACCAATTCTTCATTAATTTGGCCATCCCCCATGATCGACCAGATTAGCATTGGTTCTCCCATTGGGACTGTGGTTTGCGGGTCCGGCCAAGTGTGCCAAGCCTTGCCCCATGTGGTCAGAATCGTTTTCATGAACTTCATTTCATCGTCGGGAGTCATGCCCGGTGCAATCAGGCCTCCGCCAAGAACTTCGTACGTGTGCGCGTGCCAGAACTTCTTCTCATCATCTGGAAGCTGACGATAGGCCCCATCAGAAATCAAGTATTCGACCCCAATTAGTCTGGCGTTTTTTCCTGTCGTGTCGAATAGAACGCATTGAAACATATCGTCGCCGCCAGCCTCGGAATGAGCTGCGCAAAAATGCTGGGTGATGAACTGCAACTTGGGATTCTTTTTCGCCATGTGAATGCCGCAAAACTGTGCGTGTGGCCCAGCCAGCGGCCCCGCGCCTTCCGGATGCTTCCCATGACCATCATTTGCAGTCGCTTGCGTTAGTGGAAGTCCAGCGGAAATCGCGCCTAATGTGCCAAGCCATTGTCGACGGTCCATAACGTATCTCCAACGTAATTAGTTTTGAAAAGTGTATTACCGAAATACTTCGCGTACCCGGTTTTGCATTCTAACGTTAAGTCCTAGCGATAGCGAATATTAGATTGCTAGACGGCGAGACATGAAACGCTTTGGACGGAAAACCCCTATTGGACTTGTATTTTCCAAAGTAGGACGTCAAAGCATAGCCGTTAGCCTAAAGCGTTGTACAACTGGTTTTAGAGTGAGTGATGCCCGTCACCATTTGCGAATGCAGCGATGATCTTGGTGTTCAAATAGCCGAAGACGCGACGATCTGCTACGACTTGCGCGCCAACGTAATGCACTTACTCAGCATTGACCACAAACGCGTAACCGAGGACACCGGCAGCATCGACCGCCGCCTAGCCGACTTCCACGCCACCGTCATCGGCGAGTTTCCAAGTTAGTGGTCGTCAGTTGCCCCAAATCGATTACTACCTGCAATTCGACAATCTACCAATCCAATTGAATTCTCTGTTTAGGCGTATTCTTTGGATTCTAAAGTAGAGCAATTGTCCTCAATTGCTCGGAAAACGATTGAGACAATCTTTCGACACTCATTCGCCAACCCCAGAATCTAGCCGGAACGATGCACTTGATGGCCCGATCTCCAGGATTGCATTGGGACCGGAAATTAGGATCGCGGGTTCAAAGTATTGAGGGTACTGCGTTACTTGACGCGCAAGCGATATTCCAAAAAATTGTTCTTTGCAATCTCACCGTTGGGATCGACGATGTCAACTGGCAACGATGGTGCGGTGAGTGTTGCCATTTGGCCGTCGACTTTCCAGACGAAAGGGAGATCGGTCAGAGGATCAATCGGGATGGAAACCTCGGTTATTTCATCGAGTGATTGAGGCAGTTTGCCGTCGTGTGTGGCAAGATGATTGCGGACGGCCTCAATGATCCTCAGAGATTGAATCTGACGTTTCAATTTTCGGGATGAAACATAGATGGAAACGGGATTTAAAAAGTCGGGTCCCTTCGAACCAGTTTTTTCTTTTATCGAATCTATTTCTTCTTGTACTTTCTTGAGCTCTGGCCAAGCTTCGCGTGGCGGCAGCGATATTGTGGCGGCAGCATGTTGGTCGCGGGTTATCCGCAGATGAGCCCACCAACGCATAGAGACTTCTTCGTCCGACATGGCCGCCACGTTTTTTTCGGATATCTTGAGCAACTCGGGTAAATCCATTCTCGCTTGCTCGACAACCATAGTGAGAGGCGTTTTTTCTGCGGGCAGAAGTCTTTTAATCAATTTCTGCACCCCCGATTCTTCTTTGGCGGGATTAGGCTGTGGGGGAATCTCTCCACAAAGCTCTAAATACTCAACCAACTGGCGCGCCATCGTCATCAGCTCCTTTGGATCACGCCTTCGGTCGAGGTCGTTAATCGCCGGAAACGTTTGTGAGAAGAGTTCTCCTTCGAGACTTGCCGCTCGCTCAAATCCAAGCAAGCCATCAGGCAGCGTGCTCAAGGCCCAATAAAGATTCGGACTGTCAGGCTGGGAAAGCAAATCTCCTACACGGTCGAGCATGCTCGTTTCAACTGCAAGAGCAACAAGCTGACAAACGTAAAAAGGTGTACTAGACAAGTGTCGGCCATTTGCCAGGCCAACGAGAATTCCCTCGCGGGCCTTGTCCAGTTCGCCTCGCGATAGGTGATAGCGAATTCTCGCCGAAAGACCGTGTGTCAGAAAGCCTTTTAGTCCTTGAAGGTCCGGCAATAGAATCAAATACGGTGTTTGTGTTTCGCCAATGGGATATTCCCACTCAGCATTTCGGCGAAACGCTGCACGCTTCATTTCATTGTAGAAGTTTAACGGCAATACGCCGTCCGATGACTCCCATTTAGGATCGTTCAGTGGGCGCGACTCCCATTCATGCAATGTGAAAAACACTTTGCTCATCCAAGCCGTTTGCTCCCACGGTAGCCGTAGAAGAATCGGAACAGCATTGCCCGGCTTAATCTCCGACTCGGCCGGGTAAAGTCGATATTTTAGTATTGGAGTTTCAATGGCGCTCGCTTGAATGGTCAGCTCGATTGGTTTGGGACCATCCGCGTGCAATGAAATGCCGACCACGATCAAGGCGAATAACGAAGCAAAAGAACAACGCATGATAGATACCTTTGGTAAATTTTTGGTTACGGATTGAGAATCGCGCGAGTAAACGCCCCTACGGCAAGCAAACGGGTCTGTGGATCAGATTGCCCCAATTGGGCAAGCTGCTCATCCAGAAGCTCACTATTCAACTCGCTAGCTTGCCAAGCATCCAAGTCAACTGAAACTGGTTGGCGCACCATAACATGGGACGCGGTCGCACTCTCAGTTTTTGGCCGATCTGCGGTCTCAGAATTAGGATGAGCGGATTTGCTATCAGCGAAAATGGGTCGGTTTGGTGCGTTATTGTTAGGGGGAAAAAGGTCATATGCCAAAGGACCGCTGGCCCCCAACAGCAGGAGCAGCAATCCAGCGGCGATCGATTGCCAGCGCCGCAAGGACTTGACGGAGTGCCGTTGGCCTGCAGCGAATGCGCACTCATACAAAAGCTTTTGCTGTTCATCCGAGGAAAGTCGAGGAACCATGCCCGCCAACCAAGCTTCGAAGGTCTGCCCCTGTGGGTTATTGAGTGAATCGCTACTCATCATCGATTCTCCTATTGAGATTTGAGTTTCGTACGCAACACTTCGATCGCCGCTTCGTAACGACGGAAGGCGGTGGCTGTTGAAATTCCGCAAAGCTTGCCGACTTCTTCCAGCGACAATTGCCCCCATAACCTTGCCACGAGCACTTCGCGAAGTTCCGCGTCAAGCCCCTCGACTGCGGCGATGGTTTCCGATATTTCCATGGGATCGGTCGCATCACGTTGAACGACTTCGGATTGTGCCCAAGCCTTCTCGCGTTTCCGACGTCGTTCGTCAGCCAAGCGTTGCTTTTCCGCGAGATTGCGACAGACCCGATAAAGCCACGCCACCGGGTTCTCCGGCGGTGGTTCCTGCACGGCCAGTCGACAAAAAGCCTCTTGGACGACATCCTCACCCGAAATACAACGCGAACGAACCCATAACCGAAGCGATCCGCCATGGCTTTCGATCAACTTCGCCAATTGGGCAGCGTCAAATGGCATTTAGCGTGCTCGCTGAAGAAGTTGAACGTACGACTATATGACCTCGCCAAACGCCGTTCTTTTCAAGAAAAGTAAAAATATTGGTCACCTCTCGCCGAACACCACCAGTTCAAAAGCCAAATCGCAGTTGTACTCGATGAAATGGGACTCGCAACAATCACCCTTTTCAATAAAATCCATTTGCAACCGTTTGATCGCGGCGCCTAATACGCTTCCTCGACGGATCCACATTTCTTGTCTTTCCGTAGCCTACTGAAATTTCTCAAAGGATTTATGAGAATGTTTCAAAGCGATCAACTTCGCACGTTACCAAGGCCGGTGAAACTTCCCCGCGAAGGCGTAACCAACCGATAATTGCAATCGTGGGAGAATTGATTGTCCCGAAAAACGGTACTACATCACGATGTCTTCTTCAGGCTTGTGATTATCCACTTAAAAAAGCCTAGGGTGTAACCCACGACGTATAGGATTGTGAATAGCGTCAGGAGACCACCCATCAGAGCGCCGAATTTCCAATTAGCGATGGTAAATATCGTCTTGGAGCCATCGGTAGTCGAGTTCATGAATTCGTTAACTTTACCTAAGACATTTTTCAGGCTAGCTGGCGAAACACTCACCTCCACAAGTTGATCGGCCGGGCCGTGGATCTGCAAAAAACCTTCACCATCAACATTGACGGTTTTGTTGGTGGTTCGACCAAACTCGCGTTGTCTCTCCGTTTTGCCCGCGCGTTCTCGGTGGGTGACTTCTTGCACTTGATCTACTTGTTGAACCTTGAACGGTACGACAAAGTACATGCACGTCCAAGTCTTGCAACGCACGCTTTCCGCGCTTCGCTCGAATCTCAACCAAGTTGCCGGGGCCATCATCGTCACCGCTCCAGGAAACACAACGCAGATCAGAAAAACGATCACATGCTGCAAAAACATCCCGCCAAGCGTCGGACGATTCCCGTAAGTTTGCTTGTTGATCATCCCAAGTTCCCCGTAGTTCTAAATTAGCACAACATCTCATGAGCGGCTTGGCGCTAGCCACCGGTTCCCCCCGCCCCCGTTCTTTCCCAGGCAAAACCGTCGGCGATCGCAATCCTACTCAAAACTGAACAGACGGCAAATTGCGAGAAATCGATCAAGAAATGGCGATATTCAATCACGTCGGAATATCAAAAATAGACGAGTTCATTCAACTCTTCAAGCAGAACACGACGCCCCGTCCAAGAAACGTAGTTAACAACCGTACTCCCAGCATCGACCGCCGCCAAACCGACGTTCACGGCACCGTCATCAACGACTTCAAAAGTTAACAAGTCGCAAGGTAGGTTCAGCAGTGGGTAAATAGATGTGGATTTTCTTGGCCGTTGCTGCAGTCATGAATGAATCAGCCCAAAAAAGCCGTGGATTGTATCGAATAGAAAGGCCTCAAGCTATCGCAAACGTCGACGCGCGACGGAGACAGAATCACCCGGTGAAGGATTTGTCATTTGCTTGTACAATACTGGGTTTAGATTGTTGGGCGATTAAGTGAGCCACAATTTCATGGTTCGAACCGTCATCGCAGTCAGGATGTACAGCATTGGGCGGCAATTTAGGAACCCATGGCGAAACGCAACTACACAGATCTGACGAAGGCTGAATTGATCCAGCTCCTGGAAGCTAGAGATCGACGGGACGCCACGCGTTTTGGGCTAGTCTGGGAGGCAAACGAGATTGAACGTGATAAAGCGCTCAATCAGGATTTTGTCGCGCTCGACTTGGACCAAGCTCTTTCGTGTGGGGACGCCCCTTGGAAGAATCTCATCATCGAAGGCGATAACTTCGATGCTTTGCGATATCTGCGAATGACCTTCGCTGGTCGAGTCAAATGTATCTATATCGACCCTCCGTACAACACGGGCAACAAGGACTTTGTCTACAACGATCACTACGTTGACAAAGAAGATCTATGGCGACATTCCAAGTGGTGCGAGTTCATGTTCCAGCGATTGACGCTGGCGAAGGACTTGCTAAGGCAGGATGGCGTGTTGATTGTCTCGATCGATGACAATGAAGTGCTTTCTCTTGGAATGATTCTAAATCGCATTTTCGGAGAGAATGCTTTCGTTGCAAATTGCGTTTGGCAAAAAAGATACTCGCGTGAAAATCGTGGCGCAATAGGAGATGCCCACGAGTATCTGATGTTCTATTCGCCTAATCCTGTGCTATTTCAACAGTGCCGAGGACTTATTCCACTCGGGGACAAGCAGAAAGCCGTTTACAAAAACCCTAACGATGATCCAGATGGCCCATGGCAATCAGTCTCGATGACAGCTCAGGGGTATCGGCCAAATCAAATGTATAAAATTGAAGCGCCTAATGGAAAAGTACACGAGCCCCCAGAGGGACGCTGCTGGGCAATGATTGAGTCCGAATATCAAAAACTACGCAACACAGGTGGCTCACTTGGCGTTAGCAAAGTGGGTCGAATTTGGTTTGGTAAGGATGGTAACGGTGTACCTCGACGAATCTACTACCTGCGAGACGCAGAAGGGTTGGTACCCTGGACATGGTGGAATCATGAGGAGGTGGGGCACACCGACGAGGCGAAGCGAGAAGTTCGTGAATGGTTTGGAACTCAGACTGCATTCGACACTCCAAAGCCACTACGACTCATTGAACGCGTACTTCAGATTTCATCACCTAAGAATAGTGAGAACAACGAAATAGTTCTCGACTTCTTTGCAGGCAGCGGCACGACCGCTCATGCCGTCCACAAACTTAACAAGGACGATGGCGGTAATCGTCGCGTGATTTTGGTCTCCAGTACGGAGGCCACAGACGACGAAACTAACAAAAACATTTGCCGCGATGTTTGCGCTACGCGAGTGCGACGTGTGATTGAAGGATACGGCGACAATGCGGGCCTTGGTGGTGACTTCGCTTATTTGCGTTGTCGACGCATTAGCCCTGGCAACATCACCGATGTCGATCACGAACAAGTCTGGATCGCTTTGCAACTGACTCATATGCCGACCATCACGCCATTCGACGAGAGTCAGAAATTCATGATCGCTGACCACGATGGGCAGCGATTGATCTACGTTCCTCATCTCAAGGCGCGTGGTTCGCAAGCGTTACTGGAGGCTGCGTTGGAAAGTCCATCAACGATCGTTTACACTTGGCAACCGGAATTGGTACGGCAGCGTTTGGTTACTGCAACGAATACGCAAATTGAACCGGTACCTGAAAGTCTCGCTCAACGCTTTGGATTGAGGATCTAGCCCATTGAAAGCGGCAGGGCGCAAGCCCTCCGGTATAAACAATAAACGCGACACCGGACGGCTTGCGCCGTACCGCTAACCGAACTTCCGTTAGCAAACGTAGCAAATACAAACATTATGTACACAGACCCACTCGCCTATTTCATCACTTGGACTTGTTACGGCACTTGGCTACCCGGTGACGACCGAGGCTGGATGAAATGGCACAAGGGAGATAAAGTTCCTCAACCTCTACTTGCCGATTGGTGTAAAGAACAAATGACTGAGACGCCGGTTCTGCTCAACGAAAAGCAGCGAGTGATTGTCCAGAATACGGTTGCAAAGCACTGCGAAGTGCGAGGTTGGCATCTTCACGCCATAAATTGTCGATCAAACCATTGCCATGTTGTTGTTACTGCGAACAGTCACGATGGAGAACAAGTTCGTGATCAGTTCAAATCGTGGTGTACAAGAAAATTAAAGGAAGCAGAAGAGAATTCACGACACCGGACGGCTTGCGCCGTACCGCTAGAAAAGGAAGCGGATGGGCGCAAGCCCTCCGGTGATGCACTCCGCGAAAATTGGTGGACTCGAAAGGGAAGCGTTCGATATCTGTTCGACGATGAATCGTTAGAAGCGGCAATTCGATATACGTTGGAGGCGCAGGACGTCGGTGGCTCCAAGTTCAATGAATAAAAAAACAATGAAAGCGGTAGGGCGCGAGCCCTCCGGTATCGATACAGATAGGGCGACACCGGACGGCTTGCGCCGTACCGCTAAAAATCGTACAACCGGCATTTCAAAACATAGCGAACATTCATGATCACTCTCAAGCAGTTTCAGCAAGACGCCGTCGATAGCGCGGTCAAGATTTTTCAATTCATGCGCGATGTGCTGAATCAGGCAGGCAATAACGATGACGCACGCGCCACCGCGATCCATGACAATGGATACCTATTGATCGAAGCACCCACCGGCAGTGGTAAAACATTGATGGCGGGGAACATCGTTCAGCAGATGTGCCATGATGACCAGATAGTCTGGTTTTGGTTTGCACCGTTTAAAGGTGTGGTGGATCAATCGGCTGCGTTTTTGCGAGAGCAATTTCAAGGCTTGCGTCTCCGGACGCTCACGGAAGACCGCAATCCGATCGGAACTCGCAGTGGTGATGTTTTTGTAACGACTTGGCAGCTAGTTGCGACACGAATTAGAGACCGCCGAAGTGTTCGTACCACAGGGGAACAGAACGCTAGTATTGATGATTTGATCCTTGACTTGCGTGAGCAAGGATATCGCATAGGCGTCGTGATTGACGAGGCTCACCATACGTTCAAAGGTGACAATCAAGCTGCAATTTTCTATCGCACGGTTCTCAAGCCAGAATATACGATTCTTGTCACGGCAACTCCCGATGATAAAGATCTGGACGATCTCAAGTCTCGTATGCAAATCAAGCATATCCATCGGATCAGCGTGAGTCGGGCCGATGCGACGGGTACCGGCGAAAATGAAGGCTTAATCAAGCGAGGTGTAAAGGCAATCGCTTGGCGGGTGGACGAAGGGTCGGAAGCACTGGTCGACTTCGAGAAGACCGCTCTCAAAAATGCGAGCGAGTTGCATCACTTCCTGAAATCGCAACTTCAACAAGCGGGGATCAATTTGACGCCGCTAATGCTAGTGCAGGTGGACAGTCGAGGGAAAAGCGTCGAGCGGGCACACGACTTCCTTCTTGAGCTTGGCTTCAATGAGTCACAAATCGCGACCCATACTTCACAAGAGCCAGATCCCACGTTGATGTCGCTTGCGAATAACGAGCGAGTGGAGGTTTTGATTTTCAAGATGGCAGTGGCGTTAGGATTCGACGCGCCGCGGGCCTGGACTCTGGTTTCCATGCGTACAACCAAAGACGAGGATTTCGGTGTTCAATTGATTGGTCGAATTCTTCGTGTGCATCGACGATTGCAGGGTAAGACGGTCCCAGATGCTCTGCGATACGGTTATGTGATGCTGGCCGACATCGAATCGCAGGGCGGATTGGACAAAGCGGGACAGCGTATCAACCAAATCAAAACACACTACGCAACGGTTAGCCCGACCATGATTATTTATGCCAGAGGCAATGATGTGTTGGTGCAATCTGCTGATGATGGGAATCAACTGCAGTTGCTTCCGGAGCCACCAGTGGGCGCGCATTTTCAGCCACCTCCGGCCGCAATTCTAGACGCGCAGGGTGAAATTGATGTTGATCAGCTACCATTGTTCGCTGCAGCCTTTGGTGGTGCCCAGCTGAGCCGAACAATTCGTTCTGTGATTGGCGCCAAGCCAAGCGTAGACGAAAAGTATACTTATCCTTTGAAAGAGAACGTACCTCGTGTGTTTAAGACGGAAATCCTTCAGGACGATGAAGAGGTAAATGAAGATGAAGTCGCGGTGAATTTTATCGTTAATCTAAAGACGCTACGAGATTCGCTTCTAGCCAATTCACCCGTCACCGTGCAAAAGAAGACGGTGGAGATTTTCACACAACAGATTCAAATCGAAGTCGATTTTGCGCCTCCCTCGATGGAAGAAAAGGCGTTAGCCGCACAGCGAACTCTTTTCAAATACAAAACGTTGAATGCTAAGGTACTTCGGTGTGCATTGACTCGTGCGGTGTTCGATCTGATGGTCAAGGAGAGTGTTGCGGACGCCACCGAAATCGCTGCGAGATACGCTCTGGATGACATTCTGTGCTTCCACCCCTATCTGTTGCGAGAGGCTTACAAGCGAGCGATTGCTGCGAAGGCTGTTGTTATCGCTGCCGAAGAACTGCCGTCATCGATTGAATCGGAGTCGCCACTTACCGCTTCCCGACTGAATGTTTACAAGGTCCATCCACGTGGAATGAACGAATGGGAAGAGTCATTTGTCGAATCATTAGAAGCGGATGATACGGACACAGTTCTTTGGTGGCATCGCAATGAACCTAGGAAGCCATGGTCAATCAATGTTTTGATGGAGACGGGACAAAATTTCTATCCCGACTTTATCATCGGTGTTCGCGACCGCGCGCGGGAGGACAACGGGTTGTTGGCTGATACGAAAGAGGCTTACCAGCGAACGAGCGAACTGCCGAAGTTAGTTGCTGAACATCGCACGTACGGCCGCGTCCTTATTCTAACAAAGGGGAATCCGAAAAAGATTTGGGAGATAGCCAAGTGGGATACGTTGTACGACAAACCAGATATCGAAGGACGTTTCTTAATACGAGAAGCTAGTGGGTATTAGCCATTACCTTTATGCACAATTACAAGGATGACTGATGGCAGTTTCGATACCTTGGCATTCTTCTAGGGACTGGAAACCAACTGAGGTGACTCAGTTCATCAACCACGTCGACAGTGGTGCAGGAACTCTGATTGTTGTGACGGATGCTGGCTTGGCGTACCTGAAGGCGCTTGGTAATCCAGACGGGCCGCATGCGTTGGTGAAGGATATGCTTGGTACTCATTTGGCTGCAATGCTTGGCTTGCCGACGTTTGATTATGCAGTGATCGAAGTAACCGATCTCGACGAGTTGCCATTCTTTCGAGGTGGTACGGCAGAACCTGGGCCAGCTTTCGTGACCCGCGGCGAAGAGGGGTCAGTTTGGGATGGCAGCAATCGTTTGCTGGCCAATATCGATAATCCCGATGCCATTTCGGGGCTGGTTGTCGTGGACACATGGTTACGCAATACCGATCGCTACTATCTACCCAAAAACCGAGTAAACTGGGATAATGTATTTTTCAGCAAGGAAAGCATCGAAGACGGGAAACTGTCCTTGCGAGTCATGGATTTCAGCCATGCGATCCAATTCGGCGGCGAATTGACCACTGGTGTCAGTTCAATCGCTAACATCAAGGACGAAGACGTCTTTGGCCTGTTTCCCGAGTTTCGGAAGAGATTATCCCGAGGCGCAATCCGGCATTTCGCTAGCATTCTCGGCGGTTTGTCGCGGTCACAAATTGAGGATGCTGTGGGACTTGTCCCGCATCAGTGGCATTTGGATCCGCCCGTTCGGTCGGCACTCGCTAGCTATTTGTTCCAACGAGCGAGCTTTGTGGCCGAAACGATTGAATCCAGATTGTTTGATCCTCCCCAACTTACTATAGACCTCTCTGATGGAGGTAAATCATGAATCCAGTTAAAGGTCATTACAGCATCGTCCAATATTGTCCCGATCTCGCTCGGCGGGAGACAGTCAACATTGGCGTAGTACTTCTCGTTCCAGAACGCGCGTTTTTGCAAACTCGAATGGTCGCTGACAACGAACGTGTTCGCCATTTCTTCGGAACCACTGGCGACGACGCCAAATTGCTGAGCGATTTCAAAAGGAGCTTTTCCGCTCGGATCGAAGCCGAACATGGTCGGGTTTCCACGCTCGAAGCGTTTCAGAAGTTCATTGACACACGTGGCAACCAAATTCAGCTAACGGAGCCAGCGTTTGTCAAAGTTCGTGAATGCCAAGAAACCATCGATCATCTATTTGAGCAATTGGTGGGTGGCAAGGCTAAGCCGCAGAAACGCGAGTCCTTTATCAAGTCTTTGCAGACGCGATTCGAGTTAAGCAACGTTGCAGAATTTATCGAAACGAATGTTCCGATATCGGTACCGATTCTCGAACGCGAAACAAAGGTCCCTTTTGCCTTCCAAAACGGTTCGTTTCACTTACTGCAACCAGTAACATTTGTAGCAGATAAGGAAGAATCGAATTTTAATCGCGCATTGAAGTACTCCATGGAAGGTAAGATTCTGCAGGAGCACCCAGACGACGAGTATGGACAACTGACGTTTAATGTGATCGGACGCTTCGCCAGTATGTCAGATCCGTCAATTCCAATCGTTCGCAGAGTGCTTGCGGAATCCGATGTCCGATTGCACCTTGATCATGATCTTTCGGGTTTGGTTGACGAGATACGTCGAACCGGGAAACCAAGAATCAATCGCATTCAACGCTGAAGCGTCAGGGTGCGAGGCCTCCGCGTATGAGTCAACTAATTTGTCAATAATCTAATGCGTCGATCGCACGACGAGAGTAATTTCAATCTACTCAATTGCGATCTAAAAATCTGCTTGTTACGTTCATCAATACGTGCTTTGAGCCAGTGTAACTTCGCGTACGGTTGTTCCATGTGGCCTGAGACGTTTGACGTTCACGCGGACCGGCCCCGAGAGTGCGCAGAGCGACCCGGACGAAGCTTGGGAAATCGCCGAACGGGGGCCGATGCCGTTGTTTCTGGCGGATATCCATTTGCATCGGGCGCGACTGTTTTTTCGAGAAACCAAATATCCCTGGATTTCCGCGAAACATGACTTGGCCGAAGCTCGCCGGTTGATTTTCAAGCATGGTTATTTGCGGCGCAAGGAAGAACTCGAAGATGCTGAGGCGGCGATTTTGGGTTTTGATACGACGCAATAGTACTTTGCTTGTCTTGAGAGCAAACTGAGGTTGCTATGGAATTGGCTGTTCGAGGGAGGGGTGGAGGAGAAAGTTTTGGCAGAAAAATTGGGGGCAAAAATATTTGCGGGGACTGTTGGTGCGGAACAGGGGCTTGGTTGTTTAATAGAGCCAGGGGAAGAATCGCGAAGTGCGGGATTGGTACTCTTTGTAAGTGGCGAAGTGATTTTTAAGCAAAGTCTCTTCGTGCCTCGTCTTGACTATCAAGACTACAACCAAAGCCAGCCAAGTGATTATTCGCCATGGCTGTGGGTTTGTGAGCACAAGGCCTAATGCGGCGATCAACAGGCCGCTGTACATTGGATGACGTATAAAACGATAGGGGCCATGTTCAAGCAGCACGGCGTGTTTGGACGGATCGGGCAAGACGCGCAATCGAAACAAGCCCATTGTGATCCAAGCCCAGATGGCGATCATCGAGCCTATTGCAGCAATGACGTAGCAGACGATGCAAAATGGATTCCACCGCAACGTAATGAAAATTGCCGCAGCAAGACTAAATTGAGCAATGACAATCGCGATTACGAAGATTCGCAAGGCGGGCGGAGAGTTGCCGGAGGCTGCGTCGTCGCTATTCATTCGGGCCGTCCGTCGTCGTTCGTCTTGGGTTGATTTTTTCTCGCGAAGATAATTCGGACCATCGAGTAACCGTCTGGAAATCTCTTCCGAGTCGTTCCATCGTGGAGAATGCGGTTAAGAAGTCGACTTGAATCGGCATGGTTTTGTTTGCGGGAACGATGGCCACCGAACCGGACCATGGATCGGGCGATCCCGGGAAATAGACGGTCACACTTCCGTTTGAACTCCGTTCGACTTCGAGTCCAAGACGCGTCATATCTTCGGGGCCGCTCACAAGAATCGGTTTTAGGTTTTCGTGAAAGGGATGTCCGCCGATGTTACCGGAAAGCTGATCTTTGACGACAGCATAACGAGGGAACGCGATGAGCAAGTATTTTTCGATCTTTTGGGTAAATTGTCGAGCGATGGACCGTTTGGCAATGACGCCCGCCAAAAAACATAGTGCAAGAATGGAGGCAAACCCAATTGCCAGCAAGATGCTGTAGGCGTTTACGGAGTGAAACGGCAAATAAGAATCGACCACGCGGGCCGTAGCGACACAGACTTGCGCAATCTTGCCGAGCAACACGCCAATGACAATCAACGGCAGCAGGAAGAAAAGGCCGCCGATCGCTGTTGTGCGAAGAACACCGAGGAAGTTTTTGCAGCGGTTGGATATCGACATAACAAATCTTTGTGCAGGTGAAAGGTTGCCTACAGAGGGGAATTCTGAGACTTATCCTACTGAAAATGGGCGTTTCCTAAAACCGCAGAACTGGTGGCATCATCTGCTGTGCATGAACCTTTTACCCTTAAATCAACTATTATGGAAACTTCGGTCAAGGCGAAGTGGTTTGAGAACCAGTTCAATTCCTGAGCTTAGATAGGAACGGCGAAGTGCGAAAAAAATATAATCGGCGACGCAAGCTTGCAAAGATTTCGTTTGAGCAATTGGAGAATCGCAATTTACTGGCGGTCGATCTGCAGTTGGTTGCGAATATCAATGAGACCGATCCGTGGGATCGTATTCACGAAATGGAATCCGTGGGTAGCCAGACTTTTTTCGTTGCTTCGGAATTGGGACAAAGCAAACGGGATTTATGGAGGACCGATGGCACAACTTCCGGAACTATACGTTTGGCTGAATTGGATTCCGACTATAAAACGCGTTATCTAACGAATGTGAATGGAATGCTGTACTTTCGAGGCGTGGACGCGGCGCACGGGACAGAACTTTGGAAGAGCGATGGAACGGTCGCAGGCACGGTCATGGTCCGAGACATTCGACCGGGGGGCGGCAGCACGGTATTAACGAATCTAAAGAGCCACAATGGCGAGCTTTTTTTCTCAGCCAACGGGCATCTTTTGCGAAGCAACGGTAGCGTGTTGGGGACAAAACGGGTCGTGGATATTTTGCCGAATGCGGACGACCAAGTAAAGAACGTGACCCCAGTCGGAAGCAGTCTATATTTCACGGCCAAGAGTGCGAGTACCGGCGAAGATCTCTTTAAAACGGACGGTACTGCGGCGAATACAGTGCGAGTCGCAAATGCGCAAGGCGTGAATGGGTTGGGAGGATTAGTCAATGTATCAGGCCAGCTTTTCTTTACACAGGACAATCAAGGTTTGTGGAAGACGGTAGGCTCAGGTGATACGGCGATGCTTGTTAGCGACTTGAGTCCCGGTGCCGACTATCCAAGGAATCTAACAAACGTTAACGGGACTGTCTTCTTCTCTTTGTTTGCGGAAATTTGGAAGAGCGACGGTACGGCAGCGGGAACGGTTCCCTTGACCAATGTCGGTGACGGTGCTTTCAATTTCTTTAACATGGATGGCACGCTGTATTTTTCCGGCGGTTCGACTTTCTCAGGCGACGGATATGAGCTTTGGAAAAGCGACGGATCGGCCAGCGGAACTTTTATGGTCAAGGACATAGATCCCGGCTTTAACGAAGGCTACGGTTTCAGTTCGTATCCAAGCCAATTTCGAAAAGTCCAGGGAGAATTGTACTTCATTGCATCAAGTGGTGTGTGGACCACAGATGGCACGGAGCTGGGGACGACGATTGTCGAATCTGGAGTCAATACAGTTCTCAGCGAGCTTGACGGGGATTTGTTGATGGCGAGGTTCGTTCCTTACCCGGCAAACGGAACACAGCTTTGGAGACGCGATCCTTCTGATTTGGCAGCTACTGAAGTCGCGAGAAGCGGTAATGGTTTGGCAGATTCCAACCCATCGGCTTTTGTTAATTTGAATGGCGTGATGTACTTTACGGCGAGCGACGGCGTCGTTGGGAATGAGTTGTTCAAACTTGACAATGGAACGGTGTCGCTAGTCGAGGACGTCAACCCCGGGCCGCAGGGTTCGGGGATTTCCAATCTTACCAGTTTCAATGGCGCTCTTTACTTTTCCGCGTATAGTCCAATTACGGGCCAAAAATTATGGCGTAGTGATGGTACGCCTGGAGGGACACAGTTCTTGGCATCAGTGTTTCCGGGAGCGGACCCAGGACAACCGGTGTTCACACAAGTTGGAAATAACTTGTTCTTCAGAGGACATGATGCAGCGGGCTGGGAGCTTTGGAAGACCGACGGTACAGTCAGCGGGACCATGCGCGTCTTGGATATTTATCCTGGCAGTACGTACGAATATGGAGTGGGGTTTTTGGTCAACTCATCCTTCCCCACCGGGCTCACAAATCTGAACGGCACGCTTTATTTCTCCGCCAGTAATGGCGATTCAGGTCGCGAATTATGGAAGAGTGACGGAACCCCGGGCGGGACCAAGCTGGCTGTGGATATATTCCCGGGGCAATACGCTTACTATCCATACACTATTAACAACGGAAATGTCAGCAACGTAACTGAGTTCAAAGGCTCGCTGTATTTTGTTGCTTACAATGAAACTGAGGGCCGTGGGATTTGGAAAAGCGATGGTACGGCAGCCGGTACGGCAGCCGGTACGGAAATGATGAAACGATTCATTTATGCGGCCAACGATCCTCGTTACATAATGCAGGTTGGAGAACAGTTGTACTTCACCGCGCCCGCTAGCGTCCAAGGTGATGAATTGTGGCGATCCGATGGCACGACGGCGGGGAGTTTTCTGGTCAAGGATATACGCCCCGGTGCCAGTTCGTCACAGATTAAACAATTGACCAACGTGAACGGTCGCATTTACTTTACAGCAGAAGATGGTGCGCATGGACGCGAGGTTTGGGGAACCGATGGGACCGCTGCAGGCACGAATTTGGTGCGCGATATTCGATCCGGAATCGATTCGCAAAATCAACCTTTGAGTTCAAATCCCGATCATCTGACAAATCTCAATGGAACGTTGTATTTTACTGCCGATGACGGCGTGCGCGGACGAGAACTTTACAAAGGATTTCGAACCGCAGGAGGAGCGGGTGTGGTACGCGATCTCGTACCCGGGGCAGTGGGTAGCGATCCGACAAATCTCTTTGCTCATAATGGTGCCGTCTATTTTTCAGCGAAGACAAATTTGGGCCGAGAACTCTGGAAAGCTGCTCCGGCGTCACCGTTCGTTCGATTTAACAATACGGTTCTGAGTTACATTGAAGATTCACTGCCGCTGCGGATTGCTTCTACAGCAACATTGAGTGATGCCGACTCGCCAATACTCGTTGGAGGCGAAGTGAAAGTGACCTTCACAAGTCCGTATCGTGTGGGGGATGCAACTCGCATTGAAAATTTCGGAAATATCCAAACCGAAGGGAACTTGGTTTTGTATAGCAGCACGATTATTGGTCGGTACTCGGGCGGAAATGGTGGTGTACCGCTCAGTATCGCGCTGAATCAAAACGCAAGTATTGTTGCGACTCAAGCATTGATTCAATCCATTTCCTACGTTTCGACGTCGCAAAATCCGTTCGTGGGGAGACGAGTTATTCGACTAGAGGTGTTTGATGGTGACGGCGCAGTCAGTATTGGACGCCATATTCGTATCGATGTGACTGCGGTCAACGATGCTCCCGTGTTGGCGGACTCTTCGGGTGATGTGAATTATCAACTCAATGCGGCGCTCGGCGTTCGGATTGCTGCGGGCGCGACGGTAACGGACCCAGACAGTTCCAATTTCGACGGTGGCAGATTGCGCATCGTCGTCACGGGTGGCGACCGTGCAAGGAATCGACTGGAAATTGCTGGGACGTTGTTCTCGATCGACGGCAGCAATAATTTGTTGCGGAATGGGCTGATCATTGGAACGGTAGTCGCCAATAGCGGCGTGGGTATAACGCCGTTTGATGTCACGTTCAACGCAAGCGCGACTGCAGGTTACGTGCAACAGCTTTTACGGGCGATTGCGTTCAAGACGGTGGGCAGTACGAACGTGAGTAATCGTTCGATTTCGATTAGCTTGACCGACGGAGATGGTGGACCGGCCGCGAATTTGCTGAAGACAGTTGTTGTTACGTGATCGCAAACCTTCCAACAGAACTGAAGAATGGTGCCAAAGGAAGCTTCGTCAGTGAGTGACGACCGAGTCGCAACTGAATAGGTTTTATCCCGAGATGGTTTCCCATACTACAATGAGTTAAGGCTTCACCCAGTCACCGCTGGCAATGCTCCAGTCCGATCCGAAATAACCCGCTAAACGGACTGCTTGAGTTCCTTTGGATAAATAATCCGGAGAGACGATCAAGGCGTCGGGGAATCCTGTTCCTGAAGAAAATATCGGTAGTCGGGTTGTTGCTCGCATGGCGGTCAAGTCGGTTCCGCCGATTGTTGCAACCAGATTATCGTCGCTGCCAGGTCGAGGCCGGATGAAGAGCGCGATGAGCGATTCATCTTTGGTATCCAGATCCGATGCGGTAAGTCGATTATTGGTAACTTGGATCGGGCTGTCGGCTAACAGAGTTTTCCAAGCGGAATTGCAATCGGCATTGCCGTACACGACGACGTTTCTTCCCAAAGTCGATTCGTCGCTCCAATCGGAATCCGACACGACGTCGACCGAGGCGTTGCCACGATAACGGAAAGCTTCCGCGTCCAGTCGAGCTTTGGCCAACATCCAAGCGTTGACTTCGGGTGAGCCGCCCGTTCCATAAACAAGCATGAATCGTTTTTGGAAAGCTTCCTTGAAGGGCCCAGATCGATGCGGTCCTTTCATCGATCGTGGCGGAGCCTCGGTCACGCTCCACTTTTCCTCCAATCGCCGTAACCACAGTTGCCCGTCGGCTGGCCGTGCGATCGATTCTATTTTTGTTCCGTCTAAGTCGACCGATAACTCATTTGGTTTTCCTTCAATGGCAGTTAGGTGTTTTACGTTAAGCATCAACTGCTCGACATTAGAAGTCGACCCCGAGAATGCTTGAGTGGCACGATCCAAACTCAAGTCAATTCGGCTTAACTGGCCCGATTTCAATTGCGAGTAAATGCTCGCCCAAGCGTATTGAGAAGAAATTCCAGGATTCGGAGTAACGAAGGTAATTTTGTTTGTCTGATCCCATGTGGGCAAAGCGTGATCTCGCAGGAACTGAACGAGAGGTGGCCAGTCGACGCACTCGTTGCCCCACCAGTGCCCTGCACCGAGTTTTTCTTTGTAAACAAAGTCGGGATGGAATTTGCCAAGTTCCTCTCGCATGGTTCTCGCTTGCTCAACAGGCACGTTATCGTCGGCGTCACCGTGAAGGATATAGACACCTTGAGAGGCCATGTTGGGCAGACGCGACAAGGTGTCACCAGCTAGAATGCCGCGCGCGAGCATTTGGTCGATTGTGGAATCGGAGGACTTGGGACGGCCTCCAGCGTAGGTTGCGAAACTAATCCAACCGGCACTTGGCGCGATGGCTGCAAACCGATCTGGGAACAGCGACCCGATGTGCCATGTCCCGTGTCCGCCCATCGAATGGCCAGACAAATATGTCCGGTCGCGATTACCACGAAAACGCTGGCTCGCAATATCCAACACTTCCATCGCATCCATGCGTCCCCAGTCTTCCCAATCAAAACCAAACGCGCGGCGGTTTGTTGGTGAAATCACGACTGTATTGGATTTGGGCGAGTAACAAGCCGCTTGACCTTGGCCTTCGACACCGGCACCGTGCAGACTGAGAATCAGATCGAAAGCTTTGACGTCGCTATCCCAGTTCGCGGGAGGGCGGACGGCATAGTATTGGACGCTGCCATCGATTTCGCTTACAAAAGTCCTTCGCTGGAGGTCACTTGGTTCGACGCTGTTCCAACTGAACGACGCCGAGTCGATCGAATCCGTGCTGCCGGAACTTTTTAAGTTCAATTGGACTTTCAGTTCGCCGGCAGGAAATCCGGATTTCAGCGATACTTGAAAAGGGATTTTTGTGGTCGATAAAGGTAGCAATGACGCAACATGTGTCGTTGTATTCTCAAGCCATTCGCCGCTGGATTCTAGCTCGAGACCGCGGACCGTCTCTTGAGATGCGTTGACAATTATCAAAGCTCCCCACAGCTTTTCTTCTTCGCCGCGAACGGGTGTTGGAAATGTCGTGTCCCGAAGGCTAAGGGATATCGATTTTGACGGTACGTAAAGTCGAGCTTTGATTCGCCCGCGGGCTCCGAAGAATGCGATTTCATTGGCACCTTGCTTGAGGAGGACGGGAGTTTCGAGAGAACCGTTTGCGTATAGGTCGCCCATTCGTAGTTCGCCGTTGACTCGGGTTAAGCTATTGCCTTGGGCATCGAGCATCCAAACTTTTTCTTCATCGGCATTGACATTCGCGACCAATGCGCCGCTGATCTCGCGACCGCTGAACCAGGAGTCTTCGCCCGCTTGAACTCGCGTCCAAGTGCGTTTCGCGTCACCTTGGAGTGTTACTTCGTCGCCTTCGCTCGGTGCTTTCCACTCGCCACGAACCCAGGCGGATTCGAGCAAATCGATCGGTAATGAAACTCGGCCACGCATGCCTGTAGCAGCGATAGCGAGTCCCTCACGTATATTGATTTCGGTAGATGTGACGGGCTGAGGATCATCGGCCAAAGCAGGGATCGAAAACACAAACAGCAAGCCGACCATTACTCGCAAGCTAGCGTGCCTGCAAACCTTGGAAAGCACAATCCTTCGCATATTTGGATGCAGCGTTGCTGTCGCGACCAGAGTTGGCGAAGTATCTTTTCTTTTCATTTTTGATTTCCGTATGTTGGTGTTAGTTCAAGTTGAGGCTTCTGTTACGGGATGCGGTGCATTGAAAAGTGACAAGTTAGGTATTGCACAACAATAAATTACCGTTTTAGCGGAACGGCGCGAGCCGTCCGGTGCAATATACCGGAGGGCTCGCGCCCAGCCGCTACGATTCCAAGTTGGTGATATGTTGTGGTGCAACGCCTTACTTGCTGTCGATGACCGCTTCGGCGGATGCAATAGGTTGACGAAGGAACGCGATGAGATCGGCGATATCTTGATGGCTCAGTGTGGCTTCGATGCCTTCGGGCATCAGCGATACTCCAAGATTCCTGAACTCTTCTATTTCATTCCTTCCGACGGTGCGAGTCACTCCGTTGGCTTGGGAAATGGTCAAGCTATTGGCGGTCTCGCCCGAAAGCAAACCTGAAAGGACTTCGCCAGTTTCGAGCAAGCAGACGTATGCTTGAAAACCGGGTTGGATATCTGAATTGGGATCGAGGATGTTGGTAAGCAATTTTTCTGGCGGGTGGTTGATAACCGAAGCCAAGTTTGGACCAACGTCATGACCTTCGTTGCCCCGTCGATGGCATTTGGCACACGATTGTGTGTAGACAAATTTACCTTTCGCGATATCGGGTTTCAGCTCCAAAGCGGCGCGATATTGTTGAACAACCTGTTTTGGGACGGCTTGGCTGTCGGACGTTAATAACGCTTTGGCGCGCTCGGCGAGGATTTGGTTTGGATTGCTTTTGAGTCGAGCTTGTTGAGTCAGGTCGAGGCTACCTCGAGCGATCTCGCTTTTCTCGATTCGAGTCAATAAATCTTCCGTCCAAGCGGAACGCGACATCCAGGCATCGAGCGCTTGCGTGCGAAGGGTAGGGCTGAGACGAGGCCAAGCTTGGGCCAAAAGTCCTGGAACGGAATCGGCAGCACTTTGGGACAAAGCTTGAATGATCTGACTTTGTTTTTCGGGAGCGACTTGAGGTTGCAACCACTGTGCGAGCACTGCGGTAGCTTGATTGCGGTGGTCCTTGGTCCGAGATACTAAAGTCGCGGCAGCGATACGATGAGCTTCAGGTATTTTCGGGTTTGTCATGTCGGCAAACGACGCGTCGATTATTCGATTAGCCGCATCGAGCGAAGGTTTGAGAGAGGCGGTAGCGTCATTCTTGGCAAGTTGATCTAAAGACGATCCAACGCGTTCCAGCGCGAGCATCAATCCGTGAAGTCGTTCGACGTTTTCACCGGACTGCGAGCCAACGGCGTCGGACAGCATCAGTTGGATACCTTCCAAGTCGCCGCTTCCAAGTGATTGTCGAAGTAGCGACTCGCGAAAGGCGTCAGCAACGTGCTTGGGCGATTTTAAAATTGCCGGGATAAAGGAAAGGGAATGTTTTAGTGCTGAGCTCATGATAGCTGCGACCATCATCGGGTCATCCGCATCGATAACAGCAATGGCACCAAGTGCTTTACCTGCGACCGGATCCGTCCATTGACCCAGAGTTAACGCAAGTTGCAATCGGACCTTGGCATCGGGATCGCTTGCTAGTTTGACGGCCTGTCGAATGATCGACGCATTGCTCTGAGATTCTGCCAAGAGGATCGCATGTTCACGAACTCGAGCGTATTTGTCCTGGAGTGCCCTTATTAAAATCGATGCAGACAATGATTTTAGGCAATGCAATGTATAGAGAGCTTGGACGCGTGTTTGAGGGCGTTGCGATTCGGTCGCAAGTAGTTCAAGACGCGAGACGGCTTTCACGTCATTTCGCCACAAAAGCATTTGTTGTACTTTGTCGCGTTGCCAGTCGTTGGGAGAATCCATGGCCACGACAAGTTGTTCAAGACTCAATTTGTCGAGCGGGGGGGATTTCCTGGCTGGTGCATTTTTCGGCACGATGCGATAGATGCGGCCACGATCTTCTCCCAAGCGGTAGTGTGGTAACAATTCGTTCTTGCCTTCGTTGGGTAGCCATTCCGGATGTTCGATCATGTAACGGTACATGTCGGCAATCCACAATTCACCGTCGGGTCCGGTCCGAGCCATAACGGGTCGGCACCATCGATCTTCACTTGCGAAGAAATCCATTTTCTCTTCGCCGTCCGCTCGCGATGCAACAAAACTCACGCCAGCATCGGTCAAAACATTGTGCTGAACAAGATTATGAAACGGCTCGCAAGTAAACGCATGCAACTCATTACCCGAACCGAACAACAGATCGTCGTTGTAGATCATTGCGCTGCATGCCGAAGTAAATCTGCCTGACTGTTCGAAACTGTGGTAGCGTTTTTCGAGAGCGCTGGCCGGATAGACGATTGGGCTGCCTGGACCGACGATGTGCCGAATCGGGGGCGGCGAAGGAACGTGGGGATTGCGCGACAGGTAACGATCGGGGATCACGTAATGCCACAGCGGGTTAGCATTCTGAACTCCGAACCAATGTCCCCAAGCATCCCGATTGCGACCGTACTGCGAAGGTCCCGATTCTAGTTCGAGTAATCCTGTGTCCGGTTGAAATCGAAAATCACGGCTTCCAATTTCGTAAGTTTGTCCGTTTCGTAACGAGTGAACTTGGGTGCCAACTCCATGTCCAGGGTGATGACCGCCGTTGGCACAATAGACCCAACCATCCAATCCCCATCGCAAGCCGTTTACGCGAAGCTGTTGGTTGCCTTCGTTAAATCCTCGCATCAAGACTTCGCGATGGTCCGCTTTGCCATCGCCATCTGAATCGCGAAGAAACAGGATGTCCGGTGCAGCAGTAACGATAACACCATCACGCCAAGTAAGTATTCCGTTGGGAAAATTTAGGTTTTCGGCAAAGATGCGACTGGTTTCAAAGTGACCGTCGGAATCTGAATCGGACAACACACGCACTCGACCACCCGCTTTGCCCGCTCCGTCCATCCCCATCGGATAATCTGCCATTTCCACAACCCATAATTGTCCAGACGCGTCCCATTCCATCGCGACAGGATCGACAACTTGCGGCTCACTGGCAACCAGCTCGACGCGGTAACCTGCGGGGACGTGAATCTTTGACAAGGACTCTTGTGGGGAGATAGGATCGCTGTCAGGTTTCGGCGGAGCACGGTCCACCGGCTTGGGCGTACCGACGGGTTGTCCTGAAGCAGCGTGAATCAATTGAACTTCGTCGACTGACAGTGGCCGATCGAACAAAGCGAATTGGGCTAGTTGGCCGTAGAGCGGCGCGAATTGATCGCTACGTGCTCCGAGAAAAAACTCTTTGTTTCCGGTCGCTGTGACAACTACCTCGGCATCGATTTCCGGTTGCGGTTCGCCATTCAAATAAGCTCGCACACGATTCGCGTCTCGGATCATTACAACATGATTCCATGTCTCCGTCGGGATGATGTGACTCCCGACAGCAACTTGATCGCTTTCGTTGCCATTGAAAAACAAGAGCTTGCCCGCGTAATCGGCTTGAAACGTTCCGCCAATGCCAAGATGATCGCCTGGAGCTAGGTTGCTACCGTTTGGCCCACGTGAAAAGAAATACGCGGTAACAGGCTGCACGTTGTTTGGTGTCTCGCATCGGAACCACAGCGAGATACTATAGGGTCCGGTAAGGCTGGGCGACAGCGATTCTATTCGTCCGCCGCGAAACTGTGCGAATGTTTCGGGCGTGAATGCTACTTGGCCAGCAACGGCTGCTTGATCGGGTTTGGCGTCGAGCGGCAAGTTGATTACGGGCTTGAGATCGGCGACGGATTGTGTGTAACGAAGTGGAAATTTTGGAGGGTTGATTCGGGATGCCAAGTCGGCCGCGCGTTGCTTTCTAAGCGTTAATTCTTGTTCTCTTTGAGCGGGGATTCCCGAAAGGTCCCAGAATGAAGCGACTTCTTCGGTAGATAGTGGACGGTCGAAGACAGCGATCTCGTCGAGTTTGCCTTGGAGTCCTTCGCCAAAACGCAGCGGTTGTTTCGTCGACTCGTTGGATACGTTTGTGGTGAGCGTAGGTTTGGATTCGCCGTTGACAAAGACCGATATCTCTTTGCCGCTCTGTTTGATCACTACGAAATTCCAGTCATCAGCACGCAGGACTTCTTTTGAAACGGCTTCGCCGATACTCAGTCGTACACTGTGGTCGGTCGAATTGGTCGCAATAATGGAATCGCCCCAGGGTAAGGTGACAAGTTGTCCGCTTCGCGCACTCGCACCGCTTCGCTCGCCGAGCCAAACCCAGAGAGCGATGGAAAAGGAATCTGCCATGTGCGTTGCATCCGTTTGAATATGGCCACCAGCTAGATGCACCGCGCGATTGATTTGTTTGTATGCAGAAAAAGCTGATGGCGTCAGTTGTTCATGCTCGCCGATTCCCGTACCACTGCCGACGCCGGGCAAGTACCATGCGAAGCCTGGAGCCAACACTGCCGGTTTTCTAGATTGGATCGCATTGCGCGCAGCAGTGCCGTCGGCGTCGTCGAGCCGCCAATAGTCGGCTGGTTTGGCGCGAAGGATGGCTTGAGCATATTCGCCGTGCTCATCATTCATAGCCCGTCGCGGCTCGCCGGTGACTTGTTCGAGAGCACCCAGCAAAGTCTCTACGATTTTCGTTTCAGCTTGAACTTCGAGGCCTGCCGTGCGAGCTGGCCAAGTCGTATAACCGCCGAGTGTATGTTGTTCGGGCGGCGGAATGTAACCTTCGGCTCCATTTGCCAATTCGATATTAAAGTGCGCTGTGGAAGGCGCCTGTGCTTTGAGTTTCAAGCCCGTCAACGCGTAGACTTCATTGGGCAAAGTGGATATCGTCAAGTCACCGATCCGAATCGCTTGTAATTTGATTTCCGTCCTTTGACGTTCATGGAGGATCATGGCCTCCATCGCATAGACTTCGGGAAGGCTTTTCGGCAGTTCATTTTCGATCTTCGCGGCAATCGGCTTGGCCCATTCGAGACGGGCTGAATCGGGGACTCGATAAGCGAGCGATAATTGCTTTTCGACAATCCCGAGCGGAACGGAGTCGGAATACGTGATCGACGCGATCGCTCGCTCGGCATAACGCGCGACAGCTTCGGCATAACGATCGATAGAAATCTGTTTTGCGGGCGAACCATAATCCATCCACATCAAGTCGCCGCTGGTTCCTTGTGACATGACGCAAATGAACGGACCGTTGCCTTCGCCTTTTTCGCCAAGCAGTTCCGCGACATACTTTGAAAAACGACCAAAGTAGTCGGCAGAAATCGGTCCCTCGCCGAAATAGTGCTGCGAGTAGTTAGCCACAACAGCCAAGGGACGTCCCGATGTTGTTTGGACTGAAATGACCGATAAACCGGGATCGACAGGACCAGATGGCCCGATAACGTCGGGACTTAAGTAGCCCGGATGCATGTGAGCTATGCCTGTTGCATTGCCAAACGGATCGACGATCTTGTTTTCTGGTTTGCGAATCCACCGTCGATTATGGGTATGCTCCCAGTCATCAATCGAGGACCAACCAATTTTTGCCGGTTGCAACTTGGAGTTGGCAATGACGATGGCCTCTGCGATTTTTCCTGGTAGAAACAGAGCGTACTCTTTGTCTTGTCGTGTGCCGAGGCATCCCATCGCGGCGGGTGCGGAGTGGGTGTGCGTAGCCGAAACCATCATATGGTCGACTGGAATGCCACATTCTTTGCTGGCTTGTAACTTGGCTTGATCGATTAAACTTTGGGTCATCATGCAAGTGTCGACGATGGCCATCGCGATCTTAGATTTCCCGTCGTCAAGAACAACGCAGCGAACGAAAAGTCGGTCATTGACACGATTGGCTTGAGCTTCGAGGAATCCGCCTGCAATGATGCTGGACTTCTGTGTCGGACTAATATCGACAGAAGAGACGCCAGCATGAAGTTGCTTTGGGGAATCGGATTCTGAGCCCAAACAGTCCAAGTTTCCTGACAAAAGAATAATCGCAAATAAGAGTTTGGCAAAAACGGCAACGAACGAACTGCGAAGACCTAGCAAAGAACGATTGACCATGGTGAATTCGCTGAAATAGAGGTTGCGATGCCAAACGGAAGTGAGTGTGGGATGGGGCGGCAAGCTTTTAGGCCGATAAGATGGAACGGTTATTGTAACTGAACTGTTTGGGAAAGGACGCCCTTATGATCTATTGAACGAAAAACATTTTCGAGAATGTCCATGCTGCTTTGCAGTTTTTTACGATAGAATTTCTGAGGGATAGTTTTACGCCGTAAAGAGTTTCTTTATTGACTGTTTCCAAATCTATTTTGTATGAGTTAGAATGACAAAACCCATCACAACTTGCGGAAGAATTTTGCGACACTATTGTGTAGACTGAACGAAGTGTTAAACGCTGCGAGGAATTCTATGTCGAAAGATCTTGTCGAATTTGCTAATCAAGTAGACGCGTTGTTATCGAATTCAAATCGCGAACCGAATTGGGACCCGGAAGAAGCTCGCCGCTACATTAGCGAAATTGCCGATAGGCGTTCACGGTTTGAACCGATTGCGCTTCGGTTGTATGGCGTCGTTCTGACTCCTTTGGTGGAGTCTTTTGCAAAAAGGTTTCCAAATGCGTCCATAAGCAAAGATGACCATTCTAAGCGATGCACGTGCTGGCTTGGATACTGCGAACGCTTTCCAGTCAGTACTAAGATCGGATTTGCCATTGAGCATGATGTTCGGTTTGAAAAGTTGTTCGTGTGTTTTGATGCTTCCATGTCGCCTCCTTTCATTAAGCTGAACGAGCATGACAAACAGCCGATGATGCTTGCCGAAGTCGACGATGACGAAGTTTCTGTTTGGGCACAGGAGCGGCTTATCGAATTCTTGAATGACTATTTGAGAATCGATCGTGGAAGGGACGATTTCGAGGATGAAACAGCAACGGATCCTGTGTGTGGGATGCGTATCAGCCGCAATCATTCTGCCGCATCGACGACGTACATTGGCCGACAGTACTTTTTTTGCTCCCAAGATTGCCACGATCGTTTTCATCACGAACCCACGGCCTATGTCGAGGTCCAATTGGATTAGACTGTTCGCTTCGAATTGCAACGCGAAATTGCATCACTAAAAAGTATGTTGGAAACTCAACTATTCGAGGAATCTTCTTGAGCAATGCATCCCAGCTTTCGTTTTATGGAGCTGCCGGCACAGTCACCGGCTCCAAGTTTCTCGTCGACCATGACGGGCAACAGGTTCTTCTTGATTGTGGGCAGTTTCAAGGGATGAAAGACTTGCGACTGCGAAACTGGGAGTCGCCGCCATTCATTCCTGGGAACTTAGCGGCGATCGTTCTGACTCATGCGCATATCGATCATTGCGGACTATTGCCCCTGGTGGTGCGACGCGGTTTTCGCAATCCGATTTACTGCACGAAAGCGACCGCGTCGCTGTTGCCCATTATGTTGCGTGACGCTGCTCGGTTACAGGAAGAAGATGCGGAGTACGCGAACAAAAAAGGTTTTTCAAAGCATCATCCTGCTCAACCTTTGTTCGACTTGAAGGATGTTGAGAAAACTTTACCTTTAGTCAGGCCCTTCGACTACCACACGCCGCTGGATGTAACGAGCAGTATGACTGCGACATTCAGACGTACAGGGCACATTCTTGGATCTGCATCGATTGATTTGTTACTAAAAGGCCCTCGCCCGATACGACTGGTGGATTCCGGCGATTTGGGGCGTTGGAATCGCCCGCTTTTGTTGGATCCTGAAAATGTCGACGAAGCGGATGTGTTGCTTGTAGAATCAACCTATGGAAATCGCTTTCATTCGCACGACGATACCGTCCAGGGCCTTGCACGTATCATCAACGATGCGGTGACGCGAGGCGGTCCAATTATTATCCCGTCCTTTGCGGTTGGCCGCGCGCAAGAGTTGATCTGGCGGATTCGAGAGCTTGAGAATTTGAGCCTCATTCCAAAACTTCCCGTTTTCATCGATAGTCCAATGGCGATGGACGTTTCCAAAGTATTTTGCGACCATCCCGAAGAGCACGATATCGACATGCAATTGCTGATGGATCAGAAGCGATGCCCCTTGTGCTGCTTGCCTGACAAATTGCTGCGAACTGCAGCGGAATCGAAAGCGCTCAATCACAGGAAAGGCACGTTCATCGTTATCGCCGGTAGTGGGATGGCGACCGGTGGGCGTGTCGTGCATCACTTAAAGAATCGTTTGCCGAACAAAAACACCACCGTTCTGCTCGTCGGATTTCAGGCTATGGGAACGCGAGGCAGAGCGATGCAGGATGGCGCAAAATCGATACGCATACACGGTCAAGATATCCCCGTTCGAGCCCATGTCGACGTCTTGGATGGATTGTCGGCCCATGCTGATCAAGGCGAAATCATGCGTTGGCTTGGCGGATTCAAACGGCCACCGAAGCAAGTTTACGTCGTCCATGGCGAACCAGTCGCGGCACAGACGCTTGCCGAGTTGATTACAACCCAGCTTGGTTGGCCTGCAGAAGTCGCACGAGACGGAGTTTCTGTACCTTTGTCGATGTAGATAAAGGGTTGATCCGGTGTATTGGAGTTATGCTCTTGAACAAAACGCGAAGCATGATCGCTCTTAGCGTCGGTGTAGTAATAGTCTTGTGCTCGATATTCCGGGTCAGCAAACGGAGAGATGGGCGAGTTATCTCGGGTTAGACTTTTGAGATCGAAAAAACTGCCAGCACCATGAATCGTACCGTAGAATCGGTCGAATCCGCGCTGGAGGGGTCAGTTGTTCTTTTCTGATTCCTCCTTGGGACGAGTGGCCTTGGTTACATGCCATTTGCCTGCAGCATAACATCGATAACATTTGGCTTCAAAACTTCCGCAATCGTCATGCAATTGCGATTGAGATCTCCACGATAGCCATTGTGGCCTCGGTCCTCCATCATGTGGCCCACTCCTGCTTGGGAATTGTCCCGAATTAACTTCCCGAATAATGAAACTTGATCGTATTGTCGATCCAGGGCACCGAGTTGCACGTCATTCCCGCGCAGGCGGGAATCCAGGGTCAATTGCGCTGGATTCCCGCCTGCGCGGGAATGACACCAATGCTCCAAACACGGAAATTATTTCGGGACTGTTCCTTGGTGAGGATAGAGCCAGGTCA
>JANMGV010000173.1:0-16725 GCA_031374825.1 Pirellulaceae bacterium
TCAAGGAGGAACAAAATGCCAAACGAACCAGAAGCTATTCAAAACGAAGAAACCATCGATAGTTCGAAAGTTCAATCAATGCGGCCCATCATGTCCTTCGGTGGATCGGGCGGCATCAGCGTTGCCATTTGGAAGAACAAAGCAGACGGTGGTTCAGAGCATTATTCCGTTCGCATCGAGCGGAATTTCAAGGATGAAAGCGGCAATTTTCAGTCAACGCAGTATTTGCGAGCCGGGGATCTATTGAGAACACAATCGCTTTTGATCCAGGCCGATGCGTGGATTGAGCAGGACAGGGCGAAGCAGCGTACTACGAATGCAGCAAATGCGGGTCGCGCGTAGAGGTCAAGAGTGCCAAGTTGAGTGGGCTACATCGATTGACTGATTCTAGAAGGCGATCTTGCCACTCCATAAGTTCGGCGAATGGCGCGGCTACTGGCGGAACGCAGTATAGTTGAATTGATTTGATCTCGTCGCTCAGTTTTTCTTTCCATGTTGGTGGCATCCATTCCTGGTCTATTCGCTTTTCAGAGCGTCTAACGTACTTTCGATGAAAGTGAACGATCCCGGCGCGGCGATTTGGACTCTGCCGCTTTTTTGGGCAATTAATCAAGCGTTTTCCATCGTCATTTTTTGCAGATTAGAATTGTTGCAAACATGCTTAACCTGTTCTTAATAAACTTAGATTGTTAAGAGTTACTTCAATCGAGCACTGATCTATTGCATAGAAGTTTCACATACGACTCAAATTGCCATACAGAACGATAGTCCATCTGGACACATGGTATTTGGTCTGTATGAGATTGGGTCAATCGCAGCGAATAGGTTCAAATTCGTTGACGAGCTAATTAAGATGGGATAGCCGGTTATATGCCGCGATCGAAATTAGCAACCTTAACCACTGGGTATTTGTCGAATGCGTTTCACGGATGAACAACAACGGGTCATTTCTTTCCTTGGAGAAGAGAATGTTAACTCCCTCGAAGAAACGATGGCTTGGCAACAACGGCTAAGGGACGCCGTTAATGAGATCGTTGTGGCCAAGCTACAGCCCGTATTCAATGTGGAATTCAAAAAGCGATTTGGAGATACTGGTGAAACAAAACGACAAGCGTGCTCATGGGCGAATCGGGTTTTGTTTGAGGCGGGCTTGTGTTTATCAATGAACGGTCAAGCGTGCAGCTTTCACGCGACACGGGGCCGGGAATCGGATCATGGCAGAGTTTACCTTGAGAGTTTTTCGACCGCAGAAAATCCTAGGCGAAAGCTCGAGCGCTTTAAACCTGGAAATGAAGTGTTTTTACGTGCACTTCCGATTCGGAGTCATAATCTCTCTAAAGCGCCAGGAAATCGGCAAAACCATCCTTGACTTCCTGAATCCGGCAGTATTACTTACATATTGATGTGGTCAAGCCGAGGAATGCGCTTGCTTCATCCATTCGCGACAATTGCTCAAACCTCAAGTCGCATCCCACCGTTTGCGAATTCCCACCAAAGTTTTTCGCCGCTCAGGAACCTGCCGGCAAGAACGTCCGCGCACTTCAAATACCGAACATCACTATTAACGTAGCGATTTTCGTGTAGTTCGTTCGATAAGGCTACATTTCGGGGCATTTCAAAGGGTAGATTTCGAATTCGCAATCAACTTTCTTCTTGTTTTTGGTCCATTCGCCCAACGGAGTAATTCGCATGACAACAACACGCAAAAAGACAAACACACAAACCAAAAATACCTCATCCGCAGAACCAAATGTGGTAGAGCTTACAGAGCAATTCAGCCACGAAGAAAAATCGCAAAATCAGGAAGCAGATAGCCATCCAATGAGTTTTAGGAAGCGGGCTCTTATTGTCGCCACACTCATTCCAATTGTTGCTGGATTGACTATCAAGGGAGCCACAAGAGGTGCATTGGAAGGTGGAAGTGATGGCGTTGCGAAGATTGTTGTTGAGAAAAGCTTGAATGTAAAAAGCGATGGGGGTGAGAAAGGTGAACATAATGGGAAGGTAGTCATGCACGATGAATTACAATCGGGCGCATCGGGGAAAACACAAGCACCTTTCGAACGAATCGCCGATTCAAGTGGCAACGCGAAAAATGCACCGATGACCATTGAAGTTAAGGGAGACTCCAATGCCCCAATAATTCAGTTCAAAGACAATAACGGCGAATTGAATATCTATGAGACTTCAGGTGTTCAAGAACTTAAACAAAAATTCCTCGAGAGACAGCAATTGCTCATAAAAGGCGTTAATGCATTAGGCCCCCAAGGCTCCAAATCAAAGTTAAAGCAATTGCTTGACTGCATTATTATTGATAATGCGAATTTGGCGAGGGAAGAGGGTGCAAAGGATATTGAAGAAGAACTCGACTTCGTCGAGGCGCAGCTTTCATATCTACATGGCGAATACGATAACGCATTAAAGCTCATCAATGATCAGACTTCGCCGGATGCTCAAGTCTTGAAATTCGAGTGTCTTTTTCTAAAACGCGATTTTCCGCTGTTTTTTGCATTTGCAAAGACCATGACTGGTGAGTCGATCGAGATTGAACATTGCAAATTGCGAGCAAAAACAATTGAGGCCATTCAATTTGGGACAATTGACGACGCGCCGATATCGCTCAAAAGTGTTTCAGAGCTGTTGTCGCATATTGATAAGCTGATTCAAGTTAACCGATCAACTGTTGACCCGGCGCTTCGCTTTGTGCAGCTTGACTTGCTCGCTGACAAGTTAGTAGTTCTCAATAAGTGGTTTGATCTGATAGACACATCCACTGCGATCACGAGAAAAGAACTTGTGTCCCGAATTGCTGAGATTGACCTTGTCAATGCGGAGCAAGAAAAAATGGTGGAAATAATGAAAGCAGCCAATCAACCCATTCCGCTTCGAAATCAACTACAAACTCTATCCAATCTGGCAGGACTTCAACAATCCGCCTTTCTTTCACTTCTCATAATTGATTCGAATGATTTCGAAGGTCAATCTGATTTAAGAAAGAGGGTGACAGCGACGGATCGTAAGCTACATAAGACGCTTGGGGATTGGATTTTGGCAGCCGACGAGATAGGAAAAGCCGAGTGGGCTTTCGGACTATTCCAAATCGCCGCGAGAGCATTTGAACGTTTGGATTTTGAATTTGCGGATGAATTGGTTCGGGAAGCAGAGGAAATGGCACAAGATCCCGAAATAGGACCGCTGCTCATTGAAGACGAGCGTAAACGAATCGACGTAGGCTCGAAACTTATCCACATTGAAGCACTCGTTGAACGTGCGGCTCAGAGCCACGACGTAAATCGAAAGGAATTTGAATCGCTTCTTGCATGGGGAGAGAAGATTTATAAGAACCGTGGTCTGAGCGAATATTTTGGCCATTTCGCAACGGCATCCAAAGCCTATTTGCTGGTTGCTTTGTTTTCAAAGGATAAAGAGCAGATAGATTTCTGTCGGCGGCATGTCGCCGATTTCCTAAGGTTAAATGCCGACAAAGCATTTCGCACCGAAATAAGGAGATTTCTTACTGCGATTCGGGAGAGTTGTCCAAATGCGAATGCGACGGACTTCGAGGGGCTTCTTATCGATTAAGGCCTATGACATGAAAAAGTAACTTCTAACATAGTTTCAAGTAAGCGAAGAATCAAATCAAAATCTGAGTCCGTTTATTCCTTGTTTTGCTAGTCCCTACATTGCGAAAGTGTTCGATAACCTCGATCCAACAACTAAGGAGCGCCTCACGCTTCGCGCTAACCCTCTTCGGAAGGTCGGTATCGATTTCAATTTTCATTGGAAGCGTTCCATTAATTGTTGAAACTCGAAAAAATCCGACTGTGCGATTCTCACACAGCGAGAGATATCAAAACAGTTTCAGTAACAAACGGGACATCCCCATTAAAAACAGTTCACCGGCCATCCTATAAGCAAGAGCAAAGAGGCAAAGCAATGAGACTAATCAGAGAGTCGTTGTTAGTTTTTGGAATTTCAATTCGTGGCAATACGCGAAGAAGCAAGCGGAGGTCGAGGTATGTACGCTTGTTAGCTCAACGTGCCGTAAGATTCTATGGAATCGAGATTCTCGAATGTCGAAAAGTGCTGTCTGGCGATTTTGCGTTTGCTGAGGCATTCGGTGGCGCTGGTTTCGATAGCGGCCAAGCAGTTGTTACTGACAGTGCTGGTAATATCTATTCAACTGGCTATTTCACTGGGACCGCAGATTTTGATCCAGGCATCGGGACATTTAATTTGTCGAGCGCCGGAAACGAAGACGTTTTCGTGGTCAAGGTGGACAACACTGGCAATTTCGTATGGGCGAAGGCATTCGGCGGGACAATGGATGAATATGTATTCGACATCACGGTCGATGGTTTGGGAAATATCTATACCACCGGTTACTTCAGAGGGGCTGCGGATTTTGATCCAGGTTCCGGGACGTTTGAGGTGAATAGCGCAGGCAGCTACGACGCATTTATTTCAAAGTTAGACAATGCAGGCAATTTCGTCTGGGCATCAGCTGTCGGTGGTACAAATGACGACAGGGGTCGAGCTATTGCGACAGATGGATTGGGAGACGTCATCGTTACAGGCAGCTTCGCTGACACGGCGGATTTTGATCCCAGCACAGGCGAATCGCTATTAACGAGCTCCGGAGCAAGCGACATGTTTATCTCTAAGTTTGACGCCACAGGCGGTTTAGTCTGGGCCAGAGCGTACGGTGCTACCAGCAATGAGTGGGGGAAGGAAATAACGGTCGATGAATTCGGCGCTATTTTTGTTGCGGGGATATTTGAAGGCACAGAGGATTTTGATCCGGGCGCTGGAACGATTAACTTGATTAATGCGGGCCTCTTCGACGTATTCATCACTAGGTTGGATGCGGAAGGTAATATTGTTTGGGCTAAAGCGTTCGGCGGGACTGGTAATGATCTTGTGTATGGTTTTGCGCTTGATAGTTTCGGCAACCTATATACAACCGGCAGCTTCCAGGAGACGGCTGATTTCGATCCGAGCGAGGGAACATTCGTCATTACCAGTGTCGGTAATCTGGACGCCTTCGTTTCTAAAATTGACACTGTCGGCAATTTGCTCTGGGCCAAGGCGTTTAGCGGTACAAATGATGAATCGGGAAGAGGTATCGCAGTCGATGGATTTGGAAATGTTTATACCTCTGGATACTTCTCGGGGGCGGTTGATTTTGATCCAGGGGCAGGTACTTATTTGGTAAACAGTGAGCCCTTCAACTTCTTCGTCAATAAGCTTGATAGCGCGGGAGGGTTCGTATGGAATAAGGCAATTGGAGAGGGTAACGAGACTATTGCACAGGACATTGCGCTTGATGGCCTTGGTAATATCTATACAACCGGACGCTTCGGCTCGACGGTGGACTTCGATCCTGGCGTGGGAACTTTTAATTTGACCAGCGTCGGCAACACGGATGTATTCGTTTCAAAGCTCACACAAGATTTTGTCGTATTCGCTCCAATGACTGGTGCAGTCGATTGGGAACTTCGAAGGAACGGTGCCAATATTCAGGTGTTCGACAAGCAATCCAACTCGGTGGTGAGCCAGCGCCCAATAAATACTATACTGGGCGTGCAAATCAACGGCGCGATTACCGCAACGGATAATCTAACGATCAACTTTCAGTTTGGTGGATTTTTCTCATTCTCAAATGGAATTCGATTCTTCGGTAATACTGGAGTTGACGTTCTAAAGATAAGGGGCACGGGAACTGAAGCACTAGTCTACCGTCCTTCAAGTACTGCCTTTGGAATCTCTCAATTTGATGTCAATGGAAACGCAGTGACAATGAATGGTGTCGAATCAGCCTTGGTATCAAATGTGAATATACTCGCGATTGAGACTCAGAATAGCACCGATGTATTGACCATCGCTCCTGCAACAGGATTCAAGGGGGCCGCTGCGAGTATGATTAATGGTTCTAGCTCAACTGTTGCGATTAATCCACTCACCTGGAGTAACATTCGAAATGTGACGATTGACACTGGAAACAACGACGGTGTAACTGCCGGTGTGGCAAATGATTCAGTTACTTTCTTGGCGAGCAGTCTAGATGCTGTAGGAATGAAATACTTGACGATCGATATGGGTAAAGGCAATGATATTTTGACGGTCAACAATGCCGATTTGGGACTTCCTGTTGCAGGTGGTAGTTTTTGGCTTTATGGCGGAGCAGGGGTTGATCGCGTGGCAGTAACGGGGGATGCAGACTTACGACTCAACGATTTGCGACTCGTGAGCAGTGCCGGTGGACGCATACTGATTGACGACGTAGAAAAGGCAACGCTAATCGGGGGGTTCAGCAATAACGTGCTTAGTGCGGTAGGATTTACTGGATCGGTAATTCTCAATGGAGGAAATGGCAACGATATTCTGCGCGGTGCTGAAGGTAATGATAGTTTGATCGGAGCTAATGGCAACGATCTATTGTACGGAAACGACGGAGACGATTCGCTCGACGGGGGAGGGAACGATGATTCGCTCTTTGGAGGCGACGGAAACGATAGCCTGATTGGCGGTGATGGTAATGACCAACTGTTCGGAGGCGATGGAATTGACAGTTTGATAGGAGGTTTGGGAAACGATATTTTATCAGGCCAAGCCGGAAATGACACATTGAACGGTCAAGGTGGCGTCGACTTGTTCTTATTCGATGGCACTTACAATGCTGAATCCTTAAGTTTACGATTCCTCACCGCGACAAGCGCCCAGTTCGTGCGCAAACCTCGCGGACTTAGCACAACATTGGAATTGGACGCTATCACAAACGACGCGTCCGACGAAGTTTCGGTACAAGCTCTTGGCGGGGATGATCTGATCACGATTGATTTAGCCATAACGATGCTGGGCGTTGTCGACGGAGGTGATGGAATCGATTCGTGCACTGCACCGGCAGGATGGACCAAGATCAGTTGTTGATTTGCCGTACCGAGTGCAAGACACCGATTTGGTTTCCGGAGATTTGCGAGGTTAAATGGTACATCGCAAACTAGATCCCACATTTCGTATTAATAATTTTTCAACGAGCGACTCGTTAGAATAAAACAAATCGTTGGTATCGTCAACCATTCATTCCGCACGAAATGGAATGATTCAAACATTCTTATTCATAACGCTGCACCTGACCCGGCCCGCATGGCGGCTTTCCGGGACGTGTTGTTGTCCAAAATGGCATCACTGTTCGTGCGACACAATCGTAACGCAACTGCAACACTACTCCAACATCCTAACTCGCGTTCGGAACTATGGATTGACCACAAGCCGACAATGTGGTCCTAGAATGACCGCATCCTTGCGTCTCCAAAATCCAAAGGGTTCTTCGCAACTTCCCCATTCTCTACGAAGTCCCCTGATTCAGGATAGACCAGTTTGTGCCATTGTCATCTGCGTGCGGTATAACGAAAAGTTCGAAATGTACTTCGGCCGACAAGTTTAAAATCGACTAGACTTTTTTGAAGCGGTATTAGGGACTCACGCAGAAGAGCTCAGTAGATACTGTAGTGGTCAATTCACGCTTGGGAGGTCGCCATAGCTTCGCATTTGCTTTACCGTAGAAGTTTGGGTTTTCCCCAGAAGATTTGCATAGTACGGCCTGTGAACGACTGCGCTTGTTTTTGATAAACAACTGGATTCTAATACTTGAACTGTTATGAAGAGTTTTGGACGATCATCAATCATTATTCAAACTTAAATCAGACGCTGGAGACAAACGATGACCGATTTTCAAAAGTCAGTTCCATTCGCAGTTCCACAGACTGTGGTCAGGCCAAAGCCAGCAGATCTTGATGCCAGTGGTTTTGAGATTGCCGGAGCCAAAGTCGGCGGATTCGAGATTTTCCAACCCCAGTCTAAGGAAGCTCCTTCACCCCAGACAAAGGCACGCGTGGCCGATCTCTTTCTGCGTGGTGCGTTGACTGCCGAGCAGTATCGCGATGCCGTGCAAACCCAAGGCGGATTTGAACGGATCGTCGGTCGCAACAACTTGCTGCCTGCGGCGTTCTTGGAAGTCGGTGTCCAGACAAGTCGGGCGACTTGCCTCGTCAAGACCTCAGGGATTGACTTTGACGGACAACGCGGCTCGTGGGTGGGAACTGGTTTCTTGGTATCCCGCAACCTGCTGCTCACGAACCATCATGTTATCAATTCACTTGATGTGGCCCGCGCTGGCGAGTGCGTGTTCAACTTCCAGTTGGGGGTCGATGGGCGTCCGGGACAAACAAAGTCATTCCGGATGCGGCCGGACCGACTTTTTCTGACGAGTCCGGCCGTTGGTGGATTGGACTTTACTTTAGTATGGGTTGACGGCGATCCCGGGAATGAGTTCGGTAATGTCCGAATTGATCGCAACAGTTTCAGTTCGGGCATCAACGAATTCGCCAATGTGGTGGGACACCCGCAAGGTCGAATGAAGGAAGTGAGTCTGCAGGAAAACAACGTATTGTGGATGGACGACACGGTGGTGCATTACACCTCTGATACTGAAGGAGGAAATTCAGGATCGGCAGTCTCGAATAACAGTTGGAACGTCTTTGCGCTCCATCACGCGGCAAAACCAACGCATGTCGAGGGCCATGATTTCCTGAACGAAGGAATCAAGTTCTCGGCAATCTCGGCGCACCTTGAGCGATTGGCGCAAAGTACGGGAGCCGAAGCTCGGCAGGCGCAGGAAGCTCGGGCCGTATTTGGTGGCGTTACCGAGTCCGCGGGCTTTTTCGGCACTCTTGGAAGACGTGCCAAGGACGGTGCACAAGGTGATCTGGAAGCCGTGGTCTCGACTTTTGATGGCACGGATCAAGATATCGACGTCGGCTTCTGGAACGTGGAGTGGCTGACGAATCGTTATGCGGACAAGGTTCCCGATGTTGCCCAGGTAATCCACGCAATGAAGCTCGATATCTGGTCTCTGGAAGAATCCAGCCCAAACGCCGCCAAGGCCCTCGTCCAGGAGCTGAACAGCACCTACGGCTTAAATTACGACTGGCTGGCTGCCGAACCCGATTCGGCCGACGGCAAGCAGAGTTGCACCATCATTTGGAACAAGGCCACAGTTTCGTGCGAGACAATGGAATGGGAGGAACCCATTGAAACGTGGCTTCAAGTCCGCAGCACGGACTTTGATGAGCTTGGCCTCGAAGCCGTGCATGGGAAAGTCTTTGATCGCTATCCTCGACTCTTCTTCGTTAAATCGATGGGAGACGGTGCAAGCATTGATTTCCACCTTGTACCGCTCCATCTCAAGGCGATGTCCGAAGGAAGCTTGCGACGCGCGATGGCCTCGAAGATTCTCGCGGCGGCCGTAAAAAAGAAAATCGAATCAGGTTCAGATGCAGACTGGATTCTGGGTGGAGACTTCAACGCCGAACTGGCTTCCAATGACTTCGATTCGTTGTTGACGAATGGCATGGTGTCGGTCAGCGCCGCCGACGAGTCAGGCGGAGCCTTCTCGTATGTCAAATCTCCATTCAAGTCGCTGATCGATCACATCTTTCTGTCGCCCAATCTCGCTGAAAAATATGGTGCAACGGACTTTTTTATCGTTGCCGCCGAACAGACTTTTCCAGACTACATCGAAAAGATCAGCGACCATCGCCCAGTAGTCCTACGAATGAGCAGGGGAGGTAATCTCGAAGCGTCGACAACGCCGATGCCTGAATCAGCTCGCACCCATGAACTGCGCGAATTAAAACAACTGCTCGGCCTTGGTGTGCAATCACAGGACAAGGAAGAGACGGCAGGGTACGAATCCGACAATGCAGGATTTGAAAGACGTCGGCGACCGGCGCCAGGTCGTGGACATGGCGGTTTATCGAGAACGGGCTATGCCACTGACTTCTTAGGAGGTGGAGACTTCGAAGTTCCGTTTCCGTTGCTATCTCCATCGCAGTTGACGGATGCAGTGGCTGTGAGTTCGACCGCGAGTGGTCTGCGGAAGCACATTCTCGATTACACGCATTTTTCGGTGGTCATGAATGGCGCAAGGCGAATGCCATTCTACTCCATCTGCAATATTGACGGGACACAATCGCGCAACATACCGCGCGGCGATGATTGGCGCTCCGACCCTCGCATTTCGGCGGACTTCCAATGCGGGAACGACATCTATCGGAACAACGATCTCGACCGCGGACACATGACGCGGCGCCTTGATCCGGTATGGGGCTCACTCGACATCGCTTCTCGGGCCAACAATGAGACATTCTACTTCACCAACGCTTGTCCTCAGCACAAGGATCTGAATCAAAGGGAATGGCTCGAACTTGAGGACTATGTGTTGGGTAACGCCAATACTCTTGATTTGCGTGTGTCTGTAGCCACTGGTCCCGTTTTTGGCACAAATGATCGACCATACCGAGGCATCGAGATTCCGCTGGCATTTTGGAAGCTGGTTGTGATGCGTCGCACGGATACCGGACGTCTCTCGGCGACGGGCTATATCCTTACACAAGAGGATATGATATCCGGCCTGGAGTTTGTGTTTGGCCCCTTCAAGACATATCAGGTCTCGCTCACAACTATTAGCGCTCGAACCGGACTCGACTTCGGCCGACTGAGCAATTTCGATCCAATGACAAGTGGACGCGATGGATTTGAAGCCGGTCCTGCACCATCTAAGCTCATTCGTGGAGTGGAGGATTTGCGACTTTAAGACAATTAAGCTTTGCGTCAGTGACCTTCATTCACACAAGTCGTGTGTGAATGAAGATGCTATCATTTTCCTTTTTCGAACGACGGAAAACACGCTACTTTTCAAAACCTCTTCGGTGCCCATAGAGATGTCATTTATCTGAGCAAAAACTTATGCGGCAGGTTGGGCAAATTGCACAGATTGTATTCTAGGCCAATCCACTTTCCATGGGCATCTTTGACCTGCACGCCTATCGTGAATACGCCATAAGAACTCACGTCCCAAAGCACGGCATGATTTTCGGAGTTGATTTTTCTTACATGAATCACGCTTTTCGGGTAAGAGTCATGCAAATGAAAAATCGCGGGACCGACCAATTCCGAACCGTCCGTGGAACTAACTATCGCATTAAAAATGAAAGAGGTACGTCCAACTTCCCCAAGAATAATGGTGAGCGCCCGGCCGTCTCGTTCTGCTAAGCCTCCCCAACGGTCCTTCTGCGGATCATCTTCGTGCAGTATTTGGCTTGGGTCTGGTGGATGCATATCGGTTGATTTCAACGAATCCAAAGAGGTCTCAGGCGGCAACTCGCTGATTTCCAAAGCTCTCCCTTTGTTTGCCAATTGCTTACGGACGGCTGCAGCGGAGACCCCAATCCGTTCAAATCCTTCCGATGGGGAGGATGACATTTGCTTTTCGTGCAGAGCAACTAGCTGCCAGTCAAGAGTGAAGCATGGCGCGCCGCCTGAACCGGCACTTGCGGCAACCGTATAAAGTAAACGCTTCCGCGACTTGTCGAATCCGATGAACCCTTTCCGATCCATTGAAAGTACAAGCGGGCCACCATCAGCGCACGATAAGATCATGATTCCATTGCCCGCACGGAGAATTGGCAATTTCTCCGGAAGCGCGATCCATCCTCGCAGCATGCCATCGTTAGCAAACGTATTCAGGGGCTCTCCGCCTACCGGCCGCTCCAGTCTCAATAGGGCGAAATCCAATCCTGCATTTGACTTGAGATCGTAGTCGATGAGCCAATCGGACGATGCAAGGCGAACTACCATCCCTTCTGCGATACTCCCAGAAACAACGCGGTAATCAAATCGGCATCGTATAGAGGCGGGTGGCATTCTATTCATTAATACTTCGTGGACGACATACCCGCAAGTTAATACCGCGCCGGGACCAACCAGAAATCCAGTACCGACGATGGCACCACCAACTTCGACGCGACAGACACGGGCTTCCATCGTCGCCAGCTGCTTTCGCCAGGAGGCGGACTCGGTTGCATCCGGAGCGATTGGACCAGAACTATGCCGTTTAGGTCCCTGCTCCTTTTCTGATGCTAAGCCAATAGCGTCCGGAAGCCCGTGCCGTTGGACGTTAATCTCTGTTCCCAATCCAAGGTCGTTGGCAATGTTAATGAGATCCATATTGTCCGGCCGAACCTCCATGGCGGCCCTCACAAGTTCGTGAATCCAACCTGCCCTCTCCGCGACCTGCAGCACTTCAAAAACTTGCGAACGCATACTCCCAACTGGGGCAAGTAGATCGAGACGCGCACCGATACGAACCCGCAAAAGACTATCGAAATCTTCCTGTGTGAACGCATCAAGCAGCGCTCGATGAAGCAGCTGCATTTGTGGCGATGTGAGCATGATTACTTGTCCTTATCCGGCCGCACCGGCTTTTACTACATACCTATCATATAAGTTACCGAAGACGGGCGACGCGGGCTGTTCGTCATGGGCCGCCCGAATGAGTTCTCGCTCCCATTTCCCCTTGCAGGTGAGAAAGACGTGGACGACGATCAAATCCATTGGGTCGTTGGGATGAGCACCCAGGTATTTTGACGCGGTTTGCAGGCGGTTGCGGCACATTAGATCGAAGCTATCACGGTTGAACGAATGAACGAGTTCGGCCAAAAAAGCGTCGAGGTCGGGAGCCGCTATCAGAAATCTGCCCTTTTTCGATCGCATGTCGGCGAGCGTTAAGGCTGCTCGCACTTGTTCTTTCCGCGCCGCCAACTCAAAACCGGCTGCGGGCTGGTCGTCGACATCCACCAGTCCATCCAAAAGGTCGGATGCGTTTTTGGCTGCTACAATTGCCCGGTGAAGATCGTCGTTGCTTAGCTTTAGGGTGGCAGTCGTCAGCGCTTTTCCCGCCATGAAAGATATGAACGGCGGCTCAACAGTGACTCGTTCGGACAACCATCGGAGATACTTCACATCAGGAGCACGTTCGAGCCAAAGTACCGCTGCAAGCCGCTCAACGTCACGTTCACTCAGATGAAATCGTCCAGCTAGATCGCATGTCTTATAGTCTGCTTTGCGGAGCAGATCGCGCAGATCGCGGGCGTGATCGAGTGGATTGGGCAATTGCTGTTGCACCAGCGCAATTCCAACTGCTAATTCCTCGGGAATTTGCGAATTGCCTCCGGACGCCCGTTGAACAGGCTGAATCGCCCCCTCAATGTCTGTGGCGAGCTGTTGCAAGTCGGTCCTTTTCGGTCTACGCCCGGCGACCAACTTCGCCAGCCAAAGTACCTTCTCCGATTGACCGGTCCGATGAGCCCAGCGAACAGTAGCGAACGACCGAGCCTTGTAGTTTTCGCCCTGAGCGTCCTTGCTATAGTCGAAATCATCTTCGGGCACCTCCTCGAAGATAAGCATACTAAATTGTTGTTCTTCGAAGGCATCGCAAATTAACTCTGCCAGTTTTACGATGAGTTTTGCTATGGTCATGGGATTCGCCAACTACAGACCAAATGTTCGCAAGGGGCCAGTCAAGGCCGTGATTTACGCCGGAGACGTCCCGCCTAATGCCGCCGACTTTCCCTGACTTTGCAGCCGCTTTCGGATGGCGTCAATCGGAATTCCTTGATTGTACTCGGGGTGGCTGAAGGCTGGGTCACCGTAGTGGTGTAGAGCCACCAGATTCCACTTGATGTCAAAGCAAGGCGACCCTGATGAACCGCGTTCGGTATTGGTGCTGTAGCGCACTCGGGTCGCGTTGGCGTTCACATTCAACACACCCTCTGTGTCCATCGCGAGCTTGAGTGGTCCGCTATTAGGATGCTCCAGAATAAAGATCGGCATATGTGGTGTGATTGCAGGGGCGACTGTCGGGATAGGAATCCAACCTCGCGGCGCAGTTCCCTCGGTACCATCACCGAGCGGTTCAATCCCCAATGGGCGTGCGACCTTCACAAGGGCGTAATCCAACTCATCAAGCGTAGGCAACGATTCCTCAGGCAGTCCCTTTTTTTCCCCAGCGGTGTATCGGCTAAAATCAATCTGCCACTCGGAGGGATGCAACTCCGCAAGCAGGCCAGGAGATTCGACACCATTGGGTTGTACGTAGTAATCAAACCGAAACCGGACTTCATTGGCTGGCGACTCTTTTTCGATCACAGACCGCAAAACGTGATAGTTTGTTAACACCGCGTCCGGTCCGACCAAGAATCCCGTACCCATCTCGCCGGTTGCCACTTCGATACGGCAGACGCATCGCTCCATACGAAACAATTGCATTCGCCAAGTGGCGACGTCGAGCATGGGCAGGTATCGCTTTATTGTCCGCTCGAACCCTTCACCGGGCGTCGTGGCGGCTGGCAGTTGCGCCACGCCTGCCTTTTGCAAAGCGATCTTCGGCGAAAGGCCGTATTTTTCAATCGCCTTCATCCGATTGACATCGACTACTTGTCGTCGAGACTCATCGACGAGCGATTGAGCGTATTTTCGGTAAACCTCTTGCACGTCGGCCTTGAACGGTCGCTCCGCCGCTACTTCAGCGATCAAAATCGGATCCCAGCCCTCTTGCATCGCTTGCTTCAGGACATTCGTTACCACTACACGAAATGGTCCCCCAGCAACGTTTATGGAACGGTCGAAGTCGAACCGTTCAAACAAGAACATGTCGAATTCGTCGCTGTTGAAGGCGCGAGTGATTGCGTCTCGCACCTCGCCAAATTCAACTCCTTTCATCGGTTGAACCTCACTTGAAGATTAGATCTTGTGACCGTTATTGCTGGAACCTGTATGATACCAAAACCTAACTCGAGGTTCAAGGAGCAATTTGGGACTGAATCCGCACATCCGCATCGCGCCGACGATGTCGCAAATCGCGTAATCCAAGTCAGCCCAGATATCCCAAAGTTTGCGTCAGCCCTGACGGTTAAGCCGGTCGAAGAGGCCCTCAGCAATCGCGTCCATAATGCTTTATTGTTGACATGCGAAAAAGTCAAATACGAAATGCCACTTTTCATTTTGCTGAATTTAGAAGACTGGAATTCGATGGACACTTTGGTTTGTCTGAATCTTCAAAATAAATAAGACAGACGTGGTGTGTCACGCACTGACATTCATCGCCAATTTGAATGGTTGACATCACTCGCCGACATGCAGTAGTAGAATTCTGCATGCTTCGAATAATTCAAAACTCGCATTCAGCAGGCGCAAAAAGCTATTACGGGAGTTCCGATTACTACACTGAGGATCAAGAACTCGTGGGTGTCTGGCGAGGGCAAGCGGCTACTCGTCTCGGGCTGGTTGGTGACATCCAGAAGTCGGCTTGGGATCGCATGTGCGACAACCGTAATCCGAGTACCGGTCAAACTCTAACGCAACGACAAAAGGCTGATCGGACGGTGGGATATGATTTCAATTTCCATGTTCCCAAAAGCGTTTCGGTTCTCTATGCATTGACCCAAGATCAACGAATTCTTGAGGCATTCAGAAATTCGGTTCAAGCGACAATGGAAGACATGGAGTTAGAAATGCAAACTCGCGTACGCAAAGATGGTAGGAATGAAAATCGCCTGACAGGCAATATGGTGTGGGGCGAGTTCATCCATTTTACTTCGCGACCAGTGGATGGGGTTCCCGACCCGCATCTTCATGCCCATTGTTTTGTGTTCAATACGACATGGGACAAGCAGGAAGAAACCTTCAAAGCTGGACAGTTCCGGGAGCTTAAAAGGGATGCACCATATTTTGAGGCGGTATTTCATTCGCGGTTTGCGCGCGAGCTTTGCAACCTTGGTTTATCAATCGAGCGAAATGCCAAAGGCTGGGAACTGGCTGGCATCGATTCCAAATGTTTGAAGAAATTTTCGCGGCGGACAACGCAGATTGAGGCCATTGCCGAGGAGAAAGGAATTCAAAATCCAGACCTCAAAGCGGGGCTTGGCGCCAAGACTCGCTCGAAAAAAGCCAAAGGCATTTCATATTCCAAGTTGCAGGAACAATGGCAAGAAAGACTCACCGAACAAGAATCAGAATCCATTAAGGGATTGAAGCGATCATTGGGCGGCGAGCCCATCCCTCCTGACCGGACTGCGGCATCAAGTGGGATTGAATATGCCACGGATCATGCGTTTGAACGTAGCTCGGTCGTTCCTGAGCGGAAGTTGCTTGCATTGGCCCTGAAACGGACCGTGGGTAAATCAACCGTATCCGATGTCCTGGCCGAAGGAGCTGCCACACCATTCATTCGCGCCACCCGCAACGGTCGAACGATGGTGACCACGCAGCAAGTATTAAGCGAAGAGAAACGGGTCGTTGCCATTGCAAAGAAGAGACGAGGGGCATGCACGCCGTTTGCGAAGAACGTATCGTCCTTTCGACGAGAATGGCTTAATCCATCGCAAAAAGCGGCGGTTATGCATATCCTTGAATCAAGCGATGGCATTATGGTTTTGCGCGGCGCTGCCGGGGTCGGCAAGACGACGTTGATGCAGGAAGCCGTTGAATCCATTCAAGAATCCGGTACGAAAGTATTTGCCTTTGCACCTTCGGCGGATGCCAGTCGTGGCGTATTGCGCGATGCCGGGTTTGCCGACGCTGAAACTGTTGCCCGTTTGCTGGTCGATACGAAGCTTCAAGAACAAGCCGCTGGACAATTAATCTGGATTGATGAGGCAGGATTGTTGGGCATGCGTACCCTGTCCCAAGTCTTTGAATTGGCTGAACGAATTGACGCTCGTGTCTTGTTATCTGGCGACCGCAAGCAACATCATTCTGTTGAACGCGGTGAACCGCTTCGGCTCTTGGAAAAAGAAGCGGGATTACTCCCTGCCGAGGTCAAAG
>JANMGV010000177.1:0-56623 GCA_031374825.1 Pirellulaceae bacterium
GTCGCCAAAAGCGCTCATCGTTCGAATACCTCGTCGAGGCCATAACCGCCCACTTCCACAAAAACGAAGCCCCATCTCTAGTTCCCACGAATCCAACCGCCCAAGCCGCCTAATACCACAGTCCAGGCTGTGAACGGTTACCTTCGAGACGCACACTCAACTATACAAGCGTGGTAAAGCAGGTCGTCCTAACCAATTCGGAAGGTTGGTTCTGGTGTTTGAAGATTCTGCCGGGTTTATAAGCCACTACCATCTGATGGACCGTAGCGCGCTAGACAAAGAAGTGGCGGTCGAACAAACGCGAGAAGTGCAGAAGCTTCATCAAGGCGAGATCGCAAACGTTTCCTTTGATCGAGGTTTCTATTCACCCGAAAACGTGGAAGAGTTATCGAAGATCGTAGAGCATCCTTGCCTTCCACCGAAACCTCCGAAAGATTATGCCGAGCAATTAAAAAATGGCTCAGTTGAATTCCATCGCTCGCGACGGCATCATGCCGGTATCGAGTCAGCCATCGGAGCATTGCAATCTGGCAATGGATTGGAGCGATGTCGAGATCGAGGAGAAATCGGATTCGAGCGCTATCTTGGCCTAGCCGTGTTAGGTCGCAATCTTCATGTTCTCGGTAAACTCGTGATCTCGACCAATAGCGCCGAATCCGAAGCAGCTAAAAGTAAACGCAAAGCAGCCTAGCTGACTCACTTGTCGGAAAAATTGTACTCAGAAAATGCATCGTAGGTCGAGGTCTGCGCCCGTTAGGAAAAACCGCACGAAACGAATCGCGAAAGAGCGAAAATTTGTGCCAGTCGACCGCGAATATGGTATCTTCGTCGACTGAATCTGACCGCCGAAGCTCCCAAAATCCGCGTCAAATCAATTTACGGACAGACACTAGCTAGATCAGAGGTAAGGAACATTTCATGGGCGCCGATGAAAAGCCATGTTACGTGTTCTTCCACCTGGAACAACTTGCCACCAAAGGTACGCGCTCCGTCGACGACGATATCACCTGCACCAAGTCCAGACATAAAGTCTGAAGGCTTTAGAATGGCAAAGCGATTGCTGGATAACAATGCAGACATCTCACTATACTCCAGTTTAAAATCGACCCTGTTCACGATCACCGCAACACAGCCTGATAATTATTGACAGAAAAATAAATTTAGTCAATCGAAATCCATTCGTGAGCGTGCGGCGAACTGCGTTGGGTTTTTATAGGGTTTTGATTAGCGGTGCTTGATCCATTCGTCGAATTGTATTTGAGCAGCTCACGACGTTTTAAAGTTTGCTTGGAAGTCAAATTCTCCTTCCGTTTCAGCAAGCACTATCGCGAATGTTTCAGAACTTCTTCGTAACCGCCTTTTTGCAATTCACCTGATTCCTCGGCTCGAACTTTGTCCAACGCGTCGCCGAACTTTTTCGCGATGTGAAATCGATCCAGGATATTCAATGCCTGAGACGCTTGCGCTTTTAAGACTTTCAAATACGCAGCCCACATGTCGGTACACGCATACTGGATTACTTTACAAGTCGTGTCGTCCAAAATATCGAAGAAACCATGAAGGCTATCTTCGGTTCGATCTCTTGACACGTAAAGTAAACGCTTCGTTCCGGCATCCATTTGGTAAACCAAAGTCAGGTACTTATGACCGCGGCGGTACGGGATCTCATCAACGCCTATTGACGTGATCGAATGGAGTTCGCGTTGGCGATCCCATAACAGACAACCCAGTAAATTGCGCGGTAAACGCTATCACAGCTCGTTCCAAAGACGCGGGCCACTTCCTGCCAACTCAACCGTTTTGCCCAAATTGCTAAGAACAATCGATAGCTGTTAGTCTGCTTGTTCTTGCCGTCTGCCCAAGGAAATCGCTCGACTACCACTCCGCATTCTGGGCAGTCCACTCGCCGCATTGCGTACACAAAAAACATGGAAATTCCTAGCAAAGGAACAAACTCGAACCGACGTGGGTCAAGCCGATCGTAGCCCGAACACTTCTTGCCACAGCCCGAGCAAATCGGTTTAGAGTTTCGGCGAGCAACAATGGGGATTTCCATCTCCTTGCCTTTTTTGCCTGGACTCCATTTGGCGTCCAGGTAAACAAAGCTCTTGTATTTTCCGATCGAGTTGAGGATAGTCTTGAGTTGCATCTGGAGTTCGTTGTTTCGAGAACTGAAGTCTTGAGAAACAACAGTTTACGAAACGCGGCTCCATGATGCACTCCTACTTGCTTTCAGGGATCAATAAATTAGGCTGAACGAACCTGAGCTCAGGATTGGGCAACGCAGGGGTGCGAACCCGAACACCGACTCAGGTGCCTAGATCGGAAGCATGAGTGCTCAGCGATGCGCATCTCTCTTTCCTTCCAATTTTGGCCCAAATCCAATAAACCTAACCGCCACGACGAATACCAAAGTCCCAATTTATCAATCGTTTTATCCACCGACCCAGATTTCCTTCGACTTTAAAAGTACTGGCAGAATGAGCATAGAAGACCAAATCAATAAATATCAGAAAACCAATCATTACTTGGTCGTTGCTTCTCTCTTTAGCTTCATTCTCGCACTGTTTTTCTGTTTCCTATTTGTCTACTCCGATTCTGCAAAATTGCCCGCTTTTCAACAGTTGGCAATCCAGATTTTGCCGAATTTGATTGCATCGTTCATAATTGGAGTTGGAGTAATTGTGTTTGGCTACTTGTACTTCGGTGGCCATGAGAAAGAAGTATCAAAATTTGCCTCTGTATTAGAAGGTTATTTTCATCGCGTTCAACCCTCCGTTTGCTTCTTTCGTGAAGAGGGAGCCAAGCAGGCTGAGGGATATGAAAAATTTCTCAGCAACGTTCAGTTTTCTATTTACATGACGCATATTGATGGAGATCCGCCGAGCAAAAAAACTCTCGATGCATACCGACTTTTACTCAGTAAAGGATGCAAGATAAACCGCCTGATTTTTCTACAGAATCCGGTTTCCGAAGCTCGCTATGGATGGATCAAAGATTTTCGTTTTCCGCCAGGGTTGACTCAGCATGTCATCGCGCCGATGCCAAGACTGAAATCAGGGCAGGCAACCTCACTAGCGACCGACAAGAGGGTCATCAGCTCGCCCGTCGTACCATCCGAAAATGTTACTGACGAAGCATTTCTGCAACTGTTCGGATCGACTCTGGAACAAAATGCAGATGATGAACCTGTGGAAAGTTCGCAGTCCTTGCAATGGAGGTTTCAAGGATATCGACGCTCAACAAAATCCATGATGATGAGCTTCGCTGTGGTCGATCACGAACTTGACAGTGCTCTGACTGCAATATCGATTTTACGCCAGCCCAGCGACGACGAGGAAGTCAACTCATTTGACGATCTGCTCATCGTACAGGGGAAGAAGCCGGCGGTGGCATTCTACAGAATGTTTGAAGGCATGACCAAGCTGGCATATGCGAAAGAACTATCTTGTGACGAGCATTTCGATTCACTAATTGGATGCTACTATGTTAAATCGAAACAGTAGATCCGTTCTTACGATTCGATTTTCATATTGGAAGATGAATTGTCCTGGTAATGAGAGTCCGTGATAATCGTCGCGATTCTCTTTCCGCTCGAAAGTACTCGGGCGACAAACTCCGTCGCGGAGACTACGGCGGCGGAACTTAAGCCAACAAGAAGGCCTTCTTGTTTTGCAAGCTTTTCGAGCATTGCGATTGCATCACCATCCGAAACCGTAATTATATCGTCAAGCTCGATTCCTTGAAGAATCGGAGGCGTGACGTCGCTCCCGATTCCAGAAATTCTGGACAAATCTCGGTTTCCTGGTTCGGAACTCAACGAGGCTCCACGCGGGACGATGCCGAATACTTTCACGTCAGGGTTTTGCTGTCGGACATACTCAGCGACGCCGCGGACAGTTCCACCAGAACCAATGCCGATACATAGTGCATCGATGTTTTGGCTCATTTGCATCCAAAGTTCCGGGCCGGTAGTATTGAAATTCGTTTTCCAATTTGCTTCGTTCGCGAATTGATTGAGAAACACGCAATTTGGAGACTCATTGGCAATTTGCTCTGCCCGTCGAATCGAACCCATCAATCCCTCTTTACGACTTGTAATGGATACGTCTGCCCCAAGAAGCTTCATTAGCTTGATCTTTTCACGATCTATTCCTTCTCGCGTCACAATGCTAACTTGATATCCAAGTCGGCGCCCGATGAATGCTAGAGATACGCCCATGCTTCCAGACGTTGCTTCCACTACCCTAAACCGACTTGAGTCGCGTCGGCATAGCAACCCGCTTTTTTCGGATGCTTCTATCAGTCCCAGCGCAACTCTGTCCTTAATCGTTCCCGTCGGATTAAAGATTTCCAGTTTCGCGAAAATTCTAGCGGCAAAAGGCCCTGCAATGCTCTTCAGCTCAATGCAGGGTGTATTTCCGATCAGCTCTAGCAGACCGTCTTTACTCAATTCCACTTTTTGCACACGCAACCTAAATGCTATCTTATGAATTCGCCATTACTTGCCTTCTTGATCGGATCTACAAGTCCGTCATTCTAATTCCGGTTGCAAGGACAGCAAGGTACTACCAGTCCAGAGCTGACGCAAACCATTGGTAATCTGGGCTGACTTCGGCGATGTAATTTGTCACACTCTTGGTTTAAAATGTTTTTGTTCGGTAGGCAGGAGAGTAATCAAGGCCAAGCAACTCGGCTGAAATTAGGTCCTTCCGGGTCTTCTGTGGGTAGGCTGGGTTCGGCGTGCCCGCTAAACCTTGGCATTGAGGGAAAGGACACCGTCTTCTCAAGGGAAAGCCATCCTCGATCTAAACGCAGTGATTTCCATTAAGGCGGCTTACCCACACGATTCCCGGATGGACCTAAAGAAAGCATCGCCATGCGAAGACGGATGGCTGGCTGGAATCCTAACTACCTCGCAAAAGTACTAGGAATTCCTGCGTAAAGTATGCGTCGGCCCTGGATCTTTGCCAGGCTTCGCAGTGATTTAAATATTTTACAACGGAGTTATTGAAGCGAAGCAAGCGTCGATTGTCCGTTGCCGACTTTTTGACTTCGAAAGCTACGATCACATCGTGTTGTGATATAGCTAATATCCAACGTCGTCATTTCCTCGTTGAGGATTTTCTTGACGGAAAATTCGGAACCGCCGTATACGCTTTGGCTTTTTTTGCTACGCCAAATTATGTAAGCGGTTTGACAATTAAAGTAGTACAACTTGAATCCGTTTACGATTCCATTTCCCGCTGTTTTTGTCCTTGAGACTTGAGGTTATTTCCAACATGTTCAGGCGTATTTTTTCAACTATACGGTTCTACGACAACTCTCTTATGGAATTTCTTTCAAGCTCACAAAGCACGACTCAGATTTTGTTTATGCCTTGCAACTGAGGCAGGTAGGTTATGAGGGGGTGGTAGAGGCTGGTGATGAAGTAGCGGACGCCGCTAAATCCTTCGAGGGCCATGGAGATGAGTAGGCCAAGAGTGAATAGGTTGGCTGCGGGGAGGAACATCCAGCAGAAACTCCAGCCAAGCTGCTTCAGATCGTCTTGGCCGACGTGCGTTTCGTGTATTCCTGACACGACGTGAAAACCAACGGATAGGCCAAGGAAAAAATTGGTCCAGGGGAGAAATCCGATGGGCATCAGGAACGAAAGCAACCAGAGAATCAACGCGGCTGTAGGAAAAAAATACGGCGCAGCCATGATGAGCCAGTTTCCTTGGCCGCGATACTTGACCTGAGCATCCTGTTCGGTTGTCTTGAAACGCAAGATCTTGTGGCCAGTCGCTACGGCGAACAACAAGTGAGTCAGCTCATGTTCAAACCGAATGATCCACCTTCCCGCCCAATTCTTGGCTAGGAACGCTCGCCAAAGCAACACGAATGCAACAATCCCACCAAGAAATGTAACAGCGTTCCACGGATGATTCGGGATGCGCAGCGTCAATTGGATCAAGGACCAAGCAACGAAAGGCAACGCCACCAAGCTCACGATGGAACTCGGCCATTTAAGCCAGTTGATCAAGCGATCAATACGATCCACGATCATCGGCTCAACTCCGGCGAACAGGTGCCCTGATAGCAAAAGCACTTAGAATAATGGATCTGCACAATCGGGCTCGCTGCAATCACGATTTGCGCATCGATAAATCTCTTGTCGAACTCAAGCGACATATTAGCGAGCAAGCAATTGCAGTGGCACAACGTCGGGCGTGATTTCATGCGTTTTTACCGAACCAAACATCGTGTGACTACTAACATCATGAATGAGAATTGGTAACAACTGACCCGCTTGCCGTTCGTGACCATCCCACACGACAATCCGATCGCAATGCGTCCGACCAATCATTTGCCGCAATGGCCCAACTTCGTTACGTCGAACCGACAGCTTGCTCGGTCCTTCTACTAGTACTTCGACGGCTTGCCCCAAAAATTGGTTATTAAGTTCTTGGCAAATCGCGTTTTGTACTGCCAGCAGCTCGTTGTTTCGTTCCTGCTTGACCACTTCGGGCACATCATCTTCGAATATCTCGGCACCCTTTGTACCAGGACGCACGGAATACTTGTAAATGAAACTATTTTTGAAACGGCAGCGTTTCACCAAGTCCACCGTCGCCTGAAATTCTTCGTCCGTTTCACCACAGAATCCGACGATAAAATCGCTCGACACGGATGGCTTAGGAATAATCTCATTAATCCGATCCATCATTTCCAAGTAGTCTGCAATCGTGTAGCCACGCTTCATCCGCTTGAGTACCGCATCCGAACCCGTTTGTGCAGGCACATGGAGGTAAGGCGAACATTTTGGCAAATCGCGAACGGTTTGAAGCAATTCGCGAGTCATGTCCTTGGGATAATTGGTCACGAACTTGATTCGCTCGATGCCAGCGATGGGGTGGAGCATCTCCAGCAAGTCAGCCAATCGCGTTGTCCGGTCGCCTTCGACGTACTTGTAACTGTTGACGGTCTGGCCAAGCAGCACGATCTCCTTGCAACCTTGACGAGCCAACAACTCCGCTTCGGCAACGATCTGTTGCGGAGAACGACCTTGCTCGGGACCCCGCGTCATCGGCACGATGCAATAGGTGCAAAACTTGTCGCAGCCAATTTGAATTCGAAGATAAGCTTGGAACGGCGTCGGCCTCATCTCGGGATCGCGCAGAGGATCGAACGTCTCGTGACTTCGTCGAATGTCTTCTTGAGCTCCCTCGCGCCGACCAAGGCTGACCGCCAATTGTTTGCTCTCGCCTTGCTCGATCTTGGCGATCAATTCCGGAATGCGTTGCAACTGACCGGGACCTACGACCAAATCGACGTAAGGTGCTCGTTCAAAGACAGCTTTTTGGTCTTTTTGGGCCATGCATCCCATGACGCCGATAACTTTTTCAGGATGATCCAACTTGAGCTGTTTCAGGACCGCCAAGTGGTTGTAAATCTTTTCTTCGGCATGTTCTCGAACACTGCACGTGTTGAACAAAATGGCGTCGGCGTTCTCTGGCTTCGAGACTAGCGAATAGCCTTCCTTGCGAAGTGCTGCGACAACCATTTCGGAGTCCAAGACATTCATCTGGCATCCGACAGTTTCGATATAAAGTTTCTTGTTGATCGGCTGGTTCATCTTGAGAGTACGCTACGTCGGCTAGTCATTGCTATCCGCTTTTGGTTTTGAGTTGTTCTTGTCTTGGATCTGTTTCGATTCGTGTTGTCGCAAATAGGCGGAAAACAGTTTGGTCATCTCGCGGCGTCGTGACTCTGCCAAACGCACCCAACAGCCGAGCGCCAGTATGACACCGACAACCCACAATAAAATAATTAGACTGTTAGGCATGACCCCGCCTCCACAAACTTCCTTGAATTTCGAGGTTCTAGTCTACCAAGTACGTCGTAATCCGACGAGACGAAATTAGCGGGCATTCGTGGTAGTTCTCGTCATTCCTTGTCTCGTTACAAACTTTTCTACGCCGGTTTTGGATCGTTTGCTTCTGGTTCGACGTTGGTTATTAACCGTGCCGATCGGTCCAAAGTGAAATAGGTCCAGCCCCACTGGATGAGCACCAGCAGCCGGTTTCGAAATTGCGTGATCAACAATACGTGGATAAACAACCAGCCAAGCCACGCGATGAATCCGCTCATCTTGAGTTTGCCGACAACAGCGACCGCTGCGTATCGTCCGATGACCGCCATGCTACCTTTGTCGAAATATTTGAATGGTTTGGATGCAGGTCGCCCTGCGAATAGTTCTTCGATTCGACGTCGCAAGTATTTGCCTTGCTGCATGGCAACAGGAGCCATGCCAGGCAAAGGCTTCGATACGCCATGGGAAAAACTTGCCAAATCACCAATGACGAAAATCTCGGGGAAGTTCGCGATCGACAAATCCGGCTCGACAATGACTCGACCCGCACGATCCAGAGTAATGCCAGTTGCTTCGGCGATCTTTTTACCCAAGGGAGAGGCAGCGACACCTGCTGCCCAAATCATAGTTGCCGAAGGAATAAACTCGTCCTTCCCGTCACGCACGATAACGACACCTTCGCGTCGTACGTCGGTCACTTGACTTTGCAGCATGACGGTGACCTTTAACCGTTTAAGAGCATCCAGTGCTTTGGCAGACAGTTCCGGCGGATAGGCGCCCAATGCTTCTTTACCACCTTCGATCAATATGATGCGAGCTGTCGTCGGATCGATTTCCCGAAAATCATTTCGCAATGTGTTATTCGCGATATCCGATAGTGCTCCCGCCAACTCGACTCCCGTCGGACCTGCTCCAACGATCACAAACGTAAGCAGCGCGCGTCGCTTTTCTGCGTCAACTTCGCGTTCCGCGCGTTCAAAAGCACTCAAGACGCGCTTGCGAATCTCCGTGGCGTCCTCCAACGTCTTCAATCCCGGCGCGAACTGCTCCCAGTGGTTATTCCCAAAGTAACTGTGCTGAGCGCCAGAGGCAATGATCAGAGCGTCATAGTCAAGCTGACCATCGGCGAGCAAGACCTTACGTTGCTTGACATCAAACCCAACCACGTCGGCCAATAAGACTTGGCAGTTCTTGTTCCTGCGCAATATGCCACGGAGTGGCGAAGCGATATTCGCGGGCGACAACACTCCCGTGGCCACTTGATAGAGCAAGGGCTGGAACAAATGGAAGTTACGACGGTCCACTAACGTAATCGCAAACCGCGAACGCTTCATCGCGCGTGCAGCAGCCAATCCACCAAAACCACCACCGACGATAACGACACGTTTTTCCATTTTATATTTCATTAGAGAATTGCAAGCGGATTGCGAGGATGCTCCAGCGTCCCACGCGTTACGCCTAAACGATTTTGAGCTTTCAACGTTTGCCAGACTTGGGCACCGTTCAATTTGCCCGCCAACAGGTCTTGATAGAGATTCACAAGTTTTTTGACTTCATCCGCAGGAACATCTCGCAGTAATTCGACACGAAAATGCTGAACGCCTCTTTCAATGAGAGGCTTTACCGCTTCCGCGCCGCTTTGCGCAACACCGTTATAAAGTGTATTGCGACAACCTATATCTGCATGCAAAATATGTTCGACACCGATTCGATCTTTTAATCGGACATCGTGCCGATCACAAGGCCGACCGCAATTCGATTTATTAGTGCCGGGCGATATGACGCTACAAAATACGCAGTGCTCCATGTGGAACATCGGCATATGCTGGTGAATGACAACTTCCAACCAGGGACTTGGCATCGCATCAACTAATTCCAATAACTGGTCACGATTCAAATCGTAAGAAGCCGTAATCCGTCTCATCCCGTGATCCATAAACCACTGTGCTGAAAGTGGGTTGGTAACATTCAAACTAAAATCGCCAACCATCGGAATCGCGTGCTTCTTTGCAAAGTCAACCGCTGCTAGATTGCGCACCAGCCAACCGTCGGCGTTTTGTTTTGCCAAAGCGAGAAACAGTCCCTTTTCACCGGGCTTGAAAATACGCAGCGTCGCCAGATGGATCGTCGCCCCAGCCCCGTGCGCCTGTTCAACGGCTTGCCGATAGTCGCGAATATCGTGAAAGTCCGCATACACGTGCTGAGCACCGGCGTCCAAGGATGACTTGAGTTGAGCGAGGCTTCGGCACAGAATTGTCAGCCGAGCGGCTTGATCGAGCTGATCGTTTGGCGCGTCGACCTTGACTGCAGACAGCATCTTTTCGGTAAGTCCGACTTCAGTGATATGGCGATCCGGAGGTGCCGTACGAACTGCGTCAAGCCGTTCGATTAACTCATGCCGCAGCGTGCCGAGGACGCTCAGCGGAATCATCGGCTCACCGACAAGATCAACGCTCAACTCCTGCAGTTCATAAACGCTACCTCCAAGGCGACCCAACTGTTGGCGCAGTTGCTCCGCGTTGGCCGCATGTCGCTGCGCTTTTTCGGGAATATGTTCGCTTGTTAATTCGATAGACGGCGAGTTCTCGCAGGTCACTTGCAGTTGAATCGGCGAACCAACGTGTGCGGTCAGATGGATGTTTATAGGTACGCGACGAAGCGGCGATTTGGTTTGATAAGTTGCGCGGAGTCGTTTGGTTAGCTGCGGAGCGTCCGTTTGCCATAGGGTTTGTCCCGCAAACACTTGAACATCCCGTAGCAAACCTTTTTGAAACAACAGTTCGACGCGTCCATCGGTTGCTTCGTCGACCGGTTGTCCATCGACGAGAATATTGTAAATGCGACCTCCAATTTCCTTGCCTGCGGCTCGATCCCCTTCGAGAACGATTCCGTCGCCTTTTGCAAGCGGGTAATCAAGTTGGACTTCTAGCCGCTCGCCACGCAAACGAATCACTCGTCCAACTTGCACACCGTGTTTGGCGCTCGTCACGCCGGGAACCAATCGCTTGTGGTTATTACCCTCAAGCCATCCCGGAGAAAAGCCGCGAGAAAAACTCAATTCCATTTCGCGTTTTGACTCTGGCGTAAAGGCAACCGGGTGATTCTGCATTGCACGATCAATGGCTTGACGATAATGCTGCACGATATTGGCAACGTATTCGGGCGTCTTGAGTCGGCCTTCGATCTTGAGCGAACACACGCCAGCGTCGATGAGCTGCGGAATTAATTCGTAAGCGGCCAGATCTTGCGGGCTAAGAAGATATTTTACGTCCCCCAATTCGCGAGGTTTGTTATCGACGATCATTTCATAATCCAGTCGACATGCTTGGGCACATTGGCCTCGATTCGCACTGCGACCGCCGAGCGACTCGCTGGTCAAGCACTGACCACTGTATGCAACGCACAGGGCACCGTGAACAAAGACCTCTATGGGCATCGACGTAGCTTTCGAAATCTTTTGAATCTCGTTGATAGAAAGCTCGCGGGCCAGTACGACCCGTTCCAATCCCAACTCCTGTGCGACTTGAATCGTCTCCGCCGAAGTCATCGTCATTTGCGTGCTAGCATGGATATGCAGATCGGGGCAGATTTGTTTGATGAGTCGAGCAGCGCCGATGTCCTGAACCAAAACAGCATCGACTCCACCGGCCGCGATGGCGCGCACGTTCCGTTCGAGGGCCGGCAGTTCGTCGGTGAAGACAAGCGTGTTGAGTGTCACATAGCCGCACACGCCTCGCTGATGAAGCTTGGCCATTAGCTGCGGCAGTTCGTCCAGCGTAAAATTGGCCGCGCGAGCACGCGCGTTGAAACCAACTTGCAATCCGAAATAGATCGCATCAGCGCCATTTTCAATGGCCGCAACAGCACAATCCCAATTTCCCGCAGGGGCGAGCAGCTCGGGCGCTCGTCGCATGCCGGACGGGGACGCATGGGTCGTCTCCATCATTACACCTTGTTGTTAAAGCAGATTTCCGAGTAATCCTATCCCAACTTGCCTAAACGTGACACCCCTTTTCTAGTTCGATCCATCCCAACGCCACAAAGCTCCAGCGACGAGTCGAATTCTCAGGTTTTGTAACCAATCTGCCAGGAAAGTAGATTGGCACGCCGATTTTGTCGATCCATTATTTTCTAAGGCTTACTGCGTTTGCTTTTTCTATTAGTCCTAGCAACAATTTGTGTCCTCGCCTCGAACACACTGGAAGTTGACTGCAACAATGACTGATCCTTGGCAAAGTAACGCGGACGCGACGACTGAAGCGTCGTTTACTCATCTCGAATACTGCCTTGCTCAGTTGCGTTCGATCTCTCCCGTTTCTGACCCGTCGCAAATACGCGATCTTATTCCCGAGACAGCCCAAGTCTCTGGCAGGTTGATTGCGATCGAGTTGATCAAATACGATATGGCGATGGCAGCGGAATTGGGCGTGCCACGAAACATTGATTTCTATCTTAGCAAGTTCGAGCCTTGGCTGAGTCCCGATAACATTCCATTCGATCTGGTCCTCGAAGAAATCCAGTTGCGGCGTGAGAGTGGCGAAGAGCCTGCATGGACTGAGTATCGGAAACGCTATCCCCAAATGGCAGCAACCTTGGGACGCTGGCTGGCGGGGGACGAATATTCGGCAAGCTTGTCAAGCGAACCCAATGTTCCGAAATTAGAAGTCAACCAACAGTTCGACGACTTCTTTATCCTGGCGTCACTCGGCCAAGGTGCGTTCGCACAAGTTTATCTCGCTCGCCAAGAATCGATGCAGCGTCTGGTCGCCCTGAAAGCGTCTTCGCGCAGCAGCGACGAACCGCAAGCGTTATCGCAGCTCGATCATCCCAATATTGTGCGCATTTACGATCAGCGTATTTTCCCAGAACACAAACTGACGTTGCTCTACATGCAGTACGTACCAGGCGGAACGTTGGGCGACTGCATTGTCTGGATTCGCAATCATCCGCGAACGAGTTGGAACGGCAAACGCCTCCTCGAATCCATCGACCGCAACCTGCTTCAAGCGAATCAAACGCCGCCGGAGCAATCGGGGACTCGAGCAGCGATTGCCAAGTTCGATTGGCCAACATGCGTCGCTTGGATCGGAGTTCAATTGGCCGATGGACTTGATTACGCGCATTCCCAAGGCATACTTCACCGCGACGTGAAACCTGCAAACATCTTGCTTACCGCCGAAGGTCTGCCTAAATTAGCGGATTTCAACGTGAGTTGTCGCGGCATCGCAGGCCGCGCAGGATCGGCGGCTTACTTTGGCGGTTCGCTCGCCTACATGTCACCCGAACAGTTGCGTGTGGCACACCCTGCCGACGACACGCAAGCTGAATATCTCGACGAACGCACCGATCTATACTCGCTTGGAATTGTTCTGTGGGAACTTTGGCAAGGCTCTCGTCCCTGGAAGACACTAGAGACTGCGGGCAGTTGGACGGAAGCCGTTCAGCATCAGATTGATTTACGAAGCACTCCCCTTCAAAAAACGATGCCACCAAAATCAGCTACGGAGCGAGTCTTGGAAAACACGCTACGAACCGTGTTGTTATTGGATCGAGATGCTCGGCCTGCGACAGGCAAGGAGTTAGCCGCAAGACTTCGTTTGGCTCTCAATCCCAAAGCCGCCGACCGATTCGAACCATCCGAAAAAAGTCTTGCCTCGCGCGTTCTGTATTTACCGGTCTTCCTTGTCGCTGCAGCCATCGTTTTCTGTCCAAACGTCGCCGCCGCAGTTTTCAATTATCAATACAATCACGCTGTCATCGAGAAAGCTAATTTCGGCGACCTCATGAAAAAATTTGTTGCTGATTCCGTCGTTATCAATTGGGTGACATTCCCACTGGGGGTTGCAATCTTGTTTCTTATATCAAGACCCATGGCAAAGGCCGTGCGACGCGCGAAACAACACCAACAAGTCAGCGAATCGGAAATCAACTGGACCTGGAATTTTGGCCATACGGTTTCGCTGATCAGTGGTCTCCTGTGGAGTGTTGCGGGTGTGGCTCTGCCAATCATGTTGCGCGTGGCGGAACCAGAATTTCGATGGATTGACTCCATTCACATTTTTGTCTCGCTCGTCATTTGCGGCGGCGTCGCTTGGATATATCCTTTTTTCGGACTCACACTCCTGTCGACGATGATTTACTATCCCAAGCTCATCAGCCGAACTATGAGCGATCCTGCGTTGCGAAACCGAAGCAACATATTGCGGCGACGGTCTCTGGCCTATTTGGTTTCCGCCGCCGTCGTTCCTTTGCTTACCATGGCATTGCTGGTAACGGCAACGGAAAATTCTCGAGTTTGGCTGTTGGCGACGATCGGGGTAACGGCTCTCGGTTTGTTTGCGTCTTTCCTCGCACATCGTGAGATTGAGTCCAACCTTGCCAAACTGGAGTCTGTACTTGCTCCGCCAGACGATATCTCTTCTCGTTAAAGTCGACCAAGTCATTCAATCCTCGCCACAAAATCTCGAAACGCCTCTTTCAAGATTTCACAATCCCCAAAGTAGAGCGGCATCGCGAACGGCATAGAATTTGACTTTCTTGGTAGAGTTTTTCATGGTGACGACCGCAATAGACGGTAAATAATCGCGAGCTTTTTCTCGCTTAATTTCTAACGACCGATAAATGTGATAACTTAAGGAATATACAAGCTTCGGTTTTGTGTCACGTCATCATTCGCCTGAACGTGTAGTTCGTTTGTTTTCTTTCTAGGAGTACAACATGAAAGTCGTCATTGCGATCGATGGTTCCCAACAATCGATTGCCGCCGCTCACTTTTTGCGTCGTCTTTCGGTAAGTCAAAACATGAGCGTAACGGCGCTTTCGGTGATTCAATTGCCGGATGTTGCGATGACCTTTTCCGATGATTTGCTGTACGTTGGATTCATCGAAGACCAGGAAAAAATTGCGGTAAGTAACTTCGATAAAGTCAAAGAATGCTTTGCGGGCACTTCGGTTGGCATTGAGCATGTGATGATTCGTGGCCATGCCGGCTACGAGATTGTTAATTACGCCGAAGAAGCAAAATCCGACTTGATCGTTTTGGGTTCCAAAGGACATTCCACGCTTGACCGCGTCCTGCTCGGAAGCGTCAGCGATTACGTCGCGACCCATTCACATTGTTCGGTCCTGATCACTCGTCCGGCGTTGAGTGTCAAGAAAGATTCCGATCCTTTGCGTGTCGTGATAGGCTATGACGGCTCAGCGCCCGCCGAACTGGCCGTCAAGCAATTCGATCAATTCAAGTGGCAATCGAATGTGCATGTTGAATTGCTCGTCGCCGTTCCTGTTTATCACGTGCGGCAATACAGTTTGCAACCTGTAACACTCGAAATTGATTCGAAGAAGAAAGTCGAAGCGACGGAATCCGCCGAACGCACACTCAAACAATTGCGTGTGAGGTATCCCGATTGCACTTCGAAAGTTGCCGATGCCGACCATGTTGGCCAAAAAATTGTCGAGATGGCAAAAGAGGGCGACTGCGATTTGGTGATGGTTGGCGACACGGGCCGCAGCGCAATCGCGAGGATGTTGCTTGGCAGCGTGTCTCGTTATGTCGTCCACCATGCAACTCAATCGGTCTGGGTGGCCAGGCAACGAAAAGGCTAACGAAGTGCAGCTTTTCCCTCGACACAAGCGTAAGAGCGCACGTTACGGACTTTGAATCGACGGGTGACTTACGCGCCTATTTGCTTTCGCCATCGCGTTTCATACGCACTTGGATGACTTGCGAACCCGATGCCCATCGATCCTTGCCCGTCGCAAAGACGCGAATCGCATGCATCCCTCTGGATCCCGTCGGCACGGGAATTTGAACAACAAACTCGCCGCTCTTGATGTCTTGAATCGCCTCGTACACTTTCAACTGGTTTGCTTGGTTGTACGTTTCGTCCATTTGTCGCAACCAATCTGGACTGTTTTCGAAAGTCGTTCTCAACTGGATCCCTTTGGGTAACCGGTCCCTTCGCAGAACAAGTTCGACGTGCAACTGCCCGTCAGTCGGACAATGACCTGACAATGTAAATGGCTCGCCACTGTAGACTTTTTCAGGCAATGTCAACGGAATCGACATTGGATAATTTATTCGTAACAAGGGATCGCCGAGCAGATGAATCAGGTGCAAGTGGTCTTCGCGTTCTGCAGCGAGATCATGACCCGCTGGACTTAACGCGCCCGCCATGGCATCTAATAAAGCTCGGCGGGACATGGGGTCACTTTGGGCATCTGGTATTTCAAGGCTTCGCCGCTTACCTTGCAATAAAATCTCGCCCAACGTCGGAACGGAGTCAACGAAACAGGCATCCAGCATCCCAGTCGCTTGAACGCTCATTCCATAAGGCATCGTCACGCGCGTGCCCGCGATTGCAGCCACGGGACCATCAGTTCGGGCGACCAATTGTTCTGCTAACGAATCGACTCTCGCGTCAAATGCTCCGGTGTAGCAAGCCATAAAGACCGCTATGGCCGGACCTGCCGTTACCGCGACTTGATCCATCCTGCGACTGTTGAAGATTTCGTATTGTTCCCCACCGGCCTCGAACATGTCCAAAGTATCGACATAGCCATGGCCAATGTAGATCCAGAAAAGTGAGCCACGGTTGAGGTTCCCGATAATCTTTTCACCAAAAGTATTTGGTGCCGGGCAGTAGGCGCTATTCGGACTGGCATAGGTCATGCTCAGTTGATAATGCTCCGGAATGCTGTCCGTCAAGATTCGCTTGGTAGCTGTTTCCACGGCGGCATCAGCCAGCGCCCCAAACCCACCCACTCCTGCCGTCACATCGACACGTCGACGCCAGTCTTGAAAATCCAGCGAGCTCTCATAAGCCATGGATTTGGCAAGCACCCCAGCAAGCTCGCGTCCCGTATCGACGGGAATTCGGCCTATGGCCAAGTCCGGGATACCGTCCTCGTCTAAGTCACAATAAGGAAAATCCGAAGCGATCGTTTTCTCTGAGCCAAAATTCTGGATGGCCTTGGCATTCACATAGAAGGTCGGAACGGTGTCAGCGGCGGGGGGGACAAGTGCAGACGGTTGCGAGGTGTCACCTGCAAGCAACACAAATCGCAACCGTCCTGAACTATTCGCAGCAACTTGCCGAATCCTATCGCGCACCACGAGAGGATTCGGGTCACAATCCACGCATACCACGGACAAACCCTGTTGTTGCCGATACCGAATCCATGGTTCCATATCCACCTTCCACGCGGGAGGGCGAACCACAACTGCGTCGGCGGGTACTTCGCCGAACGCAAGTGCCAACAGGGCCATCCAGGCTGCCATTTTATTTCAATTCCTTGATTTGAACATTTCGAAAGCGTACAGGATCGCCGTGACCGGCAAAACCAAAATAGCCTTCCGTACGATCCTTACCGGGATGAGGGCTGTTTGCCATCAACTCCGTCACCGTTGAAAGATCCGTGTTCAGAATCTGCGTTCCGTTGAGTTCCACTTTGATTTTGCTACCTTCAACCGTAACAACTTGGTAGTTCCACTGACCAACCGGTCGTTGAAAACCTCGCGCCGCTGCTGCCATGCCATAAGCGCTTCCGTGATATTGTCGGGGGTCCAACGTTGCATATTGTGCCGCGTCATTATCCAGAACTTGCAGTTCGCACATTCCGGTATAGGCAGGATCGCCTTCTCCGGGATAACGAATCGCCAAGCCATTGTTGCCACCTGCCGGCAGTTGAATTTCTACTTTGGAGACAAAGTTCTTATACATCTTGTCGGTGAACAACACGCCACCTTTTCCGGCTTGGCATTGAATCGCTTTATCGACGACTTCATAGTTATCCGTCGCACCCTTCCAACCCTTGAGCGAACTTCCGTCGAAGAGAGGCGTGTAACCTTCTTTGTCGTAAGATGCCAATATCTTGTTGGCTTCTTCGGATTCAATCGTCCGGTAATAAATGTGTCGCCAGCGAATTTCGCCACCATGCGTCTGCAGTTGGATGGGACCTTTTGCAAACAGAGGGCCGGCGCGGTCAAAATAGTTTTCCATGCGAGCATGATCGACGACTTGTTTTCCGTTCAGCCAGACGCTGCATCGCTCTCCAATAAGCCGAATTCGAAATTGATTCCACTCGCCGAAATGCTTGTCCGCGTTCACGGCTGGGTCCTTGCCTGCAGCGCCGGGGCTATTATTCCAAAGCCCACCGCTACCCTTGTCAGCACCCAAGTTGAATTTGTCAGGATCCGTCGAATCCCAAATCTGCACTTGAGGATTTCCGCGAAGATAGATTCCACTGTCAGCTTTGGCGACAGTTTTGTATTGAATGTACATTTCGAAGTCACCGAGGTCTTCGTTGGTCGTCAGGTATGCGCCGTTGCCATCGTTAACCAATTCGTCGCCTTGGATCGACCAATGTTTCTTTGCATCATCGGTCCATTCTTTGCGTTGCGTTTCGGAAGTCTTTGGCCATTCGCGAGGATCGAGGTGAGGGCGGCCATGCCAACCATCCATTGTCTTGCCATCGAACATAGGACGAAAGCCATCCGGGCATACGTTGACAAAATCGTCAGCTCGGGAAGCCTGCCCAATCAAACAAGCGAGCAATAAAGGCACAGAAAGTGCTATTTTGAAAAGACGTGGAAACATCGGCTTCATGTTGAATTCTCCAGGTAGGAAAGTAGGTCAGAGGCAGGATAAAATCAAGTTTGATTGATCGTCAATCAAGACGAACTGGATAGGGTTTCATTAGCCGAATCCAATTGTTTTGGCGGCATCGGCGTAATCTGAACAGGCTCTTTACGTAAGGTTATATCACCAGGATCTCGCCAATTTGCAGGTTGGAAAAATCGGCCATAGGTGCCGTAATCGTGGAACGCGATCCATTTGGCCAAACGATAAGCCCACGATCGTTCAGGAATCTCTGTCGACGGCACATACTGCGAACGGTGTGGCGTGATGCCAGCCAACTCTTTGATCGCAGTTTGGCGTTGTGTCGTATCCCGAGCCCCATGGCGATTGGCAAGATCGATCAGCAAATCGGGGCGTTCCAAAACAACGCAACCACGAGTGTTCTTAGCCACCGTTTCACGGAAATCGCGAAGAAACGCGCTGTTGTTAAAGACTTCTTTGAGAGGCCGATTGTCGTGAATCGATTCTTTTGCCAACTGAATGATAGGGCAGGGCTCGATATCTCCGCCTGGTCCGATGTGATGCGTGAATCCGGTCACGGCAGGGCACAACGCGCGACCTTCGCCGTCGTGATAAGCGTCGATCACGATAATCGGTTTAGTTGCCCGCGTATCCACCACAAACTGCCGAACGCGGCGCAATTGCTCCGTGTTCAATGCCAGATCCGGAGAGCTTTCCGGGCCGATCACACGATAGACATGGAACCAGCAATACATGACGCCCATCTCGATTAATTTGTCGACCCATTCATTGGTAAGCAGATCGTCGATGTTCGTCCTGCAGACGCTGGTACACACACCCGTCATGACTTTGTTCTTCAGACAGTTTTCTAGACCTTGCATGGTCGCACTGAATACGCCCGAACGGCCTCGTCGCTGGTCGCTGACGATTTGGCTGCCTTCGACGCTGATCAAGGGAGTGACATTTCCCATTTCGCGCAAACGTTTGGCAACTTCGTCTGTGATGAAATGGCCGTTCGTGAAAACTTGAAAATACACGTCGGGATGCGCTGCAAGGATATCGAGTATTTCTTTGTGCAAAAACGGCTCGCCTCCGAGAATTCCAAAGAACGAATTCCCCATCGCTTTCGCTTCGCCAATCAAACGGTTCATCGCGGGCAGATCGATCTTGGTCTGCTTGCCCGCAACATCCACCCAACAGCCTTGGCAGCGAAGATTGCACGTGTTGATTATGGAGATATACAGAAACGGCGGAAAGAACTCGCCGCGTTTCAATCGCGACTTGTGTTTCTGCACGCTGCGCAGGCCTTTCCAGCCCGCTTTATAGGCCAAGTTCCAAAGCAACCGCTTGTCGGTTTCCATCAGCAGCCGCTTGGCCATTCGAAGATACATTGACGTGCTCAATTGAATTAATAGATGTTGGCGTTACCAGATCGAGACTCTCAGGTATACAGAGCACTCTCGACTTCTGTCATTTTATCCTATTTGACAAGGATTTGCACCTTCGCCCGAAATCCACCTACCAAGCACGGTCCGACTATCTCGAGAACGAACTACTATTCTCTCATTTTTACGAACGGTTCGAGTGGTTCAAGCGATGGCAACACCCTTTCGTTTGATGCTTGAGAAACTTACAACTCCCCACCAATTAAGCTGGTGATCTAGTGGCTTTGACTACCCAAGAAACTGACGCAAATCCGAGAAAAGCAAGATCTGGCGAGGCAAGTGCATTCAGCTTCGGTACGCGAACGTGCCGAAGTTGCAGAGATCGTTTGCTAGCGACAAAATGCTATCCAAGTTCACAGTTACCATTTCGAATTTACGAACTCTGCAGCTCGTCGTGTTTTTCGCGAAAGCTACTTAGACATTGTGCCAGCGGCCATCTTTGGCGCTTTGCAGAACGGCATCGCAAACTTTTTGCGTTTCGAGTGCGTCTCGGAAAGTCGGATTGCATGGCTTGCCCGTTTCGAGCGACTTGAGGAAATCGACAACTTGGTGAACGAAACTGTGTTCGTAACCGATTTGAAGACCCGGCACCCACCAGTTTTTCATGTAAGGTTGATCGCCGTCCGATACGTGAATGCTGCGCCAACCGCGAACCTTGCCTTCGTCGCGATGATCGAAATAGCTCAAGCGATGAAGGTCGTGCAGGTCCCACTTGATCGACGCATTCGCGCCGTTTATTTCGAAGGTGTACAACGCTTTGTGCCCACGTGCGTACCGCGTCGACTCAAACGTAGCCAAGGAGCCGTTCTTGAAACGAGCCAAGAAAGCGGCAGCATCATCAATCTTGACCTCTTGCATCTTGCCAGACTCCGCATGCATACGTTCCTTGACAAACGTCTCCGTCATGGCCGAAACCGTATCGATGCTCCCATTCAACCAAATCGCAGTGTCGATGCAGTGGGCCAACAAGTCACCCGTCACACCGCTACCGGCCGCTTCGGCATCCAGCCGCCAAGTTGCCGTGCCACCTTGAGGAACGTCTTCCGATATCGTCCAGTCTTGAAGGAAGACAGCGCGATAGTGATAGATCCGACCAAGCTTGCCTTCGTCGATCAACTGCTTGGCCAAACTCACTGCGGGAACGCGACGGTAGTTGTACCAGACTGTGTTGGCCACACTAGCTTTCTCAACTGCCGCAACCATTTCTTCGCCTTCTGCGGTGTTCATCGAAAGGGGTTTTTCGCACAGGATCATCTTGCCGTGCTTGGCCGCTTCGATGGCGATTTCCTTGTGCAGATTGTTCGGCGTGCAAATGTCGACGGCATCGATATCGTCCCGCTTTAACATTGCTCGCCAGTCGGTCTCGATCGATTTATAACCCCATTGATCTGCAAAGGCCTGTGCTTTTTCCGCGTTGCGGGCACAAACGGCTTGCAGTACAGGCTGATACTGAAGGTCAAAAAAATGGTTGGCTTGGCTGTAACCATTCGAGTGGGCTCGACCCATGAATCCATAACCAACCATACCAATTCGAAGCGGTTTTTTAGATGACATCGTGCGGTGTCCTTATCTTTATTCGTGTTGCAAAAAATTGTGCAAAGACTTTTCGAAAGTAGCAGGCATTTCATGAAGTCGGTCGCTGAATTCGCAGACAGTGTGTGAGGTGGTCGGTTAATTTTGCGATGAACTTTTGGGCGATGCTACGGCACATGGAATGTGCCTGCTACTTTTTTTAGGTTTGGATTACTTCCAGCCGTGTGCGTCGCGGACTTTCATCATGGTTTCCAGAATGGTGTTCCAGGTTTTGGGCGTTTCCAAAGTTGCGTTCGGGAACATGCAGCCATCCCAACAAATGTGTTCGATTCCGCGTGCCTGTGCGTCCTTCAGCCAATACCCGGCGCAACGAACAACGTCGAGCTTGCCCCTGGGGTCATCAGCTTGGCAGTGCTTTCCAGTCTTGTCATGGGAACCCGCACCATGGACTTCGCCGTCGTTTTGTGCGACGTGGAAATCGATCGTCCAAGGTCGCAGCTTGTCCGTCATCTTCTCATAAGCCGCATAAAATTCGGCTTCGGTATACGGTTCCTTGAGCAAGGCATGTTCCGGCGCGTTGTAACCCATCAGATACAAATAGGTATGTGCCAAGTCGGCTTGGAAACCTAGCGTCTCGGGCATGCCGACTTCTTCGAGCACATCCAACATGTCTTTCCAACTGTGCATGCCAGCCCAACAAATCTCGCCTTCGGCTGCCAATCGTTCGCCGTGATCCTTGGCGATCTTGGCAGCTTGACGAAAGGTCTCCGCAATTCGCGTCGTGTTGGCTTTGGGATTGGCCTTCCACTTTTCGACGCCAAACTCGGCTGAATCGATCCGGATTACGCCGTACTTGCGAACACCGTGCTTGTTGAAAATTCCTGCTATCCGGCAAGCGACTTTCACGGCCGACAAAAACTTTTCGCGAGCGGCATCGTCTCCCATCGCGGAATCGCCAACCGTTCCTGGCCAAACCGGAGCGACTAACGAACCCACCGAGAAACCTTTTGCAGCGATCATGTCCGCGATACGCTTCAACTCGTCATCACTCGCTTGCGGATCGGTATGCGGAAGGAAGAGAAAGTAGTCGATGCCCTCGAACTTTTGACCGCGCACATTGGCAGCCGCAGTCAGCTCCAGCATCCGCTCGAGGCTGATCGGCGGCTCTTGCCCTTCGCCAGTTCCTTTGCCGACCAAGCCCGGCCACATTGCATTGTGAAGTTTAGGTTTGGAGTTGCCGCTCATAAAATTCGAGACTCCGCGTTGATATGAAAAGTTCAGTAATCGGGTTTAAATACTTAGTCGGTGAGCAGGATTATTGATGCATCCAGGCACCGTTTTTTGGCAAATTCGGATGGACATCGGGGCCGAAATATCGCAATCCGACAAGCGGCTCGCTGCCCGTGTTTTCGATCGTCACGCCACGTCGCGCCGCATCGTACGAAATGAATACTTCGTCTTCGGTGTTCTCGCCAAATCGGATCATCGCAGGCGTTTGCAAAGCCAGTTTGCCCATGCGCCCCTTGCCCTGCACGGTGATCCAACCACTCGAACCTGGATCTCGCAAAGTGCACGTGACACCCGGCTCAACCGTCAGTTCCTTGGCCGAGAACAACTGTGCTTTGTCGATCGTTCCATACACGATCCACTTGTCCGTGTAGCCATCGCCACTGCAAGCTTGATCGACGATGGGTTCGATGTAGTTGCTTTGCTTGAAATGCGTGTCGACGTTCTTTTCCCAATCCAATTGCCCGACGATGAAGTCTAAGTCCTGATGCTTTTCGGCTGGCATGTCCTTGACCAACAACGACCAAGGCACATAACGACCTTCGACGATCGACTGGAACATGCCAAAGACGTCGCTGCCCCATTGAGGCTCGTAGGTGCACAACGATCCGGGCGCATGAAGCACGCCTGGCGGGATCAACCAACCGGTCCCACGTTTCAACCGGTAAGCTCTCGAGAGATCGATAATGCCGTTGTCGCCGCGATTCCAATTCTCAAGACATCGACGCACGTCATCCTTGGTCGTGCCCGGTTCCAATCCCATAAACGTATAGCAGAAGTTATTGTCGACGTTATTGTATTGCGGCGGGAAATAATAACTTTCGGGCTTGCCTTCTTGGCCAACCAGCGCTGCATTCTCTTGCGATTGATGCATGTGATGCGGGATCGGTCCCATATTGTCAAAGAATTTTGAGTAGACCGGCCAACGATTGTATTTCCCGAAAACCGAAGAACCGATCAGCGAATTACCCGCTTCGGAGACGGCATCGCGAAGCAAAAACTTTTTGCCTTCGAACAAACAGAAACTGAGTCCTTCGTGCCAGACGCGACCTTCGTTCGCGGCCTCGGTCGTGCTCGCAAACCAACGCTCATCGATCCCGCCACGGTTCGCACCAAAGGAATACAAATCGTTCGGATGCAATTTGATACGTCGACCGGGATGCAAAAAACTTCGCGGCACCCAAGTCGGCGTTAACCGTAATAACCCCTCGCCCGCATCCATCGCTTGCTCGAGTATCTTGGCGACGTTGTCTCGTTGAACTTGGCCTTCATCTAAACGAACCGGGGTCATGGAAGTGGCGTCCTCAAGTCAAGAGTAAGGTTGGTCATCAAGCGGCAGGTTGAGAGCACTATTGTTGCAAAATTTAACGTCAGCAACAGAGCCCATCTAAGGTTAAGAATATTCTGTGGAACGTAGGCGAAAACGAGTGCTTTTTTGTTTTCTGTTCAGGCAAATCAGCCTTCACAAAGCAACTAATCCGTTCGCATGAAATAGAGCACAGCTGCCTTCTCATCAACGAAAACATGTGGCATCCTGCTATATTTGTCACCCTGGCAGGTGTATAGAACACCCTTAGCTTGTGGCTCAGGAAACATCCAACTTGCGTCAATACCGTACGCATCTTTCACCAACTCCAGCTCGTGCTCCGTGAAGAATGAATCTGAATTCGGCGTGATCGCGAAATCGGTCGGGGGGACGCCTTCGAAACTTCGCTTGGCATAGGTGTGAAGGTCTTCGACTGGAGCAGAAAACCTGTAAATAGCTAAATAGCCTCCCATTCCGATCGAACCAATCGCATAACGAATCTGTTTTGCCGAATTAGGAAAATCATCGCGACTAAAGCGATCAACCGGCAGATCGTTGCGGTCGACGTAACCGCTCGACTGCAAAACATTCGGCCGAGAAAATCCCCAAACAAGGACGACCATAAAACACAACCAAATGAATCCGATGGCGACTACGGTGCGAAAAAAGATCTTCCACGCCCGCTGAAACATGACTAACTCTCGTCGGCCAATTCTGGAAACACTTCGGGGTTGAGATTCTGCCGTCCCACGAGAGCTTTGGTGCGTGCCAGAAAGTCAAATTTGAAATTAGCAACTTGCTGTTCCGAAATGTTGACCTTGTCGGCAACTTCTTTGTTGCTCAAACCAACCACGAAGAGCAGCTCAACGCACTTCAGCTTAACCCAGTCACCGCGTTCTTTCCATTTGTCGACTTGATCGCGTAAAGCTTGCACGATCGCTTGCTCCTCGATACCACGACGTTCTGCGCTGCGAGCGATACTGCTTGCCGGGCGAATTGAACCTGCAACTTGCCAATCGCCACCGCTTGCGTCGCCCCCAGAGCTACTGAGAGGAATCGTTGGTCGCCGACCTTCGCGGCGGAGATGATCGGTCATCTTGTAAGCGCAGATCGAGAAAAGATAACTTTCCAGCGGCCGCCGACCATCGTAATTCGGCAAGCTATTGAGGAACCCGATAAAGCAATCTTGAACGATATCCTCAGCCGCTGTGCGATTGCCAATACGGCTATCCACAAACGCCAGCAACCGCCCTTCGTATCGTGCGATTAGATCCTCCCAAGCTTGATTATCACCCTGGCGAATGCGATTGACTAAAAGGGAATCGATTTCGTTCGAAGCTTCCATAAAACCTTAACCAACTCGCACTGAAGAGACTGGGACTCGAACTGAAGCAACCGGGAGCTAGGGAATGATGCGACCAATAACGCGGCCCGCCAAGCCACGCTTTAAGCCATGCTCCAGGCCAAACTTATTGAATAATTACTGTAACACGCCCGCCCCATTTGAACAAACTTGCCCATCGCCTGCAATTTGCATGCTCAATTCCGATTCGCACTACCGACTACACTTCCCTTTTGCAAAGTCCCTGCCATAAGCTAGAATCACCCCATTGAATTGCCCCCGACACCCGTCCCTGTCAATTCAAAAAGTCCCGTGTTTTCCCCATCCCAATTCAAGAAAACACAACACATTTTGGGGTCATAGCTCAGTTGGATAGAGCAACGGATTTCTAATCCGTAGGTCGCAGGTTCGAGTCCTGCTGGCCCTGTTTGGTTTGGGGGATTTTGGGAGGCGTGGGCTTTGGGGACAAAGGGCTGGGTTGGATTGCATTGCATTGTCGAAGTTCGTTGCCACGTGGATTGGTGGTTTCCCTTGGCGCTCGTATTCTTGTTTTCCTTTGGCGCGAATTGTTGGTGTCCCTTAGTGCGTTGCTGATGTTTGTGGCGCGTTGATTGTCGATGGCGTTAGGGGATTGCGATGGAAGCGATGCTATTAAGTTGAAGCGGATGATGTAGCTTCACCGTGAATGAGGCTTCGAATATAGCTTCCCTGTGAATGAGGCCGGATTGCGGTTGAGATCCGTGCGCGATTTGAATTGGACGCATTGGCGTAGCGGATTTCCGGGTAGTCCTTTGCAATTTTCTATGATTTGCAATGTATATGGGCATTGGTCTTTGCCGCTTGTCTGCAAAAAGTTATTTGCGGTTACAATCTTTGCGGGATATTGCATGACAGCGACTGTCGTTGCTGAGAGGTTGGGTTTATTTTTTTGGAGTTCTTGACGCATGGCGTTTACGGAGAATTGGATTCAGTCGCTGACGTTGGCAGCAAAGGTTCCTGCGGCGCAGCGGGTGAAGCCGCTTGTTAGTGATGTCGACGCGCTTGGGGGTAACAATCCAGAATCCGATCGACTGGCTGCTGCGACGAGACTTTGGGAGTTTGCGAATTCGGAAAGATTGCTGCCGTTCCTGGAAATCATCCCGGCGCAAAGTCGCGAATGGAAATTCGAGGATGACGAAGCTTTCGTTTTCGAAGCCGAGCCGAGTTGGTCTGTGAACGACAAAGATAGTTGGCTCAGGGCAGTCGGTGTCGTGCCGTTCGAGATGGGCTTGACGGCGGTTGTCAACAAAGAGGATTGGTACACGCTGATTCGACGCGAAATGGTTCGCAACGGGCGGAGTTTCAACGCGAACGCACTTCCCGAGGGCTCATTGCTGCGAATGACTTGCCAAGCCGCTTGGGATACCAAATCTTGGTCGATGAAATTTGAAAACCCTCCTTGGCTTTCGATTCGATACGAAGCAGGCTTTTTCGCGCCGCGTCCTCCGATGGCTGACATCGAAGACAAGATATCCATGGCAATCATGGAAACGATTGAGACTCTTAAACTCAAGTCCACCATCTCGAACACGCAGTTCCTTGACGATTCGTCTTGGATTCAGTCGATCGAAAAACTGGCCCCGCTGCATACGTCTGTTTTGCTTAAGAACGACTTCAGCGCGTCGCCGCAATTTCGACGTACTTGGGCGTGTGTTTGGCCGGTGATTTATCGCGAGCAGAACAAACTCAAAGGCGAAAATGATGTTGCTCGGTTGCGAAAAGAGCTGGAATTCAGCTTTCAAAACGGCCCGCGACTGACGCTTTGGCTGTTTGTTTTCGCAAAGCTGATATGCAAGATGCAATTGGGAACGGGCCTGGGAGCTTGCGGCGAGTTTCGCAATCTTTAAGTCGACTGATTTTGCGTCTTCTTAAACCTTCCTGCCATCTCCAGCGCGAGCGTCTCACGCATCAGCACAAGAGTAATCGGGTACGCGATCCCCGCCACGACGGCAGCAAAGATGCTGCTGTACCGACCAAAGCTATAGATAATCGCATACGCCAATGCACAAGACACGAAGCTTGCGAGGACGGGTTTGTAAAGTTGTTGCAAAGTTTCCTTCGAAATCAACGGCCCTATTCTTCGGCTCAATATCCACGCCAAGACAAGCGTGACGGCGACAAAGTATCCCGAATTGGCCCACGCGATACCTTGCACTCCAAAATTTTTCGACAGGAAATATTTTGCGATCAAGCCAACGGTCACTCCAATTGAGCCGATAATGGTGGGCGTTCGCGTATCGCCAATTGTGTAGAACCCGCGGGCAATGAGATCGGCGATACTAGCGGCCGCAAGGAACAATAGGAGTACTTGAAAGAGACCGGCAACGGCCAGTGTATCGCTGGGCAAGAACTCCCCGCGTTCCAGTAAATCGCGAGTGACCGGGGCTGCAAAGATGGAGCCACCGATGACGATGGGGATCAAGACGAGCATCAAGCCGTAGAGGCTGCGGTTTAGTTTTTCTGCCAAGCCGCTTCCGGGATTATCTTTGTCGCTGGACGCAAGCATCGGAAAGAGCACGGTCAAGATTCCGCCCGTGCTAAGCGTTAGCAAAGCAGTGATAAAGCGCTGTGCATAACCCAAGTGTGCGATGCTACCTTCGACTAAGAACGAGCCAAAGACGCGATCAAATAAAGGGTCCAATCGCAAATAGATTCCGCCCGCCAACAAAGGCAACCAACGCCCAATCAGTAGTTTCATCTCGGGATGCCAGGCTTGATAGGATCGCAGCAATTTGGGCGCGACAGGAGCGATGAATACGATGGCGTGAATAATGCTGCTGGCAATGATTGCTTGTGCGTATCCGATGATTCCGTGCTGGACCCACAACACAGCGAAAACCAAATTCAGCATCGCTCCAACCAACGCCATGATGGCCGGCCAAGCGAATCGGTGTCTTGAATTTTCGACAGACTGAACCCACGAAACCGTCGTGCCGAGGACGAGTTGCCAAGCCAGCCATCGAAGCGCTTGTGTTGCGGTCAAGCTGGTCGCTTCATCAAATCCGGGATAAAGGAAGTCGATCCACGCGCCCGCAAAGAACCAAAGCAAAACAGAAATCGCAAGTCCTGTGAGTGTGATCCAGCTTCCTACGGCAGCGGCCAACTGCCAAGCGGCCGAATCATTCTCATCTTTGCTGAAGAAACCGACTAACTGCGGGATTAAGACATAGCCAAGCGACACCGTGAGGACAGCGTTAAGGACCGTTGGAATGGTGAGCGCCGCATTGAAAGCGTCGATTGTAGCGCCGGCACCAAAACGCTGGGCCAATACCATTTGCAACGCGAATTGCAGAACGAGTTGGACGAGCGACGCCAAAGAAACAATTCCGACATTTTTTAGAACCCATGCCGCCATCTATCGCTCCCTCTGACTGGAAGCAACATCGCGGAAGATCCGTTGCATATCGGCCAACCATCGTGGAAGGCTGTGCGTTTGTTCGACGTACTCTCGTGCTAAATCCAAGCGGATCAACCATTTTTCGGGGTGCTCAAAACGGTCGCGAATGGCTTGCGCGATCAGATCTGCGTCGGGAGTCGCGACCAGCGTGCCGCGTTGTCCGCTTGCGAGCAACTCGCTGGCCGCACCTGCAGTTTGTGCGGCCAACACGGGAACCTTGCACGCCATTGCTTCGATCAAAACGTTTGGCATTCCTTCGTACAGTGACGGCAAGCAGAGCAAGTCGCATTGGGCAAGGACCACATAAGGGTTTTGGATATGGCCATAGAAACTAGTTCGGTCGGCAATGCCAAGAATTTCGGCTTGGCTCTCCAAGGATGGACGTAATGGACCATCGCCGACGACGTGCAAATGCATTTTCCAATTGGTCGTACGTCGGATTTTTGCAAAAGCATTCAGTAGATGGATGTGACCTTTTTCTTCGGATAATCGCCCGATCGTGATCACGTGAAATCGATCTTTTACCAACGTCGGGCCAGCAGATTTTTCGGCTGCCATTGCATCGATCCGTTCGATATCGACGGCGCTTGGGATCACTTCAAATTTTTCACGCGGGATGCGATAAAATTTTGCGGCGTCGTCGGCGGTAACCGAACTTACGGCAAGCAATCGATCGGAGTCTGCATAAGCTCTCGACAGGAGTAATCGTTTGAGCCAAACGAGTTTGAGTTCGGAACGCATGACGTCGCGCGATGGAGGACTGACAATTGTCGACACGCGTTTTACTCTGGTAGACCGCGACGCTGGCCCTGAGATCATTGTCATGTGGAACAATCTATCGTAAACAATGTCGGCTTCGAAAACACGAATTTTCGCGATGAGGTCTTCGACTTGCTGGCCGTGAAATCGTCCAGGCCAGTTGATGCGGGGCAATTTCCGATTGGTCCAAAAGGAAGTGATTGGTACGTCGCTTGGGACGTCGTTGATGAGAGCGCCGCTTTGGTAAAGCAAGTACAGCGATAGTTCGAACTGCGATCGGTCGAGACCTCGCATTAGATACAGCAGTTGGCGTTCGCTGCCACCACCTTCCATGGAGCTGCCGCAGCAAAGTACTTTGATTTTTCGAGTCATTCGAATGCGATGCTACCGAGACGGTTTGGGAGCCTTGCTCTATGACATGGGTAGTGACAAGGGCAATGGCGTAAATATTGCCTTTTTCATGGTACCAACAAGGATACTTCGGGAGTACGATATCCAAGTCCTACGTTCAGGAAAATCTCGAACTAATAATTCTCCCCTTACCGATTTATAGAAAAAACCGTTTCTTCAAATCCCTTTTTCAGGCTAACCGAAAATCCATGGATATTGTCAATCTTAGTACTTGCAAGGCCTTCGTCACCAAGGACGGTTCGCAAATTCGAGAGCTTTTGTCGCATCGCAATTCGTCGATTCGCAAGCAAAGTCTGGCAGAAGCCACTGTGCCGATTGGCGCGATTACGCAGCGTCATCATCATCCGAAAACCGAGGAGATTTATTTCATCCTCGAAGGCCAGGGAGAAATGTTGATGGGTGACGAAACCCACGCTGTCGGACCTGGTGACGCCATCGCGATCCCGCCCGGATCAGAGCATGCGATCAAAAACACGGGTGCAGTTCCGCTCCGGTTTTTATGCTGCTGCGCCCCCGGTTATGAGCACGAAGATACCGTCATTGCCGAGTGATCGGTTCGCACGAATGCCGAATGACACACGCTACAAAGGAAACGCAAGCAGAAAAGTGCCGATGCGAAACTATTGCGAAATGCGGATAGCGTATTGCCAGCGGACCGTTCTCGGTAGCTTTTCTGAGCCTGCCAGATTCGCGATTATTTGAATTCTGTGATCCAGTATCGACAAAGCGCAGTTGTCCAGCGCGACAAGTGTTGCGAAAGTCTGATCGTGCATACGAATGAGAAGCCCTTGCGGTTGCATTTCGACTTGACTGTCTTCGCAACATTCATACGATGAGCCAAGCCAGTTGATGTTTTCGTTGCATCGGCACGCGATATCAAAAACTATTTGCGAGGCTGCTTGATCCCAGTGGACACTGGAGGACCAGTGCGACTTGCCGGACATGCCAACGCCGAGGATCGCTTTTTGATCTGCGCCGATTTCATCAAGAACGGCTTGCTGGATAGGTGGGCTCGGTGGCGCTGAGTCTTGATTCGAGCCTTCGATTGATCGGAGGACTGCGTGAAAACCACTGCCCGCATTGGCAAGGATTTTGCTGCTATAGCGATCGGTTGTTCGATCGCACTGAATTTCAAGTTGTTTGGTGGTCAGTCGTAGCACGCGGGTTACCCGTCCGTATCTTCTTTAACGCGCCATTGCAGATAGGCGTCGAGAAACCCTTGGATGTCGCCCGCCATGGCAGCGTGGAAATTGCCGATTGAAAAACCAGTTCGTGCGTCTTTGACTCGCTGGTCTGGGTGCAAAAAGTAGTTGCGAATCTGGGAGCCAAAACCCACGCGCGCTTTGCCCTTGTATTTGGCCATTTGCTCGGCTTCGCGTTTCTCTTCTTCGCGGCGAGCGAGGCGGGCACGAAGCATTTTCCAGGCTTGCGAGCGATTCTTGTGTTGACTCCGTTCCGCTTGGCAAGCCGCCACAATCCCAGTTGGAATATGGGTCAACCGAACGGCCGAATCGGTTTTGTTGATGTGCTGTCCGCCAGCGCCCGAAGCGCGATAGGTATCTTCGCGGACATCTTTTTCGTTGATTTCGATTTCGACTGAATCGCCGACTTCGGGTGAAACATCGACTGCGGCGAAGCTCGTTTGGCGTTTTCCTTCGGCGTTGTAGGGACTGATGCGAACCAGTCGATGTGTTCCTTCTTCGCCTTTCAGATAACCGTACGCCATGGGGCCACGGATCGCGATTGTCGCCGACGTGATACCGGCACCTTCATTGTCGCACCGGTCTAACAGTTCAATGTCGTATTCGTGTTTTTTTGCCCAGGCGATGTACATACCAAGCATCATCTCGGCCCAGTCGTTGGCATCCAATCCACCATCACGCGCGTAGATACTGAGAATTGCCCCGTTCGAATCGAGAGGTCCATCCAGTAAAGTCTGCAGTTCGATTTCCGCAGCGGACGCTTCTAGTTTGTTGAGATCCGCTTCGATCTCCATCCGCAAACCGGGTTCGTCATCCACCAAGGCCAATAACTCTTGAAGGTCGGCTGCGCGTTGAAGAGCTTCGCGGAGCGGCGTAACATGCGCACGAAGAGCCTTGAGTTCCGCTAAGACGGCTTGCGCTTTTTCTTGGTTGCCCCAAAAATCGGGGTCGGCCATTCTGGATTCCAGTGCAGCGATATCGGTTGCTTTTTTGTCGTAGTCAAAGACCCTCCTTTAGCTGATTCAGCCGGTTCAGGATCGCTTGGACTCGATTGGATAATTCAACATCGCTCATACGGGACTTTCCTACAAATTCACATCGACTCCAACGCACAGAGGGTCAGAGTGAGACTCGGAACGGGAATGCAAAAATATATCCGCAACGGGTCCTTTGTAAAACCGGGTTCATATGCATGGTAATTGTTGGCTCTGTGCGTTGTTGCTATGCCTGACGAGTTGTTCGCTTCAGCGTCCGATGCACGGGATTACTTGGCGGATGGCTCAGCGGCAGATTTGCTCGGAGGCTGGGGAAGTAGGATTTCGAGAGCAGACTGAATTTTATCCGGCGAATTTGGTGAGACCCATTGCCACGACTCATTGAAATTCTCTGCAAAGGATTCTCGCGTGGGAATGTAACCGGTCCAGCTTTCTCCGTACCCGATTGGGATCAACAAAGAGCGCGGCAACATCTTCTGTGCAAGCAATTGGTAACCCACAAATGTTTCGCCGGGAAACAAGACAAGTTGAGCAGGACCGAAATCGATGCTGGCGAAATCGATCGGCTGATTTGCCTCGACGCGCATTCGACTTGCAAGTCCCATCGCTGCCAGGATGCGTTGTTCGACCGTGTTGGCTTGATTCGAAAGCGTTTCTTTGAGTTTTTCTGCTGTCAGATACGCATCCGGGCTAAACTCCAAAGCTAATGGTGTTGCTTTGAAATGCGCTTTGACGATCGGAGTTTTCGCGACATGTTGGCTTGAGGCTACCATGGCGTTGTAAAGTCTTTCGGTTAGCCCATTTCGACTCTCCGGAGTGCCATCGTTGTACTTGCCAGCAGTCACATCTCCGCTACAACCCGAAACATAGATTTGCTTGATATGGGGATGGTCGTGCTGTCTTCGTTGTCGAGCCAATCCGACGAAGTCGCTGGTAACTTCGCCTCGGCCGTAGTAACTCATCGGATGCGTTGCATAGCTGTGCAGTTCCAGCAAGCAAGAATCGCCATTCCAGAATGAAAGGGTTCGCAGGCGCGGATCGATCAAGCCATCGGGTGATTGCCTAAAGAACTCTTCGCGACCGCTACTACTGCCTCGGCTGAAGGTTACGGTGCCGTCGGGATGGACGACGCGGCGGCTTGATGCGATGTTTTCGACAGTTGTTTGGTTGGTGCCGATGTGCGTGACAGGTTGAGCGGCGGCTAACGAGTCACGAAGTGCTTGGGAAACTCGAGATAACACATCGGCGTGAAATTGTTCATCGAAAAGTTCGCCTCGCAAACCGACTTCGGCCAGCAGACGGGCTGCCCCTGCATCGACGACCGGTGCGTCGTGTTGGTGCAGAGAACTTACAATGACACGGTCCCGCGCCGTCTGTGCGGCGTCCGCCAAAGCTTGCCGCCAAGCATCGTAGGATTCGTTGCGAATCTCGCACCAATCGACGGCCGCCAGTACGATAGGTCGGTCGCTGCCAGTCAACACAAATCCATGAACGAACAGCGGGTCTTCGATTCGAGTCGACTTCTGAGGCAACACGCCCATGCATCGATGCCCGATGGGAATGGTGACATCAGCGGAAAAATGGGCTAATCGAAATCGATCAAGTCGCTTGATCTGGATATTACGGAATTGGACAGGATCGTTATGGCCCGCAAATCCAAAAAAACCGTGTTGCAAGTCTTTGCCAGGATGAGCTTGACCGTCCTTAAAATCGGTTACGGCGCTCACGTTTGCGTTGACAATTTCTGTTCCGTTCAGGATTACTTGGATGGTCGAACCTCGGACGGTTACTTCTTGGGAATTCCATTCACCGACCGGTTTCAAGAACCCGCGACGCGACGCTACCATGCCGTAAATCGCACCATGATATTGGCGAGGATCAAGGTCTTTATACATTGCCGCTTCATCGTCCAAGACTTGTAATTCGCACATTGCATCGACCGAAGCGCGACCGTGGCCTGGGTAGCGAATCGCTAGTCCGTTGTTGCCGCCGGCGTACAATTTGAAGTCCAGTTTGACGGTAAAGTCGGCAAATTCTTGCGTCGTAAAGAGGATTCCACCGCGTTCAGGCTTACAGGTGATCGCACCATCGATGACTTCGTAGTCTTCGGTTGCCCCTTGCCAGCCCGATAAGTCGACGGCATTGAAAATCGATTCAAACCCCGCTTCAGTCGCATGGGTTTCATCCTCATGAATCAACGGATTTGCGAGGCACACCGATGAAACAAAGTGGAATGTCGTCACCAGTAAGAACACCAGATTCGCAATCGCCTCGCGCAGTTGCAACATATTGAATTTTCCGTTTCTTGGAGGTCAATCGCTTGCCGAATAGGAGCGGTGTTTGGGCAAACCTGTACGTGGGCTTTGTGAGGTAGGAGACTGATTCAAATTGCCTTGTGAACAGGCCAAGTTGGGCTAGTAGTCAAAAACGAGTATACACGCTCTCGATATCCTAGCCAAATTAGAAATTTGCCTTAGCGATCGCGAGCGGCAATCAACTCGAAGGGCAACTAGCTCGAAGGGTGTCTAGCTCGAATGACCTAGTCGTTGCCCTTGGTAACGGCCTGCAACCACTTGTTTCATCAGTGCTTCGTTATTTAAGTACCAGGCGACTGTTTCTTTCAAACCTTGTTCGAAAGTCCTCGTGGGCGACCAACCTAGTTCTCGACGAGTCTTGTCGATATTCATCGCATAGCGAACGTCATGACCTGGTCGATCGGCCACGAATTGGATCAAGTCGCGTCGCTTGGTATTTGATTTTGGACGGAGCGTTTCTACGTGGTCGCAGATCTGCTGCACAATTTCCAAATTGCAACGCGGGCTTTCACCACCAATCATGTATGTACTACCAATTTGTCCGGCGCTCAGTACTCGCAGCAAAGCGGCAACATGATCCTCCACGTGTAACCAATCGCGAATTTGTTGTCCGTTGCCGTACACTGGCAAGTTCTCGTTGGCGAGGGCTTTTTGAATCATCAGGGGAATGAGTTTTTCAGGGAACTGGAAGGGGCCATAATTGTTGGAGCAATTGGTAACCAATACGGGCAATTCGTATGTCCGATGCCAAGAACGTACCAGATGGTCCGCGCTTGCTTTCGAAGCGGAATATGGGCTGCTGGGGTTGTAGGGCGTGTATTCATCAAAAAACTCGCCGGGACCAAGGCTCCCAAAAACTTCGTCTGTTGAAACGTGAAGGAACCGGAAATTTCTAGGTCGATGATCCATCCAATAGCGACGTGATTCTTCGAGCATCGCGTAGGTCCCAACGACATTCGTTTGGATGAAGTCGCCGGGAGTGTCGATCGATCGGTCCACATGGGATTCTGCGGCCAAATGGACAACTACATCCGGACGGAACTCGCTGAATGCAGCACGCACTTGGTTTGCGTCGGAAATATCGATTTGGCGAAACTGATAACGCGGGCTTTGCGCGGCAATGGCGACGGTCAGGGGACTGCCCGCGTAAGTCAGTTTGTCCAGGTTAAGGACTTCCGAACTGGTACAGGTTATTAAATGGCGAACTAACGCCGAACCGATAAAGCCACAGCCTCCCGTTATCAGAAATCTTATGCCCTGCGTTTCCACACGTACTTTCCAATATTCGCTAAAACACCCTATAATTCTGTAACAATCCACGAATCAAATGGTCGATTTTGACTTAGCGGACGCTCAGAGAAATCGACGAATTTTCGCCCAACGCTAGGTTGAACCGTACGCACGGATCAACTGAGCCAAGTACGAATTTTCGACAATATTTGTCAAATCTCCACAAAAAACTTGCTTTCCATGTATTTATCAGAAACAATCACGCTCGACGAGACATCCAAGAAGTCTCGTTGCTCTTTATTCTTCTCATCTCGCATTGAGCATTTTTTGTAGTTCACTTCGAAGTCAGAATATGAACGTACTCGAAGGAGTAGAACCTGGTTCGAAAGATTCGGACAGTCAGTTCGAGGAATTGTTGTATCAATTTCGCGAAGACGTCCAATTGGGCCGGTTCCCATCGATTGACAAATATGTTTCGATAGTCGCGCCAAAACGGCAAATCGATTTTCTGATATCGGCCATCGAAGCAGAAATGCAGTATCGTCTGACTCCTACCGTCATCCAGGTTGACAAACAAAAAAAAGACGAAGATGACTTACGAGCCGAACCCAGGCTTGAACTCTATTTGCATCGCTTCCCTTTGCTGTTGACTTCGAATCGTGCGTGCATGGAACTGTCGCTTTTCGAATATGCCTTTCGCGCGAGACTCGACGCCAGTCTGGACATCGAACACTACGAACAAATGTTCCCCCATCTTGCCAAGGAACTGCGAAGCAACTTGGTGCGTGCAGAACGCCAAATCAATCGCGGTCCTGTGGTCGAACGAGAAAAGAAGGATGTCTGCAAGACCAACAGTACGATCATTGACCAAAATAGCGAACCTCTCCCCAACTGGAAACTGCCGCGCATCCTTGGGTGTTTTCAGTTACTGAGTGTGATTGGTTCGGGAGGTATGGGAACCGTATTTCGAGCGTTTGATTTGCGAACGGGAGCGATTGTTGCCGTCAAAGTCACACGTCGGCTTGATTCCTGGAGTGTTTATCGATTCAACGAAGAATTCCGAGCATTAGCGACTCTCGATCATCCGAACCTCGTCAAATTATTTGAAGCATTCAACGACGACCAAGTTCGCTATTTCTCCATGGAGTTGATCAACGGACGCAAGTTGCATAATTGGTGGATCACTCAAGTCGACTCGAATCGCTGGGACCAATTCCAAGCTCGCATGTCCCAGGTGGCTAGCGCTATCCAATACTTGCATTCGCGTGGCATTGTGCACGCCGACATCAAATGTAGCAACATCGTGGTGGCGAGAAATCGCGCGGTCTTGTTAGATTTCGGACTGGCCAGCTTTGTCGATCCCGAATTACACCCCATTTCCCGTGTTGATGGTGATCGATTGGCCGGGACACTGGCTTATTTGGCACCTGAAATACTGGCACGGCAATCGCCTACCACGGCCAGCGATTGGTATAGTTTCGGTGTGGTTTTGTTCGAACTAATTACTGGAAAACTTCCGTTTGCTGTTGGGGACCGAAGCGAATATGTCGATTTGTCGCCTGAGGACGAATCCCTGCTGCGATCGCAAGACTGTCCTGTTGCGGTTTGCGACGTTTGCCAACAATTGCTTTCGTTTGACCCGGCACGACGACCTTGGGCTCCGGCCGTTTTCGCCGCGCTTCACAGTTCGTCGCACATCGCTTTGCCACACGTAGCCTTGGACGGCATGACGGAATTCTTCGGTCAAGAATCCAAACTGGAACAGCTAACGGCAATTGCTGACGACGATTGCAAATGTCCGCAACTAGTCATCGTTTATGGACCGGTCGGAATTGGACGCAGTCGGTTGCTGGCCGAATGGACCCGACAACTCCAGTCCACCAACCGAGTTGTAATTCGCGCCTCGGGATTTCGACAAGACATCGCACGTTGCGGCATGATCAATCTGCTCGTTCAGAGTTTTGTGGCGCAATCACCCAAACACCTGAAACTAAATGAGTTGGTATCTCCTGAACAATTAGAGAGCATTTCTCTCGCCTTTCCTCAAATTTTGCAGTTGATTGAGATTCCCTCCACGCCAGTTCCGTACGCCAAATCCCCAGGCCATCCGAACGCTGCTTTAGAAGATGGAGCCCGTCACTTCCTTCAGTTGCTTGTTCGTTTGAGCGAACAAAAACAAGTCATACTTGCTCTCGACGATTTCCAGTGGACCGACCCTCATAGTTTGCAGGCGCTGTTCGAAATACTGTCGAGTGCGTCGAACTCAAACATATTGATAGCCATTGCGCTGCGATCTGACTTGGAACCCAAAGAAGATAGTTTGGGAAATCTTAGGAAGTGGATCGATAAACTGAAACACAGTCCGACGGGTCCTAGAATATTCGAAATCGGCTTAGCATCGCTTGATGAAAGTGACAGCCACTCGATGGCTTCATCATTACTCTCGCAAGTCGGCTTGAGTGAATTGGATGTGGCAAACTGCGCACGTCTACTTGCGAAGGCTTGTCATGGCAAACCTCAGTTTATGGTCGAGTTGCTTCGCATATTGCTCGACTCGGGCATCAGTCCGGACCAATGGGGCCAACGCATTGTTGCTTTGGAAAGTTCTGACCCGACTGAGTTTCGTTTTCAACGGCTTGAAAAACCTCATCAACAGATTCTCCAGTTGATGGCGGTGGCCACGGCACCAGCTACTTTTTCACAACTTCAAATGGCGAGTCGAGTGGGGCCGGATTTGTTGTTGCCCGTCCTTGGGGAACTGGCTTCCGCCGGTTGGATTCGATGGCATGGCATTTGGCCGGACTTGAGCGTTGATCTGTTGCACGATTCCATGCGTGAACGCATCATTCGCATCACTCCTCAGGATCGTGTCGCTCGTCGCCACAATCGCTGGGTTCAAGTGCTTAGTCGTGAAACCAACACGCCTTGGAATCAAATTGGAGAACACTTGGTAGCCGCGGGATCCCAAAGGCGTGCCATTACGGCCTTTATCGAAGCGGCCATTTCCCTCGCCAATTCCTCGGACTCTGAGGAAGTGATTCGCCTCATTGCTCGTGCGAAAAGTTTAGGCTCTTTGACATCCGAGCAAGAACGCGTTGTCCATGATTTGCTCATCGCGTTGGATCGACCGAAAGATCGTGCCAACGAATCAATTGGCAATTCTCGTCATTCCGAGGAAACCGTTTCGGATTTCAAGGGGCTACAGGAATAGCTACGGGAAGAGCGTTTCCAAAGCGATCAAAATCGCGAAAGCTCCAAACAACCTTTTTGTCGGGACTTACCTCGACCACCTGTGGATTCTCGGCTCCCGCATGGCAGTTGACGATCCAAGTATTTCCATTAGGTAGGCGATCGACCATCGTCACCCATGCCAGTTGAACGCCAGGCAAATCGCGCTCGGCAACTTGCCAAACGACCTCCTTGCCCGGAGATACTTCGATCACGCGATGGCCGTCACCGGTACCAATCAGCGTGTTGCCATTTGCCAAACGCACCGCCGAATACAGTTGCGAGCCTACAGGGTATTCCCAAATGACTTTTCCAGAACCGTCATATTCTCGAACGCAGAGATCCCCCTCATGCGCAACGATGTAAGTGCCTTTGTTTGTGGGACGCACTAAACGCGTATCGCGATGTGCGTTAGGATTGTCCACGGTCAAAGGAATAGATCGCTTGATTTCTTTTTTTGCGTTTACTTCGATGATGCGTCGGGTACCGCTCTCTGCTATCATCGTCAGACCATTTTCAAGCCTGCGAAACGCGTGAATTTCGACATTCTCTCCTTTGTCGTTTTTGCCCGCATCGTAACGCCAAACTTCTTTGCCATGGTCATCTAGCTCAACAACATTCTGAAAGGTCGTTTGCAACAGCCAATGTCCTTTCGGCAATTGCTGGACGTCGTGAATGTCTTTGATTTCGACTCGCCAAACCTCGCTGTTGTCCTCCTTGAGTAAAGCGCCAACATGCTTGGAATAGTCGGCAGCGAAGATCGAACGAGGATTGCCTTTCTGAACGGGATCTGCACCAAAACTTGATGTGACAATGCAACAAATTGCAACGATTCCAAATAACATCTTTCGCATAAGAATTGTCCTTTAACTATCTATAAAAATGAAAACCGAGCCCACGCCCGCGTAATCTCAGTCGCTTACCCCTGAGCAAGACACATAGCCAGAATTGCAATCCTTCTGCATAAGCAAGATTGCCGAAGCGAATATATTCTACTTGAATACTGCGAACGCGAATTTTCCATCCATCAAATCGCTTCGTTTCAGAGGAGCTTGTCCGTGAAACGCAAACGAGCCAATTCCAATTCACGCGACAACCGGTCGGGGTCGATCCAACAAGTGCGAGAGGTCGAAGGAAACACAAGCCAAAACAGCCTGAGGAACAATGCGTCTTGGTTGTGAAGTCAGTGGGCTTTACGATAATTCGAGCGGTTATTTGTCCGTGCAACAGAGTTCGTAGTCTCGCAGGAAAGGGACTTTTTCGATCGATGGGATTTTATCGCCCAAACGATGTGGAATAGCAGGAGGCTTTCCCGCCGTTGCCAAGTAAAATTCAACGATCGGGCTATCAATCGCGAAGTTGTCAGGGGAAGATAAGTTTTCTTAAGCGTTGACGATCCCAGATTGCCTGGATAAACTGCTCAGAAGAGCTTTAGAATCTTGCGCCCGAGCTGTGGAAACACAAGTATTTTTTGGGCGGAGGAATGAAGCAACGCATAACAAATGGTGGTTGTAGCTCAGTTGGTTAGAGCGTCGGATTGTGGTTCCGAATGTCGCGGGTTCGAATCCCGTCTTCCACCCTTGAAAAAACCCTTGGTTTTCTAATGGATTCCAAGCGGCAGGCATGTAAATCAGTTTATAGAAATGAAGGTTGTCCGAGAAGTTGTCCGAAAACTTAGGTTATAAAACGCACTTGATTGGCTGGTACCTAGTCAAGTTTGCATGATGAGTCGTTCGGTTGCCTCTGGTTGTTCCTTTTTTGGTTCATACTGGAGGGTTCGTATCGTGGCTCATTTTCCAAAGCCGTTTTATAAAAAATCTCGAGGTGCTTGGTACGTTGAGATCGACCGAAAGCAAATAAAGCTAGGTGTAGATCGCGATAAGGCGTTTGAGAGATATCACCACCTGATGACGCAACCGAAAGAGCGGGCGGTTTCGCCCGAGTTACTCGCATGTGTGGTTGATGTCTTTCTTGATTGGGTTCAAAAGAACCGCACGGTCGATACCTACGAATGGTATCGTTACCGACTACAGCGATTGGTTGATCGTTATCCAGATATGCAAGCTGCGGACTTGCGGCCATACCACATTGAGCAATGGGTTGACAGTTATCCAAAGCTAAAAGTGACCACTCGCCGAAACTACATGTGTACGATCAAACGTTGCATGAGTTGGGCGCTTCGGCAGGGATATATTGATCACAATCCAATTGAGGCATTGGATATCCCTGGTGCCGAACGGCGAGATGTTTACATTCCACCCGACGAATTCGCTCGACTACTCGAATATGCAGCTGATCCTGGATTTCGCAATCTCTTGAAAGTGACGTATCTCAGCGGTTGCCGTCCGCAGGAATCACTGATCGTGCAAGCAAAGCACGTGGACCTCGAACATTGTCGATGGATATTCCCGCAGAATCAATCGAAGGGTAAGAGAGCACCTCGCATTGTTTATTTGACTGAGCCTGCAATGGAAATTGTAAAAGGGCTGGTGCGGCTGTATCCAGAAGGAACACTGTTTAGAAATTCGAATGGCAGAACCTGGACGACCGAAGCGGTCAACTGCGTGTTTAGTCGAATTCAAACGTGCATGGGGAAGAAAGCGCTGGCAGACCCAAAGCACTGCATTCCGGAGGCGGAGATTGGAGAGAAAATCAAATCGCTAAAGTCGACGACGATTTGCAAAGGTCTCGAACGCCGAAAGACTCTGGCTGAATTGCGATGCGAAGCGAAGCGCAAATTGCTGAGCGAGAAGTGTCGATCACTTGTGCCTCGATACTCGTTGTACGCGCTTCGACATTCGTGGGCAACAAATGCACTGAAGAGCGGAGTGGATCCACTTACCGTCGCGATATTGATGGGCCACAAAGATCCCTCGATGCTCGCCCGCGTGTACCAGCATTTATCACATAGTCCCGATCACATGCTCGACCAAGCCAAGCGGGCTGCCGGAAATAACAGCTTTGAATTAATGCCGAAGGCGATTGTTTGCCCGAGTTGATATCTGTCCATGCTTGGCTGGTACTCATGGGTTGCACCCAACGAAGAGGAGTGCGATCAATACCGAAGCACATACGCGGGGCTCTTGCTGAGACGATCACGGGATCGGATATAGGTGAGGGTCGTGCGGGGATCGGCGTGTCCTGCAAAGTCTTGGAGATCGATGATGTCGGCACCTCGTTCTCGTGCCGTTGTCAACGCAGTGACCCGAAGCGAGTGAACGGTTACTGCCGGATCGAGTCCAGCCATTCTTGCATAACACTTCACGAGCGCTTGAACGGCTCGCTTGGAAAGGAGAGCCAATTTGAATCCGTCCACCCCCTTGCCGCGAGCGGACCGTGTTCCGCGAAATAGCGGACTGTTCGTATTGCTGGCGATTGTCGAAGCCGAGTCGTCCCGATTGGTTGAAATTGCGAGCCAGGCTTCGAGCCGTTCAACTGCTTCGGCATGAAGAGCAACTCGCCGTTCCTTTCCACCTTTGCCGAATACTTCAAGTACCTTGTGCCCGCCTGTATCGCGATAGTCGCATACGCGAAGCCGAACGAGCTCACCCACACGACATGCTGAATATGCGAGGACGGCTAGTATCGCTCGATCACGAACACCAACTGGGAAATTAGTATCCGGCAAATCGATCAAGCGTCGACAGTCTTCTGGTGAAAGCCCGATCGTTTTGCCATCACGAGGTACCGATGGGGCAGCTACGAAATCGCTATGTGCTGGGTTCTTTCCGGTATAGCCATAGGTTTGAAGATAACTGAACAGGCTTCGCAACACCGTTATCTTTCGCACGACCGACGAATTCACCAGCCCCATGGCGAGCAGGTGATCCCGAAATTCCGCGATGTGGCTGGGTCGAATCGATGCAAGCACCTCCAGCCGCTCATCCGGAACGCCAATAAAATTGAAGAAACGTTCCAAGTCTCTCGAGTACGCATCACGCGTTTGTACCGACGGAGATCGCATCAACCACGCATCCCGCGCTTCTGATATCCGGCCACGAAGCTCAATAGGTGTCAAGCCAGGGATATTTTCACTCCACCTCGTAGCTTCAGAAGTAGCAGCAATCACCAGATTTTTGCCCAGTTGCCAATTTTTTGATGGTGGATTTTTCACGTCGTGGAAAGTGGGTTTAGTGACGTAAAAAGACTACATCTCCGATTGGCAATGTGAAAAGGCCGCAAGACAGCTTTTGATGGGACGTGTCAACGAATTTGGAAGCGAAGCCCAATTTACTCAAAACCACCCATTTTAACGATTCGTCAAGTAATCCTCTATACAAATCTAAACTCTGGAAATCTGACGACAAGAAATGGCTTTGGATTGCGGCGGCGAATATATTTACTGTCTATCACGTTTGAAATTCGCTTATCTGAGCAAAGGTTGACGGCGGATTGCATCTCGGTCCGACCAATTGTCCATTGTCGGATGTCGCGTCGTAGCGAAGTCACTCAGTGACTCCGTAAAAAAACATTTTTCAATATTGCGGGCGCGGAATTCCCTCTTAAGGAATAGCAACATGCGCTTTATGAATTGTTACTCACGCATGAATCTTTCCTATTTACTGGAGAAATCAGTCATGACCAATGATCCTCGGGATACTGGCTCAATCAACGAAGAGTTGGAGCAACTAATCGAACCAGCGCGGCTAGGTGACAAAACTGCGCGTGAAAGAATGGCGGAGCTGCTTCGTCCAGGTCTGCGCAATTTCGCGGAAATAATTTTTCCAAACGCGGTAAAACGTCGAGCAGATCCTTCAGATGTCACACAAGAGGCATTAATTGAAATTGACGATTCAATCGAAGGCTTTCGTGGATCGGCGGCACGTGAACTTTGGGCCTGGGCACGCTGGAAAGTCCGTGCAAAAACCAAAGATTTATATGAGAAGCACGTTGAAGCCGGCAAACGTTCGGTAAATCACGAAGTCTCATTTTCTGATGCAGTTTATGTTGAAGGCAGCGACTCGTCGCCAAGCGCATCAGCACAAAGTAGGGAGTACTTTGCTCGCAAAATCGAAGGATTGCCTGAAGAGGAGCGTCTTCTCATGGCACTATTCTATCTCGATGGCTGCACTCCAGTGCGAGCGGCGGAGGCACTCTCATGGACTGTGGAGCGAGTCGAAAGAATCCGGATCAAAGCGATGAGACGTTTGCGTCAAATAATGGAAGTAGAAGGCAAAATTGGAGTTCGCCAAAAATGAGCGAGTCGTCTGATCCCGAATCCGAACCTGAACTCCTGAATCAGTATTGGCAGCAATATCGCCAAGCTTCTCTGAATGATCAGTTTGATCTGCACGCGTTTTTCCAAGAGGTGCCCACTGAAATCCAGGATGAACTGCGCCGCCTGGTGGAAGAAGACAAGGGATATTCGCTTTTCAATTCAACTAAAGTGTTACCGAACCAGTCGATTCAGTTTCGTCTAAGACCCGGTCAAATGGTTGATGTAGTTCAAATCGAGAGATTGTTGGGCGAAGGCGGCATGGGTGAAGTCTATTTAGGGCACGACACAAAACACAACCGGCTTGTCGCTGTCAAAGTGATTCAAGTTGACAAGAGTCCAACGTCACTTGTCCAAGAAATCGCAGCTATGGTGCGACTCGATCATCCTGGGATTGTCAAATTTCTTTGGTCCGTTGAATTGAAAAACGGTCCTTGGTGCGCAATCATGGAATTTGTAGATGCCGGGCAACGGAGCGCTTGTTCGCTACAGGAACTCTTGAATGTTCGTATGGGGATGAAGGCTCAAGCGAAACTTGAAAATGGCAATTCAGATTCCGCCAAAGCATGCTCTCAATTATTGCCAGCTGAATTTACAGTTCAATTTGTTGCCGGATGGCTGGCACCCGTCGCTAAAGCGTTAGCCTTTGCACATCGAGAGGGAGCCATACACCGAGATATCAAGCCCGCGAATCTGTTATTGAAGGCTGACGAACGGAAGGTGCTGCGATTGATTGTCGCCGATTGGGGATGGTCTAAGTTAGCCCAAGACGGCAAGTACTCCGCGCATACAACCGATCCTGGAACCTTTGCCTATAGGGCACCGGAGACCTTTAAAGGTGTTCTCAATGATGATACCCAAAGTAATGTCGATCACCGAAGCGACATTTTTTCATTTGGCATGACACTCTTCGTCACGCTGACGCTGCAACGTGCAAGGGACGTTCACGACAATTTGCTTCGTGATAAAAGGCCGCCACAGACAAATATCCATCCGGACTTTGACATTATCTGTGCCAAATGCTTGGAGCTTGATCCTAGGAACCGCTTTAACGACCTGGAAATCGTTGCAGAAGAGTTGGAGCGAATTCAACGAGGGGAACGTATCAAATCGCGACCGACCAGTTGGCTTTGGCGAAAATGCCTGAAAACATATGACTCCAGATCGAAGTGGCTAGCATTTTTCGGACTGATTTTAATGTTGGTTTTTTCCGCATGGATTTTCAGCTGGGCGTACTATCGCATTCGCGGGATCCAACGGCAAAGTGATATTGATTTGGCCGGCGCAGAAAGTCTTACTGCATTGACTTCGGATCGTCCTGAAGTCGCCGCCTTGAAAGCCGCCTCAGCGTACGACATTGCGAGTCCGGTGGATCCGCGTGCGTCGATGATCGCGCTTGAACGATTTAACTGGAGCAGAAGAAGCTGTCCAATCACCGTGCATTCATTGTTATGGCCAAAGCAAGAAGCGGAGCGAATCCAATTCGATCCGGCAGGAAAATTTCTCGCCGCGAGAAATCGTTCCGGTCATTGGCGAATTTGGGAATTGGACACGGAACGAGTCGTCTCCGATTTAAGTGTCGATGCGCCCATTACGGCATGTGCTTGGTCAAAGAATGGCCGAAGGGCATTGGGATACGCTACCGGGACTATCGTAATACGCTCGATGGAGTCAGAGTCGTCAATTAAGATCGTAGTTCCCCAAACACCGACGAGCATCGCGTTCCATCCCATTGAGAACCGTATAGCGATTGCGCATGAAGCGCTAGTAGAGTGGAATGGGGCCTCCGGCGAACAGACTATTATTTCCGACGCAACCGCCGGAACCGTCGAGCATCTAGAATATTCGCCAAGCGGTACACAGCTGCTTTGGAGGGACTCAACGGGCATGATGGCGTTGAAATCGGTCTTACCGAAAAGCGAAAGCGCGATGGTATCGCTACCCCACAATCCCAAAGTGTGGCTTCCATCACACTATCTGAATGACGGAAAGCAATTTGTTGTCGTAAGCGGAACCTCCGAGGCAACGATTCACTCTGCAACCGATGGGAAATTGATCGCCAGGTTGACAGCGCCTGGCCGTATTGAGTCTCTAGCAATGGCTCCGCTGACAAACGAGATTGCCATCGGTGGTTTTGGGTGGACAAAGCATTGGGCTGACTTCCAAGGTCCCGCAATCGTTGTCACCAAGATGTACGACAATGATGTCACCAGTCTTGCATGGACGGCGGACAATCGAGTTCTGATTAGTTCATGCACAGACGAAACAGTGCGTGGCTGGAGTCCCTACTCTAAACGTCTTTCTGAAATCCGATTAGAACTCAATCGTCCGATACTAGTTACGAGTGATCCGCACGGACGCTATTTTGCTACTTGCCAACAAGAAGGTCTTATCCGAGTCTGGGCATTTCCCATACCCGTACGCGATCAATTGCCTTTTTTTAGTCCGACCTTCGTTGCAGTCAGCGAGGATGGAAAATATTTCGTTCCGTCTGGATCGCACCGAATGAATGAGGCTTCGACGGCGGTCCGAGTCCAAACAGTTGCTTCTTCTGAGCAAGAATTTCCAGAAATAAAGATAACCGGAAAACTTCGAAGTGCTGCATTTCGGCGACAAGACCTGCTTCTATTGACACAAGACCCGAATCAAATCGAAATCCGAAATTTCTTCACTGGCGATTTGCAGTGCAAGGTCATCCCTCTTGATTCACCGCCAGTTGGTGCCGCATACTCGCCCGATGGATCAACCATCGTAGTCTGTGCAGATCATGGCGACGTCATTGTCCTCGACGCGAATACTGGGGAAATTCGACACCGGCTTAATCAAGGCGGTGACGTTGTTTGGTACATGTTCGTTCCACACACTTGGGTGGCCTTTTCGCCAGATGGAAGTCGTTTTGCGACTTGGGGGTTGAGCAAAAACGTAAGTGTGTGGCGGACAGAAGATTGCAACCGGGAATTGACGTTGGAGCATGGAGACGTTTGCGTTGGCGTGGCATTTTCTCCAGATGGCCAATACTTGGCAACTGCAGAAGCCGGTGATTCCTCAGATACGCCTTCGAACGCAACTATCTGGAATCTAAAAGCACCCGCAATCCCTCGCAGATTATCTCATCCCCATTGGGTCTATTCGGTTGAGTATTCCGCAGATGGCAATCACCTATTGACGGCATGTTTTGATCACAAAGCGCGAATATGGTCGGTCGGTAAGGAGCAAGTCATTCGCACATTCAATCATACAAACGAAGTTTACGACGCTACGTTTGTTCCTCGATCGCAAAGTCCTGCAGGATGGCCTATTGGGACATCTACAGAAATAGTAGCCACTGCATCAAGAGACAATACCATGGCATTATGGGACTCCGCATCGGGCGAACGCATCGCCGCTCCAATGCAGACCAATGCTTGGCCCCTTCAAATCGAATTTTCCGTTTCTCAACAGACTTTACTATTCGCTGGACAGGGTCCCAGCGTGCAGTTAGTTCGGCTCGCTTGCGAAGATGATGTTCTACCGCAGCACTTGAAGACATCCAAACTGACTCAAATTGCCCCAGCATTGTTCGAGCAAAAGGGAACTGTTATGCAGGGTGAGACTACTGGCATCGGCGATGATTTCGCAGCGACATGGACGAAACTCCGATCACACGTTCATCAATACTCCCAAGATTTTCTGTCTCCAACAGGCTTGGAACAATGGCATCAGCGCATGGCCAACTCCGCGCTTCACGGACAAAAGTGGGAGGAGGCGCTCTTTCACACCAATCTGACTCGGCAATCAGCAGTTAGAGATCGCCTTGTCGAGAGTCTACAATCACGGTTGCCTGATCGTCGGACGACGATTGCAAATGAAACGGCTGAGCCCCTCAGAGTACAGGCGCACGCGGCCTCACATCGGGGCGACATACACGAGGCGGAAATACTGATCCAACGGGTGATTGAATTAGGCTCGCCGACTGGGGCCGACTTCGATCTTCGGTCGTATCTACTTTACAAGCGCCAAAATTTCACCGAGTCCTTAGCAGACGGCGACCTAGCGATTAGTCTGGGTGCGGGAGTCGTCGCGCGGAGACGCCGTTCCCGCTGCTTAAGTTATCTGGGTGATTGGGATGGTGCATTGGGGGAAATGAACAGGCTTGTTCATGAGTACCCCGACGACGCCAATATTCGTCGGGAACGAGCGGAAGTCCATGGGTATCTCAAACACTGGGAGGCCTGTCGAAAGGACTATCAGGTCTTAGTTGATCGGTTTGGTGATCAAGTCATTGGTCGAGGTTGCTATGCTTGGGCTTGCGCATCTGCAGAGGACTCGGAGGAATATGTAAAAGCGGCACGCGAATTCTTGGCGGCCCACCGGTCCCAGGCCGTTCCGCACTTGATAATGAGTTGTGCATCGCTATACGGCCTTTGCGCCGAAATGCCGGCCGAAGATCAGGCAGAGCTTCTCAAGTTGTTTCAGGAAGTCTGGAAAAACGACGATTATTACGCGAAATTGATTGCTGGAGAACTGCTTTATAGGATGGGGAAAATAGATGAAGCGATTCCTTACTTGGAAGAAGCTGTTCGACGCCAAAGGAATGGCGGAACGCCATGTGAGTTAAGTTTCTTGGCGATGTGTCGATTAAATCAGGGCCAAGTTGCATTGGCTAACAAGCTGCTGATTCAAGCACGCTCTTCTTTGGTCCGGATGACTGGCCCGCATCCTCGTGCATTCGAAGAGGTTGAATTCCGATCGGCTGAAATCGGCCTCACTATTGCATGGCATCACATCGAGATGTACCGATTGGCGATACAGGAGGCCGAGCGACAACTAGCCGCTACGAAGTAACTTCGTTTGAAAAACGCAGGAAATGCTTGCGCTGGCCTCCAATTTCGTTCATAATAATGGCAGTGGTCGAACAATCATCCGACATGTGCGAACGCTCTCGCATTGACGGCAGAAGTGCGTATTATGATTTGCAAATCCCGGTTACAGGACTCGCGGCTGATCAAATACGAGACCTATTTCACTTTGTTCGAATGGCCTTGCCAAGTAAAAGTATTGGTGAATCCGACAAATATTGGCGACTGGCTCTGGCGGACAATGGAGTTGTTCACGAGATTCCATTGCGATCGGGAGTTGATCCGGAAGACATTCCGTATAACTGGCCCTGTGAAGAGGTTTATCAACACCTTTGGCAACAGTTTTCAAACTTGGGTGTTCAACCTCCACCGCCAGAATTGCAAGCTTGGGACGGCGCGGGTTGGTGGAAATCCCTTCGACTTGAACGAGAAATTGCTGACCTCCAACTGACCTTGAAGGGTTGGTTCAAGGGGGCACTCGCCGCAATTCGAATCGGCCAAGAATTTTCAAGTGTTTCTTCTGTTCTTTCGAGAAAAGAACATTGGGAAATCCAGATGGCACTACTTCGACAATGGATAGATGACCGCGTCGCCGATGGCACACTTTTGGCTGCCATTTTGAAGCAATCGGATAAGCAGCGACTGGAACGATGAGCTAATCGTCGCGTGCCCCGACGTGGTGCCAATTTATTCCCGTTCAGCCGAAATCTTGAACAAAGCTCGCATCGATTTCCCTCTTTGTTATGGGATCATTCTCTTTGACACCCGGAGTCATTCCAAAACTACTAGCGCAGGTGCCTGCGCGAAAACGATCGGAGCTATAAGCCATGCCATTCGAATATGAAGACCGACTGTCAGGCCATTCGGATGATGAACGACAACCGTTGTCGAACGAAAAAAAGTTTTGGGTCGACAACCCACTAAACGTCGAACGTCGTCGGGCAGTAAAGCAACAGTTGTCGATTCTCGGGCCCAAATTTCAGGAAGCACAGATCGAAATCGCGGTATTGCTTTCTGAGGCACATAAGAAACAGTATTGGCGACACGAGCACGAGAGCTTCAAAAGCTACGTGCAGGAGATTGCGGGGATCAGTCTACGAACTGCGCAGGAACTGCTGCGTGTGATTCGCATTTGCCAAGCAGTAAATCTCTCGACGGCGGAGATTTCGCGACTCGGTTGGAGCAAGCTAGCCGTGGTCGCCAAGCACCTCACTCCTGATAATGCGATAAATCTCTTGAGTCAGGTCGAACAATCGAGTTACAGCCAGTTAAAGAACTACTTCACCAAGACAGGAGAAAACCAAAAAACCAACCCGAAGAAGCGACCCTCAATCACATTTACTCAAGTGATCGAGGAAGCATTGCGACTGGCATGCGCCCATACCCACTCGATTGACGTGCAACCAAACCTGGAATTCGTCGCTCAAAAATTCCTCGAATTGATTGAGCCGCCAACACGAATTCCGCGAATCGATCACCCAAATTGAACCTGGAAAAGTCGATCGACAAACGGATGGTTGAAAAGTCTGAAACCAAATAGAAGAGATTGTACCAATGATCCATGCCCATGAACCCGCAGTACTCGAAAATCATTCATTGGATGGTGAACTCGCAATTCAAACGGGTCAATTGCCGCAGAGACTCGTGTGGTCATCCGATGACTTCGAACTTGTTTGGCGGTTACATCCAATAGAACGGCATATTGTGAAGATGATGGGCAAGCCAGTCGAGGTACCTCGTTGGCAGCAGGCATATGGTGCGAACTACAGCTACACCGGAAGTCGGAACAATGCGTTGCCGGTTCCAAGCAACCTGATGCCAATTTTGCAATGGTGTAGACAGGCGATCGACGGTCGACTGAATGGGTTATTACTCAATTGGTATGAGGGTTCGGAAGACTATATCGGTCCGCATCACGATAGCACCAAGGACCTGGCAGTCGGTTCGCCGATCATCACCATCTCATTCGGAGAAACGCGAGTGTTTCGTCTCACGCGTTGGGAACGCCGCGTGAAGATGGCACAACAAGATTTTGTAGCTCATCATGGTCGAGTTTTCGTTGTTAGCTGGGACTTGAATAAGTCGTGGAAACACGAAGTGCTTAAACGGACATCTTACACTGGACGACGGGTTTCGATCACGCTGCGGGCATTTGTGAATGGCGTGCTTCCTCCCGAACAGTTCACGGATTTTTTTGGCAACTAGGCCGTACCAAAATTGCGTTTGCTTTCTTCGAAAATTCCCATGCGACGATTTTCGACAAAGTCCGTTTTCATGACCTAGCGACGTACTTTCTGAAATGCATCCACCCACCTCGTCCGACTTCTGCATGGGCCAAAGTGCATTCAGAATACGCGAGAAAACATTCCATCGAATTCTTGAATCGTTTTCATTGAAATCCCTCTTACTAGATAGAGGGTGATTTCCACTTCTCTTCCGGTACTTGGCGACAATCAATCTTTACTCATTGGAGAACAAATTCATCTCCAACTTGTAAACCGGGATTGGGCTATACAGATACTGCCTTCGATTCGATTTTCAAGCATTTCAATTTCCACAAGGAGCGAAAAGATGAGTACAGAAATCCCCGAAAAAAATCCTGTCGCTGGTGCCTCCACCGATTCGGTTTCGAAGTCGCCCATTGCGCCCGAGTTGATGGCCCAAGTCGAACTCGCAGCTAAGGCGGCTGGACATCAAATTAGTATGGTTGAAGAATGTGCGCGCTCTCATTCGAAAGCGACCCATGGCGGGTTGAAGGCGGAGGCCGAACAACAGTTGGCATTTTCTCACCGCCGCAGACTAGCGGAAGAAGGATACCTCCGCGAAGCAACGAGGCAACTGCGTCACACAGAACCAAAAGTCATTATCAAGGGTCAGCGTGGGAAAGTCGGATTGATGGGTTGGATGGTGGTGCTATTCTTTCTTGCGAGTCTGTTGATGGTGCTATGGTACGAGAACGGCGCCGCCGCTCAAACGCTTCTTTCAACAGGTGCTTTCGATGTCGATACGCTAGAACGTGCGCGCACGTTCATGTTAACTCCCATTGGAGTGGGAATTGCCATGATCCTCGGATTTAAGGTGTTGCCGCCCTATGTTCGACAAAGAGCGTTTCTAGGTGCCTTCAGTGCACTCGCCATCGCGTTTCTTGTATGGGCAGTGTGTTTCGCAATCGAGGCGGAACAGTTCCGCAACGCTTCATTGCAGACGATTAGCTTAGGAGAAGAAGTTACCGATCTCTCGCTCGAAACTGACGACGCACCAAGTGGTGGTCCATCGGCGTGGCTTATGTTCTGTTCCCTCGCGATCATGATGGCGCTCACTACTTTCATTGGACATTCGGGCGTTGAGAATTTTCTTTCCAAATATGAATCGTGGATGGAGAATCCTGATTATTCACGCGCCCTTGAAGTTCAGCAGGCTCATGAATATGAACTTCGAACCATCGAGGATTCGATTTCCACATTTATTAAAATTGTGGTTGAATGCGCAGCGTTTGAAGAGAACGCAGCCGCTATATCTCGCTTAAACTATGTTTCTAAGAGGCGGACCTCTTGCGTCCTTGGAATCGCGTTCCTCGCGACCGCGTTAGCGACAGGCTGTAGCGATTCGACCATGGATCACGCAACGCATTCTCGTTTGGAGCGATGGTCCGCGCAAACTCAAGCCGCCGATGGAAACAAAACTCCCATTGTTCGCGTAGTGGCCCTCTCGCCTCTCCTGCCAGCGCTTGAAAAAAACATTGCCCGCGAACAATTGGAAACCGAGGTTGAATGGATTGTTAATCGAGCACCTGTTGGAAGCGTTACCATGATTATTGACGGCCTCGATTGCGTTCCTATCGCCCGTTTGGAAGCGGTACCTGGAGTATCGCGTATCCGGAAGAAGGCACTCACCAAACAAGTCCTTGCCATTCGGAGTTTTTTAAGCAAATCGAATCCGCGAGCAAAGGATGATGGCCGTATCCACTTGCCACGGCTTACACAAACTGCCAAGCAATGGGGACTTCCTTCGAATAGTCACGTTATCGTGTTGGGCAATCCTTTATTTCTTAACGATGGGAAAGACAAGTTTTATTCAATGAGGGATGGGCGCGTTCCCTCGGACGGGTGTCTTGCAGAAGATCCGAAATTGAACATCTACTCGATTCTCGGACGCGAGAAAGCGCTTAATGGCCAGTTCTGGCACTTAGGTTGGTCTGACGATTCCGTTTTCGAAGATGATACCCATAGACAGGCAGTGCTGCGATTTTGGCATCTCTATCTCAAAGGCCAAGCCGCTCGGCTCGTCACCGCACAGCCTTCACTTGTAGCTGCCGCCGAGGCAGCGCGCGAGGGAGCGACAGACCCTTTAATGTTCGAGGATGCGGATGAAGATGTGCCGGCGTCGATGGTGAAGATTGTCAAAGTGCCAGTCGAGGAAATATGGGAATCCAAACCGAAAGCAACTGAGAACTCCCATGAACAGTCCACTGAAGACCGTACCGGTACGGATGGCGAAGCAGTTGAAATACAAGGACAGCAGCCGCGCGAGGTCGACATTACCCTGCGGCAGGAGAAAGTTTCGAACGACGAAACGAACGTTATTGTTAATAAGCCTGAAATGACGCTGGATTTGCATGGAAACTTAACAGGGTCGGACCGCGACTTGATCATTGGTGGCCAGATGAAAGGCCAAAATGTATTGATGATCAATTTTAGTGGCGAATCGGAAGTCGAGAGTTCACCGCTTTTCGAAACTCTAACTGAAAAGGGTTACATGGTCGAACGATTGAAGGCTCCACTACCATCCTTAAAGGAATTCGAGGAACTGCTTGATAAAACGCATCAGTTGTGGCTCTGGTCGTCCGCGAAATCGGGCCACTTGTCCATGAAGCATAAACAAGCAATTGTGTCTCGATGGAGGCAAGGAAAACTAGCACTTTGCCTACTCGCGGATAACTCGCCGCATACGATTGAAGCAGCCTCGATCCTATCAGAATTGATACCGACTAGTACTATCCAAGGAGATTACCGAGGCCAGCAATCACTTCATGCCGGGTTGGCGGCCGAAGGCGGGTTCGATCCAATTTCCCCACTTTTCCATAACATTACGACACTCTACGAAGGAACCACTGTCAGCACTGTTGCGGGGCCGGGACTTGTACCAGTGTGTAACGCTTCGAATGGGATGCCACTAATATCGACTTTCCAAAAGGATGAGTCCAGTCGCCTTGTTGTTCATTGCGGCTTTACGAGTTTCTATCAGCGTTTTTGGAACGATGCCGGAATTAGTCGCTTTGCGGCGAACTGTGCTGGCTGGCTAAGCAAAGCGGATGTGATGGATTTCGAGCTTGGTAACTAAGTGAAAACACGACGACAGTAGCAAGCGCGCTGGCTTGTAGGTAACGCACTCGCAACTCGTCGTTATGGACCTGGCTAACGATTTTTCCAGATTGTGTATTTCAGTGCCAACGGCAACCGCATTTCGTGTACCAGACGAATGCGACTATCAAATCGATGAAGTTGGACCGACACAAGATTGCTTCGGGGTGCTGATCGCAATTGATTTCCAGATGCCGCAGTTGAGACATTTCTGCGAAAAAATAGATTAACAGAATGACATTTCTGACATCATTTCTAAAACTTAGCTATGCGGGGCACCGATATGAATTTCCTTTTATACGAGGTGTTTCTCGAACCGCAGCTTGACCTGTTAATTATTCTCTTGGCGATGATTCTCTTTATGCTTGGCAGTGCTGCTATCGGAGGCCGACAAGACTTAATGCTCTTGAGTCGTAAGCTTGGATGGGTACATGGAGGAGCCACACTTGGTTTGTTAGTTTATCGAGAGCAGCCAGCCGAGACGGACGAATTATTGCGAATCCTTTTGCGCAGTTTGCTGGCCGCTTGGCTGGGTCTCGGTTCTTGGAGGATTGTATTACCAGTATTGGCGGGATTATACGATCGAACTATTGGAATTAGTGCTCGAAAACTAAACCAAACCGTTCGTCGATCTCTTACGAAGTTAAAACCCAAACCGCAAATAATTGCGACGGTTCCGCAACCAGTACAACCGGAAACGGATACAGAGCGGCAGGCCAGAGAGCAACGAAAGCGCGAATCCGAACTACAGGCTCGTATATTGAGGGAAGCGGAAGCGGACGCGAGACGGCGGCGCGAGGAATCTCGTTTGCGGTGTGACTTGTTATACGAGCGACATGCCCGGCAATTATCAGGCTCGTTTCGACGCGAACGGTTTGAACAGTTTATTGATCGATATATGAACGATCAAACTGACCCTGATCTTGTCGAGCAACGGGAAAAACTGCTTAAAGAGATGATCGTCGATTCACTTGGATCAGCAAACACGGCTAAGTTTGCGTCGATAACGGAACTTGCGACTTACTTCGATGCGCGTCGACAAGAGATCGACAACTTACCTCACCCCGCTGAAGTCAAAGAGGCGTATCAAATTCAACTAAACAAACAAGAGGACGAAGCACTAAGGAGATTGATAAAACCATGACAAAAATCATACTTGGGAAGAATAACGTCGACGGTACCGAGATCAATTTTGATTCGGATACTCTTGAGAGGCACCTACATTTAATCGGCTCAACTGGTTCTGGTAAGACGACAGCCATTCTTACCATTTTTCGCCAGATATTAATGGCAGCGTATGAGCGTGCATGCCTCTTTGTTATCGATCCGATGGGCAACCTTTCGCACGATCTTTTGCGATGGATGGCAAATCGACGATATTGTTCGGACAGTGTCCGCCGTCGATTACTGTACATCGAACCGGCTCGCGAAGACATTGTGCTGCCCTTCAATCCCCTGCTTAACGAATCGCTTGCCCACGAATACTATCAAGTCGAACGAACGATCAGCCTAATTTTGCGCGCATGGGAAAGCCAGGAACTATCCGCAATGCCTCGCCTTCGCAAATGGTGCTTCAATGCGTTTCTAGCCGTAGCAAGGTTACAATATCCGATCGCGGTTTGTCAGTACCTCCTTGAACCAGGATCGGCTGAACATGTTGCTCTGCTCAATCGATTGCCACCAGATATCAAGAACGAATGGCAAGAAATCCTTCGCTCTCGTGGTAACGAAGCCATCCGTATCTTGGAGAGTACAAAAAACCGACTCGATCCGTTCTTCCGAAGTATTATCCTCAAGCGAATGTTCGGTTCTCGAAAAAGTCATTTCGATGTCGAAAGGTTTATCCGAGAACGCCGAATCGTCATCCTCAATCTCGCCAGTTCGAGACGAATTCCAAGGCACCTTGTCGGAGCCATCGGCGGTTTGGCGCTCAACGAGATTCTTGAAACCGCGATGAATATGCCTCGCGAAGTCGTCCAACCAACGTACCTATTATTGGACGAGTTTCAAAGTTTTATAGGCCCGGATATTTATGATTCGATTCCCACCGTAAGGCAAAAAGGGCTCCGGTTGATCCTATCCCATCAGAGCTTCAGTCAATTGATTCAAGGCGAGGTAGATTTGACTAGTGCCGCAACCTGGAGTTGTTAGGCCACGAGACTTAGACTTGGCGTCTTTTGACTGTAGCTTACCCAGTTTTCACGCCAAGTTCTAGGACGAGGCTTTGATTGTGCTTTCACGGGACGGCCGTTGTAAGTCCATCGG
>JANMGV010000180.1:0-17079 GCA_031374825.1 Pirellulaceae bacterium
GTCATTCCCGCGCAGGCGGGAATCCAGCGCAATTGATCCTGGATTGCCGCCTGCGCGTCAATGACGTGCAACTCGGTGCCCTGGATCGACATCACGATCAAGTTTCATTATTCGGGAAGTTAATTCGGGACAATTCCTAACCGCATGAAGAGAGCGATCATGAGATTTCGAATTTGCTTTGTTCTGATTTCGATTGCCCTAGGTATCATCGATCCCCTGTGTGCCGACGACAACACCGAAAAAGTTTTTGTGCTTGCCGGGCAATCGAATATGGAAGGCAAAGCGCCCAACACGTTGCTTGAGCATCAAGCGACCGATTCGAAGACCAAGGAACTGTTTGTTCATCTTCGAAGTGGTGATAAATGGATTGAACGCGACGACGTTTTTATTAAATTCCTGGATCGGCACGGACCACTGACCATTGGCTATGGCTCGCCAGGCCGTACCGGAGTTGAACTGGAATTTGGAACCGCGATGGGCGATCATTTTCAAGAGCCAGTGATTCTGATCAAAGCCGCTTGGGGCGGCCATTCGCTTTACAAACTATTCCGCTCTCCCTCATCTGGTTTTCCTACGGATGAATTTCTTCAGAATGAACTTGATCAGGCTCAGCGTCAAGTGAAACAGCGAAACGAAAAGAACGGCACCAATGAGCCGCTGCCGATGATTGACGACATCAAGAAAGATTATGGCTCGTCGTATCGCAATATGATATCGGAGGTAAAGGACGTCGAGGCGAATTACGCGACGCTGTTACCGGCTTTGAAAGATCGGAAGCTGGAGATTGCTGGGTTCGTCTGGTTCCAAGGTTGGAATGACCAATACGGCGCGGAGAATGAATATCAATCGAACATGGAGCATTTCATTCGCGATGTTCGCAAAGAGTTGAACTCCCCAAAGCTTTCCTTCGTCATTGCCTCGATGGGGCAGAATGGCTCCAAGCCAGCCGAAGGCGCGATGTTAATCGTTCGCAACGCGCAGTTAGCCATGAATGACGTGCCCGAATTCAAAGGCAACGTCGTCGCGTTTCGAACCGACTTGCTAGTCGACAAAGCAGCCGAAGAGTTGTTTCCGACTTGGCGAGAGAACGCTGAACAATGGAAACTTGTCGGCGGCGATTTACCTTATCACTACCTAGGCAGCGCCATCTGGTTCAACCGCATCGGCAAATCCATGTCCGACGCGATGCTGGAATTGTTGAAGAACAACAAGTAGTCACAGCAGAAAATCCTACATTTCCAAGAGCGTAGAATTATCTGACGTCCAACCGCAAAGCTACTCGTTCGAACTCATTTAGTCGGCAAACACGCACACTATTGCGATATTCAGATGCACCGGATGCAATTCTTTAAATCGAAAATGTCGAAGCAAGTTTCTGGAATAAAAAGTTTTATCACCTTGGCAAAGCAGCTTTGTTTTCTCTACAAGCGAATCCGGAAAAGCGAAAGGATCTTGCAAATCCTTAACCTATCGCGTAAACTATTTCGTACGGACGTGAAACAGTGGAAATAAGTTTTACCAACAAGAAACTTGCAAAACTTTGCGGTTCATCCAAAGAAATGCAGGCAAAATATGGTAAGCGAATGGCGGACAGACTCCAGCAGAGATTAGCGGAACTTCGAGGTGTCGAAACCTTGGCAGACATGCGTTTGCTTGCGGGTGCTCGTTGTCACGAATTGACCGGAAATCTTTCTGGCATGCTTGCGGTCGATTTGGTTCATCCCGACCGATTGGTCTTTTCGCCTGATCATGATCCGCCTCCGAAATTGCCCCATGGCGGTTTAGATTGGAGCGGTGTAACAAGGATAACGATCGAAGGGATAGGAGACTACCACGGATAGTCCTGTCTCTGTGGTCCCTACCTTTCGACTTGTAGATTGTGCATATGATAAAAACGACAAAAATCCGAATTCCATTTGAACCCGACTTCGCTGTGGCTCCCGGTCGCTCATTACAAGAGACGATTGACCATCTGGGTATCGATCAAAATGAACTGGCCGAGCGAATGGGAATTACTCCCAAGACTATCAACCAAATCATCAAAGGAAAAGCGCCGCTAACTCAGCAGACTGCGATGTTGCTTGAGAGAGTAACAAGGATACCAGCCAAAGTCTGGAATAAACTAGAATGCAATTATCGCGAGCAACTCGCACGCATTGCTTCCAACAAAGAACTTGAGAAGCAGATTGCGTGGCTCAAGGATATGCCGACTAAGGAACTAATTTCGCGAGGCGTTCTGCAAGCCACGACCGATCGCGTAGCGCTGCTGGAACAGATGCTAAAATTTTTCGGAGTGGCGAGTGTCGATGCTTGGTACGAGGGTTGGAGCGACGGGCAATTCGCGTTTAGGAAATCACATCGAGTTGCGTCCAATGATGGCAAGCAAGCTAGTTGGCTTCGATTAGCTGAAATAGAGGGGCGGTCTCTTTCGGTCAGTAAATACAGCCGGGAAGAATTCAGCAAAGGCGCAAAAGCCATGCGCGGTTTGACGACGACAAAGCCAAAAGAGTTTATTCCGAAATTGATCGAGACTTTTGCTGCTGCAGGAGTTGCTTTGTGTCTCGTACCGGAAATTCCTGGTGGAAAGATAAGTGGTGCTGCGAAATGGTTGTCGCCCGACAAAGCACTTATCGCGGTCAATTTTCGCGGGAAAAAGAATGACTTGTTTTGGTTTACTTTGTTCCACGAAGTTGGGCATATTCTCCACGACAGCAAGAAAGCGACTTTTATAGATGTAACCTATTCGGATGATCCGCAAGAGAAAGTCGCCAATCAGTTTGCAAAGGAACTACTGATTCCCACGACGTTTAATGAGCACTTGACATCTTTAAAGTCGAGATCGTCAGTTGTTTCCTTCGCCAATCAAATTGGAATAGCCCCAGGGATTGTTGTGGGGCGATTGCAGTACGAAAAGATCATTGGATACGACCAACTAAATGACTTAAAGGAAACGTTCGTATGGACTGGCGGTTCATTTAGACCGTAATGAGCAGTCGACAGAAACACTATGTTCTCATTGCGTTTTATCGACGACCTACCTGTTTTCAAAGGTAACGTCGTCGCGTTCCGCAAGGACTTGCTCGTGGACAAAGCAGCCGAAGAGTTGTTTCCGACTTGGCGAGAGAACGCTGAACAATGGAAACTTGTCGGCGGCGATTTGCCCTATCACTACCTAGGCAGCACCATCTGGTTCAACCGCATCGGCAAATCCATGGCCGACGCGATGCTTAAACTTTTTTGACACTTCTCGCTGATCGCCGGTGCTTCGCACGACAAAATGCGCGAATTGCCAGCATTTTCGTACTCGTACTCGTACTCGACTATGGCTCCCGATCGAGTACGAGTACCGTTTCACTGAGTACGAGTACGATTTTGATACGATCGATACCGGCGATCAGCGAGAAGTCTCAACTTTTTTAAGAAATCAGGATAGGCGAAGTGGCAACTTACGATAACATATGCTGTCGCTTTTAACTCCGACAACTTGCGGCGAAACAAGACACCGAAGCTCGTCTGCTAGTAGAGCCTTGATCCAAAAAAATAGGTGTAAGTCCCCGCAGAGTTACCAAAAAGTGTAGCGTTGGCCGATGCCAAGACTTCGCCACTTATTCTATCTCCCTCAGTGAGTTTCAGTGTCGCCGTAAGATCTTCAACCGCGAAAGCGGCAGCAGACTCTGATGTGTACGAACTCTTGATTATCGAACCATTTCTCTGGAGAAAAATAACTAGATTTCCTTTAGAGCTCGCCGATACAATCGCATTTGCAGAAAATTGCGGTACTCCGGCAGTTGGCACCGGGTATTTCTTTTCGCTTGAACTAACGGAATCTCCATCATTTCGCCAGGAGAATTCATCGAAGTGAATTCAGCCCGAGTATTTGTGCTTTACGGTGAAAATGCACGAGATGAACCAACATTTACAAATCCAGTCCCAGAACTGATGGTGTAGAACGAATGGAACCGAACTCGAGGTTGATGAAAATTCTCGGCCTTCTCAACCATGATCGGCGTCTTAAGAACCCTACCTAAGCGCCCAGCGTATCGGAACTACCGTAGAGCCATCTCATTCCGGTAATCGTTTTCCAGAAATGGAAATTTGAGCCGACAAGCAAATGCTCGGTGAAGGGCGATCGCTATATTTTATGTGTTCTCGTTGCGCTCGAGTTTTGAGGCACCACACAGCAGCGGCTTAGGCTGATCGGCGAAGATGATCATTTCGAAGAAGACAGAACTTCAAAGTTGTAATAGATCAACGCTATAGCGAGAAAGACGGTCAACGCCGATCTATCGCTTTGTAATCAGCATCAAGTGGCACATTAAACGATAGACACTACGCTCCTGAGCCAGTTGCCTATTGGTGCTATTCGGAACAATCACAAACATTATTCCAAGCGCAGTGGTACAACAAGTCGAGATGAGGTCCGCTCCCAACCATGAAGCGAAAACCGAGGTTGTGACCAATCCAACTCCAAGGACGGCGACACTAGCTAGCCCGAACTCGAAGAACAAAGTGCTTTGACCTTCCTTCGCTCGCTGAAGCGAACGCGTCATCATGTACACCAACGCCACCGCAGCGACGAGTCCCGATATCGAAGCGGAGATCTGTATTTGATTGACAATTTGCTGCATGATCTAGTCTCAAACTTTTACATTTCTTAAGAAGCCGACGAACTTTGCCCACACTGTTGCTGAGTTCTTTAATCAAACCCGATCAACGATCCCTGAAGGCGACTATCACCTGAAAGCGTCATCGATGTCTGCGAAAAACGAATAAATTTTCAGCCAATGGTTTGGCAAGCTCGATTTCTGCGTGTTGTTGAATGGTTCTGAAGCGTAGGGGATGCGGGATCCAAAAAAGACTCGTGCCACGGTCGATCCGCATTGATTTTCTATCTTACGTTGCGGCTCAAGTGGAATTCAATAAAACCATAGATTGCCAATTGCCGTTGTCAAACTCTCCATTAAATCTGATCAAGAATAACTGGAGAAAATTCAGCATTTCCTTGCTTATCTGAACTTTTTATCCAAATCACCGTCTTGGTTTTGGCGCAAATTCGCCATTACTTTTAGTTCGAACGGTGACAGAAAAGTAAAACGATGGCGAGGACGATCATTCTGCGATATCGCCATTTAAAGCGAAACTTTTCGATGTACCGAAATAGTCGCTTTCAGCGCCCGAAATGATCGTTGATTCAAGTTTTGGTTCGAGTTGCTGACAAGCAATTGACGTATCGTAAGAGCATATTTACGTTTGATTTTTAAACGTCAATTGCTGCGCAAAAATGGTCGTTGTTGAGATACGACTGAATCCATCGTACTCGCGTTAGTGCGACGAGACGGGAGCGCAGATTTCGTAACGGGTCATGCCGTTGATTTTTTGTGACAGCTCTTTGACTTGGCAATCTTTTTTGCAATCGGCGATGGAGCGATCGTGCTCGGACCACTTGCCGCCTTTGAAAATGAAAGTGTTCTTATCGTTGTCTTCGAGAACAATGAACGGCTTGCCGTAGACGACTTTTGGTTTTGGTACGTAGGTGACAACCGGTGCAGCTTTGATGGCAGCGTTTTGAGCGGCCGATACGCGGCGCTTTTGAGGTCTTCCATATTGACGATTAGGTGGGCCCATGGGCGATAACTCCTGAGTGAATGCACTGAATTCTTTGGGCCACGATAAAAAAAGGCCGGAGGCGTCGTGACAACCACCTCCGGCCCGAATACTTTCTAACTAATCAAGTGATTAGCGACGATTGTAACCGCCGCGACCACCACCACCACCGCCGCCGCCCGAAGGACGATCTTCGCGTGGTTTGGCTTCGTTGACCGTGAGACGACGACCGCCCACTTCTTTTTCGTTAAGTTCCGAGATGGCTCGGCGAGCCGCATTGTCATCAGACAACTCTACAAAGCCGAAGCCTTTGCTTCGACCGGTGTCGCGATCCTGAATCACTTGAGCGCTGCGAACTGCTCCATAGGGAGCGAAAAGCTCTTCCAAGCTTGAGCTCGTGACGTCATAGCTCAGGTTACCGACATACAATTTCATACCCACTGTTACTACTCCAAGGCAAATCCGACCGCATTGACTTCCGGGTCGAATCGGAAGTGGCCAGAATGGTGGCCCGCCAAGTGGGAGAGGCGAGAAAAGAGGCAGATCCGGGAATCAATGCTCGAACGTCGTCAAACCGACCACCTGCAATATAGCCGATTGACGCTTGATGAATAGAGCAAATCGCAAGAGATCTTTCGCGAATTGCCGCGTATCTTTGCCAAAGAATAAAATTCGCAATCAACTGACTGTTACGATAACAGTAGTTGTCCGGGCGAAATGAAAGCTAATCTTGGTGAAAACAAGTCGACGTTACGAATTATTTCGTTTTTACGATTGGGCTTTGCTTGAATTGCTAATTGACCGAATCAACCCAATATTCTCGGTTGTGAAATTTAAGATAACCGCGAAAACACAGCAAATCGGAGGAGAACATGTGACCGTTTACTGGTGTCCAGAGGAATGATAGTGGTTTGAATCGGGAATTTAATGAACTATGATCGAACTTCGACATTGTTGACTGCTTTACGTTGGAAACCGGCCCTCTCAATATGCAAAAGACTGTACGTGTAATTGTTGGATCGATTCTATTGGTGCTGATCGTCGTCGGCATCGGTGCCAGTTTGGCTTGGGTCAAGTATCAACAAATACAAGCGGCCCAGTCTGCCCCCCCACCACTAGAGGCACCCGTGGCGGTCAGATTTGGTGTCGCCGTTCCGTGTTCGATTCGACAATCCACGACATCGATTGGTACCATTTTAGCGCCTCGCTCAATCACGATTCGAACGGAAACTTCGGGAGTCGTTCGCAAAATGGGATTGGTGTCCGGCGCGATTATCGAAAAGGACGCGGTGATCCTAGAGCTCGATCGTACTGTCGAAGAAGCTCAATTGGCATCCGCCGAAGCTCGCTTGAAAATTGCAGAATCCACCCTCCGCCGCATGCAACTGGCCGCCGCCGCGAATGCCATTACAGAACTGGAACTTGACCAAGCGAAAGCGGAGTTAGAACAAGCAGACGCAGAAATCGCTCGCAGCAACGCGATCATTGCCAAGAAGACATTGCCGGCGCCATTTCGGGCTCGAGCTGGCCTGATCAACACGCATGAGGGCCAGTACTTGTCCGAAGGCACGACCATTGGCACGTTGCAGAGTGTCGAAGATTTTGTTCACGTCGATTTTGTTCTACCAGAAAACGTAGCGCATTTTGTCGAAATAGGCCATGACGTGCGGTTGTACGTTGGCGACAAAACGATGACAGCCAAGATTGTGGCACTGGACTCGCAAGCGGATCGTATTACTCGCAATTTGCTCGCCCGGGCACGGCTAGACAACCCACCGACTTTTCTACTGCCGAACGACTCAATAAAAGTATCTATAGAATACGGCCCAGAAATGAAAGTCCTCTCGGTTCCGATGACTTCGGTTCGTCGATCGCCGACGGGCGCGTTTGTATTCGTTACGGAGCAAGACGCCGAAGGAAAAACCCGTGCCATGCTTCGCCAAGTCAAAATAGGCCAGACCAATGACAGTGGAGTAATCGTCGTCAGTGGCCTCAAAGCCAACGAACAAGTCGTAGCGGATGGTTCCTTCAAGCTTCGCGATAAAGCGCTAATCGCCGAAGTACAGTCGGAGCCAGCCGACATCGGTTCCACACCCGCGACGAATGTTCCGGCCGAATCGGAGCCGACCGCCAAGTAGGTCTTTATCAGTCAAGTCGCCAACTCAAGGCATAATCGATCCGTGCGAAGCATTACTGATCTATTCATCAAACATCCTGTTCTGGCAGCCGTCATCAATTTGGCGATTGTCCTTATCGGTTTGCGATGCGTATTCTTGCTGCCCATTCAGCAATATCCAAAGCTGGAAAGTACCTCGATTCAGATCACAACAATTTATATCGGCGCAAGTGCTGAAACGATCCGCGGATTCTTGACCACCCCGATCGAACGAGCCGTATCATCGATTTCCGGAATCGACTTTATCGAGTCCAGCAGCTCAGCCGGCGTCAGCCAAATAACAATCCGATTGAAACTGAATCAAAACAGCACGGAGTCGTTGGCCGAAGTCAACACGCGGCTTCAACAGGTCCGTCGCGAACTGCCCGCCGAAGCCGAGCCGCCGGTTGTTGAATTACAACGTGCCGATCGACCTTACGCTTCGTTCTATTTGTCGTTCACTTCTGATGAGATGGACATTTCGGCGCTAACCGATTGGTTGACTCGCAATATTCAGCCGCAATTATCAACTTTGCAAGGCGTGCAACGGGTCGGCATCGAAGCCGGTCGAATGCCAGCCATGCGTGTTTGGATTTCGCCACAACGATTAGCTGAATTTGATCTTTCGCCGGGCGACGTGTTTTCGGCTTTGCGCCGCAACAACTATGTCGCTGCCATTGGCCGCGTCAAAAACGACAAGGTGCAAGTCGACTTGCTAACGAATACGGATTTGCAAAGTGTGGAGGAGTTTCGCGAACTGATCGTTTCGCAGCGGGAGGGGGGAGTCATTCGTCTCAAGGATGTCGCTGAAATCGAGTTGGGTTCGGAAGAGCCCATGGCGATAGCACTCTATGGCGGGCGCGAAGCCGTCTACGTTTCCGTTTGGCCCAAGGCAGGTAACAATGAGATCGATTTAGCGCATCGACTGCGAGCGGAGATGGATCGGCTGCGCGGGGCGATTCCGAGTCATGTCGAAATGGAATTAGCATTTGACGCGACGAAGTTCATGGAAGACGCGATCAAGGAAATCTCCAAGACGCTTAGCGAAACGATCATGATCGTCGGATTCGTGGTCTTTTTATTTATGGGCTCGATTCGAAGCGCCATCGTGCCGTTGGTCGCCATGCCCGTTTCGCTGATTGGTGCGGCCTTGTGCATGGTGCTGATGGGGTTTTCTCTCAACCTGTTAACGCTACTCGCCATCGTTCTGTCCGTGGGTCTCGTAGTCGATGATGCGATCGTCGTGGTTGAAAATGTACAGCGACACATCTTGGAAGGCAAAACTAAAATTCAAGCGGCCTTGATCGGCGCACGCGAGTTGGTGGGGCCGATCATTGCGATGACGATCACGCTGGCCGTTGTGTACACGCCGATCGGATTCCAAGGTGGCTTGACGGGGATGCTGTTTAAAGAGTTTGCTTTTACACTTGCCGCAGCGGTAATCGTATCGGGGATCGTCGCGGTAACGTTGTCGCCGATTATGAGTGCTTACATGCTGAAGGCTTCGGGCAAAGAAGGTTTCTTGACGCGAATTGTGAACCATCTGTTCGAGCGTTTGCAAAAAGCGTACGGCTATGTGCTTGGCTATGCTATCGAATTGCGATGGGCAATCATGCTATCGACCGCGATGGTCGCCGTTGCTGCCGCGCCGTTGTACATCATGAGCGGCAAGGAACTGGCCCCTGTCGAAGATCAGAGCGCCATAGCGGTCATCGTGCAAGGAGCGCCCGATGCGACTTTGGAGTCGACAGCGCGATGGGCAAGCAGCATGTCCGAGTCGCTTAAGACGTTGCCTGAAACCAAATACATGTGGGCGCTCGTCATGGGGAATACTGGATTCGGCGGCGTTATCACCAAAGATTTTCACGAACGAAATCGAACGACCGGCGAGATGCAACCCGAAGTGTACGCTTTGGTTTCCCAGATTCCCGGAGTCGAGTCGTTTCCAGTGCTAGTCCCGCCGCTACCAGGGGCGGGGCAGTATGACGTGGAACTGATTCTCAAAAGCGATTTGTCCATAGAACGGCTTGCAGAAATGGCTGATCAGATTGTTCAGCAAGCGCAGAAAGCCAACATGTTCATGTTCGTACAAACCGATTTGCGGCTGGATTTACCTCAAGCACGCGTTAACGTAGATCGCGAAAAGATTGCCGACATGGGGCTCGATCTGGCCAGTATCGCGCAAGAGCTAGGTGTGTTGCTCGGCGGAGGCTACGTCAACCGGTTCAATTATTTCAATCGCAGCTATCAAGTTATCCCGCAGCTTGCACTGAATGACCGGCAGTCGATTGGGTCATTGATGGATTTGAAAATTCGTACCGCAAGCGGCGGCTTGATTCCGGTTTCGTCATTTGCGACCATCGATGCCGAAGCGGCTCCACGGTCGCTGCAACGATTTCAACAGCAAAGTTCCGTTCGTGTGTTTGCGGGTTTGTTCCCAGGAATAACAAAAGAAAATGGATTGGTCGCTTTGGAGAAAATTGCTCGCGATACTGTCGGCGATTTGGCCAACATCGACTACGGCGGCGAGTCGCGACAAATCCGTCAAGAAGGCTCTTCGTTGGCCGTAACTTTGGGGTTTGCGTTGCTGCTCATTTATCTCGTTCTATCCGCTCAATTCCGAAGTTTTCGTGATCCGCTGATCGTGCTGTTCGGATCGGTTCCTTTGGCGATTTCTGGAGCATTGGTGCTGACGTTTTTGGGAATGACGACAATCAACATCTACTCCCAAGTTGGCTTGATCACGTTGGTAGGGCTGGTCGCCAAGAACGGCATCTTGATCGTCGAGTTTGCCAACGTATTGCAAGAGCGCGGTTTGAGCGTCCTTGAAGCCGCTATCGAAGCTGGCCGAACGCGATTGCGTCCCGTGTTGATGACATCCGCCGCAACCGTCTTTGGTCATTTCCCTCTGGTTTTGGTCACTGGTCCTGGCGCAGAAGCTCGCAATAGTATCGGCACCGTTCTCGTGGCGGGAATGGCAATCGGAACCATCTTTACGCTCTTCGTAATCCCCGCCCTCTACGTCATCATCGCCGCCGACCACCATCACCGCCCAGTCGAAGCCGAATAGCTTTATTTGTCTGAGCCGCAAGATGAGTCTCGAAGTGACGACAATCCGTAACCAAGTCCATCAGCTCCACAACCCATACCGCCAAAATCACCCCGAGTCGCGGAGCGACGACAGGTTACTCTCTGAAATGTTTTAGGTCGGCCATGGCTTCTGCCAATCCTTTGCCGATTCCACCGAGAATTTTTGCCGAGCCAAGATAATGAAACTCCTGGTTGGAAATGCCCTTTTCAACCACCAACCGCTCGCGATCGGTTAGCCCTTCTGCGAGGCGTTTCTCGAGCATGGCTTTTTCCTCGGCGGGTTTCATTTTGCGCTCGGTTGCGATTTTCTTCACTCCATTTCTTATTTCATTCTCCTTCTGTTTAGCGGCGGACAGCTCGCCATCCCAATACTTCTCTGTCCAGACTGCGGCGACATTGCCTTTGAACTCTGGCAACAGCGTTGGTGCAGCCATCGCTGCGCGGAAGTTGTCGTGCGTCGCCTTGTAACGTTGCTGTTCGGGGCCATACTCTGAAGTCGGACCACCGACACCCAGCACGCCGATGACAAAGGGTAGATTCGGCGCGTTCAAATCCTTTCGTACGTCGCGGATGAAATGGGCCATTACATCACTGTACGCATCATAGCCGCCGGGCATGTCTCGATTCGGATAAGTGCTGGAGTCTACCATATCATTCCAGCCTTGAAACCAAGCAAAACCAGCAAGTTCATAGCCCTGTGTTGCATCGTAACTTGGCATTACTTGCCCGATATCAGCAAGTACACTTTTCACGTGCTCAATCATCAGTCGATAGTTGACGCCGGTCGCCTTTTCTTTTTCGGCTTTGATGGCGTCGATGTCCTTACTTTGCTTTTCGAACGTAGCGAGTTGGGACGAGTTGAATACAAAAGGTCCCGCGCTTGGAGGGCGAAAATCGGTGTTCAGGCTTTTCCCGCCCCATGCAGTCTTGATGATTAGAATGGGAGCATTCGTAGACTTCTCAATGTAGATTCCAAAGGTAAATTCCGGCCCGATCTTTGGCCCTCCTTGGCTTGCGCCGAATCCCGCTGTCAGCTTTCCCGTTTGCACCGTGTCGGCGCTGCCGAGCGAAGAAATCCACACTCGCTCGCAAACCTTCGGCGAACCATCTGCGTTGGTCATGTCGGCCAGCATGGGTTTCGTTGCCGGGTCCATTCCGATGTGCTCAAACGTGCGAACCTGCGCATGCCCTTGCATGTTCGATTGACCAGCCAAGACGTAGACTTGCAAAGGCTGTGCTTGTGCGACAACCGGTAAGAGTAGGAACAAGAATACGTAGAGGCTGCGATTTTTCATGATGGAAAGGCATTCCTTTTTGCGTTTACGTTACATCGATACAATTGCGACAAGGGAGCGTAAAACGACAAATAGCTTTAGCGCGCCCCTGAGGGAAGATGTTGCAGCAGGTAACGGATGATGAGCATTCTAACGTGAACGACCGTGCCGTTGCCTTCGCGAAGGCCATGGTCGCGATTGGGATAAACCATGTAGTCGAATGGTTTGCCAAGTTCGACAAGCCGGTCGACGAGGCCTTCGATAATCTGAATGTGCGTATTCGTTTCGCCCGAGCCGGTGATGATCAACAGTTTGCCCTTCAGACCGTCCGCAAAATTGATCGCGGCCGCTCGTTCGTATCCTTCGGGGTTTACTTCACGCGTTCGCATGAATATTTCCTGAAACCATGCGTTGTATAGATGCGGCTGAGGCTTGGGCACTACGGCGATTCCGACGTGATACGAATCAGGCTTGCGGAACATGGCGTTGAGTGTGTTCGAGCCGCCTCCGCTCCAACCCCAGATTCCAACGCGAGACAAATCCACGTACGGACGGACTCGCCCTAATTCCTTCAGCCCAGATTCTTGTTCTTCCGTGGACAACGGTCCTAGACTGCCAAAGATCGATCGCCGCCATGCGGCTCCCTTCGGCGCGGGTGTGCCACGGTTGTCGATCGATACGACGAGATACCCGAGATCGGCGACGACCCGATGAAAGTCAATCAGTGCGGCTCCCCATTCATTCAATACCGTCTGTGCATGAGGTTCGCCGTAAACATAAATAAAGACCGGATATTTCTTGGACTCGTCAAAGTCCCTTGGCTTGATCATCCACGCATCCATGGAAATGCCGTTGCCAATATTGAGCTGCAGGAACTCTGTCGGGTGCGAAATGACTTCCTGCATCCTCTCTCGAAGTTTGCGGTTGTCTTCGAGTACTCGAACAACCCGGTGACTGGGAAGCTCGACAAGCTCTATTAGCGGGGGGGAATCGATCGTGGAAAAAGTATGAAAAGCCCACTTGGCATCGGGCGAGAAATCGTAGCTGTGCGTGCCGGGCTGATCCTTCGGAGTGATGCGTTCCATAGCACCCGAACCATCAAGCGGCACACGGAACAGATGTTTTTGCGTTCCGTCGTCTGGAGACGCATAGAAGTAATACCAGCCGTCGGCTTCGTCGATTGCCCCGCGGTCAATAACGTCGTATTCGCCAGGAGTAAGTACCGCCAGCTCCGTGCCGTCACGTGACCACAGGAAAGCATGTCGCCACCCATCTTTCTCACTTACCACGACGAAAGCTTGACCGTCACGAACCCACATTAGGCCAGAATTCTTTCCTTGACTCGATTCCGCCCAAGCATCATTCTTTTCGTGAAAGATTTGCTTCACTTCGCCGTTGGTTTTCGCGAGCAGAAACTCTCGTTGATCGCGAAAACGACTGAATTTTTCAACAAGCACTTCATCGGAATTTCCAGCCCATTCAACTTGACCAAGGTAGAAACCTTCCTTGGGCGATTCGATTGCCAACCATTCGACTTTCTTGGCTTCGGAATCCACCACACCTACGCGAAGTGTCTCGATCACTTCGCCAACTCTTGCAAACCGGTGATTCTGAATACTTGGATAGGATGGATCATCAGGCACCAAGACTGGTCTCTCTCGTACGTTGGTTGAATCCGACTCGACAAAAACAATGCGACTACTATCGGGACTCCAGACCGGATCGCGATACCGCACGTCGCGATCCGGTGATCGCTCTGTCAATTGAGTCCGTTCGCCGCTTTCTACATCGCGCACGAATAGATTTTCATCTTGAAACTCCAGTACTCGTTTTCCGTCGGGCGACACCAACTGCCCGCGTGCGGTTTGATTCGACTCCTCCGAGTTCCATTCGACTCGTTCCCCTGTCCGAACGTCGTACCGAACCTTATGTATCTTGTCCGTCGTTGGATCACGCTCTTCAACGATATATCCAGAACTGTCAGGCAACCACTCCGCCTGAAACCGCTGCGGACGAAACTCGCCGCGTTCGTAGATTGCTTTCAGCCGATCTTCTGTCGATTCTCGCCACGAATCGGCGCGGTCGGTTTGAGCCTGTACTTGTTTCAAGCCCAACGCCAAAAAAACCACGAACGAAATACAAGCGCAAGTCAAAGTTGGTTTCATGATGATCTAGGGTTATCTCACGGATGCAGGGTTTTCTTTTCAAGTTGTCGCATCGTTGCGTTGAAAACATATTTTACTGTAAAACCAAGTGAACTTTCATTAGTGCAGCGATTCAACTTCGTTTTTGGCCGATTTCGACGACATTGATTTCAAGTTGGAACACTGCTCTGATTTGGTAGGCAATGCGTTACCACAATGTCACGTCTCATTCCAGGGTTCTCGGATCGGAATCAAAAACTCAGGTAGATGTCCTTTGAATAGTTATTCTTCGCAGATGCAACAAAACTTCTCACTACTTTTTCTTTAGCTCCCCTTCTCTTCGGTACTCCGAGGAGAAGGGGTCGGGGGATGAGGAGTCGATAGTCGTTTATAGTACGCAAAGATTTGCTCACACTATTGCCGAAACCGCCTGTGAATGTTGAAACCAATTTTCAATTTCGCACGGCCAAATGTGGCCATGCTACGGGGTGCGTCGCTGAACAAGACTGCCGAAGGCGCTTTTGCACGTTGGAACCTATTTTCAGTATCGCACGGCCAAATGTGGCCATGCTACAGGTTGCGTCGCTGAACAAGACTGCCGAAGACGCTTTTGCACGTTGGAAACAATTTTCAATATCGCACGGCCAAATGTGGCCATGCTACGGGGTGCGTCGCTGAACAAGACTTCAGGAAACCGGTTTTGAACGTTGGAACCAATTATCAGTATCGCACGGCCAAATGTGGCCATGCTACGGGTTGCGTCACTGAACAAGACTGCAGGAAACCGGTTTTGCACACTGGAACCAATTTTTAATATCGCACGGCCAAATGTGGCCAGGCTACGGGTTGTGTCGCTGAACAAGACTGCAGGAAACCAGTTTTGCACGTTGGAACGAATTTCCGATAATGCACGGCCAAATATAGTTCACGGTAAAACCAAGTGAACTTTCATTAGTGCAGCGATTCGACTTCGTTTTTGGCCGATTTCGACGACATTGATTTCGAGTTGGAACACTGCTCTGATTTGGTAGGCAATGCGTTACCACAATGTCACGTCTCATTACCGGATTCTCGGATCGGAATCAAAAAATCAGGTAGATGTCCTTTGAATAGTTATTCTTCGCAGATGCAACAAAACTTCTCACTACTTTTTCTTTAGCTCCCATTCTCTTCGGTACGCCGAGGTTAAGGGGTCGGGGTATGAGGAGTCGATAGTCGTTTATAGTACGCAAAGATTTGCTCACACTATTGCCGAAGACGCCTGTGAATGTTGGAAACAATTTTCAATATCGCACGGCCAAATGTGGCCATGCTACGGGGTGCGTCGCTGAACAAGACTGCCGAAGACGCTTTTGCACGTTGGAACCAATTATCAGTATCGCACGGCCAAATGTGGCCATGCTACGGGGTGCGTCGCTGAACAAGACTGCCGAAGGCGCTTTTGCACGTTGGAAACAATTTTCAGTATCGCACGGCCAAATGTGGCCATGCTACGGGGTGCGTCGCTGAACAAGACTGCCGAAGGCGCTTTTGCACGTTGGAACCTATTTTCAGTATCGCACGGCCAAATGTGGCCATGCTACGGGTTGCGTCACAAACCAAGATTGCCGAAACCGCCTGTGAATGTTGGAACCTGTTTTCAATTTCGCACGGCCAAATGTGGCCATGCTACGGGTTGCGTCACTGAACAAGACTTCAGGAAACCGCTTTTGCACGTTGGAAACAATTTCCGATAATGCACGGCCAAAAATAGTTCACTGTAAAACCAAGTGAACTTTCATTAGTGCAGCGATTCAACTTCGTTTTTGGCCGATTTCGACGACATTGATTTCGAGTTGGAACACTGCTCTGATTTGGTAGGCAGTGCGTTACCACAATGTCACGTCGCATTCTCGGATTCTCGGCTCGGAATCCAAAAACTCAGGTAGATGTCCTTTCTATAAGTCACCTTCGCAGACTCATAATAGCTCCGTCATATTAGTTTCTTCATCAAGTCGCTGGTGGAATTTGGGCGAGCGATTGTTTTTCCTGCCAAGGTATTGAGACGTTCAAATTTAATGCATGACTTCAATCGCTTGACAAACGATCTGGCTATGATGGATGAGCAAAAGTCGGCAGAACAATGCCGGTTCCAGGCAATTTCCGCAGCTATTCATCATCCCTTGGGGATTTGCCAGTCCAACGTTTCATTGCGGCGTCTATTTGCGACGCTGTTGGTGCAGGTGGAATTTCAAGGTCTTCCGAAAGTAAAGCCATATCAAGTCGAGCGATTTCATGCCCATTTCGAACGTAGATCGCTGATCCGACGACGGTCGGTGGCGTCCAGCAGTGTCCTACCGTTAGAGCGATAGCGCGTTTTAATGGCTGAAAGCTATCAGGAGTTGCAATACCTAGCGTCAACAAACCATCGCCTCGTAACAGCAATAGCAGATTGCCAACTCGGACGGCATTGGAGTCGGTATGTTCCCGACTTTTCCAAACGACTCGCCCATCTTTAGGGTCCATGCAAACAAAGAATCGACTATCGAATCCATAAACAAAGCCATCACATTCCACCCAGTTACAATAAAAGAATCGCGATCGAGGCGTATGCCATAGTTCTTCGCATGTTTGTCCGACTTCGTCTGTAGCGATCCGCAGACAAACCGTTCCATCGCATCCTTGACCAGATACTAGTGCCGCAACCTGGAGTTGTTAGGCCACGAGACTTAGACTTGGCGTCTTTTGACTGTAGCTTACCCAGTTTTCACGCCAAGTTCTAGGACGAGGCTTTGATTGTGCTTTCACGGGACGGCCGTTGTAAGTCCATCGG
>JANMGV010000226.1:0-18610 GCA_031374825.1 Pirellulaceae bacterium
CTTCCGAAAGAACTTCGGCAAATGGAAGATCTGCTCCACCAAGAAACGCATCCACAATTTTCCGGAATTTGCGACTGCCATAGCGCGACGATTTTGGTAAAGAATTATCCATGAAAAAACCCTCCTTGGCTTTTCACAGGCTAGTGAACCAAGGAGGGCTTCAATTTTAATACCAAGGCAGGCCAATCACCGAAAGATCACCTTGGCTGGGAGAGCTTACAAAATTTCTCAACTCAGCCCAAGCTCAACGTACGCGCACAAATAATTCCGACAGTGCCATTCACTCCTGACACCTTTGTTTTCCCCGATGGCTGCGCTCGATACGATATTCTGCCCTTGCTGTTCGGAGATCATGGAGAGTACAGCATCCAATGGAGCGTCGCGCCCGGTCAAGGGAACTTGATCGTTGGCGATCGCCTATTGAAAGTTGTTCGCTATCGGAACATGCTATTTCACCGGCAATCGAATCGTTTCGTTTGTAGGAGGCAGTGGCTCCGAAGTGCTCTTCGATTCCGGACGGATTTGAACGGACTGAGCGAACTGCACTTGATACGGCTGGGGAGTAGTCGTCGCGTTCGACAAAGGCGTCATGACGCCCATAGGAGCCATGACTTGTTGAGGTGGTGCGACGTAAGCGTTGTTTACGAATCCCGCAGAATCCGCTTCGGTTGCTTGCGGCATGTTGTGAATGGGCTTGGGTATAGCGTCGGATGGTTTAGATTCCGCAGCCTGGGCTGACTTACCCAGAAAGTGTGGCTTGAAGGAAAATTTGCGATCGCGCGAACATCCTGCAGCGAAAAGGCAAGCTGCAAGTGCGATGTACACCAACACCCGCTTGAAACAGAAATCGCCAAAAGACCAATCGCGCGAGATGCCCAATATGGCCACCCTCGTGACAATTTTCATTTTGATTCCCAATGGTCCATTCATCTCAGTTCTGACGTCAAGGAGTTGTTGGATTTCAAACGAACCAAACTTGGAAAGCTAAAACAGAAAAGCGAATTTGAAACGGAAAGCCGAGCTGGATTCGCCCTTACTTTCCCCTCCAAAGGTTTCGGCTGTCAAAGCCGTTACCATCGGGAAATTCCAATTTCGAAGATTCGATGACCTAGATTGCGTAATTCCACATCTGGAAAGTGAAAATAGGACGCGCGATTGGTCGGGAGAGTGCTTGCTAAGCAGTAAAAGGACATCCCTCGAAACTTAGCAAGCTGAAATGAATTTAGACCGCGAATGCCTACATGACGGCAAAATGGCGATTCAACTAAGCATACTTTTCAACGGCTTGCTCATTGGCGTCAAAAGCGAATACCTGTCCTGATGGACGGCTAGAGGTCGGTGGAGCGCCTTGGAAACGCGACCACTCGATTGCCATGATAATGCAAGCCAAAGTCATGAAAATTGTGGCCGCAATTAACATCACGGTGTAAACCGAAAGTGGCTGACGGGGCTGATTATCGCTCATTCGCATTCGATCCAAAAATGAAACTGAAGATTGATTTCAAGCATCGAGCGGTTTCTTACAAACCTAACTTCGCAACGACTTTATCGTCTTTTTGAATATAGCCGCGGCGATAACCGTCAAGCATCTTAGCGATAGATTTGTCGACATCCGCTCGAACGATTTGAACACGACCAAGATATTGCGATCCTCGATAAATGTCCATCTCGTGACCTTCGCGTAAACCGTCATCGCGCCCGACGGAGATTTCAATGAGTCCTTCGCGATCCACTGCATTGACGATGCCTTTTAGATCGGATGGTGGAACGTCTTCAAGATCATCTTTTATTCCAGATCGAACCAAAGCACTCTTCATCGTGATGTTTCTCGCTTCGAGAACAGTCGAGGAATCTCGAAGTGCGTCAAGCTTTTTGGTCAGTGTGTCGAGAACGACCAAGCGATTGTTCAAGTCATCCTGCAGCGTGATTGCTTTGCGAGTTTGATTGTCTCGTTCTTGAATGACTTGCACAACTTGCGTTTTGATGTCGGCATTTTCTTTGGTGACACGGGTCAGTTCGTCCTGAGTCGCCGCCAAAGTTTGAGTTTGCAATGTATTGGCCGCCTGCATCTTCTGTAGTTCAGCAGTGAGCTGCGCCAGTTTTTCGCGCTCTTGTTCCAATTGCGTTTGCAGCATCGACAACGTGACGCGTCGCGAAGCTTGCTCTTGCGCCAATTCGCGGCGTGCGTCTTCCAACGTCTTCTGCAACTCGGTCAAGTTTAACTGGAGCACTCGCTTCTGTTCTTTGAATCCGGTCTTCGGATCCATAACTGCTTCTTTCCAGTTTCGATGCGATGCATTGACAACCAGCGCAATAACGAAGAAGGCCAAGCTCAAAAGCAGGATGAGACCTGTAAACAATTTGCCTAGAAATGTCATGGATGCGCGACCTCTTGCGACATAAAAGTTGGAGTGGTCTTCGAAAGTGAAAATCGACCAAACGTTATCAGTCTGGACATGACTGTTCGAAACCCCGTGAAAGGGTCTCGTTGAAAAGCGGTAAAGTAGGGTAACGGATCGACGCAGGATACGACGATCTTGCCCAACAAAAGTTAAGTATAGTTACGCAAAACCCGTACTGTCAACGAAATCGCGTCAAATTAGGCTGCCTGGGAGTTTTGTGCCCGATTCACCCCACCAATCCCTGATCATTCAACACTCCCGCAGAATTAGGAGACATGATAAAGAGCCCTATTTCTTGCTTACTTGTATCGACTATGCCGAAGATGCAATTGGGCGTTCGATCAGCTTGACGGGACGCCTAGAAAAAAACAGTAGGCACTATTCGTGAAAAAAAATGTTCCTAACCTATTCAATTCGGCAAAGTCGTGCGCAAATGGCATGATTCGAACCCCATTGCCGAAAATCGATCCATGCCAAAATGGGTTGTTTTAGATCTCTGTCCAGTCGAGCGCATGAAAGGTTTCAAACCCCAAAACCATGAGTGATGAGCAGCTTGTAGAAGCGGGTGGTTTTTTTCATCGTAACGATTTCTTAATTCGAAGACTGCATTCGCTGAGCGGTATTGTCCCGATCGGTGCCTACATGGTTGTGCACCTGTTGACAAACTCTAGCATCTTGGGAGGTGCGGCTTCGTTTCAGAAGAACGTCAACGCTATTCACGCCTTAGGGCCAGCATTGCCATTCGTCGAATGGGCGTTCATATTCGGTCCTATTATATTTCACGCCGTCGTTGGCATCTGGATCGGAATGACCGGCAAGTCCAATACGGCGCAGTACCGTTTTGCAAGCAATCGCCGATATACGTGGCAGCGATTAACGGGTTACTTTGCGGTCATCTTCATTTTTTCGCATGTGTTCCATCTTCACGGTTGGTTCCATTTTGATTGGTGGTTGAAATCGATTGCCGAACCTCTTGGAATGGCTCAATTTCGAGCTTACAACGCGTCGAGCACTTTAGCCCAAGCGTTGAGTGGTTGGGCTTGGCCTGTATTCTATGCCGCTGGGGTTGTGGCTTGCACTTTCCACTTTGCAAACGGACTTTGGACAGCGGGAATAACGTGGGGTTTATGGTTAACTCCGCGTGCTCAAAAACGGGCAACCATATTGTGTTCTGCCTTTGGATTGTTCATTGGCTTCGTTGGCCTAAGTGCGTTGTGGGGCGTCAAGAAACTTGATATTCCCGAAGCCCAGAAAACGGAAAAGGCGATGTACGATGCTCGCATCCAGTCTCGCGAGATCACGGACGACCCGCACAAACGTTCAGACGCCGATTTTATGAAGGGCAAGTAAGTCGCGAATTCGATCGTTGCGGCTTTGGTTTAGGTTGTTAGTACAGGTTTGGGATTAAACTTCATGGCGAAGAATCGCGTTTTGGTAGTCGGTGGAGGCCTCGCAGGCTTGGCAGCCTCGATGAAGCTTGCCGAGTTGGGTGTTGCTGTTGACCTGATGAGTTTAACTCCTGTCAAACGCTCCCACAGCGTTTGTGCCCAAGGCGGGATTAACAGCGTTAACGCTCAAACCCGACAACTGGGTGATAACGAGTGGAAACACTTTGACGACACGGTTTACGGCGGTGACTTCCTGCAACATCAGCCACCCGTCAAAGAGATGGCTTATTGGGCTCCCAAAGTAATCGATTTGATGGATCGACTGGGTGTCCCATTTAACCGTACCGAAGAAGGACACATCGATCGCCGTCGATTCGGCGGGACTTTGTTCAAGCGTACCGCATTTGCAGGGGCTACGACGGGCCAACAGCTTCTGTATGCACTTGACGAGCAAGTTCGCCGTCACGAAGTCGCAGGTTTGATCAACAAGTATGAGTATTGGGATTTTCTAGGGCCAATTCTCGACGAAACCGGTCGCTGTGTCGGTGCGACGGCCCAAGATATGGTTTCGATGGAAATCCGTTCATTCCCAGCAGATGCAGTCATCGTTGCAACGGGTGGGGGTGGTCTCATCTATGGCCGCTCAACGATGTCGGTCTTTTGCACGGGCAGCGCTGCTAGTCGATGTTTCCAAGTTGGCGCCAATTACGGAAACGCCGAGTTTATTCAAGTCCATCCGACTGCAATTCCAGGCGCGGACAAACTGCGTTTGATGAGCGAGTCGGCTCGCGGCGAAGGCGGTCGAGTCTGGGTACCACGCCGCCAAGGCGACACACGCAATCCCAAGGAAGTACCGCAAAGCGAGCGATACTACTTTCTGGAAGAACGATTCCCCAAGTACGGTAATCTGGTGCCTCGCGACATTGCAACACGCGAAATTTTCAATATCTGCGTCAACGAAGGCCTTTCGGTCGATCCGACTCGTATGAGCGTTTATTTGGACCTCACGCACATTCCTCGTGCCGAGCTAGATCGCAAACTTGGTGGTATTCTCGAGATCTACGAAAAGTTCCAAGGCGTCGACCCGCGCGAGGAACCCATGAAGATATTCCCTGCCGTCCATTACTCGATGGGCGGACTTTGGGTCGATTATGCCAAGTCGGGCGATGGAGGGTTGCTGCCGGGTTCGCCAAAAAATCAAGTTACCAGCATCCCCGGTCTCTACGCGATTGGCGAATGCGATTATCAGTACCACGGCGCAAATCGCCTCGGGGCAAACTCATTGTTAAGTTGCATTTTTTCCGGACTGTTCGTCGCTCCCGGAATCGTGAATTGGATGAAGTCCAACAAAGCCGCTGCCGATTTACCCAAGTCCCTGTTTGAAACGGCTGTCGGTAAGCAGAACGATCGCCACAAACAATTGCTGGCTTGTTCCGGAGGCGAAAACCCATATTTGATCCACCAAGAACTTGGTGATTTGATGACGCGAACAGCGACCGTTGTGCGGTACAACAAAGCCCTCGAGGAAGCACTTGCGAAATTGGACGACTTGCAAGAACGTTCGAAACGATGTTCGCTGAGCGATACAGGATCATGGACAAACCAAAACGTTATTTTCACGAAGGCCGTGCAAGACATGATGCCCGTCGCGAAATGCATCGTGAAGGGCGCTTTGATGCGCGATGAAAGCCGCGGGGCTCACTACAAACCTGATTTTTCACAGCCGAGCGTGCACGGCGCGACACCGGAAGCTCGCAGAAAAGATGCCGAGGATTGGTGCGACCGTTTCGAAGCAAACAACCGACGATTCCTTAAGTCCTCTGTTGCTTCGTGGGATGGGCGTAACCCAGAAATTACTTACCAAGATGTCGATACGACGCTTATCGAACCACGCCCGCGTTTGTACGGTTTGGTTGGTGCCGAAGTAATCGAGCAAGTCTGGAATGAGCGCGTTGTCGCTCGCGGCGGAAAAGCAGTTACAGGTCTAACGGCAGCAGCAGTCTAATGTTGCATGGACAAAACCAAGTGAGAAACTATTCACCATTCCTTGAAATACGCGGATTATTATCATGACGAGCAGCGCCGAAAACAAAGGTAATCGACGCACCGACAGTATCAACGTTCGTGTGCTACGACAAGAAGGCCCCAGCATGGTTTCCTACTGGGAGCAACATCGCGTGCCTTATGAGCCCGACATGAACGTCATCAGCGTCCTGCAAAAAATCGCTGCACAAGCCACAACGATCGAAGGCAAAAAAGTTGCGCCCGTTGCCTGGGATTGCGGTTGCCTAGAAGAAGTCTGCGGTTCCTGCACGATGGTGATCAATGGCCGAGTTCGTCAAAGCTGCTCGGCCTTGGTCGACCGATTGCTCGAAGATAGTCCAGCCGAAATCGAATTGCGTCCCATGACAAAATTCCCTGTCATTCGCGATTTGGCAGTAGATCGCGGCCGGCTGTTCCGATCCCTCGAGCGAGTGAAAGCTTGGGTACCCGTGGATGGCTATGCAGACATGGGGCACGGACCAAACATCCTCCGAGCTGAGCAAGAAAAGAATTATCCGCTCAGCCAGTGCATGAGCTGCGGTTGCTGTTTGGAAGCTTGCCCCCAGTTCACCAAAATCGAAGTCATCCGCAACGCAAGCGAAACTGACGAGGAATACGAAAAGCGAAAACTGCAACAGTACGACCAAGGCTTCGTCGGGGCTCATGCCCTCTCTCAAGCCATGTTGTTCAACTCCCATCCAACCGGCAAGAGTATGGCCAGCGAGCGACTCGAAGCGTTAATGAAACCAGGTGGTGTTCAAGCATGCGGTAATGCACAAAACTGCGTGGCAGTTTGCCCCAAGGAAATTCCATTAACGACGTCGATCGCTCGCGCAGGCCGCGCGGTTACCGTTTACTCAATCAAAAAGTTCTTCGAAAGTTGATGAAAGATCGCATCATCCTGACGGTCAAGCTAGTCGTCTTGGCTGCGATCATTTATTGGCTTGCAACCTCTTTTGATCAGTCGCAATGGGAAACGCTAAAGAACCAGCCCAAACATTGGGGACTTCTCGCAGCCGCTCTCTTGTTGGTCTTGGCTGAAACCATCTTCAGTTTCCTGAGATGGATGGTGCTCGTTCGCACTCTTGGCATTCCCCTGTCGTACAAAGAAGCAATTCGGCTCGGATTCCTGGGCTACCTGTTTAACCTGGTGTCCGCAGGTTCGGTCGGCGGAGATCTTTTTAAAGCTGTAGCGGTCTCCAAAAACCGTGAGTCCAAACGTCCAGAACTCCTGGCGTCGGTTTTGATGGACCGCGTCGTGGGGCTTGTAGGATTGCTGATCGTCGCTTGCATTAGCCTTGAATTCTTCGCTGTCGACGCACTTCCTACGGCGTTACAAATCATTCGACGTGGCGCATTGCTATTCGCAGCAATCAGCTTAAGTGGATTGGTCGCGATTGTTATTTTCGGCAGGCACTTGCCTCTCCGCTGGCTCAAGAAAATCCCGTGGGTGGGAAATTCATTGCGACGGATGGCGACGGCAGGTTTGATATTTGACGGACGACCTGGTCTGTTGGCATTTATTTTGGGAATCAGCATCATCGTACACTTTGGATTGACAGGTGCAATGTGTTTGATTTCCAACGCGCTCTATACTACGCCGCCGACAATGGCGCAGCACTTTATCGTTATTCCGCCAGCCGTTGTCGCAGGCGCGTTGCCTCTCACTCCGGGTGGACTGGGAGTGCAAGAAGGGGCTATCCATCAGCTTTTTCGCGAAATGCCGGGTGTCGACAATCAATTTTCGGGTATGGTCATTGCAGCCATGTACCGTCTGATGACATTCTGCGTCGCGGGTGTCGGAGCAATCTATTACTTTGCTGGCATCGGGCAACCAGCATCTCAAAAAAAGCAAAACCCAAGTCCTGCTGATCAAAATGCAGCAACCTGAAGTTGCTAGTTCGAGCGAACGGCGGATAGTTAGAAGGCGGTTGAGTTGGTTCCGAATTCTGCGATGCGCTCAATTCTGCCTGCATGAGGCTGGGCGTGGGCTGTGCGGCAAATAGCAGTTTGGAGAGGATTTCATAAAATGAACATGATTTATTTTTGGTCCGAGTTGAGCTACAACACATGACAGTTAGGAATGGATTTAAGCCCGAAGGGCTGTTACACCCTCTGCCGGGGTCGAAGGCCCCGGTGTGCATTGATTTGAAGCGAAAATGCCCGAAGGGCCGACACATCAACTCCGAGTTTGAGCAGTGTTTCGGGAGCGGTTTATTGTTGTGTCAGCCCTTCGGGCTTTTCCTTTGTGTTGGATCTCAACCGGTGGTTATCACCACCGGCAGAGGGTGTAACAGCCTTTCCGGCTTCAGAATGTTCGCCCAGCAATTGCGAACAAAAGTCGCATCAAAACTAAATTGCCAAACAGCTATTTAACGTATAGTCCAGGCTGGGCTGACATTGCCGTTTGCATATATCGTGCTCAAGAGAAACTTTAGAAGTGAAGTATGAACAAGAAAATATTCTCGCTGTTTCCGCTTATGATCGCCGGTTGGTTTATGCTTGCCGGCATCATGTTCCTGGTCTGGCTAGGCCGTGACCAGTCGCGAATCATCGATGTGCCCATGGGACCGATGGATTTGCAACCTTTGATCGCGGCCACGGCACCTTTAGAACCCAAAGCTTGGGAAGAACAAATCGTCATTCTGCATTTCTGGGGAACTTGGTGTGCCCCATGCCGCGACGAGTATCCCGAATTCGCGGAACTCTATGAGCGAATGAAGAGTGACAAACGATTCCTGTTCGTCAGCGTATCCTGCTCGCCCGGCATCGAAAACGACACCGACAAACTGAGATCCGAAACGGCTGAATATTTGAACTCCATCAAAGTCGATATGCCAATCTACGTCGACACAACGGCATTCACTCGAAGTTACATAGCCAAGATGCTAGCTTCGCAGGGAATGGGCTATCCAACTACGCTGGTCATCGATCGCAAAGGCATCATTCGGGACGCCTGGATCGGAAAGACCGACATCAAGAAATTAGAAGCCAACATAGCGAAAATCGCATCACAACCACCTGAAGGTACTTTGTAGACTTTTCTCAGTGATGATGGTCATGATCCAGCCCATCATCATGATCATGGCTGTGATCGTGACTATGGTCATGACTATGGTCTGGGCCGTGATCGTGACTATGATCATGGCTATGATCATGGCTATGATCATGGCCGTGATCGTGACTGTGCGTCGTCGATTGTTTATTTTTCGCAGGAGTGCGCCGTGGGGAATTGGAATTGGACGACGAGCGGGGAGTATCGGGAACTTGATCAGAAAGGTCGCTAAAGTCATTTCCCGAATGCGATTGCCCACTCCAATAGCATTCAGTAACTTCGTTTACAACATCCGATAATTTGAGCGAGTTTTCCAAAGCGATTTGACGGCAGTCGTCATACTCAGGTGAAAAATCGAGAGTGCCGTCTGGGAATTTGGATAGCTTGCCGCGAACGATTCCCCATGGAGTCGATACATCGATAATCTTTCGCGGAAGCGTGGTCCGACCTCGTAGTTCATGGCGAATACCGAGTGTACCTGTCTCATCAAAGATCAGTGATTCGAGCGATTCCTTGTCCTCGGGTCGGGCGATCACGGTCAGCAACGTGCCGGGGCGATGTTTTTTCATCTGGATCGGCGTCGTAAATACTTCGAGCGCGCCGACTTTCCAAAGCTGCTCGACCGCATAACCGATTTGCTCGCCACTGATGTCATCCAGATTCGTTTCAAGGACGACGACTGCATCATTGCCGATTTCTGTACTTGCAAGTTCTCCGATCAATACGCGGAGCACGTTGGGACGATTCTTGAAGTTCGCAGTTCCTGCGCCGGTACCAATTGACTCAATTTGCATGCTTGGCAAAGGGCCAAATCTCGAAGCGAACTCCGCCAGAATTGCAGCCCCAGTTGGTGTGGTCAGTTCCGCGCGTATTTTACATTCGGCAATCGGTATGCCCTTGAGCAGTTCCATCGTCGCTGGTGCGGGGACACTGACGATGCCATGAGCAATCTTCACCTTCCCGCAACCAACCGGAACAGGCGACGAGATGACTTGATCGATTTCAAGCTCATGAAAGGCCACAGAGACTCCGACGATATCGGCGATCGAATCAATGGCACCCACTTCATGAAAGTGAATGTCGTGAATCGATTCGCCGTGGACCTTGGCTTCGGCTTTCGCAATCCTTCGAAAAATCGATTTGGCAGTCAGCTTTACTTCATCGCTAAATCGACCGCGTTCAATCAAGGTCTCAATGTCGTTCAAGTGGCGATGGACATGTTCCGGTGGCGATTCAATGACAAGTTTTGAAGCCCGAAAACCGTTCTTATGAACGTTTTCGATTCGGAGGCTGACATGACCAAGTCCCATGGAGTGTAAAGCTTGCGTGACGCGGTCCAGCGAAGCGCCAGCATCGACCAGAGCGGCGAGGGTCATGTCGCCCGCAATCCCCGAAAAACAGTCGAAATAAGCGACTTTCATATTAAAAACCTTGTGAAGTTGCGGGCTTCCAGCCGAGAATTGCGGTTGCAGCCTGGGATTCGATCGTTAGAATACGCGGTTCACTCAATTACTAGGATATATGCCGGGGTTCGGAACGCGAGTCAAGAACCGCCTGGATTTTTGGATATAGTGAGGGAAAAATGAAAGTTGTATCTTCAATCGGTGCCCTGAAATTTCGTCATCCCGACTGCCAAGTGGTACGTCGTCGCGGACGAATCTACGTGATTTGCAAAAGCAATCCTCGCTACAAAGTTCGACAAGGCAATGCCAAGAGCAAGCGAACCAAGCGCTAAGCATTTGGGTTGTTTGAAATCGTCCACAAAGGTAAAGGCACGCACACGCGTGCCTTTATTCGTTTGAGTGCCGGGTGAAGTTTGGGCCCCTGTGATAACTTGCATGGCTCGATGAATGAATCTTCAATCGCTGGCGTGGGTGTGGCTGACGCAAATGCTTAAACGAAAACGGGCATCAATCCATGGATCGTGCCCGTCAACATTGCATTTAATGATTTCTCGCTGAACCAACAAACATCGGACGATATTAAGTTGGCATTCCCAGCATTTTAGCCGGAAATTTGATCGATCTGAACGCGAGTATAAAGTTGGCGATGGCCCGTTCGCTTGTCGAAATTCTTTCGTCGGCGGAATTTCTGAATGTACAGTTTCTCGCCCTTTTCAACGCCCATGACCTTTGCAGTTACCGTGGCACCTGCAACCGTTGGTTTGCCCAACTTAAGACCACTTTCGGACTGAACGGCCAGCACGTGATCGAAAGTCACGCTATCACCGTCTGTGGAGGACTCGCGGAAATCGATGTCCAAAATTTGTCCTGGAGCAACTTTATATTGACGTCCGCCGTCGGCGATAATCGCGTACATAGTGTTTCTAAATTCAAATCAAGGATTGCGGGATTCAGATGGTGAAAAGGCCTGCCAGTTTGCCTGGACCGCCCGATTACGAACGAACCAAAATAGCCACCGACCTTCAGTTCGTCGACCCCAAATCTGGCCTTTTCGAGTCATGGGAACCGGGTAACATCAGCTAAACTATGCCGATGGACCTGAACCCCGCTCAACAGCAAGCTGTAAACTCCCTTTCTGGCCCCCTTTTGGTGCTGGCCGGGGCAGGATCTGGAAAAACCCGCGTAATAACCTTTCGTACGGCGAACCTAATCCGCCACAAAGTCGCGCCAAACCGAATCCTGGCGGTGACGTTTACGAACAAAGCTGCCCAAGAAATGCAGGAACGCATTTCCCATCAACTTGGGGGTGGACGCAAATCTCGATTCTCCGATGAAAACAAACCGGTCATTGGTACTTTCCACGCTAACTGTGTTCAGATTCTTCGCCGACATGCCAATGTTCTTGGATATCCCGCCAAGTTCGCGATTTACGATCGCGGTGAGCAGGAAAGCGTCGCTCGAGGCGTCCTCCGCGACTTGCGAATTCATAACGAAGTTCTCAAGCCGAGCGACTTCTTGGGAATCGTCGGTCGATGGAAAAACGCGGGCATCTCTCAAGAATCCGCCGCCCAAGCAGCTAAGACTGATAAAGAACATCTAGCTGCAAGCGGTTACCGACGTTATCAACGCGCGATTAAGCTTGCCGGCGCGATGGACTTTGATGACTTGCTGCTCAACACCGAAGAGTTACTAACTCAACACGAAGAAGTCCGACAAGCCGAAGCAGGTCGTTTCGACTACATCATGGTCGACGAATACCAAGACACGAACGGCTCGCAATATCGCATCATCAAGTGCCTTGCCCAAGGCCATCGAAACCTCTGCGTTGTGGGTGACGACGATCAATCGATCTACGGATGGAGAGGAGCTGAAGTGCAACACATCCTCGGCTTTCGACGTGACTGGCCCGAAGCGGTCGTCGTTCGCTTGGAGGAGAATTATCGTTCGTCCGGTGCAATTGTGAACATGGCAAACACACTGATCCGTTTCAACAAACATCGGCACGACAAAGTCCTTCGTCCCTGTCGCGGCCAAGGCCCCGCACCGCGCATCTTGCAGTTCGAGTCGGAGACCGAAGAAGCCGAAGGAGTTGCCCAAGAGATCGCCCGTCGTTTAGCAAATGAAAATCAACTCAGACCAGCCGACTTTGCGATTTTGTTTCGAACGAATGAACAACCGCGCGTCTTCGAAATCGAGCTTCGCAAAGCCAAAGTACCGTACATCCTAAAAGGTAGCCAATCGTTTTTCGATCGAAAAGAAGTCCGCGACGTCTTGGCTTACCTTCGCATTATCGACTCGCCCATCGATGAAGTCTCTTTGCTCAGAATTATCAATACCCCTGCTCGCGGCCTCGGCGACAAGAGCGTAGAAACGCTAATGAACGCCGCAGTGAGCCAAGGCAAACCGATGTGGGAAGTATTGAGCCAGCCCGAAACGATTGCAAATTTACCACCCGCAGCAAAACGCGGAGTCGCCGATCTTCAGTTCTTGGTTACCGACATGCAGTCCAAGGTCGGACAAGTCGGGCTCGATGAAATTGTTCGCAATGTGTTGGCTCACACTCGGTATTTGGCGGACATTTCTAGGCAATATCCCGATCCCGAAGAAATCGAAACGCGAACGAATTCCGTCGAAGAAGTGATCAATGCGATTGCCGATTACCAGCTTCAGAAGAAGGAGCCGACGCTGAACGGATTCTTGACCGAAGTCGCTCTGGCGGGCAAGGAATTCGAATCGCCAAAAGAAAAACAAATGCAGCAAAATGCTGTATCGCTCATGACCCTTCACAGCGCAAAAGGGCTTGAGTTCCCGATCGTATACATGGTGGGCATGGAGGAAGGCATCCTGCCTCATCAACGAAGCGTCATGGGGGATGGCAACGAAGTCGATGAAGAACGCCGATTATGTTACGTTGGTATTACGCGTGCACAGGACGAACTGACATTGTCTCTGCCATTGTCGCGATTGAAGTGGGGCAAGCCGAGACCGACCTTTGTTAGCCGCTTCCTTTACGAAGCGACCAATCAAGCCGACAATCCGAACTGCATGAAAGCCATCCAAGCGTCGATCAGCCAAACTCGCAAACCAGCTAGACCGAATTCAAAGTCCAATACCAAAACCAATGCAAAGACCAAGTCTAAAAAAAGCTGACTGGTCGATCGAAACGCCTTGACATCATCATTTTACTTTTAAAGCAAATTCATCATCACAACACCGAATAGCGAAACAAAAAGTATCGAGACCATCATGTCGACACAACCTTTTCACTATCAAGAACTGTTTGAATTCGAAAGCGACGACACAGAGTATCGGCTGCTGACCAAGGAATATGTCTCCGTGCGCAAATTCGGCGACCAACCGATCGTTTGTATCGAACCCGACGCATTGACGTTACTGTGCTCTCAAGCTTTTCACGATATCAATTTTTTCCTTCGACCAAAACATCTTCGACAAGTCGCCGCGATCCTCGACGATCCTGAGGCGTCCGACAATGATCGCATGGTGGCGCTGACGATGCTCAAGAATGCCGACGTTTCGAGCGCAGGAGTCTTGCCGTTTTGCCAGGATACCGGAACGGCCATCGTCATGGGAAAAAAAGGAAACTCGGTTTGGTCCGTCGGCGACGAAGCAGCTTTGGCTCACGGTGTTTACAACGCCTACACTGAGAACAACTTACGCTATTCCCAGATGGCACCACTCAACATGTGGGACGAGAAGAATACTGGGACGAATCTTCCGGCTCAACTCGACTTGGCGGCATGTGATGGAAATGAATACAAGTTCCTGTTCATCGCCAAAGGCGGCGGTTCTGCGAATAAGTCCTTCCTGTATCAAGAGACGCGTGCCGTACTCAATCCCAAAGGCTTAGTAAAATTCCTTACTGAAAAGATGCTGACTTTGGGAACGGCAGCGTGCCCGCCGTATCATCTCGTGTTTGTCATCGGCGGGACAAGCGCTGAATCGACGATGAAAATCGTTAAGCTCGCTTCGACGAAATACCTAGATAACTTGCCTACAACCGGCAATGCCCACGGACGTGCTTTCCGCGATCTTGCGATGGAAGAGCAGATGCTAGAAGCAGCACGGACCTGTGGAATCGGAGCCCAGTTCGGCGGCAAATATTTTGCGTTAGACGTTCGGGTTATTCGGTTGCCGCGTCACGGAGCCTCGTTGCCTATCGGAATTGGCGTGTCGTGCAGCGCGGACCGCCAAGCCAAAGGCAAAATCACCAAGGACGGAGTGTTTATTGAGTCGCTTGAATTCGAGCCGCTAAAATACATCCCCGAAAACCTGCGTCATCGCAAAGATGAGTCGGCCGTACGCATCGATCTCAATCGGCCGATGGCAGATATTCGCGCCGAGCTGAGCCGCTACCCAGTCACTACGCGTTTGTTGCTTAGCGGTCCCATTATCGTGGCGCGAGATATCGCGCATGCCAAACTAAAAGAGCGACTCGACTCGGGACTTCCACTGCCTGAGTATTTCAAAGAGCATCCGGTGTATTACGCAGGCCCCGCGAAAAAACCCGAGGGATTGCCAAGCGGATCTTTTGGCCCCACAACTGCCGGTCGCATGGATGCTTACGTTGATCTGTTCCAATCCAATGGCGGCAGCATGATCATGATCGCCAAAGGCAACCGCGGTCCTTCCGTCACAGCGGCGTGCAAAAAGAATGGCGGATTCTATCTTGGCAGCATCGGAGGCCCCGCGGCAATACTTGCCAAGGAAAATATTCGTCACGTGGAAGTCGTCGAGTATCAAGAATTGGGAATGGAAGCTATTTGGAAAATCGAAGTCCAGGATTTCCCAGCTTTCATCCTCATCGACGACAAAGGCAACGACTTCTTCGAAACCGTCGGCCCCGGCTGCTCGCATTAACGGCAAGATTCGTCACTTCCGCAGACTATGATTCGGCAAATACCTGCAATGCAATTTGTGCCGCCCATCTATTGACCCCAATATTAAACACTGCTAGACGGTTTATCCACGATTACACAACTTGAGACGAATATGGCCAAACAAGTATACTTTTACATGACTTCAGACGATGAGCTTGATTTCGTGGAATTTGTTCGTTCGAGTGGTGATGCGTCAATCTTAAAGTATGTACAGTCATCAGATGAATTGCATGAGCTGAAAGAATTACCCTTGGTCGGAGAACCATTCTGGTTTGCGTTACTACTTTGGCATAAGGATTTAAGTCCCCGACCGAAACTTAAGTACGTGCGAGAACAAAATTGTTATTTTGTTGATGAGACGGAATCGGAGGTAATCGAATTCCATCGTTGCGGAATGGACGAAAATCGCCTAGTACGCGGTCGCATTTTTGCCGAAATGAGCTTTTGGAAGATGCGTGAAGCTCCAGCGAAGATAGTGAAGAAAAACGACGAATTTAGAAAGTGGTATGATCGGTTGGCGAACTGGATCAAGCGGAGATCAATCCGCAATTCAGCAGGCGATTTCTTGCTTGTAGGCGCACAAGCCTTTGTCGCAAACGGCGGTAGTTATTGCCAAGCTGTACTTGGTAATGGAAGCACCTTGTGATGATTGGCATTGTCGCAACATGCAGAAAACAAAGGTGTCAGGAGTCTTTGTTTGGCAGGTTGCGTACTTGGGGGCGTCCTCGTGGGCGTAATGTCGATTCTAGATCAAGTCGACGGGCGGTCGATTCAACCCAAGATTTGTCGCCAAAAGGGCTTCCACGCTTCACGCTCCAACGGACTGCAGCAATCTCTTTATCGGTCTGCGATTCATTGACGCGTCTAACCCAGTTCGGAAGTCTGGGAATCGGCCACGCCGAAAGCAATTTTGGGTCGGGTTCCGGTCGCGACACCCAGCGATACAACGAACCCCAACGCCAATCTTCCGCCCGATCCACTAAGTTAGCACGAACGGCATTTCGTTCAACATACCGCGCAACGACGAAGAAATGATCATCGTCTTGGATTGGAAAACTTTTGAAGCGACCTTGATAAACATGCCCTTCCCCAGAAGTTCCGTAGTGCGCGTGGTAACGCTGCGTGTGCGTCAGTGTCACCCATCGCAAGAAGTTGCTCATGGCACCGTTCTCAACGGGCCGTAACACAAAATGCCAGTGATTACTCAACAGTTGGTATGCCAGTATTTGGCACGAGTAACGTTCCAATCCTTCCGCAAGGATTCGCTCGAAAGCAGCGAAATCCGCCTCTTTTTTAAAGATCGGCCTTTTCGCATTGCCTCGGTTCAGTGCGTGGTAAATGCAATTTGCTTCATCTGCGCGTTTAGGTCTGGGCATCACAACAGTGTAACATGAGTCATTTCCCGAATCAATGACTCCTGACACCTTTGTTTCCCTGACACCTTTGTTTCCCCTCTTCTTGCGCGAGCCGATCGATTCGGCGAGTGGAGAATCGGACTCGTGATATGTCGCATGTGGATCAATAGCTTGCCGTTTCTATCGGTTTGAAATCACCCTGATCGGTACGCCGCTGGATGGTCCAATGGTGACGTTGCGGCGTTTGGGAACGACGGGTTCTGTATCGACTAATTCCAACTCAAATCGCTTGAGGATCGTGCCCAGTACAATTGCCATCTCGTACGACGCAAAGGCTGCACCAATGCACCGCCTATGTCCGCCCCCGAACGGCATGTACTCAAACGGAGAATAGCTTCGTTCGATAAACCGCTCTGGTCGAAAAAGTTCCGGCTCTGGGTAGGTCGCTGGGTTGTGGTGGGCCAAAACCGTTGCGGGAGCAACCGCCATCCCGATTGGCAGCAAGAATTCGCCCAATTGCAACGGCGCTTTCAACTTGCGAAGCGTTTCGGTCACAATCGGATGGATACGCAATGTTTCCTGAATGGTCGCCTTCAAATAGGGTGCTGTTGCGAGACTTGTCGGCGAATCATCGGCGAGCGAATCGAGTTCCTGCCTCAGTCGCGACAAGGGACCGACAACCTTGTGAAGATGATACATGGCCCAAGTCAACGACAGGGCCGTGGTTTCGTGACCAGCAAACAAAAAGGTCAACAACTCGGAGTAGATATGCTCGCGAGTGATCGATTGACCATCCTCGTAAGTCGCTTCGCAGAGCATCGACAAAATGTCGTCGCTTGGAGTTTTGCTTTGCTGCCGTTTTTCAATCACTTCGTCTAAGAGTCGAAACAGATTTTTCTTAGCTTGGCCCCATCTATCCCAAGGGCTGAAACCAAAGAACGGTACATGCGTTTTCCGGGAAAAGAAGAGCAGAGGCGAGCTGCTGGCGACGACCTTTCGACTTGCATCCATCAGTTGCATCGCCATCACTCGATCGTTGCCACCAAAGATCGTCCTGACGATGACTTCGAGCGAGATGTCGGTCATCAAATCCAACGTGATGATGGGACCGCGCGAACGATGAGCTTCGAACTGTTGCATCGCGCACTCCTGCATGCTTGCTCCATAGGCCTTCATTCGATCGCCATGAAACATTGGCATGACTAGGCGGCGCTCGCGTTTGTGTGGTTCCCCCTCCAGAATCAGCATCGAACCATTGCCCATGAGCGGGACAATCGTCCCCGTTGCAAAAGGAGCATAGATTCCAGGGTCTTGCCCGTGAATCGTTCGGATCAGGTCTTCGCGACCCGTGACCACAACAGGTCCGTTGAGCGCCTTCAAGAGAAACGGATCACCATATTCGACCGACCATTTTTCAAGTGCGGCGCGGGGATTGCGTATTAACTGCAGCGTTGGTATCCAAGAGCCGGACGGCCCGGTCGGCAATCGTATCGGACTCATTTCGCGGTGCGAATCGGCATTGGGCGAATCGGCATTAGTAAACATCGGTTCATCTTCTGAGTCTTGGATTCCAGTTTCTTGGCCCATTGCTTCACTTGAAGCGCAAGCTCAGCAACTTGCTTCTCAAGCTCCTTGCAGCGGCTACAATCAGGCAGTGGGGATTCCCTTTCCCTTTCCACAACTTAACCCATTTTCACTTCGGTTAGAATACCGGTTTCCACCCGGTAAACACGTGCAAAAAAATGGTTCAAGAGGCGGCGAACCTGATGCTGCAGCACAAGCAACATGTGGGCGGCTAGAGGCTGAGATCAACTTGCTTAAATTTAAGCGAGATTCGCGAGTGACAAATAGCCTGCAAAATGGATCAATGCAGTGCTCATCAGCATGCGTCGACAACCGGATGAAAATTCAAAGGGGTCAGGCATGAATGGCACTGTCGGGATTATTTGTGCGCGTACGTTGAGCTTGGGCTGAGTTGAGAAATTTTGTAAGCTCTCCCAGCCAAGGTGATCTTTCGGTGATTGGCCTGCCTTGGTATTAAAATTGAAGCCCTCCTTGGTTCACTT
>JANMGV010000233.1:0-59040 GCA_031374825.1 Pirellulaceae bacterium
GACCAAGGCCGTTTCCACTACATCCCTTTCACGGATGCCGGAATCCCTTAACCCCAATTTTAATGGTGTCTCGGGAAGAATCTCCAACATAGATCGCCGAATAAAAAATTCTCAGAAATCCTGTTGGGGAAGTTGGGCTAGCGCGAGGTGACTTGGGCTTGGTTGAAATACTTTCATCCGCCAGTTTTTTAGCATCCGTATGATTGCCTTCGGTGACCGAAATTCGCGAGCCATATCCCGTTCCAGTTTCCGTAAGCCAAGCGATTCGCACGTTATCGGACAACGTGCGTTCCAGCACATGATCAATCAGTGCTTGCCGGAGGATATTGCCGTAGAGAACCGTCGCGTGCAGAGTCGCATGTCCGTCTCCCGCGAGGTCTTCGAAGCGACGTCGATCAATCGAAACGGCCGTCCCGGTAATCACTTGAAAATTCGCATCTGTAAGTTTCTGATCGCGTGCAAGTCGAATTCCAAAAGCGAGCGAATCGGCTGCGCCGGTGAATAAGGGACCAGCAACGCGAATGGTGGATTTCGAATTTTCTGATCGACACGGCGCCATTTCTCCAAGGGCCGTCATTTGCTTGACCGCCGCCAAAAACGCTTCCTTGTGAATACCGCTGGTCGGGGTTTCGCCGATCAAATACACCAACAGCAAATCCGTTCGGGCTTGCAGGTTTTCGCATGTGCTTATGGACGGCCCATTGCGGCGATACAGAAGCACGCCAGGTTCGGTACGATGAGCATTGGGCACGTCCGGAGAGTTCCATGGCAAGTAGTAATGATCGGGAACATAGCCTTCGGTCCCTAAAGCTTTGTGTAATGCGTCGATTTGTAAATCAAACCGGTAGTTGGTCGACGTCTCGATCGGGTCCGCCACCATGACCACAAGGAACTCAAGTGAGCCGGCGCTGTTTCCTATCCGCTCCGCCAAAGATGTCTTTCCAGGTTCGGTGGCCTCTGCTGGCAATCCCAAAAACTCTCGGAGTGGGGCAAGCATCCGATTCTCTGCTGGCGAAAAATCTTCTGTCGCAGAAGAATCCGTCGCAGAAGAAACTGTGCCAACGATCTCTTGTTGAGCCGAAGGTGTCGTCTCCTTGTCGCCAGTCGTTTGGTTACTTCGTTGCGTTAGAATAGTACTGCCAAGCAAAGTTGCAACGACGAGCCACAGCGGTGCTGAAGCAAATCGCGATTTTGATTCTGATGCTGGCATATTCAGGGCAACGTGGACGGCTGGCGAGGACAGTTAAGCATTTATTGTAATTCACACATATGGAATTTCGTTCCACAAAACAGAGCCAGCCTACGAATAAACCCTGCAACTCAAGCCTCACCAAATCATGTGGTTGACCGAAGTGGACGAGTGGTCGACTTCTTGTATTTCGAATTAGAATTGAGGCAGTAGAATCGGCATATGAAGACTGCCATAGGACAGAAGCAATCTCCCGCACCCGTTCACGTGTTACATGTCATACGATCGTGAATACCCAACCCGACCACGCACCAATAAATTTCTTTACCGTAGACGATGTAGAAGGGAGGAACATCCTCAAAACTTATCGTTGTCGGTTCTTTGGTAAGGCTGAATGGCGCGTGTTTTTTGCTTGGCTATCTGCCGCAAGCGATTGGAAACAGGGCTTGGCTGTGGGCTACCCGCATTAGAAAGTGCATTGCAGCAATTAAGCCAACAACTTGCTATAAACTTTGCCTTCGTTTTGTGTGGCACGTTCGGGGCGACCTTGATGCGGGTAGATCAAGTTCCAGTGATCGAGGCCGAGCAAGTGGAGAATGGTGGCGTGGAGGTCGTGTACATGGAGTCGGTCTTCGACGGCGCGCAAACCGAGTTCATCTGTTGCCCCGACGGTTAGACCGCCGCGAACGCCGCCTCCGGCCATCCACATGGTGAAACCGTATGGGTTATGATCGCGACCGTCACCTTTTTCGCTCATGGGAGTTCGGCCGAACTCGCCACCCCAGATGACCAGAGTTGAATCGAGCAAGCCACGTTGCTTGAGGTCGGTCAAAAGACCTGAGATCGGCAAGTCACTCGAACGGCACAGTCCGTCATGGTTCTTTTCGATTCCGGAATGCGCGTCCCATCGACTACCGGAGCCATGGTAAAGCTGAACGAAGCGAACACCGCGTTCGACAAGCCGTCGCGCCAGCAAACAGTTTCTACCAAATGTCGCGGTCGCTTTATCGTCCAGTCCATAAAGTTTTCGGGTCGCCTCGGTTTCGGTCGCTAGATCGATCGCTTCTGGAGCCTCGGACTGCATGCGGAATGCTAATTCGTATGCGCGAATTCTTGCATCGAGCTCGGTGTCGGACTCACGTCCCATTTGGTGTTTGCGATTCAATTGATAGAGCAACGCAAGCTTGGCTGCTTGGCGTTCTTGGCCAACTTGATCGGGTGTCTTGAGAAAGGATATTGGGTCGCCTTGACCATGAATCGCTGTACCTTGATAACTGGCCGGCATGAAACCGGCACTCCAGTTTCGCGGGCCATTGATGACTTTGCCATCGTCGTCTTCGATCACGACAAAGCCTGGAAGGTTTTCATTCTCCGAGCCCAAACCATACGTTACCCAAGAACCAAGGCTTGGTCGTCCGGCCAAGATGGAGCCGGAGTTCATTTGGCAGACACCGTTGGAATGATTAAGGCCATTTCCCCAGCATGAGCGAATGATCGTCATGTCGTCCACATGTTTCGCCGTGTGAGGCAACCAATCCGAAACCCAAGCACCGCATTCGCCGTGTCGTTGCCATTTGCGGCGACTGGGCATGAGCGGCGCGTTGTACTCGCCCATCGGCGTAATCACAGTGCCAAAGCTTGCCGGTAAAGTTTGACCAGCAAGTTCCGCGATTTTGGGTTTAGGATCGAACAAGTCGATGTGGCTTGGGCCGCCCTCCATGAACAAAAAGATCACGTTTTTAGCCCGCGGCGTATGGTGTATTCCAACATGCGCTGCAGAACTGGGATCGGCACCTTGGGCGGACTTGCCAAGCAATCCGTTGAGGGCAATGAGTCCGAAGCCTGCACCGGCGCGGGCTAACATGTCGCGTCGGTCAACATAACCAGCGCCCCTTGTCGTGGACGGTCCCGGTTGGTTTAAGTCATTCCACATACAAGAACTCATTTGAATTAAACAGGACGTGAACAAGATCGACCAAAGAGTCGCGGTTGAGCGTGCTTGATGGGGTGTTCTCAGTGCCGGAGAACTGCACGGTTACATTTTGGGAACTGGTTACTACTGGTCCGTTGTGTGACAGGAACGCCGTGGCTTGATCTAGTTCGTCGGTTGTGGGTTCGCGTTGGTAAATACGATTGTAAACCGAACGAATTGCATGTTCGCTCGAAGTTGCATTTGCCAGGATAGAATCGGCCAGAGAACGAGCTCGAGCCAGAGGCCAGGGCGCGTTGGTCATATACAACGATTGAATCGATGTATTCGTCACGTTACGCTTGGCAACAGTTGAACTGCCATCGGGTCGATCAAACGCGGCGAGCATTGCGTGCAGATTATTTCGCATTGAACGCAAATAAATCGACCGACGATTCGACTCCTTTTCATCCGACGCGTTACCACTTGTCCAGTCGATTTCACCGGTCGCGACAATAATTGAATCACGAATTTGCTCGGCATCTAATCGTCTTGGTCGGAAACGAGTTAGCCAAATATTATCCGGGTCGGTCTCGATCGATGTTTTTAGCGAACTGGGATATGCCGATTGTTGATAAGTCTGCGAGGTCATGATTAATCGGTGGAGCTTTTTGAGGCTACCGCCCTGCTCCACAAACCAAAGGGCCATCCAGTCTAGTAATTCAGCATGCGAAGGTGGTTCGGTCAAACGCCCGAAATCGCTTGCGTTGGCAACGATGCCGCGGCCGAAATGATGTTGCCAAACGCGATTGACAATTGTCCGCCAAGTCAGAGGATTATCGGGTTGGATCATCCAATTCGCCAATGCCAATCTTCGTCCGGTTGTGTTTCCAAACTCTGGGGGCGAGATTTTCATTGGACTGGGATCGAGAATTGATAATACTCCCGGTTCAATGGGGCCGATGGATTCGCGTCCTGGAATAATCGTCGGTGGCGGAACTGAGCATGCATCGCGAATGGTCAGCGCGCGTTGCGGAGTTGGTGGAAGATCTTTCTCAAGTTCCTTCAGTTCCTCCTTTCGAGCTTTCCATTCTTCAAGTTCGTCGCCTTTAAGGCGTTTTGAAAAATCGATGCCATTGAGTTCGTTTTCGATTTGGAGAAATGCAAGTAACGAAATTTGCTTTTCCCACGCGTTTCGCTCTGTATCCCCTTTTCGCAACGAAGGCCGAATATCAGGAGGGAATTTTTCGATGTTCGATTCAATCGTCGACTGGCGAATGCTCGATTCCAGTTCGGCAAGTCGGTTTCGTGCCGTTGCGATCTTTTCAACTGGCGATTCTTTGCTGGCCAAGTTGAATGCATCCTGTTCATCGTGGGAAACAGGGATATCGTAGCGAGGCATTATGGGAGCAAAGTAAGCTTGCAGGCGATAGTAGTCTTTTTGCAGTATGGGATCGAATTTGTGATCGTGACAACGAGCGCAACCAAAACTCAACCCAAGGAACACTTCACCCGAAACGTCAGTAACATCGTTAAGAATGCTTTCCCATTGTCCCTGGACGTCTCGTTGGTTGTATTCGTAAATCCATAGCCTCAAGTAGCCCGTTGCTGCGATCATCTCTTGAGACATCGGATCGATTTCATCTCCCGCCAATTGCTCCTTGATAAACTGACCGTATGGCTTGTCGTCGTTGAGCGACCGCACCACATAATCTCGATAGACATACGCTGTGGGACGGAATGCGTCTTGCTTGTAGCCATCCGACTCGGCAAACCGGACTAGATCCAGCCAGTAGCGTCCCCAGCGTTCGCCGTATCGCGTGTCGTTAAGGAGTTGGTCGATCAAAATTTCGTATCGATCAGTACGAGGATCGGCAAGGTAAGTTTGTGTTTCTTGCCACGACGGAATGACGCCCAGTAAATCGAGATAGGCTCGTCGTACTAAGACTGTATCCGTCGCAGGTTCGGCCATTGCCAAGCCAGCGTCTTTTTGTTTCTCGATAACGAATGCATCGATCGGGTTGGAGGTAGTTGCTATCGTCGCCAGCATTTTTGCGTTTGGACTTTTGAAGGCCCAGTAATTCTTGTCGGCGTCGGTAAATTCTTTTGCAGCCGAACTTGGCGAAACAAGCGACTTTGCATTATCGGGCCAAGAAGTACCTTCATTGATCCATCGCGTTAGCGAGTCAATTTCAACGTCGCTAAGTTTCTTGTTAGGAGGCATTTCGAGACCGTCATGATTGACGGCTTGGATAGCCAAACTCTCGGCAGCATTTCCGGATACGATGACCGCACCACTGTCGCCGCCACGCAATGCTGCCTCCTGCGAATCGAGCCTCAATCCACCTTCGGATTTTTCCGGCCCGTGACACTTGATGCAATGCTCGATCAGCAGTGGCCGAATCGATTTCTCGAAGAACGCGTTTGCCGATTGTTCCTGTGCCACGGAGATCGACGAAGCACTACAAACGATTACGAACAGCAACACAGAAAAAACAGCCGGCACTCGCGACAGGTTTTGATGATGCGTCTCGCAGGTACTGGTGGGACTGTGCGCAAGAGGGTGGCAAAGGACGTATGAATTACGAAGCACCATTTGGACGATCACCGGTAGGTTGGATAAATGGTAACGTTCGAAGTTTGGAAGGAGGGAGCAAGCCTCCATAAATAGTAACTTATCAACCGTTGCTGCGTCAATCTGCACGACTACTTTTCATCGGGACCCGATTGTACAATTAACGCCGAAAAGCAACGCCAAACAGCCGCTGGTAATCACAAACGGGTACAAAATGCGATGGCTTCGCCGATCCGGATTGACTTGGCGTTAGACGCATTGGATTAATAAAGGCGGATTCGTCGCCTGTCGAATACTTGAAATCTTTTTTGAACGACGCCGATGAGTATTGAAGTGACTGTGAATTCAAGCAACATGTCGGGCGCGGAACCGATCATCAATGTTGCTGCTTACAAATTTGTACCGCTCGCCGACCTCGATCTTCTTAAAAGAGACCTCAAAGCATTGTGTTTGCGATTGGGCCTAAAGGGCACGATCTTAATCAGCGAGGAAGGAATAAATCTGTTTGTTGCTGGTACGCGAGTTGCCGTGGACGGACTGCTTGGCGAGTTAAAAGGGCATGAGCAGTTTGTGGACATTGCTGTCAAGGAGAGTTTGACGGATCACCAGCCATTCAATCGCATGCTTGTCAAGTTAAAACGCGAGATCATTGCGTTTGGCATCGAACAGGTCAATCCAGCAAGTCATACTTCTCCGAAGATATCACCGGAGCAACTTCGTCAGTGGTTATCCGAAGGTCGCGAGTTGAATTTGTTGGACGTCAGGAATGATTACGAAGTGAAGCTTGGGACGTTTCACGGCGCGGTCGACTTGGGGATTCACCATTTCCGAAATTTCCCAGAAGCCGCAGAGAAACTTCCCGAGTCGTTCAAGAATCGACCGACGGTCATGTTTTGTACGGGCGGAATTCGATGCGAAAAGGCGGGGCCGTACATGGAGCAACTTGGTTTCCAGGACATCTATCAGCTTGACGGCGGAATCTTGCGATACTTTGAATTGTGTGGCGGCGATCACTACGACGGTAGTTGTTTTGTGTTCGACCAACGAGTCGCCGTCGATCCAAAATTACAGCCAACAGGAGTCGTGCAGTGTTTCGCGTGTCAAGCGACCTTGAGTGAAGAGGAGCAAGCGTCGGAAAAGTACGTCGTTGGCATGTCGTGTCCTTATTGTTTCAAGAGCGAAGCAGAACAAGCCGAGCTTTTGCGTGCACGCCACGAAAAGAACGTCCGAAAGTTAGCAGCAACGCAACCTGGTTGCACGGCGTATGAAAACCGACGCATGATTCATGTGCCACGCGCCATGGCCGGAAAAGCGCTTCTGGAATTCGTAATGGAGTACGTGCCGGGCACCGATTCAGAATATTGGCGATCGGTGATGGAGCACGGACATTTGTTGTGCGATCGAGGACGTTGCGAGCCCGAGCAACCGGTTCGTGAAGGGGAACGGTTCTTGCAAATTGAACCCAATACGATTGAGCCCCCGATCAATCCGGATATTGTCGTACTCTATGAAGACGCATCGATCCTTGTCGTCAACAAACCGGCACCCTTGCCTGTTCATCCTAGCGGTCGATTCAATCGCAACACGTTGCTCTACCTTTTATCGCAAGTCTACAGTCCTGAGAAGCTCCGCATTGCTCATCGGTTGGACGCAAACACAACGGGTTTGATTGTGGTCTGCCGCAAGTATTCGTCATCATCGTTTGTGCAGAAGCAATTTAGCGAAGGCAAAGTCGAAAAAATTTATCTTGCACGAGTGCGTGGAGTACCAACGCAAACCGAGTTTGAATGCGATACGCCGATTGTGGACCAAACAGATCGAGCCGGTGCCCGCCTTGTCGATCCTGCCGGACAATCTTGTTTTACGAAATTCCGACTAATGAAAACGTATGCAGATGGGACTTCTTTACTTCAAGCGATTCCGGTGACGGGTCGGACGAACCAGATACGCATTCATTTGTGGCACTTGGGTATGCCCGTCTTAAACGACCCTTTGTACTTACCCAACGGTGAATTTGGTACCGATCCAGTTGTGGCTGTTGGCAGTCCTGCAATGGGATTGCATGCTTGGAAATTAACGTTGGAGCATCCCGAAACACGAAACAAAGTGACGTATGAGGCGAAACCAGATATGCTGTTCGATTGAAGCACATGCAGTAGTTTGACAGGAACAATCGAATCAAAGTTTTTATCTGAAAGTGTGCAGAACAATGTTGCGTATTCTTTGCAGTTGTCTGGCGTTGATGTCGATTGTTGGGCCAAACTGTTTTGCTCAAGAGAAATCCGCAAAAAAGAAATCGGCCTCGGCAAACGAGTATGTGACCTTTGACGGTGTCAAACTTCTTTTGGAGTTCGATACAAAGGACGACAACCAGGCTTTGAAGGAGTACATTCCTGAAGGTGAAACCCTGGAGAAATGGGAGCGGCTTGCATCGGTACGGATTTTCAAGAAATTAGACGATCCCAAAAATGCGACGGAAGCCCTGGCACTTGGAGTGAAAACACATAATCCGCTGGCTCAACTGGCTATCAAGCATTTAGCTGACAAGGGTGAGTCGGTAATCGATTTTGTTACTTGGCCGCCCGATGGTTCTTTTGTTGAGTTCAACGTTTTCAAATACGTCAAACATAAACAGGGAGGGCTTGTGGCATATCAATACGCTTTGCGTAAGTATGGCGACGAAGAGTCCAAGCAGTTCCTTCGCGATCTTCGGCCGCTTCGCCTGCGATTGGTAAAGCTTATGACGGAGAAAGGACTCGATACCAAAGAAACGACGCTTCCCAAAATTCCTTAAAGTATGTGCATCTTTTGAGTCTTGAGGAATCGATCGCTAGAAAAGCCGCTATCGTAATCGGACGACACGTTCGGCATATATTTGTTTGGCGGCCAATTCTGGTAAGTACCCGCGCGCGCCGTAGATCGCAACGGCTTCACGATTGTATCGCCGCAAATTGACACCCGGAGCTGGATTGACATAGGCGATCACGTTGCCGGCAAGATCGGTTAACGCAAACTCGGGCTGGCCGGGCTGTGACGTGTGAACTTGAGTAAGCCAGCCCGATGCGTCGGCTTGCTGCGCATCTTTCAACGATGCTGGATCGGAAGGCACAGTCGATGAAGCGGTCTGGTTAAACGAATTCACTCCTGCTGAGCCTGCGATTATAACTCCGCTATTCGAAGCGTCTGTGCGTTGTCGGAGCGAATCAAATCGATCGATTCGTTCGAGAAGCAGTCTTGCTTCGCCTCGTTGAATTGCCGATTCGCCTTCCTCGACCCAACGGAGAGCTTGCGCGCGAAGGCTGGCCAAGTCCCATCGTTCGGTTGGTCTCGCTACGATTTGCGATAGCTCGATCAATGCATCTTGAAGTTGGGGTGTTGTGAACTCTAAAGTTTGATCGCTGTCGGTTGACGGTGATCGCGAAGTTGGATTTCGCATTGAAGCCGTGTTTGACGTAGAGATAATTCCGGCATTGATGCCTTGGTTAGCAAGGACAGAACTAGTCGCGGTTGCCAACTGAACATCGGATCGCAAACCTGCGGGGTTCGAGGGCCGAATGGCGTGCCAATTTGTATCGGTTGCGATTGGCTCTGTCCGCTGAATGGACTTCGTCGGGGACGCAGCCAGGCCAGTCCCGATCGGCATAGAGCCTGGAGCGATTATGTCCAGACCCGTGCCTGCCGAGTTCTGCCCGAAATCATTCACAGTGTTGATTGTAGAGGCCAGGAGCGATTTGTCATAATCCGGCTCGCGAACCATCGGTGTTCCATCTAGTGACGACTGATTTCGAAGGATGGAACGGAAACCTTCTAGGGATGCGGGGCCAAGTGTCGATATTCGGCCCCGACGAATTGGTCGCGGCAAATGCTGGAGACGAGAAGGTACATCGTTCGGCGCAGGATGCGACTCGCCCAATCGGACTGTGTCGGGAGCCATCGGCAGTTTTGCCACGCCGAATCCGACCAATCCGAGTACTCCATTGAGTTTGTGAACGAACATGCCTTCGTTCGGATTCGGTCGGCACGAGCAGCCGCAGCCGAATCGAGAAAGAAAACATCCATGGCAAGAATCGGTTTCGAACACCATAGGTTTATCAATCGACGGTTCTGAGATGCTTCCTTCGTCGGAGATGAACTCCTCATCGTACGAGTCGGGAGAATAAAGCGTCTCGTCGGAATCGACAATAAACTCGTCGCCTTGTCCGACAATGGTCTCTTCTCGAGGGCCAAGTACAATTTCTTCTTCGCCTTGAACATACTGCGCTTGTTGAACGCTCGGATCCGTATTATCCGATTGATTTGGAGAAGTGGAAACGATTCGGCCAGCAGCAGTTTTCTTTTCCGGCGATTGGTCTACAGCAATCGGTTGTTCAACGAGGATAGCTGCTTGGACCCAGCGGAATTCTCCCGGGGGTGGAGAGATTTTGTACCAAAGTTTTTCTTTTCCATCTTCGATTGCTTGTCGCGTTTCGCCAAGGACTCGCATTTGTTGACTTGGTTGAAGCTCAAGTTGCCATCGATAGCGTTTAGGAGTTCCCATGTCCGAACCAATCCAGCTTGGCATCGGTTTCCCGACGACTTCTGCAAGCGTTCCGCCGGGGAGTAAGTATGCGTTTTCGGCGGCTAGCCAGTCAAAGCTGCCTTGAGGAGGACGGATAGCGGCCCAGCCATTGTCCGTTTGGTGATAAACATCCACGGATTCGCCTCGCTTGAGAAGCGAAGTTGGGTAGTAAGTTTTGTCAGGTCCGCAATGGACAGCGGCTTGTTCCACATTGACAAACATCATCCTAGGTTTCGCGTCTTGGCCGAACATGCAAGTGGACACGGCGAACCAAGTCACGATTGCGAGAAGTGAATTATGAGTGCGCGAATCGGTAAACGACAATCCGAGATTTTTTATTTTTTGGAACATGATCTTGGCCTCCTGTCGGGGATCAACCCTTGATGCCAATTCTTATTGACGTTTGGATGCGAATGTAGCCGTGGGGATGTTAAGTAAATGTCGAATTTGCGCGACAACCAATTGATCGGTCTCGTTTTTTAGGAGTACGCGAAGTTGCAGTCTAGCTTCGTCGGTGCCCACTTTTGCAAGCGTCGCGATCGCCTTGAGTCGAACTTCGCGTTGACCGTCTTGTGCCATCCAAACCAACCAAGGAATCGGATTGGAGATTTCTGACGCTGAAAATTTATCCAAAGCATGGAGGCGTTGTTCGCTCGTTCCATTCGCTAGATCGATTGCAAATCTTAGTTGTTTCGAAGTCATGCCACGACGTCGAAGTTCGTCTGCTGCTTCACGAGCCGAGATATCGTGTTCGTCATTTAGGAAACGAACAACACTTCGTGTATCCATTTTCGAAAATGTTGACGCCGTCGAAGACAGGGGGATCGAAGACTGGGGGATCGTCTCGTGATCGTTTAGGTAGGACGTTTCCGTCAAGTTCGATTTACGCGAACTGGTGTCATAGCAGAATCGCTCAATTTGCCCCAACTGACTTGAGTCGCACACTGTTTGTGACTGGCAAGACGGAACATTGCATTCCGTGCAATCGGGGATTTGTTGCTGCGCTTGCAGATCTTGGAAAGCCAAATACTGATTCAATATCGATGTAACATCCGGGGCATTTGCAGCCGACTGTGTAGGGTGTGGCGACGGGGCGGGTTGGTCGATTTCTGCAAATCGACTTACGTTTGACGATCGCGATCCCCGTGGCAAGGCCTGCTCCTGTTCCGAGGCAATTGCAGTGCTCTGGGCAATCAGGATTAACTCGGCCGTGTCGGCGATATCGCCGCCGCTAGGGCCGTCGTCGGACATGGTGCTGGCGAAAATACGGGAAGCAATCTTGGAGGCAAGCAGTTGTGATTCGCCGGAAAATTTAGATTGATATGCTGCTAAAGCCTTGGTGATTAAAAGCGTTTCCGCCTGCCGTTTATGTTCTGGTTTTGTGACCAGTTTATCCAAGTAATCGTTTAGTACTCGGTAACTCAGTCGTGCTGTGTCGGTATCTGCGGAGGCAAGATTTTCGACTACCTTTGGCAAACTACCAGGTAGCAGCGTGGCCAAGGAACTGATCGCGGACGCTTTTTCGTGAATAGTTTTCGCCGACTTCAAAGCGACGTTGCTTTGACTCGCATGAAACTTGTTGCTTGCGATGGGCCAACAAATAAATAGCAAGAATCCCGATGCGACCACCGTGAACAACCAAACGTATCGTTTTGGTTTTCGCGAAACGGGTTGCGAGCCGAGAAGCCAATCTGCATCTTTGAAAATCGCGTTCGACGCCATACTTCGAGGGCCATTCTCTTCCATGAGTACACGACGGTTCCGCAGTCATCCTGACCTTGGAATCAAAAACACTTAACTAGACGGATATTCCGAAATTATCCGTTTCAACTCAAGATCATCTTTGGCGCCCTAGGCACTTCTGTTTTAAAGCCTGCAAGTCCAAATGAACGATAGCGTGACGAAAACGCATTCTCGATTGCTTCTCCAATCTCGCGTACGAATCTTGTAGTGCAAAGAATCAGAAGGGAATCATACGAAACATCTAAAACCTAATGAACATTGATTATTTTTGTTAGCGTACTGCTCGTACCCAAGTCACCATCAGTCAAAGTGAAAGAAATAGTTCTGAGCATTACGCTGGAGTTGTTTGTGGTGCGGAATTTGATGCATCTTAAGAGTTGCTGAACAACTGGCGCCGTTGCTAGCGAATTAAAAGTCACTTCAAACTTGGAGAAACCGACACCCGCGTTTGCATTCAATAAACCAATGACCGTACCATTTCGGAGTAGGTTATTGTTTGCGTCGATCGTAAAGACAATACCGCTCAATTCAATGCGATTGCTAGCATGACCGCCGGACGAAATGCGTACGGTCAGTTTACCACCATCGAAATTGAAACTGTCAACGTCGGTTACAGTCGCGGTCGGCTGTGTTGATCCCGAACTGGTACCAACAAAAATCGGTGAAGCTAAATTCGTATAAGCTACAGTTCCATCGATTTCCGACAAAACCGGCGCATCGTTTGTCGGTAAAACGTTGATTTTTTTGGTAACTGAAATGCTGGTGCCACCGTCACCGTCGGTCACTTGGACCCAAACTGTCCTCGGAATTGCAGAAGGGTTGTCGGAGACATTTAAGTAGCTGACATTTCTGATTAGTGCCTGTACTTTCGGAGGTGTAGCAAGGGCATTGAGATTTACTACAAGCGGTAACGTGCCCGTTCCCCCTGTCATGTTTCCAATCACTACTCCAGCATAAAGGATTTCATTGGCTGGATTTGTTGAAATGTTTCCAGCTGTCCGAACTACAAATCGATCCTCTGCTTTTGCGTTGACTGATGCCTTGATCGTTAAAGAACCTGAATCAAAATTCAGGCTATCGATATCCACAAGGGTGGAAGTTGGAGAAATTAACAGCGGCAGAGCATTTTCAATATACGATACTTCTGGTCCAAAATCTCCAATTATCGGTCTATCGTTTGTCGGAACAATGTTGAGTATTTTTGTAACAGGAGTGCTGTTGCCGCCATTACCGTCAGTCAAGCGAGCCCAAACAGTCCTTGGAAGTGCAGATGGATTGTCAGAAACATTTTGATAGATAACGTTCCTGAGTACTGCTTGAACTTTTGCTGACGTAGCATTTGCGTTGAGACTTACTACCAGCGGTGATGTACCGATTCCCCCTGCGATGTTGCCGATCACAATTCCAGCATACAGGACTTCGTTGGCAAGATTCGTCGAGATGTTCCCTGCAGTTCGAATCGTAAACCGATCCTCTGCTTTCGCATTTAACGAAGCCTTAATCGTTAACGTGCCTAAATTAAAATTCGAGCTATCGATATCGGTCACGGTGGAAATTGTTGATATTAGTATGGGCGAAGAGTTTTCGGTAAAGGCAATAGGGCTCCCAAAGTCGGTGATGACAGGAGGATCGGGAATTGAAACGACTTCGACGGATTTGCTGGTCGCTTGACTTGTACCGGAATCACCATCCGTCAGTTGAGCTGTGACGGTTCGAATGGGAGCAGGCAGTTCGGATGAATTGGAATAAACAATATTGCGTAGAAGGCTTTGCAGTTTTAGCGGAGTGCTCGATGAGTTCAATAATATTTGCAAGGGATTTTGGCCAACACCTCCAGAATAGGTGCCCATGACTACGCCAGAATACAGGACCTGGCTAAAAGAGTTTGTCGAGATGCTCCCAAGATTGCGAATACTTAGTTGATCATTTACGGAACCGTCAGTTCCAATCTGAATGGTTAATTGACCTGTATCCAAATTAGGACTGTCGATATCTGAAATTGTTCCCGTGCTTGTAATAGGGATTGGAGTCGCGTTTTCACTGTACAAGATGCTGCTACCGAAATTGCCGATGACCGGTGGATCGTTTACGGGGATGATGCGAATTCGTTTTATTACGGGTGTGCTACTGCCTCCGTCTCCGTCAGAAAGTACGAGGGAAATTGTGCGAAGTGCGCTGCTTGGGTTGTGAGAAGTGTTTTGAAACTGAAGTGCCCGTAGGAGAGCTTGGACGGATACGGAGTTAGCGCCTGATAACAGACTTATCACCAAGGGAGAATTGTTTGACCCGCCCAAAAACGTGCCAATAGTCACTCCACCAAACTGTATTTGATTGCCGACAACGCCGATTTGTCCGATTCCAGAGCCTTGGTTTTCTATAACAACTACATCAGTCGTTTGACTGTTGACTGAAATCGAAACGGTTAATTGGCCCAATAAGAAGTCTAGTGAATCAACGTCTTCTACCGTTGAATTAGTCGCAAAGGAAACTGGCGGCGTGTCCTCAACGTAGTCGACAAAGCCAGCGGGAATAGTGATTTGTGGCGAATCGTTTACTGCTGATACCTCAACGTTGATCAACCTCGCTGTACTCGATACAAGGTCGCCGTCAAAAGCACGCAAAGTAAATGCACTTCGAATTCCGTAATCATTCTGCGACGCTTTCCATTCGAGAGACTCACCGGTACTTATCAAAGTTTGACCGGGCACTACGGGCAATCCGTTTTTGGTTATCGATCCTGAGACAATAGAGTCTATCAAAAACGATAATTCATCTGCGTCGCTATCGGTCTCGGCCAAAAGATCGGCAAGATTGTCATAGGCAATCGTTTTGGTAACGTCTTCGGTAGCGCCAGTGATCGTGCCACCCGCAGGTAGGATAGGAGTATGGTTGACTGTACCCTGGCGGATTCGCAGGTTATCAATCTCCAAGCGACTGCCAGGATTGTAACCCCAGTGTTCCAATTTGAAAAAGACATCCGAATCTAAAATTATTCCAAGCGTAGACAAAGAAGAGTCCAGGTCGAAAACGTAGTGTTGATATTCAAATGAATCCGGATTAATGGATGTACCAACTTGATTCCATAATACCCCGTCATTGCTTACCAATAATTTGAGATAGTTGTTTGTTGCATTTTCCTTTGCCCAGAGATCTAGTACGAGGTTTGTAGCGCCTGTTTGATTCGAAAGATCGATTCCAAATGAGACTTCCCCCTTCGTTGCCGTGTAGTATCCTGTGTGAATGAACTGAAGATGTTTGTTGCCGAGATAAGGATTATCAATCGTGACCAAGTCCGCACTACTTTGATTCATCAGGTAACTCCAACCTACCAATTCAGATAGATCGTTTCGTTCGAAGCTCTCGATGAAGGGCAAAACAGGCCAAGAATTCGGAACGTTAGAGTATTCGATTGTCGTCGAGTAGATGTCTTCGTCGAGGTTCGTTTCTCCTAAATACCCATCTTGATCCTGATCCATCTCGTTGCCCGCTAAGTCCGTTATATTCGGACCCAACTTCACTTTGTAGATACCGTTCAAGCTCTGCGACGATGCAAGATTAATAGTAAATGTTCGATGATCGCCCGAATCTATTGGCGTCCCAACAATCGCGACTTGTCGACCTGCAGGGTCGATAATAACAACGTCTTCAGCCGTAAAAGAATTTAGGTTGATGTCTTCATCGAATACCACCGACACAACATTCCAAGGGCTAGTTAATGGTCCCGTGGGCGTGTGGCTTAGTAATCTAGGGCCTGTTCCATCGCCTCTTCGAACTCGAACATCATCCAGCGTCATCTCTCCGTATTGTACAGAGGAAACGTTGTTGAATTTTAAGAAGACGGCATTATCAAACGCGATCGAATTGTTATTCAGCGCTTCATCCAAATCGAATGAAAAATGACCATAGATGTCGTTAGGTTTTGGAGTGAGGCCGGTTGCAATTGGAAACCAGGTTAAAGAATCTCCACTCACCGAAACATTGATATAATTGGCTAATCCCCACGCTTCGTATCGCCTCGCCCAAAAGTCGAGTATGAGGTCGGACGCCCCTGCTTGAGCCGTCAAGTTAAGTTTTAATGTAGCTTCATGATTATTATTACCGCTTGCCGTCTGGCTAAAGCGCAGGTGTTGACTGCCTGAATGAGGTCCGGTGCTATCAAGTTGAATTGTGCCGAAATCTGTTGTTGAAAAACTCCAGCCGAGAATATCACTCAACGAATTTCCCTCGAAGCCTTGGGAGTACGGCGTGAGGCGAGCTGCCACGGGACCAAGGACAATGGTTCCTCTATACACATCGGAGCCGATTTGACCCAATGTGGCATCGTTGTCCTGATTCATTTCGTTTCCGGCTAAATCTCGAATGTCCGGCCCAATTACTAACTGATAGACTCCTCGAATGAGTTGCGGATCAACTAAATTGATCGTAAATGTGCGGTGATCGCCGGAGTCGATCGGTTCCGATACGGGAACGATAAATCCAGTTGGCGTCTTTACGGTGACGTCTGACGCTTGAAATGATGATGAGTCAATATCCTCATCAAATGTCACAGTAAATGAAGTCAAAGGAGCAGTTGATGTGGGAGCGGGCGAATGATTGAGCAACCGAGGTCCTTTACCATCGCCTTGTCGGACTCGGACATCGTCAAGGAAAAAATCTACGTAGTCGTGGAAATTGACATGTGTGAACTTGATAAAAACAGAATCGTCTAAAGTTATCAAGTTCATGGCAAGTATTTCGTCCAAATCGAACGAGTGGTGCGTGTACGTATCAAAAGCGGGCGCGACGTACTGAACAACATTGGACCAAGATGTACCATCGCCACTTAACGCAATCGTGGCATAATTGTTTTGGTACGCTCCTCGCCAAGCCCAAAAGTCGAGCACCAAATCGTTCGCTCCAACTAAGGACGCGAGATCGAGCTTCAATATGGCATAATGTTGATTCGTACCTTTAAATCGGAGATGAAATGATCCGGAGTGAGGAGTTCCTGTTGACACTTCCGTGGTGGCATTTCCTGCTACTCCAAATCCGGCCCACCCCTCAGCAAGATCATCAAGGCTGCCAGTTTCGAATGACTCGAAAAAGGGGAATACACCCGCGACATCGGTCGGAGAGGTATACAAGCGTCCTGAGTAATTATCAGTGGTTTCGCCGGATGTCCCATTGCCATTCTGATTGAGCTTGCGTCCACCGAAATCGGTTACATCCGTTCCCAGCGATATGGTGTACTGACCAGGCGTTCGCTGTTCGGCAAACTGAATTGCAAAAGTCAGGTTGTCCGTAGACGATATTCCTGTGGCCGTAATCGGTCGACCAAAGGGGTCGGTAAATTGGATGTCGGAAGCGGTCAGACTTGTTGGGTCGACCGGCTTATCAAATGTGAAAAAGAATTGTGAGAACGGAGTTGAGATATCTGCCTGTGGAGCGAGTGAACGGACAGCAGGACCAAACGGAAAATCTTCCGAGGGAGCATCCCAGTCGTACCAACGAATCTTGCTGACATCATTCGCATCGGACCACGAAATACAAAAATCTCCGTTTTCTCGCATTGCCACATCGAAATCTAAAATCGTGCCTGTAGTCGCACCGTTGACCCATATACGACTGCCATTAAACGAACCATCTGAATTGAATCGTTGCGCGAAAAGACTAACTCCGTCCCCATCGAGACTTCGCCATGCAACGATGAATCGACCGTCGTCTGCCATCGAGACTTCTGGGCCGGTGGTTCCACCTTGAAATACAGTTACTGGTTCACCTAATGCGATGCCAGCATCGCTAAACCTCTGAGCAACTGGTCCAACTGAACTTTGCCAGGACACCACATAAGCACCACTAGGGCTCATGGCGATTCTTGAAGCTTGGTTGTCATAACCATTTGCCGAGGAAGCGATCACTTGAACATCGGATAACGCGACTCCAGCGGCATCGTACCGTCGCTGAAAGATTTTGAAGTTGTTTTCCCAAATGAAAGTACTTGATCCGTCATCTGCCATGGCGACGTTAATATTGTAACCGCTCGAAGTGATCGGATCGTTTATCTGAAACGGGTTGCCCAAAGCGTTCCCAGCCGAGTCGTAAAGACGGCCTTTCACTAGGTTCGTATATTGATTGGACGCATACCCAACGTCCGGAAAACCTACAAGGACGGCCCCCGATTCGTTCATGGCCACGCTCGGTTTGCGGTCGGAAAAAGCATTAGTACCCGAAACTAACGTTCGATTTCCTAGGGGGCGACCATTGCCGTCGATACGCTGATAGGTAATATGGAACCAGTCGGGGTCCTGGTAAACGATCTCTTCATAATCGCTATAGACAGCGATTCCCGCATTTGATGAGACGGCCACGTCGACATTTTCTACGCGGAATGAATCATGAATATCTGTCGGAGCAATACGATAGGGAATCGTTGAGCCGCCCAAATCATATTGTCCGATTTGTATTTGCGGCCACCTGTCGTTACCGACGATTGGATTCGCCGCATGCACGACGATGACTTTCCCGTCAGGCCTCACATCGATTGCAGATCCCCAGTCGGTACCATCGTCGATCAACTGCGGTTGAGCGACGATTTCGCTTTTGAATGAAACGAAAAATTCAATTAACTGATCTTGGGCGTTGTTAATTGAATTACCGGCGGGATCTCTTAGTCCATTGGTACCATCCAATTTGATCCGGTACCTTCCAATTGGCAGTATTGAGTTCGGTGCAATTGGCGTAATTTTCGTTCGGTCATTTGATGTGTCATAGGCTATCGATACTGTATAGTTGATGTCGTCGGCTGTACCGAAGTTTTGATCAACGCCTGCTTCGGACAGTCGATAATTGGCAACGTTCGATCGAGAATTGTTCAACGGTTCGGAGAATTGTACGACGATCTCGTTTGGCGACCAACCGTTAACAACTTTCGGACTGCGAAGGACCGCAGTTGGATTAGTGCTGTCAACGGCTGCCAAGGTTGCTGTTAAGGCCGCCTGTGCATCGACTCGTCCATGGCCAAAAGTGCTGTCGCGTCCAGCGAGTCCTAAATCAACAGCCGAGGAAGAAAGGATTGATCGGAGTTGCGACAAAGTTATGTTTGGATTGGCATCCAACAACTGTGCGGCAACTGCGGCGGCATGGGGCGCTGCTGCAGAAGTGCCGGAGAAGTTTGGAAGCGTGTCCAAGTCCTGGGGAATGTCTTCACCGAAAAAGGTGGTGTTTACTTGATCGGGAGCAACAAGATCGGGCTTGAAGCGAATAACAGGTGAAGGTAGTCGATTGCCGGAACTGTCAAAAACAATCTTCGTGTCACCGCGTGAACTGAATGGTTCGATCGAGTCGGGTGAAAAATAAGGTACGGCGCCAATTGCAATGGCTCCGGATGCAGCAGCATGACCGTACACGGTGCTAGAGTTTGTACCGTACTCGTTAAAAACGACTGGCGTTCCGTTGGTTGAAAGTATGTACTTGAGAAATGATGCTCCTTCGCCGGCCGTGCGTTGAATCTCGATTTGGTACTCACCGGTTCCCGCCGACGTCCAACGCACAATTTCTAAGGGTTGTTGAGTACTTACGTTATTTGTGAGCCCAGACACAACCAAATTGCCTGCAAGGTCATAAACACGAACATCAAAGTTGCGAGTGACGCCATTCATCGTATAAAATGGATCATCCCATTGAAGAATCAAGGTTGCAGTCTTACCAGTCGGTATCGTAATTTTCTGCTGTGTATCGACGCCTGCTGAAGGATCGAAGTCATGGTTGTCAACGCTAGTCGAACCGTCGTTGTCAACGAAAAGCGTTTCGTATGATTGGGCGGCATCGTTGCCTGCTGCGGAAAAGTATGCAACACCTTTCGCGGAGACTTCATCGACTGATTGAGCAACAATTCCATCCTGGAAAAATGGCTCTGTGTAGTAACCAACATCATCAACGATTACTTTGGCTCCGGAATCAGCCAAAGTGCGAATGCCGGATGCAAACGAAAGTTCACTTAAAATGGCAGAGTGGTGAGCGAGTTTCGCCCCGGGGGCGATATCGTGAATGATTTCTAAAATCGCACGTCCTTCATCGGTGGCTGGAAATTCTAAGTAGCGATCAATTACATTCGGTAAGTCGATTGTGGATTGCGAGTTAGCGATGTTCAACGCCGAATCGCTTAATACGCCGACAACAATATTTGTGCCATCGAATCCTAAATTGCGAACATCGTCGGAGTTGAGAACTGAGTCTCCTTGGGTTTGAACGCTACCAGCCCGAGTGAAAGGCGAGAAAACGGGAGTTACCGAGAGAACACTGCTCCAAGCTGCAATCGTGGCTATGAGCGGCGGCGAAACGGCGGCGACAGCGACTCGGAAATCTTGAGAGAATTCTACTACTGTAGCGCCGATTGATTCGAGTCGGCTCGATGGATCCCATCCCAAGTTTTTGGTCCAGACGTTTACCAAAGGACGTTCTTGTTCATCGAAGCTCAAAAAATCGCGGTACGAAACTTCAAGCTGATCAACGTCTTCCCCGGAAAATCTAAACGCCAAATCCCGCGCTTCTTGGTCTGCAATGTATGTAGCCAACTGAAAATCGATATTCGAAGGCAACGCCGCCATTGCAACGTCGAAGTAGTTCTCGTAAATCTGACTTGTCAGTGTGATGCGATTCTCCAGCAGTTCAAATCGAGGGCGACGAAACGCCATGCGCGATAGCTGGGACAACCTTGCTTTAGTCGATGTACATTGCTGCAGTGCAAAGGCGTGAAATAAACTTGATAACCGGAGGAGTCGATCAAGACAGTTCCTCGGATTTGAGAAACGCGAGTGCGCCATCGTATTCATCCTTAGTCGCGAAAGTTCGCTTGGTAGGATCTTATTAGGAGGGGGGGACGCAAGTCAGTGGCAGTTACTAACGATAATGATCGTCGATCTACACGCATAGCTTTTTCTGAAGAAGTCGCAGAATAATTGTCGAGTCAAGCGTCAACCCAAAGTCTTTAGGCTATTCCAATGAACCAAAGTAGTTAAATCGAAGGGGGCGGCAAGGCAACCTTACGAAAATAGTTGCAGCTCTTGTCATCGCTTGCGGCGAAATGTTTTGTTCGGTTGTTGACGATTCGATTGCGGTGGGGCGGAAAAGGTGGGTTGGGGGAGTTGGTTGGCGATGGCAGCAAAACTGTCCGAGTCTAGGTCGCGACGTGTGGCGATGGCGCGAAAGATTGGTAGCTTTTTGCTTGTCGCAATCAGTTCGCGGCGTGAAATGCCTAACGGGTAATCCGACCAAGGTTCTAACTGTTCTTGCCAATCCATTACTTGACCGATCGATTCGCGTATGTATTTCCAGTACGAAGGATTGTCGGATTGCAAGAAGAGTTTGCCGTTGGGCTGCAATGCTCGGTGGACTTGCACCAGGAATTGTGGGGAAAGCAGGCGGCGCGAGGCGAGTTCGGAATTTGCATAGGGTTGCGGATGGTAGACGTGTATTTCAGCAAAACTGTGGTCGGCCGCATGTCGTTCTAGGAAATCAAAGCCACCGCAGACGGCGAAACGGGTGTTGCTCAGTCCGCGTTCTTTTCCACGTCTTGTCGCATAACGGATCACGACTGGCAGGATGTCGATTCCAACATGATCCACTTCGGGCCGAAGCACAGCAGACGAAATAACGAACCGACCGTTGCCGCAACCAATGTCAAGCACCGTTGGCGCTACGCGACCGAAGAGTGTTTGCGTGTCGAGAATTCCTTCGGGCAAACGATGTATGGCTGTTTTCGCCCATTGATCGACTGGAAGAATCGTACCGGGGATCGCAACGCCGAATTCAAATTCGGTATCACCAGGTTTAAGGGAACGTGAGCTTTGTGTCATGGACCACTCGCCAAGGGCGAGAATTTCTATGGAAGAAGGATTTCGAGGCAAACCATCAAACAATCGTACTCGAAATCGCAAACTCCGGTGGCGGATTCGTTTTTCGAGCGATGAAAACTGAGAAATACTCTTGCTAAAACCAAGAAATCGCTATCACTAAGTTGCGGCGATCGATGGTCAATCGCGCGGCGAATCAAACTCCTATTCGCACATACCACCCTTCGGCATCTGAGTAATGAAGTGAGGAAAAAAGGTTCGAACTGAGGGCGGCAACAAATCCCGCGATCGAATTTTTTATCACGCGAGGTTAGGTATTTCAAATCCTTCGCGAGGAGTTCGAGCAAAGAACGAAGCCGCTTGTTCATCGCCGACGATCGCTTCGGAAACAGGGTCCCATTTAATGATTCGCTTCAATCGCGCGGCGATTGCGCTCAAGTGACAGACGTGCATCGTTTGCAAGTGCGAATGGACATCGGACACCGGCAAACCACCTTCGCGAATGCATCTATAAAAATTTTCCTTGTGACCTTCATACGGTTTACCTTTGTACAAAGCCTTCAAATCGTCGTCGCCAAATTGGTCTTTATCCCAGTCTTCCTCGATCGGTTTGCCCGTAATCTTTTCGCGATTGACGAAAATCCGACCTTTCGTCCCTTCGATCAACAGTCCGTTATCGCCTCGGCTGGTTACGTTGATAACCAAACCCGAGTCGAACTTGCTGTGCACAGCAAAATCGTAAGATGTATTGAAGTAAATATCCGAAGTTGGGTAGCCATCCTTGAATTCGACGGGATGTTTTGCATCGGTCCCGTCAATTTCCACAGGGCCAGTGCCCTTGTCGTTAAGCTGTGCTGCCCAGAGCGCGATATCGATATGGTGAGCGCCCCAGTCTGTGAATTTTCCACCGGAGTACTCGTACCACCAACGGAATGTGCCGTGCGATCGTTGTGGGATGTAATCGACCCAAGGCGCTTGGCCAAGATACAAATCCCAATCCAGGTTTGCCGGTGCAGCCATTTTTGCAAACGGACCTCCCTGGTCGCCGCCATTGATTCCGCAAGTGATTTTCGTAATATCGCCAAGCAATCCCTTATGGACCATGTTCACTGCTCGAAGAAAAAGAAATTGATCGGAGCGTTGTTGAGTTCCGATCATAAATACGCAATCCGGATGTTTTTCGACGGCGGCGCGAATGAGGAGGTTTTCTTCGAGTGTCAAAGTCAATGGTTTTTGGCAAAAGACATGCTTGCCAGCTTCTAACGCTTCGACGCAAATCTTGGTGTGCCAGTGATCGGGTGTGACGATGCTAACAACGTCAATGTCGTTTCGATCGAGGACGGTTTCGTATTCTTTATAAGCGTCAGCTTTGCCTTTTCCGATGTTCCTATCGAGACGCGCCCGCTCCAAATGATTGGAATCAACATCGCAAACGGCAACGATGTCGCCAAATCGATTGTGATCATGAGCGTCGCCGGTTCCCATTCCGCCAAGACCGATGCATCCGATCCTAAGCCGATCGTTTGCGGAATGAGCGAACAAAGTAGATTGCAACGTCGTCGGCCAAGTTGCTGCCGCAGCGATCGTGGCGGATGAAGCGGCCAAGAACTTTCGCCGTGAAGGTCGTGAAGAATGTGAATTGGACACAGGTTAGTCTCCCAAAACGTTGGAAATTGCGGATCGAGCATCAATTCGTAACAGGGCGATTTCGCAAGGAAAAGCAACAGAAAGCATACCCATCCCCAGTCCGACAGGATAGACTTTAGCCTACGTAAATCTTTTTCTTGCTGCGAGATTCCTCCACAGACTTATTCGTTTTTTGGACGCGTGGTGTTAAACGGAACAAGAAATGCATTGCATGAACAAGTCAATTTTATTTTCCTAGGGAGATTTTACTATGCGTTGGCAGGGCCGAGAGCAAAGTGACAATGTGGAAGATCGACGCGGCATGCCCGTCGGAGGTGGAGTGGCGATGGGCGGAGGCCTTGGTATGGTCGTTCTCGCCTTGATTGTCATGTTCTTGGGTGGCGACCCTCGACAGTTGTTGCAACAGGCGCAGCAACCGGGAGGGCCCGGTCAACCGCAAGCGAATCAACAAGTCATTGCCCAGCAAAAGGAGCTTGAGCAATTTGTACGCGTGGTTCTAAAAGATACAGAAGATGTCTGGACCAGTTTGACTCCCGAGATGCGGCAGATCACCAAGAGTCGCAACTTTGTCTACGAGGAACCGGTGCTAGTACTTTTCTCGGGTCGAGTGAACTCTGCATGCGGTTTGGCGAATGCTGCTGTTGGTCCCTTTTACTGCCCGGCTGACCACAAAGTTTATCTCGACCTCGAATTCTTCGCAGAGTTACAGCAACGATTCAAAGCGCCAGGAGACTTTGCGATGGCTTATGTCGTTGCACACGAAGTCGGCCATCACGTCCAGAGCTTGTTAGGAATTTCCGAGCAGGTTCAGCGACAACAAGCTCAAAGTTCCAAAGTCGAAGGGAACCAATTGAGCGTCCGATTGGAATTGCAAGCCGACTATTTGGCTGGAGTTTGGGCCGCACGAAACCAAAAATTAAAGAACGTATTGGAAGCCGGTGACTTGAAGGAGGCGTTGAATGCTGCCACACGAATCGGTGACGACATCTTACAACGCCAAGCTACTGGGACAGTGCGTCCCGATGCGTTCACTCACGGAACGGCGCGACAGCGCGAGAAATGGCTAAGGCTCGGAATTGAGACCGGCGATTTGAGTCGTTTAATGGATCCATTCGAAGTCGATTATGATGCGTTATGATTCGAAGCGACTCTTCTTTCCCAAAAGACTGCCTCTAAAAATGGATCGTCGATATTGAGGTGCATCGAGTGCAGAAGTCCCGATCATTGTCGCGGCGGAAAATCATTGCAGGCAGCCTCAGCACGTTGGTTGTTGGCTATCTGTGCATTGTCGCGTTTATGGTTTGTTCCGAAACCAGTTTGGTGTATCCCGCTCCTCGCTATCCGGTCGGTTACTGGAAGCCTACGCCAAAGAACATCGAAGATATCGAATTCCCATCAACGGACGGTACGTTGCTGAATGGATGGTATGTTAATCATCCGTCACCCAAAGGAACGTTACTGTATTTTCACGGGAACGGGGAAAATATTTCGCATCTCACCAAGTTGATGCGAAGGTTGAACGAGGAATATGGACTGAGGGTATTCGTGTTTGATTATCGCGGATATGGCAAGAGCCAAGGCGAGCCGAACGAAGAAGGTTTGCTTCACGACAGCCGCGCAGCTTTACAGTGGTTGAACAAGCGAACCGGAACATCGCCGACGGAGGTGATCTTTCACGGACGAAGCATCGGTGGCGGTGTTGCCGTTGAATTAGCATCCGTGACAGGTTGCAAAGCGCTCGTTCTCGAAAACACTTTCGCAACGATGCCGGATGCGGCAGCAAATCTCTATCCATGGCTGCCTGTGAGAATTCTCATGCGCAATCAGTTTCCGTCCATCAAGCACATCGCACAATGCACGGTGCCACTTCTACAATGTCATGGCACGGCGGATCGGCTGGTTCCTTATTGGAGCGGGCGCAAACTGTTTGATGCTTGCCCCAGCAAATTCAAACAGTTTGTCAGCGTGCCGGGAGGAGGCCATAATGACGAGTCGCCAGATGATTTTTGGCTCGCGCTGGGCACGCTGATTTCGCAACCCGAGTCACTTCCAAAGGAATAGGCATGCATCAAATCAGTCCGATATATCATTTAGGGCCACCCAAAACTCGGCGACATTTGCTTTTGAAGATGCGGCATTTGCAAAACTTTGTACTGCCTGTGTTAATGCTCGTTTCTTGGTCTGTTTTTTGTTCGCGAGAATTGGACGCCAAGCAACCAAATATCCTGTTTCTGTTTGCCGACGATCTCTCCTATGAAGCAGTAGGTTTCGCAGGCATCGAGCAAGTCGAAACGCCGAATCTCGATGAACTCGCTCGAAGAGGGTTGGTGTTCACGCACGCTTACAATATGGGCGGATGGAACGGTGCGGTTTGCATCGCCAGTCGGACTATGTTGATGACAGGCAGGAGTTTATGGCGGGCACACGCTTTGGAGAATTCGTTAGAGCAAGAGCGAATGGCTGGTCGAATGTGGCCCGAAGTGATGCGGCGAGCGGGTTATCGCACTTACTTTTCCGGCAAGTGGCACGTGAATGCGAAAGCCGAGAGTTTGTTCGATGTCGTTGAGCACTTGCGGCCAGGGATGCCTCCCGATGATGAGACAGCTTATAGTCGTCCGGCCGCTGATGGTACGGATTCTTGGAGCCCGACCGACACGAGTCGTGGCGGTTATTGGAATGGTGGCAAGCACTGGACGGAGGTCACGGCCGATGATGCGATTGCGTTTTTGGATGATTCACAAGAGCACGACCAACCATTCTTTATGTACATCGCGTTTAATTCACCACATGACCCGCGGCAATCGCCATTAGAGTTTCTTGAAAAATATCCGGTCAATACGATTCGCGTCCCTGAGAGTTTTCTCGAAGCCTATCCTTTCGCAGAAGAAATCGGTTGTGATTCTTCGCTACGGGATGAACGACTGGCTCCATTTCCGAGAACACGCCGCGCAATTCAAACGCATCGTCGAGAGTATTTTGCAGCAATCACGCATTTGGACTCGCAGATTGGACGAGTGATGCGGCATTTAGAGCAATCTGACTTGATTGAAAATACGGTTGTTTTCTTCACCGCTGATCAGGGGCTTTCAGTCGGTCATCATGGCATAATGGGCAAGCAAAATGCTTATGAAGTCTCGACTCGCGTGCCGCTAATAATATCAGGACCTGGCTTTGATGGTGGAAGGAAAATATCGCAACCTACCTATATGCAAGACGCTATGGCCACGACAATTGGATTGTCTGAAGCAGGCAAGCAGGACCATTTGGAATTTCAGGATCTGCGGCCATTGGTTGACGGTGCAGAGTCGACCTACAAGCACGGGATTTACTTTGCTTATCTCAATCTTCAACGCTCTATAACGCTCAATTCGATGAAACTAATCGACTATCCAAGTGCGAATGTCACTCGATTATTTGACTTGCGAAGCGATCCCAATGAAATGCACGACTTGGCGGGCTCTGCCGAATACGTTGATCGCAAAAGAGACTTGGCGGTGCAATTAGAGAAGTTAAAACAATCATACGAAGAAACCCATCACCCCTGATGATTCCCAAATGACTCATTCTCGGCGACGATAAATGGACCTTTGGATTCCCACAATTCGCAAGTTTTTCGTAATCGGTATTTGGATCTTAGTAGGAATTCAAGTGTGTCCCGCAACTCAATCGCGCGATCGCAATCCATTCCTCTGGTACTTCATTGGTCTAATCTCGTTCTACATTCCATTTGCCGTTGTCGGTTTCGTTCCGCCGGTGTTGATTCTGATGTTGATGAAGCGAGGAATGGAGATTCCAGCCAGTTTTTTCGACTTATTGGGCGTTGCCTCGTTCTTGCTTGCCGTAATTCTGGGTCTTGCCTATCTTGATCATGTAAAAGCGTTTGTACTGTCTGCACCAAGGTCGTCGCGCTCTTGACACCCGCTGTGAGTAAACACCTTCTCGTAATTCAAAGTGATCAGGGTAACAAATTCGCGAACCCATTCCGTAATTTCTTGCGCGATTTTAAATCCTAGAATTCTCTGCGGCAGTTCGGATACCGATGTCGTAATCAGCTCCATTCACTTACGTGTGTCGATAGGTTTTTAGTGCTTCATCAACAGTACAAAAATGAGCCGTTTTTCCAGGCCGGATTCTTGCAGCCGATCAATAATGATTCCGAATACTTCAATCAAGCTTTTGGCGGTTTCGGGATGATCTTTGGAAAACGATTCCCAGTTGTCGATAACAATACAAATTTGATCTGAATCGAGCCAACTCAAATCGGAAACGCAGTCGATAAATGCGTCCCAATTATTGCCAAAATAGGTAGGGAAATCGAGCTCGGTTCGAAAACACTCAAAGAGGGACTCTTCGCTCAAAAATCGTTGAGCATCGAGCACTTGAGTAAACCAATTTCGGGATGCGAGTTTCGACCGAAAATCCTTGAGATCGTCGTTATCGAACTCGGAGAACGAAATGTATTTTGATCTGGGTGACTGCTCGATCAACTCTAGAAGCGCAAACGTCTTGTTCGACATCCCAGAAAATTGCCTTATCGTACATGATGGAAAGTACTGTAGTGGTCGCCTGTAAAGTAGACTTCGCCACCTTTTCCCAATATGACACGCATTGGCCCTGGGAAATTCATCCCGTAAGGCCGCGCTATAGTAAGCCAAGGCCAATGAACGAATTCGAAATAATAGCCCGACGGTTTGACGGGCAGTCGGCGAGAATAATTCCCGAAAACCGTACCGTCATTATTATGCGATAACTTGTTATTCGAACGAACGCGGTTGAGTGTCGATTTGACATTTCTTGGACCCGTATAAACCACCTTACCAAAATTGACGATCTTGATCGCGTTTGTATTTCCTTGGGAGTCAACAACCGTGCCAGCGGTCAGAGGTACTATTGCAATAGCCGGGCGAATCGACGACCACAACGCAAATGTCGCCGCAGCCGCAGTACCAACTAGACCAACGAAAACTAAGAGCAATGTCGCGGTCGATTTGACGAAAATTCGGCGATTCAGACTATGCATTCAAGGTCTCCTCGTTCTGACTACAGTTTCGCTTTTCCGTTTCGAAAATACGCCCATTTGGTTTAAATGTTCTTTTTCTGAGACAGGTTATCAATGCATGCCGTAATTGTGTCAATTGGCGGTAGTCCAAATCGGACGAAGATTGCAAAAACTTAACACAAGCTCCCTTCGCAAGGGGCTGCAATTAACTTGTAGCGGCTTGTTTTGCACAAGTGGCTTAATTCGAATCATTGGCAGGCATGGGTGAGCACCATTGCCGCAGGAATCGGTATCAAGGAGTGATATTACAATTTGTCCATGAATCGTTTTTCTCCTGAAATCACGGTCGAACGATGTCGAAGGGTGCGGCAACGACGTCTTGTCGGTCGCTTTTGTCAAGGATTGGAACCTCACGCAATAAAATTTGCGAACAAGTCACATCGGTGCGAACAGTTCGGTTCTCGCCTGCTGTCCAGCTATTGGCACCCCAGCCTGCGAGCAAGATTTGTTCGCCCGGACGCGCGCTGCGGATAGCCAGTTCGATACCGGTCGATCTGTTGGGTACGACGTGAATGGCTGCAGGATGGTCGCATCCGTCGAGAACTTCCCACATAGCACGCTGCCCTCGGGTTCGCGTTTGTCGGCATTGGGTCAAGATGACTTTGGCGCCGCTTCGTTCTAGAACGCGTCCGAATTGTGCGCGGGCTTCGGCGTTTGCCGACTCTGGAACTTCCGCAACGCATGTAATCGGTCCACCGCCTTGTCGAGCGAGCGCATGCAGCGCGACGGCCAATCGATCGGCTTGATCGGCGACGTCGACGTAAACTGAGAAAGGCTGACCACAGCAGACAGGCTCCATGCGGCCCGGCAGCTTTTGCAAATTCGAAATACCAGGAATGACTTCGCGAAGCTCTAATCCGAAGGCATACCCTGTAGCGACTGCTGCCAAGGCATGGCGGGCGTTGTGGTCGCCGATGAGTTTTGTGGAGACAGGCATCAAACATTGTCCCGCCGAAATCATTAACGTCTGCTCGCCAATGTTTTGTGAAATTCGTTTCCCTTTGACCTGTGCTTCGGCGTTCATGCCATAGCTCAAGCAAGGCAACTCTTGTTTTTCGACCCAGCGATTCAAATTGGCATCGTCCGCGTTGAAGATGACGATTCCATGTTCCTTGAGCTGGCTGCAAGCTTGGCGAATAGCGCGTTCATAGTTGCGAGCTTCGAACCGAGTGGATTTTTGGGACGGACGAAGGCTTGGCAGAATCAAGACGTCGAATTGCAAAGCTGAAATCGAGCGGTCACGCAGCATGCGATCAGAGATTTCAAGAACTGCAGGCGCCGTCTTGTTCGATATCGTTTTGCGAAGCCACCGGCAGATATTTTCGGCCGAATTAAGCGGCTTTGCGGAAGGCGAACTGTCTTTGCCATCGCTCGTACCAAGTGATGTTTTGTAGGCGACTCGGCCCGCGAATTTCTTCAACATCGATGCGATCATCAAGCAAGTTGTCGTCTTGCCGTGAGTACCCAAAACGCCAACTAACAATACGTCGTTGCTGGGACGTCCGTGAAGTTCGTGGGAGATGGCGGCGAAAGCTTGACGACAATCGGGAACCAAGCACTGAGGAATAGATACTGGAAGAAGATTTTCAGAAACAACAGCAGCGGCCCCTCGGCTTACTGCCAACTCCACGGAATCGGGTGTTGCGCTCATTCCGTCGAAACCGGCGATGAAAATATCACCATCCAAGCACTTGTTGGCGTCAATACAATATCGCGAAACGGCGACGTCGCTTGCACCGATAAAAACAGCTTGGGGGAAAAGGGTACGCAAAGAAACAGGTTGTGCGCTGGGAAGAGATGCACTCATAGTGGCCTCCATGCCGAATTCGAAAAGTTCTCATCTCAAACATGCACTTGCATTTCCAGTAAGTGCATGATCACGACGTCTCGAATTTCGATTCCATCAAAATTCATCTCGTTCGACATCCAAGTCAAACTTCGATCGAAACCAATTTCGAAAAATTCGGTATTGGTTTCTGAGACGTATACAACCTGTCCCATTCCGGGGTGCTTTGTCAATACGAACCGATGACTTCCCCAAAATCTGGAAAACAATTTCGTCAAAGCGGTCAGGAAAGTTTGCCGATATTGCCCGAATCGTACTCGGTTAAAATCGCTAGCTTTTTCCAGATGACTTCTTCGCAAACGCGCCGTACAATTAGAGCGTTAGTCTTAGAAGAGCCAGTAGGTTGTCGATAATCCTCCACAATCGGAGCAAGTCAAACTGCCGCCATCGAGTTTGATTCAGAAAACAGCCTTGGCTTAATTGCAATAAAGCCGCATCGGAATAGAAATTGTCCGAAGCATTCTTAAGCAATTTCCTATGGAAAACCACCGAAGTAGATAACGTTTGCTTGGTTTTCCGATGTACTAGTAAGAACTATCGTGCCTCAACGAGATTTTGCTTTGTAATAAAGCGAGTCGCGGTTATGATGTTAGACCCGTCCAATTTGTATTTTCTGTTTGATTGTCTGCTGCTTTTATGTCCAACAAAGATTTTGATCCTCAACAACTCGCCGCATACCTGCACATCCCCACCGAGGAGGTTGTCAAGCTAGCGTCGCGCGGCAAACTGCCTGGACGCCGCGTGAACGGCCAGTGGCGATTTTCCGAAAGTGCCATCCATCATTGGCTCGAAGAGCAAATTGGAACCAGCAACGCAGAGCAGCTTGGCAAGGTTGAAGAACTTCTTCGTCGCGCCAACAACGGCGAGTCGCAATGGTTACAGTTGTCGGACATCATGCATTTAGATTCCACATCTATCCCGTTGGACGCTCGTACGCGAGGTTCTATCATTCGCGAAATGTGCCAGCTCGCAGCCAAAACAGGACTGCTTTGGGACGCGGACAAAATGGCGCTCGCGGTTCAAGATCGCGAAGACCTACATCCAACGGCCTTGGAGAACGGGGTCGCTTTGCTTCACCCTCGCCGACCGCAGCAATCGATATTAGCCGAGCCCATTCTCGCCCTGGGTATCACAAGCAGTCCGATCCCATTCGGAAACACCGCTGGATTTCCCACAGACGTTTTCTTTCTGATCTGTTCAACCGACGAGCGAGTTCATTTACAGATTCTAACCCGCTTGAGCCGTTTATTGTCCGACAGCAGTTGGCTCTCGCAGTTGCGAAATGCTTCCTCGGCATCGGAAGCTATCGAGTTGGTTCGAGTGGCCGAAAACGATTGCATTCCCACCAACGCTTAGTTTGAAAATGCCAAGGACGGCGACACATGATTCGAACTAAATCACTTGAGCTGACCGAAAAATCCGAAGCACCCGTTGCTCTACCCACAGCAGTTTGGGTAGGCGAGACGACAGGCGATCTTCGATTTTGTTGGGATCGTTTGAAAAAGATCTCTCGCATCATTCATATCGATCAAGCTTGGACGCAGGGAGTCGATTGGTCATCCCTCAAGCCGCAGTATGCATTTATCGGCGTCAACTCACGAAGCGATCAAGTTGATCTTTGGCTGGAGACTGTCAAAGTCAATTGGCCCAAAGCACAGCTTCAAATTATCTTGAGCGGTTGGTGGAGCGGTCATCGAAGATGCCAGCCGTTGGATGAATCTTTGGACGTTGCTTATTGGTATCAGTGGTGGGACTGCATTTTGCCCCAAGTTGTTATTTCTGCCGCGGAGCGCAAGAAGCCAAAGCAGACGACACGCGTCGAGCGGATTCTAGCTCGGTCGATAGCCGAATTGCCGAATACAGAAGCGCGAATGGCACTGGTTCTAACGGAAGGTCAAACGAGGCGAGATTTTTGGAATTCTGGGCTTAGAAATTTGGGGTGGCTATCGGCGTTTGCAGGCTCAGAGTCCCTAGACGTGATCGGTGACTTTGGTGTCGTCTTAGTTGACATCGCCGCAAGTTATTCAAAACACGGCGAAGTAGACGGTCGAGGTTGGATGAATGAGCTTCGAGAAATTCGCCGGCGATTTCCTCGATCATCGATTATCGTAGTCGACAGTTTTCCAACTTTGGAGCGTTGGGATAATTTCGCATCTGTCGGCGTTCACGCGATGCTGCCAAGTCCCTTTCGATGGAATGGACTTCGGAGCCAGTCGATAAGCTAAGGCTGCGATTGTTTTTTTTCTTCAGCAGCACTTTGCCGCAAATAGGTCGGCAGAAGTTGATCTGCGTCCGTCGTTTGCCCTCGAAGCAACTTATCCCAACCCAACGCAAACACGCTTTCCGAGTTCGGGTCGCCAATGTGATTAGGCACCCGCACTATTTCGTTTCTGAGCAACGCATTGCATCGCGACAGCCCTGGCCCAGCGATGAATGGAAAATTCTGATTGTTGGCTTCCGTTGCCGTCGTCTCCGACTGGTTAATTGCCGCGACCCAATCAGACACGGTCATGATTTTCGATGGCGTCAGGCATGACAATTCCCAATGCTTGTTCAGTTGCCAGAGCGCCACGAAGAGCTCGCCACGAAAAGCGTCCATGATCGTCCAGAATTGAGTGAACGGTAGACTATCTGGCGTCGGCCACTCCTGCATGGCCCAGCGCTGAATTTGCCAAGCGATTGTGTGCAAAGTGTCCACTTCGACGGTCGGAATTCCCAGAGCGAAAGCCAGTGTTTTCGCGGTAGCCACGCCGACGCGAAGCCCCGTAAACGATCCTGGACCGACCGTGACTGCGATGCAGGCCAATTGTGACGGTTTCACGACCACTTCATCCAATAGCGATTGAATCGATGGTGCTAGGGAGCATGCGGACCGTGATTCGTTGGTTGCTGATCGCGTTGCTCGAATCTGCCCGCCGCATCCGATAGAAGCTGAACCGGACTTTCCCGTTGTCTCCAACGCCAGCAGCCAAGCGTCTCCGATATTATTTTTTAAGGCATTCATGGCGAATCAAGAATTTCGTATCGGAACTTTGGTAAGAAAAGACCGCCATATTAACCTTGAAGATAGCTCCATACTCACTTAGACCCAACGTTTTCGGGTAAAGCACGGTAACTTTCCGATTTGGACTGGGTTGCCCTTTTGTAAATGCTATATCTAGAATACGTACTTCGTTGAAAAGTGGAACTCAGGGCCTGTAACGGTCCGATGAAATTTGACGGTCATTTTGATTTTTTTGAGTAGGTCGATCCGGTGAAGCAAGCGCTTATCAGCGATATTCATGGCAATCTCGAAGCGCTAAACGCGGTGCTGGCGGACATCTCAAAGCAGTCTGTCGACGAGCTATTGTGCCTTGGAGATATCGTGGGCTACGGTCCGAACCCGTGTGAGTGTCTCGATATCGTCATGAAAAAGTGCCGTTTGACCATCATGGGCAACCATGACCAAGCCGCTTTGTTCGATCCGGATGGTTTTAATCCTGTCGCCCTGCGAGCGATTTATTGGACTCGCGATCGATTAGACGACCCGGGCGGAGCCCGAGCGGCAGTAGTCAACAAACGCTGGGACTTTTTGAGCGAGTTGCCGAAACATAAAACGGAAGGCGAAATGCAATTTGTGCACGGTTCTCCCAAAGACCCTACAAACGAATACGTATTTCCTGAAACGGTCTACGATCGCAACAAAATGAAAACGCTGTTTGAACGCGTTCAATCTTATTGTTTCCAAGGACACACCCACATGCCCGGCGTTTTCACGACCGATGATGAATTTATCGATCCAGTGGACTGCAATTATCAGTTTCCTTTGGGTAAGGAAAAACTGATGGTGAATGTTGGCAGTGTGGGGCAGCCTCGAGATGAGGATCCACGAGCTTGTTATGTGCTCTTGGACCACGATAAGAGAACTGTCGTTTTTCGTCGTGTCGAATATGATTTCGAAGCGACCATTGCTAAGATCTATGAGATAAAAGAGCTGGATAACATGCTCGGTGACCGACTACGAACGGGTCGGTGATTCGAGTTTTCGACCCCAAGGGATTGAAGAGCTAGACGTGCGACGAGCCATAATCAGCGACATTCACGGCAACATCGAGGCTTTTCGAGCGGTGCTGGCGGACATCAAGAGCCAAGACTGTGGCCAAGTCATGTGTTTGGGGGACATCGTCGGTTACGGTCCTAATCCTCGCGATTGTGTCGATGAGGTAATGACCCTTCAAGCGTGCGTATTGGGAAACCATGACTTGGGCGCGCTGTTTGACCCCGAAGGATTTAGTAACGCAGCGGAACAAGCAATTTTTTGGACGCGACGCCAGCTTGAAAATGGCGGCGATCCCAGTGCAGCCAAAAAGCGATTGGATTATATTTCGCGACTGCCTCGCAATCGACGCGAAGGCAAATTGATGTTTGTTCACGGTTCGGTGCGAAATCCAATTAACGAATACGTATTCCCCGAAGACGTTTACAATCGTCGCAAAATGGACAAACTGTTTTCGATGGTTCAGGGATATTGTTTTCAAGGTCACACGCACGTTCCGGGAATATTCACGTCCGACATGCAGTTTATTCGACCCGAAGAAACAGGATACCGTTTTCAATTGACTTCCGAAAAAGCGATGGTCAATGTCGGGTCCGTAGGACAGCCACGAGACGGAGATTGGCGAAGCTGTTATGTCATCATTGATGAGCCATGGATTGAATTTCGGCGGGTTGAATACGACTACCGAACGACAATGGACAAAATCTATGCGATCGATGATTTGGACAATTTCTTGGCGGATCGTCTGCAAGATGGACGATAAAGCCCGCAATACGCGGCTTTTTGGCTTTATTTCTCCCTGCCTTCGCTCTTTGGGCACGTAGTTTGGACTAGCCAATCTCGCATTCGAAAACCACAATGTTGCCTTGGTAAATGGCGGCAGATCGTGTCCCCAAGCCGATTTTTTGGGGAGCTTTACACAGTGAGTTATGTGCAGTGTGGTAATTCGTAAATCGTACCCACTGCGATCGACATCATCTGCTCTAAATACCTGAAGACGAGTTGCTAGGAATCAACATTGGGCTTTGCACAACGAATAGCTTTTTTGCTAACCCACAGACGCAGTAAATAGAACAGTGCAGCGCTCCAGATTTAGTATGACTTCTGATAAATAGACTATGACGCCGTTTCACTCGACTGAGATCAGTTGATGTGTATTGTTTGCGCACCGAAAAAACTTGATTTTGAGATAATCCGTGGAACGACGACAATCTAATCCCTTCCTAACTTGGTTAATCCTGACGTTCGCGTTGTTTTTTCTTTGGACAAGTTTACAACAGCGATTCGCCGCCAAGCCCAAACCGGTAACGCCTCCTGTCGCTTCCGAGGAAACCGATACCGAAGATCCTGTCGATGTGGCTACTACATCCGACGCATCAAAATCAACGGATCCTGCTCCTGAGGCAATTCAAGGAAAAGAAGAGTGGTTCACCTTGGGAACGATGAATCCCAAGGACGGATATCGCTTGCTCGTCACCTTAAATTCCAAAGGTGCCGGGATTGAGCGGATTGAGTTGGTCGAACAAAGCCGTCCAGGCGTTTTCCAATATCGCACGTTGGCAACGCTCGGCGGTTCGATTGGCTATCTAGCGCTTCGAGAAAGCGAAAAAGGACTAACTATTAATGCAGTTCCTCAAGGCTCACCTGCTGCTGCGGCAATCCCTCCGGATACGACACAGCCTGTAGGCGTAAAGATAGGCGACACGATTGTCGGGATGAATGAACTGCCAATCCTTAAATTGAGCGATTGGGAGACGGTTTGTGACAAGATCAAACCAGGCACCCAAGTCACGATTCAGGTAAAGCGTAAATTTTCTGATGGTTCGGAAAGAGACTTGGACTATAAGGTGGTTCTCGAAGCGCCGCCGTTGGAAATAGTGCGGGTTGCAGATGACTCCATTCTTGAGCAAGTCGTGGGCAACGAACAGCGCCTGTCTTGCTTGACAACACTCGCCTCGATCGATGGGCGATCTATTAGTCCTGGCAAAGCTAATCTGAAAGGATTGGATGCTACGTTGAATGGAAATTGGTTTGCAAAACCCATGGACGTAGAAGATGGGATGGGTGTTGAATTCACCATGCCGCTTGCAGGCTGGCTTGCTAAGACCGGTACCACGGCGAACTTGGAAATGGTCAAGAGGTTTCGACTTCGTAAAGCCATGCCGGATGCCAAAGAACCTCTCGGCTACGGCTATTGTCTCGACATTGAAACAACCGTGCGAAACTTGGACAAGACTTCACACGAAGTGGCGATTCGGCAGGAAGGTGTGAACGGCCTGACGCTCGAAGCTTGGTGGTACGCTCAAAAAATTAGTCCGTATTTCATGGATGGAGCAGGAACTCGCGATGTGGTTCTTGGGTTGAGCAACGGCGTCCACAACATGATCACCCGATCGTCGCTCTTCAAGCATGCGATGAACAACAAGGCCATGCCCGACAAAGAATTCTTAAGCGTTGGAGAACCACCGGAACGTCGCTCGTTCCGTTACTTGGGTGTCGATACACCATATTTTGTTTCGGCACTATTGCCCCACCCCGACCAACCAACCAGCCTTTCCAATTTGTCTCAAGGTTCTGCTCGAGCCTACGCCGAAGTTGAAAAGCTCGTTTCTGGAAAGGCGTTGGCAGGGAACGTGGGATTTTGGTTTAACACGGACAAACAAAAGCTTGATCCCAACGGCGAATTTTCACAACGCTATTTATTGTTTGCCGGTCCAAAAAAGCCGTCGGTTCTCGAAGCTCACCAATTATCGGATTGCATTGAGTTTGGCTGGTTTGGGTTTGTGGCTAAGCCTCTCTCCGCTGTTTTGCACTTCTTCTATGCGATCGTGCGCAACTATGGTCTTGCGATCATTATGCTGACCGTGCTAGTTCGAGGAAGCATGTTCCCGCTCAGTCGCAAGGCCGCGTTGAGCGCTCAAAAGATGCAGGAGTTGGCGCCTGAGCTCAAGAAAATAAATGAGCAATTCAAAGATGATCCACAACGCAAGATTCAAGAAACACAAGCGATCTACAAAAAATTCAAATTCAATCCGGCCGCAGGCTGTTTGCCTGTCTTTATTCAGATACCAATCTTCATCGGTTTGTATCGAGCCGTCTCTGTCGACATCGAATTGCGGCAACAACCGTTAATCCCTGGACTTCAGTGGTGCTCCAATCTGGCAGGACCGGACATGTTGTACTATTGGGCGAACTTCATGCCTGATTTTGTTGCCGGAAAAGGTACTGGTTGGTTTGGTCCCTATTTCAACCTTTTGCCGATCATCACCGTGACCTTGTTCATTATTCAGCAAAAAGTCCTCATGCCAAAGGCGACGGATGAACAAACCCGAATGACGCAGACGATGATGATGTACATGACCGTGTTTATGGGGGTGCTGTTCTTCAAAGTCCCCGCCGGACTGTGCATTTACTTCATCACCTCCAGTTTGTGGTCGCTTGTTGAGCGACGATTGGTCAAGAAATACACGCCGAAAATGTCGCTCGCTACCGACACCACTACTGCGGTCGCTGTTCAGCCGATGGAGACACCGGAGAAGAAAAAGACCAAGTACAATGCCCGCCCAGAGACTTTGGCCGAAGCATTTCCTTGGTTCAAAAAGCGGGATGCCAAACCTGCGCAGCCATCGAACAATGACTCTTCAAACGATGCGAAGAAGTTATCCAATCGACCAAACGATAAACGACCCGGTAACAAAAAGCGACGACCAAAGTAGTCGAATTATCGCAAGTCCGTTCCTTCGGATTTCGCGATTGAGCCAGCGCCGGCCACAAACGGATTGAAAATGACTTTGGGTTTCGCAATTTGACTCACTTGATTTTCGACGGGAGTGATTTCCTCGATCGTTTCCGTGCAATAGGGATTCATCACCATCGCTTTCGATCCATTATTTCTTGGCTTTGCAAGTTCCGAATGCATCGGAGGTAACGCGGCAAATGGGCTGATTCCATAAGATCGTTCAACTCGTTCGCCGTAGAAAACAGGTGGGTGGATTGCGAAATACGGAGGCGTTGGAATATTGCCCCGATATCCGTAATAGTTCTGATAACCGTACCCGACTCCTCCAAAACCAAGTTGACCATAAGGCCATTGAGCGGGACAATCGGTCGCGAGCATCGAGGCAAGAACAACTGCGGAAATGGCTAGACGGCAGATCATGGTTTTCATTTTTTCAAGCTCGCGAAATCGGTTTACTGTCAAGTTTACAGGCTACGAAACCAATTATTAGGTTTGTAGCAATCAAGCACTGTAAGTTTTACGCTAGTTGGAAAACGTGGTTATTCAAGCCTTCATTTAATCAGAAGACGAAACTCAATTTCAATTTCGTCCGCATGTATCGGAGCTGGGTTTGTGAATTCTACCGAATCTAGCCAAAAAGAATGGACAGATTTGCGAGCCTTGATTAAGGCGAAATCCGAAGAACTAGGCTTTCAAGCCATGGGAATCGTTGCCGCTGCAGAAGCCAAAGGATTCGAGCGTTTCGAGCAGTGGCTTTCGCTGGGGTACGCCGGGAGTATGGATTACCTTGATAAACGCCGTCAAGCTTACCGGCATCCGAAAAACGTTCTCGAAGGTGTGCAGTCGCTCGTCATGTTGGCGGTTTCCTACAAAAAGCCTGCCGCCTCGGCCGCGATTCCCGATGGTTTTGGTCGTGTTGCTGCTTACGCTGTGGCACCGCAAGATTATCACGACACGATTCATGATCGGCTCAAGAAACTGGAAGCTGCGATACATGGCTCGTTTCCTGGAATTCAAATGCGAGGAGTTGTCGATACAGCTCCTCTCTTGGAAAGGGAGTTTGCTCAGCTTGCCGGATTAGGTTGGGTTGGCAAAAACACGCTTCTGCTAAATCGAGTTCTTGGCAGCTATTTTTTCTTGGCGGCATTGTTGCTAGACGTAGACATTCCCAAGAAAGAGCCATTCGTAAGCGACCATTGCGGTACATGCACCGCGTGCCTAGATGCGTGTCCAACAAAAGCTTTTCCGTCTCCGTATGTTTTGGATGCGCGTCGATGCATCAGCTACCTGACGATTGAGCATCGAAGCACCATTGACGTAGATTTGCAACAACAGATGGGCGATTGGCTATTCGGTTGTGACGTTTGCCAGCAAGTCTGTCCTTGGAACCGAAAACCAATTCCAACCCAAGATGCCGAATTTCAGTCGTCACTCGAACCGATGGGATTGGACGTGCTGGAACTGCTAAGCATGAGTCCCGAAGAATTCCGTAAGCGATTTCGACATACGCCATTGTGGAGAGTCAAGTATCGCGGCATTCTAAGAAACGCCATGATCGTAGCCACGAATCAAAATATCGAAGCTGCCGTCCCCCTCATCACCAATTTATTGGCCAATGACGACGAAATGATTTCCGAAACAGCCCGCACCTGCTTGCAAAGGATGCCGGTATAAAAACTTCGCAAGATCAAGGTTCTCCCCCGTCACCCCATTGTAGAACGATTGTCCCCAATCGTTCATCCCCTCGCATCCCATTGTAGAACGATTGTCCCCAATCGTTCCCGCCCCCGCATCCCATTGTAAAACAATTGTCCTCAATCGTTCATCCCTCCTCCCGATTGTAGATCGATTGTCCTCAATCGATCATCCGATCGCATAGCCCAAGCTATACCCATTCGCAACTTTACCACCATTCCTATCGAGCATTACGCTATGCACGTCGCTAAATACTCTTCGCACTTCGGCAATCTGCCAGAACATAAAGTACTCGAAGCTAACCGCCAGTAAGTCGACGCCCTAAAGTTCCTGCTGCGAATCAATCGAAGGTTCCTCCAGTCCCTAGGTCAACTTCATCCACCCCAACGGCCCTCAGAAAACGCCACGAAAGCGGCGTTCCTCAACGCTGCGCCACGCCGGAAACTCAGCACGCACAGACGTTCCCAAAGTCAAACCCCGCGCCCGCTCAAAAACTCCAATTCGCAAAAACTTGCCAACTCGCATGCGGATTGATAAACTAACTCGCGTCGAGCCCTCGCAGCACATTCGCCGTTCGCAAGCCACTTGTAACGACCATCCATCCCGCTCCGTCGGCTCAGTTCGACGCCCAATCTATACGTCTGGGATCAAACGCGTATCAGAAGGGCCAACAACTCCCCTCCCCGACGCATAGATTGCAATACGTTAACAAACCGTTAACTCAAACATTGAACTCAAACGTTCGTCCAATCTTCAAGGCGAGCTTGCGATGATTGATATCGATAGTTGCCAAGCTGTCATTCGTCAGCGAGACCAATGGCACTGGTCGCTTGAGCTTGCACAGTGCCCCCTGACTTATCGAGAGATATGCCGCCTACTTTTTGAGAGTTCTGGCTTCTTTTCGTTGCTCTACCGGATACATCCGCCCCATAGATTTGTTGTGGATGAAAACTGGGATTATGCTTGGTGTAAGGACATTGTCCAACAAACAGAAACGACCGATCTATTCGGATACAAAGAATACCTGCGTGAGAATGGTACAGATCATTTGGTTACGGCGATTTGCCGGGTATACGCCGCCAACACAAGAACACAAACCATGCTCAGTATGGCTAACGATTTCACCAATTGGCAGACACCCTACCCTGACAATCTTGCAGGATACGATCGGAGTGGCGATATTATTTTCTATTCGATCGGCCATGAACTCGAACTTTCGATTCGAAGGAACTTCCTTTTGAACGATCTGATTCGCCAACTAAACGGCGGTTCGTAAGGACGAACAATCCAATGCACGTACATTCTGGAAATTGTTTGAAGACAAGCGGGTGCGCCACCCACCTGAGTAGCTCTTAGCCGGAAACTCAGTATCGAGCGTTGCAGCGCTGTTATAAGGCATGAGCCGAAATGCAACGTTGAAGCCCAGAAAAGCCTCTCTCGCAGAAAGGAAGCGAGGATGAAAGGCATGCCGTGCTGATGCAGCTAACGCTGTGCTATTCAGCCCTGAACGGTATTGAGATCCGAAGTTCTTGTTTCTGTCGGAGCCTGTCCAACCTTTGTTCATACTGGAAGGTCATATTCGGCGTCGAGTTGTGTAGTTCGAAGTGGTGCGGGGTTGTCTGCAATTACGCAGCCTGTTCGCGTCGACTTGTTCCATGACCCTTTACGAACGTCGTCTTCATCCGAACATCAATTGCATGGCCCAGGATACGCAGATTCGCAAAAACTTGCCGATTCACATGCGGCTTGATACACTTACTCACCGTTGAGCCATCGAAGCACAATCGGCTTTCGCAAGCCACTTGTAACGAACGATACTCCCGCTCCGTCGGCTCGGTTCAACGACCAATCTATACGTCGGTGGTCAAAACCGTACCAAAGGGGCCAACAACCCCGTTCCCTCGACGCATAGATTGCAATACGTACTGTCGGATCTCCACCGCGCGAGTCGGTTCACATGACACAATCACTCAGTGCAATCGTTCCGAAGAAGGTTCAATTCTCTATTCGTTCGCTGCTTATTTTAATGGCAGTCATGTGTGTATTGTTTGCGGTCGTTGTTGCGGTGAAAAAACGTCAACACCGGCGACAGGCATTGCGGATGACATACCATAATGCCGGAGCCGACATTCGCCTTGCCGATTGGTCCGACGAGATTGTCGAATTGACCACCTGGGCGCCGAGGGAATTCGGTATTGACAGGATCATCAACGAGGCACCAAATCTCCGCGTGCTGCGCATACAACGCAACTGCGATGATGCCATACTCGAACAGATCGCCCGCCTGAAGCACCTCGCAGTCCTCAAGTTCAGAGATGACATTGAAATTTTTTCCGACAAACAGGTCAAGGTTACCGATGAGGGACTAGCTCATGTTGCAAAGATTGACTCGTTGAAAGTACTCGAAATCTCGGACTGCGGTGCGATCACTGATGCAGGCATGGCTTACCTGTCAACGATGTCTGGCCTTGAGACTTTCGAAATGCCCAACTCGGCGATTGGCGATGAGGGGGTCGCGCACCTTTCGAAGCTTCCTCGCGTGAAAACTCTCGTCATGGACGGTACTCGGATGACGGACAAGTCACTTGAATACCTGCGATCAACAAAGACGCTTCGCACGGTATGGGTTGGCCCTGCGGTGACCGACCCGGCAATTGAGAAATTTAAGAAGGAAACTTCAATCTTGGGTGGGCGACGTTGAACCTCCCGCTGAAGCGACAAAACAAAAGCGGTCAACCTGAGCGGCGGATCGGGCGTGTTTTGTAATCAAAGTCTCCTGGCCGCCGCCGAGTTACCGCTGTCGTTGAATAAAGCCGACTGCGATTGTTTTCTTGAGGGGCTTTGGAGTGTGGGCGCGCTAACGACGACATGGTCATGTCGTGCGGCGATTTGTTGGGTTGATTGTGGGCGATGTGAGTGGTGAGCCGATTTTGGATACATCTTGTGCAAAATCTTTTGTGCGTCAGTTACATTCTGCTTGCACCTGCTTCTCTTGTGAGCCAAGGTTGAGTCGTTCGGCGTGATGTTGTGTTGTCTTCAATTACGCAACTTGCTCGAGGAGACTTTTCGATGCCACCTAACGATCGCCGTCTTAATCCGTACATCAACCGCATGGCCCAGGACATGCAGATTCGAAGAAACTTGCCAACTCGAATTGGGAGTGATACACTGACGCTTCGTTGAATCCACGCAGCACATTCGCCGTTCGCAAGCCACTTGTATCGATCGTCCCGCTCCGTCGGCTCAGTTCAACGCCCAATCTATACGTCGGGGATCAAACGCGTACCAAAAGGGCCAACAACTCTCCTCCCCGACGCATAGATTGCAATACGTTATGCTTACGGGGCGATTACCCCGACAAAATGGGAAAACCGATATCCAGGACAGGTGCGTCCGCATTAACGGAATCAGAGTTGTTGATTCTTGACATGGCGGCGACACTGGGTGGATGTCGTCGAATGTACCATCCTGAAATCTTCCCCTATCAGTTCAGCTATGCCGCACACGGTCTGACGCCCAGACAGGTAATTGAGACGTTGGACAAATTTGAGCGAGAGGGTCTCATCACTGGCAAGGACTTGATTGATCCACGCGGCAAACCAGACAAAGAGGTGCTGGTAACGCAAAAAGGGGGCCAGCTTTGGGAAGCAGAGCGAAATCCGGATTGGTCACGATTTTTGGATGGCCACTATAGCGGACGGGATGACAAAGACCGAATTCGATTTTCGATTTATGGCCATTCTCCGCAAATATGTCGCGCTTATTTTGAAGCTGCCCGTGACTCAAGTGTCCTTGACTATCGTGGAGGTCGAATACGAACTGGAGTTGGCAATCGTCAACTCATTTGGTGGCGACCGGCCCAGAGGGTATACTTGCTGTCCGCGCGTTTGGAATCATGGACATGTCGAGCTGATTGGTCGCATCTAGAAATGAAGCGGTGTTGGTGGTTTGGCCCCGCAGAAATCTCAAAACTTTGGGGGTGGCCGCCCGCTCCGACGATAGCATAACAAGATGTTGATCGTGCGTACTGGAAATGGTTTGAGGACAAGAGCGTGAGACTCCCACCTGAGTAGCTCTTGGCCGAAGGCCCAGTATCGCGTGTTGCAGCGTGTTTGGTAACAGGCACGTTGAAGCCTAGTAAAGCATCTCTGGCAGAAGGGAAGCGAGGGGGAAAGGGACGCGGTGCTGATGCAGCGAACGCGTTGCTATCCAGCCCTGAACGGTATTGAGCGCTGAAATTCTTGTTTCTGTCGGAACCTGCCCAAAGCGTGTTCATATTGGAGGGCAAGTGATAGCCGGAGCGGGATGCGTTAACGGCGCACGTCCGGCTCTGGGACGGGGCAGGTCCCAATTGGACATGCTTAAAATATTGCGACACCACAACGGGAAACCACGTGGACAACAGTGAATACAAACCTTAACCTAAAGCCGAAAGGGACTGCTCTACTCACGCGAGCGATGTTCGCTTGTAATCTGACAATTGAGAAACAAACCACATCGCTGGCTGATCTTATTCGTTATCCGACTGAACTTCAGATTCCTCATTTATTCTCGAACACATGGAGATTCGAAATGTCCGAACGGCAAATGAATCGGGAAATATCCCCTTTGCGCGAATTTCTCGGCAACGTTACACAGTATGTAAAGATCTGCTGCGTAATTAAACCCTTGCAACTTTTTGTCGCTCGCAACTCCTGCAGGCAAAAGATGGCTTACATGCGGTCACTTCCTGTCGGTACGGTTGGGCATGACTTGGCAAACATGTTGGACAGCAAAGGGCTGAAGCTGATTCCTGGTTTTACCAAGCACGACTTGGATCATGTGGTCCTTGGATATAGCATGGATCCTGAAGAAGAACTTTGCATGCAGGCCTATCTGATTGGAAATGGCCGCTGGCAACTTCAATGCTTCCTTTTCCTAAGTTCGGCCGTTTTGCTCCCAGGCCTTTGGGGCACATTGTGGGCTCACTACAACTTGGGTAAACAAAGCGAGCCTCTCGCAACACTAGCATTAGACGATTGCTTGGATCAAAGAACTGAAAAAGTACGACGAAAGTACGCGCCATCACATATAAACCTAGCTGCGACTGTGAACAGGCCCACAACTCGTTTCGTTGGATAATGAAGGCGTGAACGCGGAGCCGCCGAATTCCGGTTTTCAAATGGGGCATCAACTGCGGCGGCCCCGTTCGGCCGGACGTTGGACCAAGCCGACTGCACTTGTTTTCTTGAGGGGCTTTGGAATGGGGCGCGCGGTGGCGGCGACATCTTCAAGTCGCGCGGCGATGCGTATAGTTGATTGTGGGAGATGTGAGCGGTGAGCCGATTTTAGATGCGGTTTGTGCAAAATCTTTTGAGCTTCCCCTGCATTCTGCTTACGCCTGCTTCTCTTGTGAGCCAAGGTTGAGTCGTTCGGCGTGATGTTGTGTTGTCTTCAGTTACGCAACTTGCTCGAGGAGACTTTTTGATGCCACCTAACGATCGCCGTCTTAATCCGTACATCAACCGCATGGCCCAGGATATGCAGATTCGGAAGAAACTTGCCAACTCGAATTGGGAGTGATACACTGAAGCTTCGTTGAATCCACGCAGCACAAGCGGCGTTCGCAAGCCACTTGTAACGATCAATGGTCCTGGTCCGTCGGCTCAGTTCGACGCCCAATCTATAACTCGTGCTTCAAAATTATTTCGAACGGGCCAACAACCCCGCTCCCCACCGCATAGATTGCAATACGTTTTCGGGCAAACAAACTTTCATGCCAGGTAGGTGTCGGCATTGGACGAACGAACAAACAGTGGTCGACCACAACTACTCATTCGCGATTTGCTTACTGCAACTGCGGTGATAGCAGTGTCACTTGTGATTGTGTTGTCCGCGACCAGGATCGTTGAAAACCCGCACAAATTTGCGGGTTCCTTGGGGCATCAGAATGCCGCGTTGATGATGATGGCATGCACGATAGGAATTGTCGGATTTCCGATTTTTATCCTGACCGCCGGGTATTTCGCTTTACGTACATCCAAATCACCGCTTAAGATATTTTACGCATCGGTAGTTGTAGGACTGGCGATTGCTTCGATCCCTTTCGCATACATTGTCGCTGGGGCATGTGCATATGCAATCGTGTGAGACCGTTCCAAGATTTCGGATAACTATGGCGTGGAGCAAAGTGCTCGATCGGCCGTTTTGACTGACGTATAGTCAACCGCTCGCACTCACTGAATCCAGGCGTTACGCCACGACGCAGAACCATTCGCAAAGCGATCAATGGAGCAAGAGGCAAATTCGAATACGCCGCCCAGTGTCATGGATTCGCGAGCGTCTGTGGTACCCTCGGCGAAGAAACACAGAGGACCGTTACTATACTTGACGCTGGCAGGGATAATTGCGGTCATCCTCGCAATTCCACTGATCTTTCCCAGATCAATTGCTGTGAAAGACGATCCAAATCCAATCGGATACCTTCTGATACTTGTCAGCATTCCTGTTGGCGGTTTTGCGTATCGAGTGCGATCACGAAAATGGCCGATCGACAGTACCGTGAAAAATCGCCAGATCACGGCATGCTTTGCCACATTGTTGCTTCCACTTGCCGTTGCGATCCTGACTGGAATGCGAGGCCAAGGGCTTCACATGACTGTCCTGAGTGGAGTTGTTTCACTGATCCTCATGTCTGCTATAATCATTTCTGGACAACGCCGCGGCCGAACTGTGGCGTAAAAATCGCATGCAAGGGAGCCAGCGGTCGGGTCGGTTGTGAAGTCAACGCATCTCGCGCCGGCCCGCTGATGTAAGTCGTTATCTGTTTCAATCTCGAATGCCCGTTATTACACTCACCACCGAAATTGCTGCACCGATTGAGACCGTATTTGACTTGTCGCGCAGCATAGATTTGCACGTTGAATCAACATCGCGAACGAACGAAAGGGCAATCGCGGGTAGGACTTCGGGTTTGATCGAACTTGACGAGACTGTCACGTGGGAGGCAACGCACTTCTTTGTGCGACAGCGTTTGACTGTTCGTATTACCCAATTTAGTCGCCCAACTCATTTTCGAGACGCAATGGTATCCGGTGCGTTCTCAAGATTCGATCACGACCATTTTTTTGAGACATGCGATACTGGTACGGCCATGCACGATGTCTTCGATTTTTCATCTCCTTTTGGCGTGGTAGGAAGCTTCGCCAATTGGTTGTTTGTCACGCGACACATGCGTAAATTATTGTCGGAACGCAACCAACTGATCAAGTCAGTCGCGGAATCTGGAAACCTAGACCAGTACGTCAATTCAAACACTCAGATAACAAAGCAGTAAACGTGCGTTCTGGAAATGGCTTGAAGACAAGTGGTTGAGATTTTCGCCTGAGTAGCTCTTAGCCGGTTGCTCAGTATCGAGTGTTGCAGCGTTGCTATAGGGCTTGAGCCGAAGAGCAACGATGAAGCTGGGTAACTCTGGTGGAGGGAAGGCAGCCGAGCGTTGATGGCTGGCGGATTGAGCATGATCTGGACACTGAGCCAGGCACATGATGGTAATTCGATCACCCATCAGCAGCCTAGCACTGCGCGGGGTTGTAAATCAACGTGGGGAGCCGGATGCGTTAACTGCGCACGTCCGGTTCTGGGAGGGGGCAGCCATCAACTGCACAAGGTTATAATATTGTGACACCATCCAAGGGAAACCGATGGCTAACGGGGAACACAAAGCTTAACCTAAACTTGGGAGAGGCTGCTCTACTCACGCGAAGCGACGTTGGCTGATAATTTGACAATTGAGGATCGAACCACGTCGCTGGCTGATCCTATTCGTTCGGCTAGCGTCCCTGGAGGGATGATGATTACCAAGATCGCTGATTTGCCACAATTGGTTCCAAAGGGCCACGCGGACCCCAATTCGGCGTTCCCCGAGATCCGGAATCTGGCTGCGAGCGACAACTGGCAGGAGCGGGAAGTGGCTGCAACCGCGCTCGTGGAGATCAGCAAGAAGCAGCCGGACGCCGTCTTGGATAAACTACTCATGTGGGCACGGGATCCGGACGCCAACATCCGCCGGACCGCGAGCGAAGGGTTGCGCGACCTTGCTCGCAAAAGACCTGAGGCGTTGGTTGCTGTGCTAGATTTGCTCCGTTCTGATTCGTCGCTGTACGTCCGCAAATCCGTCGGAAACATCTTGCGGAACGCTGGCAAGAAACACCCGGCTTTCGTTTTAAACCTTTGCCGACGGTGGGCAAAAGCGGGCGAGCATCACGTGGACTGGGTCATACGGGACGGCTTGCGAAAATTACGCGAGTCCGAGCCAGAGCAGGTGGATCGAATCCTCGATTCACTTGCCAAGCGATAAGCGATGGACTGAGCCCAACAAACGCATACAACGGAGTTGGAGGTCGGGTCGGTTTTGAAATCAGCGCGTCTCGCGCCGGCCCGCTGATGCGAAGCGTTGAACTAAGCCGACTGCGCTTGGTTTCTGGAGGGGCGGTGGACTTTGGGCGCGCGCTGGCGAAGACATCTTTGCGTCCGGCGACGGTGCGTTGTGTTGATTGTCGGCGATGGGAGCGCTGAGCCGATTTTAGATGCGGCATGTGGAAAATCTATTGAGCTTCACTTGCATTCGGTTTGCGCCAAATTGTCTCGTGAGCCACGGTTGTGTAGTTCGAGCTGATCTTGGGTCGGCTTCAATTACCCAACTTGCTCGTGGAGACTTGTTCCATGACCCCTTACGATCGCCGTCTTAATCCCTATATCAATCGCCTGGCTCAGGATTTGCAGATTCGCAAAAAAACTTGCCAACTCGCATGCGGATTGATACACTGACTCTCCGTTGAGCCATCGCAGCACAATGGGCGTTCGCAAGCCACTTGTAACGAACGATCGTCCCTCTCCGTCGGTTCAGTTAAACGCCCAATCTATACGCTGGGGATCAACAACGTAAATACGACCGACGCCCCAACTCCCCCGACGCATAGATTGCAGTACGTTCTGCACAACAATCGATGTCAGTAATCCAATCTTCGATCATCCAAAACGCGCCTCAAATCCCACGCTCAGACGTCAAGTTGCTCTGGCACTGCGATTTCTACGACGGTCCACTTTCTGGGATGTTGTTTTACAGGACTGAAAAGTTTTGGTATGCGATTATCGTTGAAAACGAGAATGATGACGAATCATGGTACCGTCGTTTCGCTGTCATTGACCTGACTCCCGAGCAAGTCGCAGACGAGCAGTATTGGCATGACCTGTTTCGCCTGCACGTAGGAACGCACACGGATTACGAGGACAATGAGCAACGGACTCCGGGTGCTGTGTTACCGAAAGCGGGTTGGAACCGGTTCTACGACAGATACAAGGAACGCCCGAAACCAGATTACTCGACTAGGCCAGTCCTCGGCTGGTTCGAGACGTGAAGAATTGCCAAAACCATCACATGCACGTGATCGGCGGTAGCCAGCAGATTTTCGAATTAACGTCAACTCCCGCCGCCCCGTGATGCGAGTCGTTCGCTATGAAATTTAAATCGTGAAAGGAGACGTCTGCTTTGTGCACTTGGGTGATTGCAACATTGCCGCAGCAAACGGATTTCGTTGCTCTTGAGTCTGCGATACCTAATGAGCTGAAGCTCAAATTGCTTCGCGGAGGTCTTCAAGACGATGATGTGACGCCGGGCAGATTCGGTTTTACTCCCTTTTGTAACCCAGAAATTGAAGTACAACTTCCGTGCGATGATAGACTCACGTTGATGACGCGTCTGCATTGTGATTGTTGGACCACTTTGGCATCGGTCCGCCAGTCACGCAAAGAGTTACAGCGGTGGCAAAATATTTTTCGTGAAATGTTGCGTCAAATCGATCGCTTCGGATTGTTAATTCATTTTGGCGATCCATCAGACAATTTTGTATTGGCGGGGCCAGAAATACGCTCTGTGCGTGACCGAGATTGCCTGTACGGTCTCTATCACGACAAGCTTTACGAAATCACAATGGATTGAAAGGCTAGAAAAAAGCGAAGCATCGCATGCTCGGAAGCGGCGGGGGCCATCGGCTATTGAAAACAAAGTCAATACCCGTCGCCCCCCGATGCCAGTCGTACGTGCACAGAGGCGACAAACTGGATTTCCTCGTACTCAGGGAAACGGTACTCATACTCGAAAGGTCGCAAATTGATCGACTACGAGAAAGAGCACCGGCGATGGCTAAGCACGAGTCGAATCGAGCTATTGTCTAGCATTCAACTCCGAAGGCCGTAAACGGTTACACAGATATTAACCGAAAGCTGAAAGGCACTTCTCTACTCAAACTGAGTACGCACCGTGGCGTTCTTGAATTTGAAGCCGTAATAAGACGTGGCCGGTTACGGCTGTTGTTTTGGCTCTACCTCTGCTTGACTGTCAATCTTGTGACCGAAGCGAAGGCGCTCCTCGCCGCTTTCTTGGTCTTGGTAATCACTTGACGGTCGACTGCTAATGTCGAATGGGTAATCCGCGCCATCAAGCTCTTTTTGAGATGAGCTGATAAGACGTATGCCAATGTGGTCGGTGGCGAACTATTCTGCGGTATCGAGGTACGGGTCTTGGCCCATTTCCCGTTGAACTTTTGTTCGTTCGCGCTCGTGGTGCAGCAACGACATACGGTCACGAAAGTGTTTTCGTTCGACCCTTCGCTGGGCGGTTCGGAAAAGTCCAGCGTACGAGTGCATCGCTCCCGTAGCTGCTTCGCCGAGCTTTTTCAGAGTATCGGCCTTCTTCATTCCCAGACCGGTACGCAAAATGTCGTCGTCCAAGGACAAGTATTGGCGGTAAGAACCCGGGTCGCCTTGGCGGCCGCATCGTCCGATCAATTGCCGGTCAATTCGAGCCGCGTCATGAAGTTCGGTGCAGATGACCATGAGGCCGCCAAGTTGGTCGACGCCTTTTTCCAAACGGATGTCGGTACCGCGTCCAGCCATATTCGTCGCAACGGTAACTCGTAGTTTCCGGCCAGCTTCGCCAACAATTTCTGCTTCCCGTTCGACTTCGTGTGCATTGAGAACCAGCGGTTGAATACCATGTTGCCGGAGCATGTTTGCGAGGATAGCCGATTTGTCGATGGATCGCGTACCGATCAAAATCGGTCGACCCTGCGCGTGAACTTCGCGAACTTCCTCGACGATCGCCTCAAATTTTTTCATCATCGTTCCGTACACGCGGTCGGCAAGCCTTGTGCGGCGTGGCGGGCGGTTGGTGGGGACTTGGACGACAGGCGTCTTGTAAATTTTCCGCAGTTCGCGCGCGCTGGTAGCCGCCGTTCCAGTCATGCCAGCGAGATGTTTGTAACGCAAGAATAGATCTTGAATCGTGATTCGTGCGGCCTGCCCCGTGGGAACGGTGACTTCGATCTTTTCTTTCGCTTCGATCGCTTGGTGAATGCCGTCTCGCCATTTGCGACCTTCAGCCAATCGACCGGTAAATTCATCGACGATGACTATTTCGCCGTCCCGCACAACGTATTGTCGATCGAGGTGAAAGTCGCGAAAGACTTTGATTCCGCGCTCGATATATTCGTACAGATCAACCAAAGCCACCATTCGAACATCCTCGTCGCGAGGAAGCGATCGAACGAGTTGACGGCCTTTGGCATTGAGCTCAATTTTTCGAGTGTCTTCCTCGATCGTAAAATGCTCTTCAAGTTCAAATTGCGGAGCGTTTTCGGCGGCCCATCGGTACGTTGCAATGACCGCTTGGCGGGCTTGGTCACCAATCGAACCAATAATTAGCGGCGTTCGGGCTTCATCGATCAGAATGCTGTCAGCTTCGTCTACTAAACAAAAGTGCATGCCGCGCTGAACGGGCTGGTCGCCTTTGCTCGTCCATCGTTGGTTGCTACCTGCACCGAGGAAGTCATCGCTCACGCGACCTTGTGCTCGCATCAGCAATCGGTCTCGCAAAAAGTCAAATCCGAATTCTTTCGCGGTGCCATAGGTAACATCCGCATCGTATGCAGCGCGTCGCTCGTCTTGATTGTGATCGGTCAAGACAATTCCGACCGAGATACCAAGTAACTCGTAAAGAGGTTTCATCCAGTCCGCGTCGCGCTGTGCTAAATAATCGTTGACAGTCGCCAAGTGAGCGCCTTTGCCAAGAAAACTATGAAGGATCAGTGGCAGCGTCGCGGTCAATGTTTTGCCTTCGCCGGTTTGCATTTCTGCAATGCAACCGTGAAATAGCGAAATACCACCAACGATTTGCACATCAAAGTGCCGCATGTTCAGTGAGCGACGCCCCGCTTCGCGAACAAGCGCGTATGTCTCCGGAAGCAATCGGAACAATGGCTCGCCACTTTTCGCCCGGTACATCAAGGAAAGCGATTCCTTGCGAATTTGAGGCTCCGACATTTCTCGACATCGAGGTTCGTGAGCGTTGACTTCTTGCAGTTGAGCCAACCAATGGTTGACTTTGGCAGTCGAGATTCCAGGTATCCACCAGCCTGCGGAAACACGCGGACGCGAAGGTAACTTGCCCTTCGTTTTCGACCCAAGGTCACGAGCGTGCGTCTCGGGCAAATCGGCATTGGGTTTCATCGCAGCCATTTCCGATCCCGTTTTCGCATCAGCCGGATTTTCTTGATGCACGCCATTCGCCTCTGTCATTGATTTCATTCCTGCTATCCCGTTGGGAAACGAAGGCACAGCGTCAATATCTCATCGATTTTCCGCAGCAACAACTAATCCAAGTCTAATGATGGTGAGTCGTTTCGGCTGCTATCAATATCGGTTTTCTGTGCATTGGAAACGAGAAGGAGTGAGGGCATCGCAGTCTGGTTAATCTAGGCAATCTATTCCACGCAATCCTTCTTTTATCGAGGTTCCGCCTTTAATGGTCGATTCAATTGTACGAACTTTACGCAAGCTCCCGCTTAGCGAGACCCAACATATGAAAAAGAATCGTTTGTTATTGTCGTTTTTACTTGCCGGTGCAAGCTTTAATACAGTTTTGCATGCACAGCAACCCTTTGCAGCAGGTACGCCGAGGTCCAGCGTGGGACGAATCGGTGATGATCCGCAAAGGATTGGGGATTCGGAACTTGGCGTTCCCGTCAGTCTAACACCTGACGCTCGCCCCGACGCATTTAAATCGAATGCGGTTATTCCCAACTCCCAGTACATCGGCCATACGGCAACCGATGACGGTATCCCTTATGTCGATGATCAAAACTTTGGACCGCAATACGATGACCAGTCTCAAGTAGCTCCGGCTAGCTACAGTCCGGCCGTAAGTTTTGGAAGCGCCCCGTTAAGCTACACGCGGACGCTGTGGGCCGAGGCAGAGACATTGCTATGGTTCGCTGGCGGTCGCGACGCGCCTCCGTTAGTTACCAGTCATCCAACTGCGGTGATTCCGCCGACCTTGGACAATCCCGGTACGACGATTCTGGCTGGTGGAAACCAGCCAATTGGAACCGGAGTACTGCCTGGCTATCGCGTCGGGGTAGGAATGTGGCTCGACGATAGCCAATCCGTAGGTATCGGCGGCCGAGGTTTCGGATTATTTGGTGGCAATGTTAATAGAACATTTGCAAGTACCGGCGTCCCCTCGGTAGGCGTCCCTTTCTTTAATACTTCGCTAGGCGATAACTTCGTATATCTTGTGGGCTTCAACGACGGTGCCGGCAGCAATGTTGGCGCGGTAACGACCTCAAGTCGACTGGGGCTCACTGCCGCAGAAGGTTATGGTCGATTCCTGGTTGCCAAGTCCGGCAGTAATCGTGTCGACTTGATCGGCGGGTACATGTTCGCAAGCTTAAGCGATCGTTTGGATTTGAATACACGTATCACCGATGGTATTACTAACGCCATTCAAAATGGTACGGTAATTACGACCAGCGATCGGTTTTCGACAGCGAATACTTTCCATGGTGGGCAATTCGGTCTCATGTCCGAATGGACACGCGGCAAGTGGACGTTACAAAACTCGAGCACGTTTGCACTCGGTAACATGAATCAATCGATCAACAACACGGGTCGTTACACTGAAACACCTCCAGGCGGAGCAACGATCAGTGCAAATCGCGGATTGTTGGTGCAAAAGAGTAACGCAGGAACTGCATCTCGCAATACCTTTGCGTTCATCCCACAGTTTGACACGAAACTTGGATATCACATCAATAGCAATGTACGATTCGACGTCGGCTACTCGTTCTTGTTCTTCTCGAACGTAGCGACGGCGGGAAATCAAATCGATACGAACATTGACGTAGCGAACATTTTGGCGACACCGATCGCTCCACAACGACGATTGGTAAGTGACTCAATGTTCCTTCACGGAATCAACCTTGGATTGACCTTCAATTTCTAGTCTGTTATCTCTGAAGACACTCCAGAAAACCAAAGCCTCCGTTTGCCTTGTTGCAAATGGAGGCTTTGGTCATTTATGGATTGGCCGAATTATTGCTTGGACATCGCATGCACAAATTCTAGATTGACGCGAAACTTCCAGTTACTGGTACAGACCTGGTGGCTTTATGGAGGAGATGGGCGAAACGGGATGGAGGATGTTGCGGCCATCGCCAAAATATTTGCTGCCTGATGGGGACGCCCAAACGGCAGCTTGAGCTAGCACGCGTTGAATTTCGTCTTGATAGTAAATGGGATACGTCTCGTGCCCTGGACGAAAATAAAATATTTTGCCTTTACCGCGAAGGAACGTGCATCCGCTCCGAAACACTTCGCCACCCTCAAACCAACTGACAAAGATCAGCTCATCGGGTTGTGGGATGTCAAAGAACTCGCCGTACATTTCTGCGGCCGGAACTTCGAAATATTCGTTCTCAAAGCCTTGCACGATTGGGTGGCCCGGCGAAACGATCCACAGTCGTTCTCGCTCTCCGGCTTCGCGCCATCGAAGCATGCAGCTTGTTCCCATTAATTTCCGAAAGATTTTGGAAGCGTGCCCTGAATGCAAAACGATCAAGCCCATTCCGTTAAGCACACGGGCCTGCACGCGTTCGACAACTTGATCAGATACTTTGTCGTGCGCCGTATGTCCCCACCAGAAAAGGACATCCGTTTGATCCAGTGTTTCTTGATCGAGTCCATGTTCCGATTTATCCAGGGTAGCGCACCGAATGGCTGCGGTTGGGATTCGTTCAGCAAGAGCTTTAGCAATGACGCTGTGAATGCCCTCCGGGTAGATTGCTTTGACAACTGCGTTGGTTTGCTCGTGTACGAACTCGTTCCAGATCGTGATCTTCATGACTTGTAAGCTCCATGCAGAATTAATTTATTAGTCGTCGCTTGCAGGCACTTGGTTAGGTCGACGATTCCGGTGGAGCATGGGGCGAAGCTCTTCGACAAAGTCCGAGGCATCTTTGAATTCGCGATAGACGCTCGCAAAGCGTACAAAAGCGACTTGGTCGATATCTGCCAATTGCTTCATCGCCAGTTCGCCGATCTCGCGACTTGGAACCTCCAAGTCGAATTCTTCTTGGATTTGGTTCTCGATGTTTTCCGCCATTTGACGGATGGTCTCCGCGCTGACGGGGCGTTTCCAGCAAGATCGCTCGAGGCCGCGCTCGATTTTTTCTCGCATAAACGATTCGCGCGCGCCATCTTTCTTAATAACCAAGAGCGACGCTTCGACGCGTTCGTAGGTCGTAAATCGCCTTTTGCAATGGTTACACACCCTCCTTCGTCGGATAGATTTTCCATCTTCGACGACGCGGGAGTCGCGAACACTATCGTTATCCATTTGACAGTACGGACAACGCATTTCCTTGCAAAGCCTCCATCCAAGATTCATGTGTCTCGGGCGAATACACAATAAGCCGAGTCAATCTGTCCTAAGTAGAACAGATTTGATACCCAATTGGGAGTCGGGGGTAATACTTGCTACGGGACAATTCCACGAAGAACGCTTCGTGAATTGGTTACCGGGTAGTGGATTCCTGAGAGACTCCGGTATACTGACGGCACGATAGTTAATTGATCCGCACACCAAATTCGGGAGCAATGTAAAGCGATGAGCCAAGATCAACCAATTGATCCATCGAAAAATGCGTTCCAAGTGGCTATGTCTCAAAAGTCCAAAGTTGACTCAACCGAGCCAGAGGTGTCTCTTTGGTCCGGTGGGTACTCTGCCAAGGCAATGTTTGGAACTTGGCTATTCTCAGTTCTCGTGACGATCGCCATCGTCGTTGCGCTAATCTTGCTTCCCAAAGAATATTGGCCGCCCAACGCACCCTTGGCTCTCATCGCGGGGGTCGTAATTGGCGTCTGGTGGTTAATCGCGATCGGCATCTATTTTTACGAGCGAATCGCCGTTCACTATGAGTTGACTAGTCAGCGATTTATTCACAAACGAGGGATTCTGACGCGAACCACCGACCGTATAGACGTTGTCGACATCGACGATGTTACTTTTCGTCAAGGCATCATCCAACGGATGTTAGGGGTCGGCACAATTGTTCTAGAAGGCAGTGACAATACCCATCCCAAACTGACGTTGCTAGGGATTGATCAAGTCGACAAAGTTTCTGGCATGATTGACGATACTCGCCGCAAAGAACGTCGCCGTCGCAGCGTTCACATAGATGCGAGCTGAAAGCCACGATGGCCGAAATTGCGCAATCCGTTACTGATTTAGTGGACCAATTAGGAAAGCTTCCCGGCATAGGTCGTAAGACCGCCGAACGTCTGGCTTACCATATCTTGCGAGTTCACGAATCCGAGGCGTTTGCGCTAGCGGATGCAATTAGAAACGTTCGCCAGAATGTCCACTACTGCGCGATTTGTTATAACTTGGCTGAAAGCGACACGTGCCTAATCTGCGCTAATCCAAAGCGCGATACGAGTCGACTCTGCATTGTTGAACAACCTCGCGACTTGATAGCTTTAGAACAAGCTGGAGTTTATCAAGGTCTCTATCATGTCCTGCTTGGTCGTATTGCGCCACTCGAAGGAATCGGACCAGATCAATTGACGATCGAGCCGTTGCTGGAACGCGTGCGGACCGGAAATATTTCCGAAATAATCATGGCAACCAATCCGAACGTAGAAGGCGACGGAACGGCACTTTACATTTCGAACTTGCTAAGTGATTGTCCGGTCGCGATCACCAGATTAGCTCGGGGCGTGACGTCTGGCAGTGTGCTTGAATACACCAATAAAGAAATCTTGGCAGATGCGATGATCGGTCGTCAAAAGTTTTGATCGCATTCTACGCTCAAATCTTGGGTATGTGCAAAAGAATTCTTACCCCACAGCGAACGGTTCATGCAGTTAGCAGGAACCCTTTATCCATGCGCGGCGCGAATGGCGTTCGCCATTGAACTTACTTTGGTCGATCGTTCTCGCCAGGTCGTCCGCGACGCGAACCTGCGCGATCGCCAAACAGATCCTTCAATTTGCTTAACTCCTCTCGCGTTAGCTTTCCGTCTTTGTCTGCATCGAGACGAAACAAACGATCGATCATTGCTGCTGGGCCATCAGCAAACATGCCCATGCCCATGCCCATTCCTTCGCCAAAACGTCCTCGAGCGCCAGCCGATCCACTGCCTCCATTTCCTCCTTGGCCCATTGCTCCCAGTGGTGGCAATGTATCCGCAACTTTTTCAATCTCGTCGCGAGTCAGATAACCATCGCTGTCCGCGTCCGCTTTTCCGAGCATTCGCTGGGCACTTTCGGGCAGCTCTTCTTTAGCAATCCGGCCATCGCCGTTTCTGTCGAGGTCCATGATCTTGTCGATTTTGTCAGAGGGACTCGCGGAACTCGGTACTCCGTTGGCGGCTTCGCTACTTCCAAATCCAAATCCACCGCCGTCTGGCCGCCGCCCGCCGTGCATCATCCCGTCCATTTTGGGGCGAATTTCTTCGATAGTGAGTTTGCCGTCGCTGTTCTTGTCGAGTGCTTTCAAGGCTTGCGTCGCCTTTGCGATTTCATCGGACGAAATCTCGCCGTTCTGGTCTGCGTCAAGAGCTGCCATCACCGGCAGCATTCTCATCATGCCTGCGCCAGGAGGTCCTGGCGGCTGCTGAGCAAAACTAATCGGTGCGAGTAAACAAATAGCGAAAACAGAACAGGCAGCAAAAGACACTCGTTTCATGATCGCATCCCTAAAAAATCGGAGCGTTAGCTCTCAAGTATGGGCCCAGGTCTTTGTACAACGAGAAAACGCGAAAAATCGGCTATTAGGTAAGCAACACAGCGATGGGTGAGAGGTTCCGCAGATTTCACTTCAATTTCGTTTTTTGGATCAACGCTTGCAGTTTTATCTGGGAAATGCCTTGCCGAAATCCACTACCACACTACCACGAAATGACCAGGTTTGGCTAGTTTGGAGCACGATTTTTGTAAATTCAAAAAAGTGGTACGCATCCTGCTTGCCCATAGATCTTCGGGAATAGACCGAAATCAGGAAGTTCAAACTCCGTATCGTTAACACTTAATGAAGTACTTGGGGAGGGACAGAGAAGGCAAAACTAAGACAAGTCGGTATGTCCACGGCAAGCCTCAATGACCTTGCGGAGTTCCGTTAAGAAGGCTGGGAAAGTTTCGATGGACTAGTGGTTCGTCAAACTTAAAAGTTTGGGTTCCTATGTTTTAGTGCGCGGACATCTCGTCCGCAGAAAGCTAGAGATTGAGGGCGAGACGCCCGCGCACCAACCCTATGGTTTAAGCTGGACAAAGCACTAGGAAGCTACGCGTGTTTGGCGTTGATACAAATAGGGATTCAAAGTCGGATCGTTGTACATCTTCATTTGACGATACGTGCGATGACGTTTGACACCTGAGTAGATGTCCAGGAGCAGTTCCTCAAGCGATTGGGCAAGATCTTTCTGCTGCAAACGGCAAATGGCCAATCGCATATTGACCTTCTCCAAATGCTGCTGGTCAATATCTTGACGGGCCAATTGCTCGTCGAGGTGATAGATTCGAAGGGCCATGATGGACAGCCTATCCATAACGCTTCCCGGCGTCTCTGTGTTCAACTTAGCCCCGTCGACGCTTTGGATCGACTCCTGTTCGAGGTTGGCGGTGATCCAATCGTCGATCTTCTCAATCCAATCATTCCTAGCTTGATTGAACCGGTCGATGTTCCGCTTGACTTCGGCAATTTTCGCGTCGGATACATCACGACTTCGAGCGATATCCTCTTCGTGCCAAAGCAAATAGTTGAACTGGTGTTGTTGGCATGCGGTCGCAAGAATGGAAGAAACCACCCCATCAACTGCAAAGGGATTGTCGATCGGTTC
>JANMGV010000239.1:0-17143 GCA_031374825.1 Pirellulaceae bacterium
GGGACAAAGCCGAGGATTGGGATAACGTCATTAACGACGGCGTAGAAAAGCTGATGAGGGACCGATGATAGTTCTACGCGTCGAAGCTGAAAGCTTACAAACTGATAACCAGCGGGATATTGCCGGATATGGGCGAGTTTGACCTCGACTTCCGTAACAATTCGCTCTGCAAGACCAACCCTAAGGGATTCGTACTGCCTCGCAACTGTCGCGATCTCACGGCGCGTCGACACTAGCATGTCGAGTTTCACAGACCAAGCTCTTTGCGAATCTGAGCCATTGCAACATCGGCGGCTTGTGCGGGGATAGTTCCGGCTAGGTAGCCTTCAAGTCGTCGTTCCATTTCTTCAACTTGCTCGCGGTCAGTCTGCGCCGATGAAAGCTCGATCAAGTCATTAATGCTATTTTCCAATCGGTCACGGAGCAGAAACTGCTCAGAAAGCGTGAACTCTGGGATGATAGCAACAATATCCCTGACATCCTGCATGGTGAGTCCTCCCTGACTTCGTTCAGGCTGCCACATCTTGGGCGTTCGTGCAAGCAATACTTCTACCCTGCTTCTCGGCGAGGGCTTGTTCGAACATGCGATAGGCGAGGCGTCGAGTCGTTTCTGAATCTGGTGGGCCGCCCATTGCCTGGGCAACTTCGATATAGGCTGCAAGCGCGCAGCCATGAAAAACGTCATCGAAAATCTCGACATCAAGTGTGACAGTCATTCATCAATCCTTTCGTTCCCAGCCTCGTCATCATCTGAGGAAGGCAAGCGCACTTGAATTGCAAGGTGCTCCGCGACCGGAACTTGGCTAATCAAATAGCCAATTCGATTTACAAAGTGTAAGCCGCTGTTTACATACAGGTCTCCGTCGTCGCCGTCAACAATCGTCCAAACGTTGAGGCTGTCCTGCTGTAACACAAATTCAAGTTCCTCGCCGAAGGTTTCAAACAGCGTTCCGAATTCGTCGCCCCAATCGAATGAAGCGTTTGGATTCAATTGGTTAGCGATCGGATTGTATTGCGAAGCGAATTGATCTTCGTTCAGTTCAATCATGGTGCTCATAGAATATTCCCTAAATGAATGCTGCCGATCCCAGAAAAGTACTGGGACCGGCAGTGAGTGGAAACGATCAAGCGATCTCGTCGGTACAGCTTGCGACGATAGCATTCTCGCCTTGAACGTCGTCTGGTGATTCGACCTGTGAATCATCGATTGCCTCCGGGTGGGAAGCCGGGATGAGTGCATCATTCAGATATTTCCAAGTCGTATCGAGAGCCTCGATGACAAACGGGATGTGTTCGTGGTCGAGATAGAGACTCATGCGTTTCCACTCGCCATTCTTGCGATAGGATCGCTGAAGGTTCACGCTACGGTACGTCCGACCTTCGTGAGTGTTTTGGAAGACCGCAACGCCGATGCCATTGGGCATCTGCTTTCTGAAAACGGGTTTGCTCGTTGCAGGTTTGTTGGTGTTGGTAGTAGTCATGATGTAGTTCCTTTCCATTTTGTTTACGTTGTCCGGCTGCGAAATGCCACTGCCGGATGGCGAACGAATAAAACCTGGCATAGGCGGGAGCATCGCGTTTACGCAAGCGAAAAGCTGAAGGCTTCCTTTAGGAAAGCGGCTTTGGCAGCTTGCGTAACCCGACGCCGGGTTTAGTAAGCCATACAGTCGGCAGTGGTATCGAAGCTGAGACATTGATGATGGAAGATTGCCAATGACAACTGAATACGCCATTCAAACCGATGACATGAAAACTTGCGAAGATCATTGGAGAATATCTTTGTATTGCAGTTTTCCAAAACACTCACGAAGGTGCCATCTATTGGCACCAAGTCGCGAGCAACGGTTAATGGCATCAATGAAAACATGTGGTCGGCCGAATTCAGGGCATGCCTAGCAAAATACAATTAGGCATGTCCATTGTTCCTGGCGAACTTTAAGGGAGTCCTGCCGCGATAATCCGTGGCATTAACTTCCGCTTGATGGTCAATGAGCAAGGCGGACCATGAACTCATAGGCATTCTTCGCGGCAAAGTGTAGCGGTCGCAATCAGAAGCAACTCATTGAATACCCCGGAATCCCGGCATTAGCTCATACAGCTTTCTTCCAATCAGCCCGTATAAACGAGCGGCTGTGACCTCGCAAGTGTTCGGGTTCGCTTACTTTGTAAAAGTTCGGTCCCCCTGACGGGCTGGCAATACGTCGTTCTTCGTCCTAGTTATTTCCCTTATCGTAATTTCTTGTCAGGGGAATTGATTTTGTTGTAAGTGCTGCCGCCTAGACCGCCAGCGGCCTTGATTGCACATTGTTCGTCACGGTGTTGTTTTCAACCCGTCTTACTGTTTTTCGCCTGCGATGTAATAAGCGAGAACGTATGTTGATGGCGGAACGAACGAAACTAGGAACCGAGGTTCACCAAAATTCTTTCCGATTTTTCATTCACTTATTCCGATAAGGACGATCGCTGTGACAGCTAATCAAATGGAAAACTGTCGCCCGCAAGCATTGCATCATGCTATTCATTCACTTCCCCCATCCAAGAAATGCCAACTTCACCGAGGTTAGAAAAGCTCTCTTCTAGGGGAGGCGGAGGATCATAACAGGTGATATATGAACCAGCGGGAAATGCGGCCAATTCCTGCTTTAGATCACTGTTCCAAACAAGCCTAGAAAATGTCCACAACGTACAGCGCGGGAACGTTGAGCGTAGCTTTGCGGCTACTGCTGAGTCAATTTGGCGACCCTCTGAAACTTGGACGATGGTTACGCTTTCAATCGGACCGAGATGGTCGAGCGCTTCTGGATTTAAATTCTTGATTTCAACGGATCCTGTCAAAATCGTCAATTGTGACTTCGATAACTTGAGTGCCGTAATCGCCAAAGTATCAGATTTGACATCACCTCGTAATTTAACAATTAGGTCGCCATCTAAAGCAAAATCCGCGTATTCCACAAACGGCTTACATTTTATTGCCGCAACGCTTTTGTAGCGGATGGAATCCACAACGATTAGGAAAACGCAAGTGGTCACAATGCAAATCACAATTATGATTGGCAATAACCACCTTCTCTTGTAAGACGCGCCGCCATTCATTTTGATGATTACTAATTAAGAATTAAATGGTTTTTACGGATCCTAAACCAGCCATTTTGGAACGCGTCAAGTAAGAAACCTGCTTGTCCTCCGCCAACAGTGATTGGACCTTCGTAGCACATTCTACCACTTCCACCCGTTGCAAGTGCATGTTCACGGTTCATGTAAACAATGATGACGGCGAGTCGTGCCAAATTGCTGCTAAAATCTGCTCCAACCGGTGGGCTACTCATCGAACTTAACTTCATGGCGTCACTATTCAGAGCGTTGGGGGACATCGGCGGAACAATTATTGAATTACCCGGCATGATTGAGAGTACGCCGCCGCCTTTTGCTGCCAAATCGATTTCCTTCAGCTGAGCAGAAATTACCCACGATTGAAAATAGATATACTGCATTAACATTGTTAATTCGGAGGGATGTGAGTAATGTGGCAAGTGAATTTGGCCAAGCTGGTTTAATGATCGCATTCTAGAAACAAACATTTCTCCACGAGATAACGAGGTTCCGGGCATTATCTGATCCCAACGACCTTCACATGCATAATATTTTCGTGTTGCGTCAGATAATTGCCCTGGACCTCGAGTACGCCCGAAGTCCAGATAATCGTTCTCCTTGAATCCAACTAACTCAGAATATATGCTTGCCCAAACAATCGCTTCGGGTACATCATTCGCAATTGAAGCCTCTCGAACCAAATCTCCCCACTCTCGCGAAAACGACTCAAAGAAATTCCTTGCGCGCGCCGGATCGGATTTAATCCAGTTCCGCATTGCAAACATCCCCTGTCCTTCACTACCTTGAAATCTTTTGCGTTCAAATCCCGGAAAATCATTCCACGGAAGTACATAAAAGGGGATAGGGGAATCAACGAATCCGCTTGGATCTGCATTATTCGTTGGTCCATTTCCCACATAGCGATACAGATTCACATCGCCCGCACCGAAGCCGATTGGGTCTCGGGACAGCCATCGACCTGTCGCTGGGTCGTACCAGCGAGCGCGGTTGTATTGGAGACCGACGTCGGAATCCCAGTCACGACCAGTGAATGCGAACAGTTCATCAATGGCCGCCGGATCGTTGCTGGCAATCACTACTCCCGAAGGGTCGTAGTCGACCTCACGTGTTCGTCGTCCAAAACTGTCGAACACCAAGTGCTGACGAACCACACCGTTGTTGTCCGCTACGTCACGTACGCTTCCCAAATGATCGGTGAGGGTCCAGAGCGTGTTGCCCGTCGTTGCGCTGGCGGTCGTCGCCGATACCAAAGGACCTGTGCCAGCAGCATACTGCTCGTCAGACAATACTTGATCGACTTGGGCACCAAACAACCATCGATTCAATAGCCGATGCGACTGGGTAGCCCCCGCACCGTCCACATCGCGATATTGAATGACCTCGTGCTGACCGTCCCAAATCCACGCATCGGCTTGATCTGCAATTGTATCTCCGTTGGTATCTAAACGCTTCCCAACCCGTCGATCAAAAGCGTCGTACACATACGTAGTTCGTTTGGTCGTCTCCGCAGCAGCCGATGGTCGTTCAAAGACGCTTGCCAATCGATTGCGATGATCCCAAGCATAATCCGTAACAGCACCGGTACTAATCACCGTCCGACGGGTAATGTTCCCTTCGTTGTCGTACGTATAGTTGTATGTCCCATCGGTCTGTAATTGATTTTGCGTTCCATTGGCCGATTGCGAAACACCGCCCGAAGTACGACGATTGCCATCCAAATCCAGATTGTATGATTCCGAAGTAGGCAATGCGAACGGCAGCGTCATTCCCGCGATGACCGCGCTACTTGCCGCCGTCAGTTCATCGGTCGTATTGTAGGTATAGGTTGTCTTGAAAGCATCGCGATAGGACGAGAAGTTCGCTACGCGGTTATCGCGGTCCCAGACGATGAAATAGGCGGCAAGCATGTTTGAGCTGCCAACCGACGCCGGAACAGCAGAAGTTCCTAACCAGTTCTGTCAGCTGCGATTTCGACTTTCGAATGCGTAATACTTTTCAATCGACCGGTCTGATCGTAATCGTTGCGCGTGTGGCCCTTAAGGTTTGCCGCATTAACCGTTGCCAAGTTATAACGTCGCAAGTCCGTTAACTGTGAATCGGCGTTGTATTGCATCGCCGCCGTTTTCGGAGCTACTGCATTGCCGCTTGAAAACGAAGCTTCAGTGACGTGCAACAATCGGCCCATTCCATCCAACGTTCGCCGCGATCGTCGATCCCGCGAAGATTTCACCTAATCTTAGATTTTACGGCGATCAAAAAATATTAGTTGGGATTTCACTTTCGAGGCAACTCTGCCAGCGAACTACCGAAACTAAGTTCGAATTGATTAGTAAAGGCTCGAAAACTTGAAACAGCCTTTCAGTCATAAAATATCCGGACGAGAGCGAAGTATAAAAGCCATCGGCCTTTGAGGGAATCAATGATGACGGAAGAAGTAATTCCTTTCGCAACCATTTTCTGACGCGATTCACTCTCGCAGTTAACTCGAAGTCCTGTTCTTGCGTATGCGCAAAACAACCTGAACATTCAACGAATTTCGTTTTCAGGCTTAAATTCTCAAATTCATTCATTATTGGATCAATAACGATGCAGTTTAGACAATCAATCGCGCGCTGGGGTTTAATAAGGGGAATTAGAGACACACCGCACATTCGCGAAAGCTCTTCTACAATAATTTGCCGGTCGCAGGCAATAACGCCATCCGAACCATGTGGCCAGTCGAACGCTTCAATAGTATCCGGACATTCGAGCCATTTGATCTGACCAAGCTGGTCTCCAGGATGATAGCCGAAGTAGTGCTTTGCGATGTCATCTTCGATGAGCGGCGATTTGATTCCTTCGGATTTCAAGTAATAGCAAATGCGTAACACGCTCTCAGAAGATGTCACGTTGTCTTGATTTTGCAAGAAAATCTCACAATGTGGAGGCAAAAGAATGGGAACGCGACGAAACGCGGACCAGGTTGAATTACATATTGGGCACTCAACGCCAGGAATAAACGTGGAGCGGCTAAGCCTTCCTCTTTCAATGGGACCACGCGAAATATTCCAATATTGGTTCATGGCTAACATACTCGCAATTAATCTCGACGTTTTGCTCAGCGATTCCATGGAACTCTTCGACCGCCGGCTGTAGCCGGGATCGGTCCGCCGTCCAAAATGTTATCCAAATTCTGTTGACGAACTTTGTTCAAACTCTTTTGGTACTCAATTAGATCATCGTATGAATCGAGCGTTTCTGAAACTCCAGCTTGTTCCGCAAGATCTAGGAACGGCCAAAGAGCATCGCGCGTCGCACCCTCTGCAGCGCAAACTACGCTGTCCGTTGCAGCAACATATACAAATATGATTACTCCAGTAACTTTGGTGGCCTTTATGGCAACTTTTACTGCTTTTCCTGTAGCTCTCGCGGCATCTTTGGCTGCACGCATTCTTGTGAGCCATTTCTGCCATTCTTGGTTAGAGTGAATAGCTTGTTTACCATTTTTCAATAAAAAGTCGAAATCCTTTCTCATTGTTTCTAATTGAGTGAGAACGTCCGAACGGGTGATTACTTTACCCTTCCGCTCATCAAAAAACTTACTCCATCGATTGTTCCATTCGGGGTGTAAACAGCGATTTCCACCGCCCTTTTGCAAAGTATGGTACTCCGCATCAATAATCCAACCATATTCGGCAGTATTTATTTTGAAACCTAGCGCTGCAAATTCTGCTTCAAACTGGATTGGAAGCAAGTGATGCCACTGAGCTTTTTCATGTGGTATTTCGCCACTCGGATCAATCGCGTTCGTGGGTCCATTTCGGACATATCGATAAAGATTCACATCGCCCGCGGCAAAGCCAATTGGGTCTTGACTAAGCCATCGACCGGTAGCGGGGTCGTACCAGCGGGCACGGTTGTATTGGAGGCCAACATCCGAATCCCAGTCACGACCAGTGAATGCAAATAGCTCATCGATGGCTGCCGGATCGTTGCTGGCAATCACAGTGCCGGATGCGTTATAGTCGACTTCAAGCGTTCGCCGCCCAAAACTGTCGAATACTAAGTGCTGACGAACCACGCCATTGTTATCCACAACGTCACGCACGCTGCCCAAATGATCGGTGAGGGTCCAGAGCGTGTTGCCCGTCGTTGCACTGGCGGTAGTGGACGATACCAAAGGCCCTGTGCTAGGTGCATACTGCTCGTCCGACAATATTTGATCGACTACTTCGCCAAACAAGAAGCGATTCAACAGCCGATGCGACTGGGTAGCCCCGGCACCGTCCGCATCGCGATATTGCATTACCTCATGCTCACCGTCCCAAACCCAAGCATCGGCTTGGTCGGCTATAGCATCACCGTTGGTATCTAGGCGCTTGCCCATGCGCCGATCAAAGGCGTCGTACACGAACGTAGTCCGTTTGGTCGTCTCTGCAGCCGCCGAAGGCCTTTCAAAGACGCTTGCCAACCGATTGCGATGATCCCATGCATAATCCGTAACTGCACCGGTACTAATCACAGTCCGACGGGTAGTATTTCCTTCGTTGTCGTAGCTATAGTTGTATGTTCCGTCGGTCTGCAATTGATTCTGGGTTCCGTTGGCTGATTGCGAAACGCCACCCGACGTACGTCGATTACCATCCAAGTCCAGATTGTAGGATTCCGACGCAGGTAACGTAAACGGTAATGTCATTCCCGCGATAACCGCACTACTAGCCGCAGTCAGTTCATCCGTCGTATTGTACGTGTAGGTTGTTTTGAAAGCATCACGATAGGATGAGAAGTTCGCAAGGCGATTGTCTCGGTCCCATACGATGAAATAAGCAGCCAGCATATTCGCGGCGCCAACCGACGCTGGCACTGCGGAAGTTCCAACCCAGTTCTGTCCTGCAGCGATTTCCGTCTTTGCGTGAGTAATGCTTTTCAATCGACCGGACTGATCGTAATCGTTGCGTGTGTGGACCTTAAGGTTTGAAGCATTCACGGTCGCCAAATTGTACCGTCGCAAGTCCGTTAGCTGTGAAGCGGCGTTGTATTTCATCGTCGCCGTTTTCGGAGCTACCGCATTGCCGCCGGAAACCGATGCTTGGGTTACTTGTGTCAATCGATCCATTCCATCGAATGTATACTGATTTTTGAAATCATTGACTCCACCAGTGATGGTCGATCCCGAGATGGTTCCGCCCAGATTAGCTGTTAACCCGGATCGGTTGCCTGTCAAATCGTAATCGTTTTTGAGCAATACGCTTTGTGAAGCGCTGAACATGCCGATCTGCTGTTTCTCGATGATCATTTGATCGCGATTATCGTATACAAAATCAAAATCTGTAGCGCTTGAGAGCGAGTCGTCGACACGGATCAGATTGTCGACTTGATCGTACAAATAATCCATCGTCCGGTTAACCGTAGCGCCGGTCTTCCACGTCTCATTGGTTTGGCGATAGAGCTTGTCGTACGTCCTTTCAATTATTCGGCCATTGCGATCGATTGACGATCGCAGGTTGCCAACTCCATCGTAGGAATAGCTTCGGTTCATCGCGACACCACCGACGGGCTTATTTTCCGTGACCAGTTGATCAAGTCGGTTGTAGGTGTAACTGGTGACATTGACTAACGCGTCGGTAACCGAAGTCACGTTGCTAAAACTATCGTACACCGTGGTGGTAACGGCTGCGCGGGGATCGGTCATAGTTAACGGTCGCGACCAAGAATCATAAGCGTATTTATACGTTTGATTGAATGCGTCGAACTTCGACATGATATTGCCAAACGCATCCATAACGAAGCTCGTCTGCGGCGGCAATACGGACCCAGCGCCGTCTGGATCGGGCTCGACAATCAAGTTCAGTCGTCCACCAGCGTCGTAGCTGTAGGTCGTTACACGCGACATCGGATCGGTAAAGCTACTGACCAAACTATCCAGCGTATATTGATAAGTCAAATCCGATCGCGCCACACCGGTGGCAGGAATCGGGTCCGTCCTTGTAGTAAGTCGACCTCTACCGTCGTAATTGAAATCGGTCACGCCACCAAATTCATCTGTTATCGAGCGTAACTGACCGTCGCTCCAATAACGATAATTGAGTGTAGAAATTGCGCCGCTGACGGTTCGAGGACGTTGCAATGCATCAAGGTCTGTTTGAATCGTGCGACCAAGTGGATCTGTTTGGCGTACCGTCCAACCCAATCGTGTAACTTGGTAATTGAAATTCGTATCGAAAGTCGCACCCGAAACCGGATTGGGGCGTGCTACTTTGGTCACCCGGTTCAAATCGTCGTAGCTCATCGACGTCGCATTATTCAAACCATCGGTCGTCGAAAGGACATTGCCTAAGTTATCATATTGCAGACTGGTAACAAAACCTCCGTTGAAGCGCACATCAGTCGCGGTGGTAGTTAATCCCGTTACGGGATCTGGTGCTATCAAATTCACAGGCCGATTAAGCCGATCCAAGTCCACTACCGAAGTCCGTGAAATAGGAGTAACAGGCACCTTATCTGTCTCGGTTACGGTCACCGAATTGGGTTGGCCGCCCGTGAAATAGGTATAGCTCGTTACGAGTCCTTGCAATGCTGTAGTGGTGTTTTGGAGAGTGGATATGCGACTAGTGCTAAGAGCATAGGTTTCAAGCATGGCCGCGTTTATCGGATTTGCGGTGGCGGTTGTTTTAGCATTGGTTAACGCAGCGACACCCGCATTGGAATAAACGTACCAGTTGCCCGTGGGAAGGTCGCCTCCGTTTGCCGGACGTTGGGTGTAAATGTTGGTGATACGATTGGCATTGTCATAGGTGTAACTTGTAGTCAGTGAAGTGACAATAAGATTCGCACCTTCCATGCGCGAGTTGATTTCTTCCATCGCAATCAAGTTATCGAATACGTCATAGTCGTATCGAACAACGACCGATAACAACGGTCCTGCTCCATCGGAATCAGGATAAATGGTTGAGAACAAGCGATCGCGAAAGTCATAAGAATTCTTGGTTACTCGCCCGACAGAATCGGTGATCTGGCTCACGTTTCCGCGATTGTCGTACAACAATGTTGTTACTGCTTGAGAAGCGCCTGGTGCTTCCGTAATGGTCGAAAGTCGTCCATGGCGCGCTTTGTCCGATGGATTGTTGATATAGGCATAATCAACAATGATGTTCCCTGAAGCGCGACCAGTTATGGTTGATTCCTTGGATACAAGTCCGGCAGGTAAGCCACTAGCGCTGGTTGTGTAGAGGACATCAACTTGGGCGCTCGTATAAGGGAGGTCACTGTAGGGACCCGTTCCGGGAGCGTTCAAATAATCGAGGATTAACAAACTGTCTGAGGACGTAACGACATTATCGGCATTGACATCCAAGTAAGGTGGGGCTGCCGGTGGAGGTTGATTGCTTCCATTGGCGTTTATAAAATTCACGATAAGCACTGAATCCGCAATGCTAATCACTCCATCGGCATTAACATCCAACGGAGATCCTTGTAGCCAACGTCGCGACGAAACAAGACCAGTTAAGGGATCGACCGTTTGCGTATATTTATTCCCTGACTCACTTGTATAGGACGTCAAAATGTCAAAGGGTACGCTCCATTCGAGATTTTCTGCGGGTTGAAGCGGTTGCTGGATATGAAACGGATTGTTATCGGTATAGGACATCGTATCTATTTGGCGAATGCGAGGTCCGTTGGATACCGTCGATCCATTGGCAGCGATTTTGTCCGGATCGGGTGAATTCATTACAAGGACTTCGCCCCAATCCGTACCGGTTATCTTACCTAGCGAATTGCGAAAGGTCGGGGCCAACGTATATTCATAGCTGAGGTCGAGATTGGCTTGCAACGTAGTATTTGTGGTGCTCGCGGTCATCGATGCCGTATCGAGCGCCAATCGATGAACTTGCAGTGCATCCCAGAAACGCCGTACGCGTCCCCGATGGTCCAATTGAAAGATGGTTCGTTGCGGTTCGCTTGTGCCCGATCGTAACTCGGTAATAGCTGCATAGTTACGAATCGGATTGATCCCGGTAGCTCCAGGATCGCGAACCATTGCCCAGATTGAGGACGAATCTATCACTCCTCCTTGGAAGCTCTTGGGGATTGTTGAATTGCCCAGTCGAGCCAAATCGATGGTCGAGGAAGACCCGTCGGCATACAGAATGGATGAGAGTCTTCGCGTTCCGGTGTTTTGAGTGAGAGTAATCGTATGCAGAGGATTATTAACTTCACCAGTTTGAATCTGAGTAAGAAGTCCGCCAGAAGTGAAAATATGAGCATCTTCCCGTGCTAATCTTGGACCAGTTCCATCCGGATCGTCATAACGAACTTTGAGAGTGCCATCTCGACCCGTAGTTGCTGACCAGGATAGGTAGACGATGCGGTTGTCGGCCGCAATTGCGGAATTTACGGTTGTGATCGTGACTAGTTTAGGATTTGCCGACAAATCGTAAACGATATTTGTCGCTTGGCCGCGCCAATCCGTGATCGAAGTGAGTCGTCCATCGGTGCTGTAGGTAAAGGTTGTCGTATTACCGGCAGGATTTTTGAATTCAATCAAATCGCCCGATGCATTGAATCGTTTCGTATTCCCAAAACGATCAGTAATCACATCTCCGTTTAACGTATCCTGGGAATCCGGTGGAGTCTCGCTATTGTTCTTAAACCACGAGGTTGTTCCGTCGGCTCGATACAACATGGTTCCCGTTTCAAAAACAACTTTGCCACCAGAGTCTCCGAGGGTTGTGTCGGGGACCAGCATTTTCGTATTTCGAATTATGCGATCAATCGCGAAATCAGTGTTTGGCGCAAAACTGGGTGCGATCCCGCTTTGTAATTCATCCTTCACCGCGTGGTTAAAGCGACCGACCCATCCACTGAATTTATCTTCAGTTAATACCGCAGCTCCACCCGGCTTTAATAACGGGAAGTTTGGATGCGCTAACACTTCAATGGGAATGATTTGATTGGTAATACCGTTGGACGCTCCATTGATTCCCGTAGAGCGAGTCCATGACACAAGAAATGCCGAAACGTCGACTTGCAGTGCGAACCAAGCCATGTCACCGGGGACAATGCTGGACAGACTTACTAATGTAAACGCCGGAGCCGCCAGCGCGTTGCCCGTGACTAGCTTTCGTCCAAGTCCTCGCAGTTGTCCATTGGTGTCCGTGTCGGGCTCGATGACTTGAACGGTCACATCGATGGAAGTTGGCTTAACTTTGCTAGAAGGTATTCCAAGTCCAACGTAGACAACAGGATTGGCTCCATTTTGATCTTCGGTGACGATCGTTACGAGCCCGCCACCTGCAGTTGTTTTTACGTTTCCACTTTGTAGTTTGGTTTCGATTGCAGAGCCATCTTCACAGGTAGTGCATCCACAACCGCAGGTTGACAATTCGTCTTTTTGAGAATTGGCATCAAGATACATTTCTTCGATCGTAACGAAACCATTTCCGTGTTGCATATCGGCGAATGAGTTGTTAGCTGGCGTGCGCAATTCCGCGTCAATCTCTTCATCCCCTTCAAGGATGCGGTCATTGACAGGAACGACTCTGATTCTCAATAGGCTTAGCCCACTAATTGAAAAATTATTCGTGTGCCAGATGTTGTTTCCAACAGGTGTCAGAATTAGACCCACGTCGGCTGTGGGATATTCGGCCACAAGTGCGTAATCCGTAACCGGCGTAGCCGCGCCATATGCACTGGCGTCAATTCTTAAATAAGCAGTACCTGTCATCTTTACGGTTGAATTGTCCGGTCGAACATAAAAAGCTGCATATTCTTCCTCTGTCCGATATTCCAAAACTGTATCGGGGGAAGTTCCCAGATTCAAACCTTCAAGCTCATCGATGATTGTTACCTGGCCTGATCCAGAGGCGTTGATAATATAGCCCGGCGAACCAGGAAATACTTGCGGCGAAGGATTGATGGTCAGTATGACCGTTTCGTTATTTTCCGCCTCTTCATAATCCCATATTGGCACAATTCTCAGATTGGCTTCAGTAACTCCTGTGGGAATTGTAACGAACAGTTCATTGCCTGTTATATCTAACACTATTGATGATAATGGCTCTTTTTCGATTGTGTAGTCTTGAGTCCTAGTTGCCGTACCAGATATTCGAAGCTGTACCGTAGCTTCCTGCCAATGTTCCGGCACCTCCAATCGAATAATTCCTTCGTCCGTCGGAGATACTGGCTCATAGAAAACTCTGTGCGGTTCTGCCGCGCTAGCATCTTCAGTTGAAACGGTCAGCTGCTCGGACACAGGCGGAGGGACATTTAAAGGAAGCTCTGAGGTGTCGACCGTTACCGTTGCAAGAAGCCGTCTGTCTTCCAATTGCTCAACGAATAGAATTTTCTTAAGTTGACGACGACATCGCGAATGATTGCGAAAGCGCTTTGCTAATAGATTCACTAAATTAACACTCCAGATTTCGCGATTTTGCAATCGCGTGGGTAAAGACGATCGGACATGGGATCTCTAAATCGCAAGCCCATGTTTGAAATTGGCCAGACATCTTCATGAAAGAAAAGAATGTCTGCGGCTGTAATCAACTACTGTTTTGATGCGATTGATGTTCCGATGTACGCCTCTCCGCGAACTTATCGGAAAGTATTTGTTTGCAGTGAGTGCTTTCTTGGCGTCGAACTAGACTCTGATGAAGGTGCCACGAATTTATTGACCGTCAGTTCATCACTTTCGATGGCGCACTTAAGCTTGTTTTGTGGTGCATTTTGGACGCCTTGATGTCTTACGTTGCCCATTCCAGCACCGCACGGAAATGGACGAGCTACTACTTCGCCAAACTTTTTATTATTTGCAAAAGCCGCCGCCCGAAAACCTTGGCCTAGCAAATATTCTGCATGAATATCAAGCTGAACGATTGACCAAGAATCACCGTTGACAAGAAAACGCTCTCTCCCGGTTCCGCCGCCTAATACTTGATTAGGCCGAATCTGCGCCTGCCCTAACCCCAGTCAACCTGCCTTGCCTAGAGTGGTCAGCTGCAAATGCAGTTCGCGCTCAAAACCATTTCTTCTGTCGGACTGGCTAAATTACCACCCGAAATCACAACACATTAAGAATTAGCGCTGCGATTCGTGGTGATAGGGAGGAGAGGCGGAAACAGTCGAGACGCGAGAAGGCGTTTTGGCAGCATCTATGGTTCTGTTCATCAAGTCCCGCACGTCACAGGGTTTTTGGAATAGTCACCCGGTCGAAGACCAACAATGAGGTGCATTTAGTCGTCTTAGGGCATTGAATCGCAAAAAATCTGCTTGATGATTCATTAAAAGTGCACTACCGACTTTTCCCCAGATTTAACATTGGGGAAATCGGTCATAGGGATGTCCATACATTATGAATTGTTAATGGCAGCGAAGGTCTCTGTTATGGCAAACCTCCACGCCAAAATACGGAGTAACCCAATGCCTAACGAACAAGCACTCATTCAAAACGAGGAAACTGTCAACTCCGCGAAGGTTCAATCGATGCGCCCCATTGCCTCTTTCAGCGGTTCTGGTGGAATCAACGTCGCAGTTTGAAAGAATAAATAGGAGAGCGGCACCGAGCATTACTCGATTCGCATTGAGCGAAACTTCAAGGACCAAAGCGGCAATTTCCAATCGACACAATATTTGCGGGCCAGCGATTTGCAGAGGGCGCAAAGCCTTTTTAGCCAAGCCGACCAATGGATCGAGAAGGACAAGGTGAAGCAACGATCGTCGAACATGGGTCGTGAAAACATTTGAGCGACCGTAATCGATTTCGGCAGCTGCGGCACCAAGGTGAGTTTTAGGTCATGGCATTTGTTATTCAGGCAATGCAGGCAGCACGGTCTCGCTGTGCCATGTACCATTCGTTTAAGTCATTATGGCCCAAATAACCTTCAGATTTATCGAAGATTTCTGATGCGGGCAGGGCGGAGCGAAAGTACTCGAACAGTTGCTCGCCGGACGCGTCGCGGTCGCGATACACCTCAATTGTATCCGGTCGCAGGCCGCGAAGGCACTCGGCGGCTTTCTCGCGCATAGAGTTGGAATTCAGCACAATGATGGTGGCAGCCGGTAGCTCGCCATTAAGTTCAATGGCTGTTAACAGATCGAAGAATCCTTCGAAGACAATCGCACGCGATGGACTGCCGTAAATGCGTGTGATGTCCTTGGCTCCAAGCGTTCCTTTGAAGTACGGGCTGCGGATTTCGTAGCCGCAGCTATTGTTGACGAATGCCAAACCAAAATACACATCATCGCCGCGACGGTAATGGATTTCCTGTATGAACTCAACCGCTCGTTTTAGAGAGATGCCACGCTCATTAAGATAAGTTCGTAGCGACCTCGATAGGACTGGGCCAATGCTGATTACTTCCAGGGCAGGCGCTGATTCCTTGGTCGCGGCTGGCTTGTGCATTCGTGCCTCAAATGGCTTTCCATCCATCACTTCATTGATGCGACGGAGTGCCTCAGAAATGTTCGTTGCGCCTTCGACCGATTTGACGAGATCGATAATGTCTCCGCCATGCCCTTCGCCAAAATCATACCAGGCGTTTAGTCGCTGATTGACTTTGAACGACGGTGTCGACTCTTGGCGAAGTGGACTTAGATACCATACTTGATCACCGGTTCGGCGGCTTGGTACATAGCCGAGCCTTTGCAAAAACTCCTCCAGTGGAATCTGTTTGGCTTGCTGAATATTCATGTGGAACCTCGATCGTTAGCGTTGTTGCATAAATCACACATAGCCACTCATGCCACCGTGATTGCGGCTGAATGCGAGCGGTGCCGAAGTTGATCGCGGAATTGCGGCGACTCGCTCTCCCGACGCTCTTCGAGGTCTGACGAGGAAGACGACGAACTATGGCCGGCATGTTCGAGACGTTGCTTCAGTTGCTGAGTGATGGGGACTTCTGTTGTCTGTTGCGGTTGCTCATTCGGACGATGCGAGGTCGCTTGCGTTACATTCGTATTCAGCAATTGGTGGATATCACTCGTCAGTTCACCGATCGGGGGCAGGGGTGCTTGCCCTTCCGTCGATTGTTCGCCGGAAAGTACCAGTTTGAGTTGATCGCGAAGGCGTTTTAATTTGTGGACATGATCCTCATGCGGGAACTCGGTGCCGATGCGCGACGAAAAATCCTGGAGTTGTTGTTGGGTAAGTCTCAGATATTGCTCGGTTTCCCTGCACTGCACATCGTAGGATTCGATGATCTTCTTCATGGCATTGAGAAATGCACGTGGCCCCTGGCTTTCGCGGGACAGCGGCGTGCTGCGGCGTATGGCACCGGTCAGGTAGACATCGGCCATGCCGTAAGGCGATAGGTCAAGCCCGAAGGTGAGCCCGCGATATTCGCCGAAATCTATGTGCTGGTGGTCCTTCCCGTTTCTTGGAAGCTTTTCGAGTCGTGAGGATAGTAGGCCGAACACGTCATCGCGAGGAACGACGCGACCGTTCATTTTGAATTCCGTTATTGAATGGTCCTTTAGTTGGTCGCGATCCTTGTGGAATCCAGCGAGTCGAACCTCGGCCTGACGGATCGATTCTGGCAACTCTTTCGCTTTGCGACGGGCAATGAATTGTTCGTCGTTGTGGTTCTTGCGAAGTACCAATAGCCGTTGCAGCTCCGCTTCTGCCTCGGCGAGTGTAAGCACAGCCGGATTGCCGGACGCAATGGCCTTCACTTCGGCGTAGGAGAGTTCCTGGCCGCCAATATCATCGGCCTGACGGACATTGCTGCCGCCGGTCATGATCTGCGAGATAAAGCGAGCCTTGGTTTCTAAGGCTTGCCACATATAGGCATCGAAGGAACCCTGGGTCACGTAGCGGAAGATAGATACTTCAGTATTCATATTGCCCTGACGCAGGATTCGGCCATCACGCTGTTCGACCTCTGCCGGTTTCCACGGTGCATCGAGATGGTGCAATGCCACCAAACGCTTTTGCACATTGGTGCCGGTGCCCATTTTCTGGGTACTGCCGATCAAAACCCGCACCGAACCGTTTCGAACACGTTCGAAGAGGGATTGTTTCTTGGCATCGGAATCGGCGTCGCCCATGACAGCGACCTGA
>JANMGV010000061.1:0-28372 GCA_031374825.1 Pirellulaceae bacterium
TGGGCTACCGAGCGGAGTGGTAATTGCCTAAGCGGTCGGTTACGCTAACAAGTTCAACAAACCGTTGCACCGGATTTCGCAGTAAGGCCGAAAGTACCGTCACGTACTCTTATGCGAAACCGGTGAACTCAAACGTTCGTCGAAAGACATAGCACACATGTGAAAACAAGATTCACGCTGAGAGAGCTCATCGCAACGACGACCTGTGTTGCAATTTTGATTGCTGCATTTCTGTGGCTAACTCCCCGTGTGACCGTAACCGTTCGCAATTCGGGCACTACGCCACTTCATGATCTCCAAGTGCACGTTACTGGCCAAACATATGGACTTGGTGACGTAGCAGGTGGTACGCTTAAGAAGTGCACGGTTAGACCAACGAGTGAATCACATGTCGAGATTTCATACCGTCTCACGGACGGCGCGACGAAGCGCCACACTGTTGACTGCTACATCGAACCTGGTTACCGAGGCACAGTTGACGCCGAGATTGAAAACGGAAAACTGATTCGGTCATCGCATCAAATCCGGTAGTCAATCATGTGACAGTTGCTTCAATTCATTGTAGAATCGACGAACAAAGGATTGCAGACGAAGTGCTCGATCGGCCGTTTTGACTTGCGTCGAGTCATCTGCTCGCACTCGCTGAATCCAGCCGTTCGTCGGACAAAGATTTATGGCCTCGTCGCAACAAATCCGGCGAATCAAAAGCAAAATCCCGTCCGGCAAGGCAGTCCCCACAGGGTTTGAGCAGTTCCTTGCGTCTCGACTTCAGATTTCCATAGGCTGGTCGTCCCTTAAGAATTACGGCTTTACAAAAGATGCGGAACAAAATCTCGTTCCATTTATTGGAATCGCCGATGGTTCCCTTGTCGCACTGTGGTTTGTCGTCAGTCCTGCGGCAGTCGTCTACGTGGACTCTCACGGTGAACAACCACGCGTGGTCGCCAAAGACTTTCCCAATTTTCTTCGATCGCTTGCAAATTCTAATACGGGGATTTCCGATTTGGATGACGACTGTGCCGGTACGCCAATTGACGGATTCGCGTCCAAACCTGTGATTTCCGGCATTGCTAAACTGCAGAAACAATTAAACAAATGGGCACAAACCCAATCATCGTTGCAGACACCAAACAAAACGGCGGATGGGGAACAACTCCGCAAACGCATTCATGCGATTGCCACTAGAATGATTCGCGACGGTAGATGCAAGGTGTATTCAATATGGTCCGATTGGTGGGACATGAACTATCAGATACAACGCAACCGAAAGGGTATTGCCATACAGTATCTCACCTTTGGTAAATGGTACGATGTACCGAATACGTATGGTCTAGAGTCCGAGGTTTCCAATTTGCTCACGATGGTCAAAAACCAAAAGCGCCGAAAATACGAATTGGCTGTGACCAAATCGGGCATGGTATCGGTCGACAGAGATCGCGAATTGGTGTTAGTCCCGCCAAAATGAAATCCGACGAACAAAACGATGGAGGAAAGTCCTCGATAACGTTTATTTTTTAACTCATTACTTACTACTCGGACTTCCTCATCTTTGTCGTTCGTCGACAAGAGGAAGTAGCAATGATCAAGCAAGTGTTTCTTGGGATTTTCTTCTTCCTCTCAGTCACCATAGGAAGTAACGCCGTGTTTGCCGCACGGTATGTACCAATAAAGATCTATCTGGACGGTGAGGTAATACTCGAAGGCAATGCCAGCGACAATGGAAAACCGGATGCTGACGAAGTGTGGGATGCATTGAAAAGGGTCAATCTTGGTGAGACTAATGCATTCAAGAAATACTTAGGTGAAGAACATTCTGAAGAGCGCGCGATAGATAGCAAGACCACTCAGGAGATACCTGGGATCCGAATTTTCGTGGCGTACGGGGGAGTTGCTGAGACCGCGAAACTAACTATCCAACGAAAACCGCCAGATAGTGCAGGGCGAGTTTGGAGAATTAGTAAAGTAGACGTCGAACGACTGGCTTCTTCGAGAATGGTTCGCCGGACTGATGTCACTAGACTTGCAAATCCCAAACAACAGAAATGATTGCGACGAACAAAGCATTGGACCGAAGTGCTTGATCGACGCGCTTTGACAGGGCAATGTTTCCTCCTCGCACTCGGTCAATGCCGACGTTATTTGGTAGAAAGGTAACATGTCAGACCGATTGATTTCGACGCATTGGCGAGGTGTTTACACATACGACCAATCATTCAATGGTCTGACTGATGTGTATGCAGATACTGAATTTGAAATGCAACTGGCAATCGGTTGGTTTGGCCGCTTCACAGGGAAAGTTCTTGACTCTGAACCGGGGATAACAGAACCAGCGTCAATTCAAGGCAGATTGACTAAATCTCGAATCACCTTTCGCAAGAGGTATGCAAGTTTATGGATCACCAACGAGTCAGGGGTGCTCACTGTTGTTCCTGGTCAACCTTCTTACATACTTTACTACACTGGGGAGTTTTTCGAGAACCGTAATCGCGTCAAAGGCAGTTGGCAGATACGAGCAGAGACAAGATGGCTCAATGGCGAACAGTGGGATTTTCCACCGAACAGCGGGACATGGTCAGCACATTCATGTATACAATAGACCAAATAACAATGGCATGCACACCAAGGGCTCGGTCGCCCGGTTTTGGTCGGTGCATTTGTTTACTACTCGCCCTGGGTGATGCCAGGCGTTATTTGGCAGAATGTGCACACGAAAGGCTTTCGAGAATGGAGCTTATAAGCCAGCTTTTGGGCTACATTTTCATGTACTTGGTCTTTCGACCAATACTGTTTGTTCTTCAGGCTATCATGGGGCTTCTGATAAGCGAAACAAGTCCAAGGAATAAACGACTCAAGTGGGTTGGAGTTGTGATGTTGATCGTTGGTTGCATCGCACTTAGCGTCTGTTGGCTCGGACCTCAGATGCTTCCCCTTTATTTGGTCGCCCTATACGCATTCGGATTTGTTTTGTTGGCTGCGGCTTCAGCAATTGGATATGAGTTAGAAAAACAGACGCTTAAAATGAAGAGCCCCTCAAATTGAACCTGAAATACGAGCGTCAGAAAGCCAAATAACAATCCATTGCAGCTAAGTGGCGGATCGGCCGCCTGGATTTTTAGAAACGTTACTTGCCGCCACTAGCTGAATGGTGGCGTTGAACGCAATTCGTTGAACGCAATTCGTTTGTCAGCTTGGAAACATGATTGCAAATGCCGTCCTTTAGCCGACATGGCGACTTCTTTGTCGCGTCTTTGATCACAGGTCCATCGTCGGCCATGGTTCGAGTTCGATTCACGGACGCAGATCAACCGCTGATTGATGTGAAAACACTGGCACCTGATATTCGATTCGGCAATCCAGACGAATCGTGTGTACTTGATGCAGTCATCGACGGAGTTGCCCACGCTAACTCAATGCATTCCACTTCATACAAGGTTGCCGAAATCCAGTACGTATGTGACAATGATGGGAAATGTTCATTGATTCGAAGAGCCGCGTACGACATCGTCGAGAGGCTTGCGACTGTGACCGCCTTAAGCTTCGCTAGCGCAGTAACTTCGCAAAAAAAACGAAATGCTGACGAATAATCCGATGGACCGAAGCGGTGGATCGGCCGCTTCATGATGGAGAATTTACTTGCCACCGCTCGGTCATCGGTGCCGTTGAACTTAATCGAGGCACTTGCCAGGGGCGGCACGCATCGTGCGTGTGGGAGCGGGTTGGCTTCCTGCCAACCGCATCAACAATGCTTGCCGGTTTTTCTTCTCCATCGCTGCGATATCACTCGGCGCTCGTTTGCTCGATCGCTGAGCAAACGCTCTTTGCACATTCGGTCGTTCAATGGTTCTGGAACTGCTGCGATGGCAGTCTTTCTTTTTTTGTCGCTGCCGCTGGCTCAATGACCTCTGCCTAGTGACCGAGAGCGAATCAAGACCTGCTTCCGGTTGAGACGATTCTAACGTATCACTTTCTCGACTGTTTGACGATTAAAACGATTGTAGCGCTTGCGCACCTGACTACTTGCAACTTAACTGAAGCGTAGCCGTGTGCTTTTACACGGTCTTCAAATCTGTCTAGACCAACGAGAGAGAACTTTATGACTCCCCACGAACGACGACCTTGCCCGCTGACTATTCGACTCGCTCAGGATCTTAAAATCCGTAACATGGCTGAGCGGACCATTGACGCTTATACGTACCACGCGGGAAAGTTCGCTGACTTTATAAATAAACCGCTGGACTGCGTAACCCCGGAAGACGTTAGAGCCTTCCAGATTCATCTCATTGAAGACCGAAAACTGGCCTACAGCAGCTTCAACCAAGCTGTTTGCGCGCTACGGTTTCTTTACACTCATTCCATCCGCGTCCCATGGCCGGTCACGATGGTGCCCTTTGGGAAACGCCCCAAGACGCTGCCCGTCGTGCTTGGTCGACAAGAAGTCGACGATCTCCTGCGATGTACCAAGAACCTCAAACAACGAACCTTCCTGACCACGCTCTATGCAACGGGGATGCGATTCTCCGAAGCGGCCAACCTGACAATCGCCGACATCGATTCGAAACGGATGCAGATCCGGATCACGCACGGCAAGGGGGCCAAGCAACGCCAAGTTCCACTTTCGCCACGATTGCTGAGCGAGCTTCGGGAGTATTGGAAGCGGTACAAACCCACATCGCTGCTTTTTCCAGGCAATTCAGCGGACAAGACGTACTGCGACACGTCGATCCAGCTAGCGATAAAAGCCTCAGCCAAAGCGGCGAACATCAGCAAGAAAATTTCGCCTCACACGTTGCGACACAGCTATGCGACCGGACTACTCGAAGCGGGCGTGGATCTGATGACCATCAGTCGCCTGCTGGGACATGCCAGCTTTGCAACGACGATGGTCTATCTGCACTGTCGTCGAGAACATCTGCACAGTGCACCGAGCCCATTGGATTGGCTGCCAGTGAAACAACTGCCCACTTATCAACCACCAGCGGAGAACGGGCCGCCACCGCAGGACCATCGATCACCTTCGACGAACCAGGCGCCGCCAAGCTAAGCGTCGCTCAGATACTGCGAAGCCAGTGTGCTGCTTATGCAAAGCAGTACGCTGATCGCGGCGCATGCTTTCAAGTGCAAAGTGTTTTAGCCAAGTTGTCGCTCTGTCGCACGCGAGCCTTGGGTGGCAAGATCTTTCAGTGTAATGACTGTAGCGAAGTCACCGAAGTGTTTCACTCGTGTGGCGACCGTCATTGCCCGCAGTGTAGCGGTTGCAAACGTTACGACTTTGCAGCTAGAGCCGAACAGTTGATCCTTGAAGGTGTGACTTACTATCAAGTTGTCTTTACACTGCCCGGCCAGTTGTCAGAAATGGCTCTTGCAAACCGCGAAGCCTTGGCAGACTTGCTGTTCGATTCGGCTGGTGCAAGTCTTCGCAGGACGATCCGGCGCGAGCAGGGTTACGATCCAGCTGCGATGATGGTGCTGCATACTTGGAATCAGCAACTGCATTCGCACTGGCACGTCCATGCGCTGGTTCCCGGTGGCGGCCCAAGCCTCAGCAAAGACACGCTTAGCCAAGACCAGTGGAAGTCAGCTCAGTCGCCCCCAGGTGCATTGAATAGTAATGATTACTACTTGGTCGACGCGATCAGCTTGCGTGAGGCTTTCCGCAAAGCCGCGATCGCTCGACTGCGACGGTTGTATGCGAACGGCGAGTTGAAGCTCAGCGGCAAGTTCGAACACTTGAACGACGCAGCAGCATGGAAGTTGTTCTGCGACAAGTTGGCTGAGTTGGATTGGGTGAGCTTCATTCAACCGCCACCGACCAAGAGTTCTACGGCCGAGCAAGTGGTACGCTACTTGACTCGTTATCTGACCGGCGGACCGATCGCCGACAGCCGGATTATCGCTGCCGATGCTCATCAAGTTACCTTCATGGCCCGCGAGGGAAAACAAGTCGGTGGTGAGCGAGAGCAAGTTCCCATAACGCTTCCAACGCTGGAGTTCATGCGTCGCTGGTGTCAGCATATCCAACCGGATCAGTTGACGAAGACTCGTTACTTCGGCGGTTGGTGCTCACGCAATCGAACTCAGTATCAAGCGACTTGCCATCGGCTGCTTGGGCAAGGCCAGGCTCACGAGACCGAAGACGTTGACCAGTGCGAACCTTGCGAGCATCCAACGCTTCCCCCAACTCAGCCCGCGATTGATTCGCATTGCGCCGAATCGAGTCCCCAATGCTCGGCATGCGAGAGTCACTCGCTTCGCTTGATTGGCCAGACTCCCAAGCCCGCATGGTCAACGGTGCTGACGCATCTGGACGCTCGATGCCCTGAGTGGTACGCCAAGACCGAGTACGCAGAGTTCTGTGAGTACTTAGACCGTGAGTATGGTATCAGTTATGAGGACTGGGACCTGGAAACGCGGATAGAAAGTACAATGAACCGACCCACTCCCGCCGCAACCCATCCCGCCGCAGCCCGTCAATTATATCTTGCCGGGCTTTCTCCCGAGTCTGCTTACCTGATAGAATCATATTGACTCAGTTGAGCATTATTGACTGAGTTGAACCGTCGATGTCGAATCTATAGTTCCTGGACCAGGAGCGTTCGACAAAGTTCAACGCACGTTCTATCCGTACGGCAGGCCCGCCAACACCAAATTCAAAGTCAGAGCCCCCTCGTGCCTGCCATACGGATAGAACGCAATTCGTTATCGGCGTCATCACGGAGACGATCGACCCAACATGAAGCTCATTGAACGCCGGATTTACGAACTAGAATACCGCGTATATACGTCTGCCTCTACCGACTTGAACGATGTATCGATAGTTGTCCTAGAATTCGTCGGCATCTACAAATATGGATCGAAAGGTTTCGGTGATGGTCGGCTAATGCAAGCCATCACGGAATGTGCTCTCGAAATGTTTGAAGCGGATGCTCTTTTGTTTGATTTTCGTCGCTTGAACTATCAATGGGGCAATAATATTTGGGATGTATACCCACATGACTTGCCATATAACATCGTGGTATCGGACCTATGCAGAGCAGGATTTGGTGCCACCGATAAATGTAACGGTCCACTTCTATTTGACGACTTTGACGACGCTTTTCGAAACCTCGTTGACAAAACGGCAATTAAGAATCCAGGCGACTCTGATTAACAAAATTCTGGTAGAATAAGGCCGATAACAAACCATTGGACAACAAGCCCTCGCTCAGCCGTTTTGACTTGCGTTGAGTCAACCAATCGGACTGACTGAATTTAGGCGACTACAAGGTGCAATCTCATGAATCGACGATTCGGTTTCACTCTAACTGAGGTGAGCGTAGTCTTGGTGCTTGTCGCCGTCTTACTTGCGTTGCTACTACCAGCAGTTCAATATGCCCGTGAGAGTGCGCGGCGTTTGAATTGCCAAAATAATTTGCGAACGATTGCGTTAGGCGTGATCAATCACGAGTCTCAGTTTTCTCAACTACCGTCATTCTACAACGGTGCGTTCCTGGCGAAGCCACGTACTGTCCAGGACGAATTTCATTTTCATTCATGGCGTACCGCAATCCTTCCCCAAATCGAGCAAAACGCGCTATTTACTAGCATCAATCTTTCATTACCCGCAACGGATATATTCAATCAGCCATTTGTTAACGTTCAACTGCCCGTCTTTCAATGCCCCTCGACACGGAACTCAAGCCGACTAGTTCCTGACATATTTTCGTTCATTGATGGCAGTATTGTCGGCACTGCCGCGAGAAGTGACTACGAGGCGATCGCGGGTGTGAACATTGGCTCATCATCCGGAACAACAAGTCTACAAAATATTCAGTTCGGAGTATGGGGAGAGCCTGACAGTTATCTCAGGATTTCGACCAACTATCGTAAACCGCGTCTAAGAGATGTTACGGATGGTCTTTCGCAGACCATCTTAATCGCGGAACGTGCTGGCCGTCCGGACTTGTACGAGCGTGGGAAGCCGGTTAATCCATACCCTTTTACAAATACGCCGGGATTTGGAATGGATAATCACCAAGCTTCGTGGGCTATTAGCACTCATTTTTGGTGGCTCGTTCAAAGCGCTCAATTGGGAATTAACTATCGCAATCTAGACATCTTTGCATTTCACTCAGGTGGCGCTAACGTCGCCTTTGCGGATGGTTCGGTGCGATTTCTATCTGAGTCAATGGTGCCTGAAACTGTTAACGCTTTGATCACCCGCAGTGGAGATGAAACCTTAACACTGGAGTAAATGTAGACGAACCAGGAATCGGCATAGGGTCCCGGATTGCTCCGGTTACCCTGCCACACAACCTAGACTGCTTCGCAACTCGATTCGGCTGGTATACTGGAATGGTGTGTTTCAGATTTCGCAATGGCACGTGAAAGCTACTAACTGTTGCTCGTGACGCCGGATTCGCATGCGACCACCGTTTTCAAAGGGTGCCAATTTGATCGATCTTGTGTTCCCTATTGTGATTTTCTCGGTTGTAATTAGTTGCTCTGCATTGTTCGGCTACATGATTCTTGAGCCGATTGCAAAGGCTGTTCGAGGCAAAAGTTGGAGCACGCGATTCTGTGTGGCTGACTTTTTCTCGCTGTCAATCCTTCTCGCAATTCCTTTGGTGTTTGTTGCATCTGTACGAAGAATGCATCCGCTAGACTCCTCTGTCATCAATGGTTTAGGCTTTTTTCTGGTAGGCGTGTTTGCATACACTTGGTGGCGTGGGACTGTAACACTCTCGAGGATTGGCATATTCCAAACATCGCGTCGATGCCTGTTCCTCGGGATAATCATGCCAATATCTGTCCTTGGATCTGCACTCGCTATACCGACCTTGATTGCGATTGCGTTCTCAATTCATGAAATTTCAAATGTAGTTTTCACGGCTTGGCTTATCGGCATCTTTGCAACTCCAGTTATTGCATGGTTTGGCCGATGGGCTACATCTTGGGTAGTTGCCGGTCAAAGCAGTTAGCGAAAAGGATCACGATGGATCGCCATGTCTGATTATCGGGTAAATCCATCCATTGCTTCCGTCCCCTCACGCCACAAAGCATGTTTCGCATCTCGATTCGGCTGGTATACTGGTTTGGTTGTGCCTCCCTGTTTCGAATCAGCTCAACTGATGGTCTCCATTCTCTTGACGACAAATGATCTCAGACGCGAAAGAGTTTGCAGCAATTGTAGAGCATCTCGTAGGGAAATCGTTTGGCCGATCTCTCGCGGCGGACTCCATCAAACTTATATTTGGTACCGATCGTGGTCCCAAGGGCACTCATTACATTTGGATTGATCCACCGTGGGAGTTTCGCGATCCACACAGCCGGATCACCGGTTCAGACGACTACAACGAAAATAATTTTTATGAGTGGTCGGAGTTATTTACTCCGATTAACGAGAACATTTTGTCAGGTTGGGATGTGCATGGTGATGAGTCGGTTGTGTTTCGATTTGCCTCGGGACACTCTCTTCTGATCCCACACACTAAACGTGGACGAGAGCACGACATTTGGTACGCGCACTGGTATGCATCTTGTCGCGTCGCATAACGATTAAATTTAGTCGATTGCCGGGTCGGCGGGCTCAGAATGGGAAGTCAGTTTTAGGTAGCGGCAGAATTTTGGCATTATCCGATTGAAATCCACGAGCCCAATCGGGCTTGAAATCTCTATTTTGCTGTCAACCATGCCCGAGACAAGCGTTCCGCCGATTCCCGAATGCCAATTAACAGTACGCCGCAACGACTTGCCGGAGAATCACCATGACCTTTTGCTCGCTGCAAACACATTGATGAAGAACTGCGAGACAGACCCAAGAATTACTTTCGACGATGGCCTCGCATGCTTAGACCGGGGTGGCGTAGTAACCGAAATGGGCGCTAGAATCCTCTACCTGTTGACCGGACGCGATGGGTATGGCTGGCATGGCGCAGGATACAACGAATTGCCTTTTCGCACCGACAAACAAGACTGGCTTGACTATTTATCTCATCGGCAGAATGGCGGTTAAATCGACAATCGGTCATCGCTTCCCGCCCTCCCAACGCCACCAAGCACGAGTCGCAACTCGATTCGGCTGGTATATTTGGGATGGTTGTAGCACGGCGTCCTGCAAAAGGGGCTTGAGCCGTGTTATCCAGAGTAGTGCCGACAGAAACTGGCGCTACATTGATGTGATATACAGAAATATTTCCCACTAACCACTAGTTGTGGCGGTGAATATGCGACAGACCTTCGCACCTATGTTGTGCATCGCCACGTTGTGCTTTATCAGCTGCGCCCCAATTGATTGCAGGCCAATCGAGGGCTCACTATGATAGGTCGTATCGGGAAATCATTTGGGTGCTCGGGGAGTTAACTTACAATGCTGGGTGCGATCCAACTTATTATTGTCGGCCTTGTTCTCGTGCTAAACTGGACAGTGAGCGGGCGAGCTCATGATGAAGATTTTACGGGGGGCATGCAAGTCAAAGACCCTAATAACCCCAAAATGATCTACCGTAGAGTGATCATTCGTCCGAAGCGCGCAGCAATTGACTCGCAAGTGCAGTTGTTCCCATCGCAAGATCAGAGAAAGCCGGGAAATGCCGCGCCGATTTTTTTGCGAACCAATTTTGAAGCGCGGGCAGAAATTGACGCGCGACAACAGATTGTATTGCAACGCTTGATCGATCAACCGATCGCCCAACTTGACGTTGAGGCGATTCGGCGCTTGGCTCCTTTGCGACTCGATGAACTCAGACGTGCTGCGTTTCGCGAATATGCAGGTTGGGAGTTTCCCATTTTCGATCAGCCTCTTATTGATATTCTCCTGCCCGATGTTCATGAGTCTCGCAGTTTTTGCACAGCAATTGCCGTCCTTGCGCGAGTCGACATAAAGTCGGGCCAATTAGACGAAGCATACGACAAGTTTACCATTGGATTTGGTATCGCCTCCCACATAGGCGAGTCGCCAATGCTCGTTTGCAAAATAGTCCAATCGGCACAAGTGGGGGTCATTTGTGTGGCTTTGGCTGAAGCGATTCAGCATCCGGATGGAGAAAACCTTTATTGGGCGATAGCCAATCTTCCTCGGCCCTTCGTCAATTTGCGACCCGCTTTCCAAATGGAGCGACGGTTTTGGAAATCCTCGATACCAGAGCTTGGGCAATGGGACTTGGTAAAGGATGAAGCGAGCTGGGAACGATTGCTTAATCGAATTGTTGAATTGCTTCCAATCAGGAGTGCGACAGCCGATTTGGGCATGACTCCCGATGAGATTCAGGACGCGAAATCCGAGTTAAAGAGCCGCGCTAAAATTCGTCTGCGTATACTCGATCCCGACGTGGCCGAACGAGTCGAGGCGATGAGTGCCGCCGAGCAAGCTGTCCGTTACTGGTTCCTGCGAGTTCAACAGAGAATTGATCGGCAAATCAATATCTCGCAGCTTGAACCTCATCTTGCACTCCCACTTCTAGAGGAGGAGAAGATTCGATCATTAGCCGAGTACCGTGATGAACCGCTCATCGCGCCCGCAACGATTACGTTCGAAAACGCTATCGAAATGGTTGCGAGAATTCAACAGTTGATTAATATCCTTCAATCCGTTGAGTCGATACGTGATTGGAGTTCCCGCAATGACGGCCAGCTCCCCGAAAACCTTGATTCTCTCACATTGCCCGTACCCAACGACCCAGTGACTAACCTCCCGTTCGGGTACACGCTCCAAGACTCTGGCCAATCCGCGATCCTCGAAGGATCCGTCTATCGCTTTGAGTTAGTATTGCCTTGAATAGCTGGAAGTAGTCCGCGCATCGTCTAATGAGGACAATGGGGACAAAGCCATTTCTGTTCGCCAGGGAATTTGCAGATTTGGAATCTGATTTTTGCATCGGATTTGCATTGAAGGCAAGGAATGTTACCCTGCCTAGACGACATACTGTTGTAACTCGGGTCACTTTCCAAACAGGGTTGCGTCCGGACACCGAAAACAACCGGGTTGTTAACAACCGTTTATTATTCGCCATGCCGCCCAACGACGAACTTCAGCAGCCCGTGGGCCAGCGGTGTGGACTTCATACCACGAAAAGCCATCATGCCGGTCCAGTCTGTTGCAACGGATCGTTTGGCGTCTTGACCTCCGCTAGCGCAGCAGTTGCACCATACCCATTACCACACTCATGATCAGCGCTATGCAGAGGAAGATTGTGACAATGATCAATGCGGTCAAGGCGGCTTCGCTCATCCCAACCTGGGTGCGATAGGGATCTTGGCCCAGGTCGGCGTCACGCTTACGGCACTCGGACGATCGACGGAGCCGCGCCCGTGAGTTGTCCAGCTTTTCCACTAGTTCCCAGCCGGCGCGGGCTTCTTCATCCAGCGCGTTGCGGAACTTGGCGGGGCCCTTGAATGCCCCGGTGGCGCTGCGCATGATCTTGTATTCGATTGCCCCGGAGGGGTCCGTGTTCATCAGGCTCATTTCTTCCTCCTCCTGCTCCCGCCTCCGCCGAGCGGCCGCTGCGGCCGCAGCTGCTGCCGACATATTTGCCTCCACGCTTTTCTGACGCTGAACGACAAAGCTCAATTTCCCGCTCACATCGAACGGGATTGGGCATAGTATAACATGATCGAAGTTCTAACAGTCAACTGACCGAGAGACGTCGGGTTCCCCTCTGTGCCACAATAAGTGAGACAACTTCCTTCTGTTTTATTAATGTAGAGGGCAAGGAGGAAGATGGATGTCGAACGAAATGGGAAAAGATGGGCGGGGGACCACTGAAGTCAGCGAAAAGGCTTCGCGCAGGAGGTACTCTGCGGAATACAAGTCGAGGATACTTGACGAAGCAGATCGATGTGATCAGCCAGGTCAACTGGGCGAAATGCTGCGACGGGAGGGCCTTTATTCATCGCTGCTTTCCAATTAGCGAAAGCAACGATCGGTGGGCTTGCAACCAAAGCGTCGTGGCCGAAAGCCAATATCCATGCACGGTTCCAACATCTTGTTCGATGACGAGCGTGCTTGGGTGCAGCTTGCCTCTGTACTTTGATGAGCAGCAAGCTACCTTCCGGGTGGGCTCGCACATTCTGAAATCTGCTGTATCCCCTTTTTTACTTATGGCATCGCGCTGTGCGATATCGTTTTGACTGATGATGAGTTCACTTTTCAAGAGGTAATAGCGAAAAGTAGTCACACATTCGGCCCGTAACAATTCGTACTTCAACCACCTCCCCAGGGTTTTCAACAATTCGGCCAGCACGCCGAAAAAAAGCCGAAATCCCTACAGTCACAATTCGGCCAAAAATACGACAACAGTTAGGCCCGTAACACATTATCCATTTTGCGCCGGGACACTTCGTTACCCAAACAGAGCATTCGCGGAAAAAGATTCATCGCATCTTTAAATCCAAAGGCCTTGGAAGCCATAATCTCCTGCAATTAGTCGTGTTTCCAAATGCACCTGCCCTGCATTGCACGCGCTCCTTTCATCGGACAAATAGGTGCTTTTGGGCTTTTCCGATCGGCCATTAATGCCGACCTGCTACATTTCCTTTCTTCGCAACCTGTTTCGCATGCTGGTTTAATTGACGCACGACATCTTTCCAAATATTAACTGGATTAGTGTAATCCACCTCAACGGAATCCTTACGGGTCGTGGATTTCCTTGAATTCCGCTGGCGATTGACCGTCAAGTTCCTGAATGAATTCATTTCTCGTTCGAGGAATTTGATTTTGTTATTTAGAGCCGCGTTTTCTTTCTTAAGTTCTTCGACTTCCTTCTGGCGGTTTTCAAGTTGCGTTTGGACATCGTACTGTGCGCGGGCCTTCAGGTCGGATGTTGCAATGATTGAAAGGCAAGCAACAATCGTGAGCGTTCGCATTTCAGATTCCTTGGATCAGTTAGGATTCGTTCGTTCGAGACTAAAATGAGACAAAATAAATTGTGGTTTCTCGTCCTGGACAATTGAAATCATCATTCGGGTTCCAACAATATTGCACTCGCCCCTAATGGCTATATTTGGGGACACAACAACCCTCTCAACGCGATCTTTTTGGATGACATGTGTGAATTCCGTCAGTTCATATTTGCCATGTTCGTTCTTTTCAAATTCTTGTTCCCACGTCTCGGTGTTTTGTCCCTTATCATTTTGCAACTCAATCAAGACTCGAATCTCATTTTCGTCGCGATAGGCAACCGACGCCGTCAAAGTCTGTCTTGACTGAATCTCCTTGACTCCTTCGAATCTAGAAAACGATCCTCGCCAAGTACTTCCCTGCGTTGCAATATCCCCAACTCCATTGAACATCATCGCCGCTCTTAGATTCACCTGCTCCAAATTCATACGCTCAAATGCCTTTGAGGGGTCGCGTCTTACACCAGCCACAGCTTTGTGCAGCTCTGCCACCATTTTTTGCATTTTCTCAAGCTGCAAGTCTCGTTTAAGTACCTGTTCTTTGAGCGAGGCATTCTCTTTCTTGAGCGTCTCAACTTCTTTTTGGCTTTGTTCAAGCTGTTCGTTAATATTCTCTTGTGCGGAGGCGACAAAAGATAATGTGGTAAGAAATGGTAGAAAGGCGGCAATTACGATTTTTCGCATTCGACACTTCCTCATTTTTGCAAACGTCAATTCCAAACCTGATGCAACCAAACGCGTAGTCTAGTGTTTCGGGTTCGCTGTGGCAAGAAAATGGTTCCAACTGGAGGCGATGGAAGTGGGATCGAAGTGGATTGGGGGAGGCAGAGGAAGATAGCACCTCGACTTACTCTAAGTGTAAAATGCGAGATGGAGTGGTTGGCGAGTTTTAATCAACTACCTTTAGAGCCCCGCCGTTTGGATGATCTAGCAGGAATTGTATTTGTTTGAGCATGGTCGCTCTGGTAGTTGGGGCCAATTCATAATTTGGATCGCCAAGCAGCTGCTGAAATCTCTCATATTCAGTACTCTTGATTGAACATCCCCGGAATTTTGAATTTAGGCTGCCTATTTCAATCAATGACTCAGCGGAAATATCGCAGAAGTTTAGAAATTCAAACCGCTTGACACATGAAATCGGAATGTTCAACGGGTGGTGTATCGGGCCATCTCGTCCCGCAAAAACGATTTCTTGAATTGGCGAATCGAGCATGTATTGCAATACCTCTTCGGTTATGTATTCGTACGGAATCGTAACGGAACTCAATGATGGGGAATTCTGCAGTAACCTGAGAAGCCCCTGCTCATTAAATTGGTCGACTCGGTCCAGTTGCAATCTTTTGAGATTGGGAAACTTTCGGTCCAATTCTAAAAGCCATTTGCCCGCATTGGTTCGCCACAATGCAATATATTCCAGACGGTGAGCGAACAAATGCCGGCAAGTTGGTTCAGTTAGCTCGACATTTTGAATTACAATCCTGTTAACTGAGTTGCAATCAACCTTTTCTACCAAAGCTGCTTCGTGCGTGTGGCCACTCCATGGTGAATAATCCCTATTGCCATACACACCGAGAACACGGGGGCGAAAACAATTAATCTGGGTTTTTGCATTGTCGGATTGCCAATTCGCGCGGAATTCAGAATCCAGCGGCAACATACGTATCGACAGATTTTGGTATGCGTTTTCCTCTAAAAACCAATTAGGGAAGAGTTCATCTTGAAGCTGCTTGCTATCGAGGATTATATGACTATGCCCCCATTCCTCGACTCCCTTAATTGGAACCCGCCATGCGAGGCAAACCGGAATCAATTCCTTCGATGGCATGCGCCACCACTTCCAGTAGACTCGTGGCCTTGCATATTCGATTTGCTTAAGAGCCAAGAATTTTACCCGATACTGCGCTCGCCGAATTTCTGAAAACGGGAACATGATCACGATCGCGGTCACTGTCGTAAGCAAAAGCAAAGTTCTTGTGCCCACATTTCTTTGAACCAAGTCTGCAATTATGAGCAGCGGCATATACCAAACGAGTGTTAGCCAGATGAGTGGTTCCATATGCCAGCCGTTTTTTTGTTTGCACATCGCGAGCGCCGCCGCGGTCAAACTTACGACCACAAGTATTGAGTGCTTTGCGACACTCCGCCAAAGACCTGATTTCGTGCTGGACGATTCCATGCGATTAGTTTTCTTAAGATGAGATGTTAGCGGAATGATCAGAAAAATGTCCAAACACCAAATCGTATAATATCAGAGTCTGTAGCCCTACGAGACGAGCGACAAACTATTGCAAAGGTCCGTCGCCAACAATTTCTTTTCGAATCGGAGATTTAGGGACATATCAAGAGTATTCAGGAGGCGCTGTTGAACTTGTCAGCTGTGAAAATCGGCGGGACAAGATTTTGCTGCGGGACCTGCAGCCGTTGGCGATGGTGGTGGATTGGGCGATGCAGAGGGAAATGAAATGCAGCCACTTAATCTATTCGTATAAAGCCTAGCGCAGGTCAATGATTGAACAGTACTCGAATAATTAACCCGAATTATCACGGGGTTATTTGTTGAAATACTTCGCTCTCGTCAATGCCGTACTTCTTTTTTAGAGCTTTGGCTTTTGCGTCAATCTCATCTTGTCGATGAACATAATCATGAGTCACTTCCATTAGAGCGTTGCGATTGTGTATTCGCTTTCTGAAAAACTTCTTTTCCTCGAAAATGCTCATTTCATCATCATTCCCAACCGCCCAATCCATGAAACAATAGATTGAACGTCGAGAAAGTCCTGGGGTGGACTCCCTATGATCGACGATACTCGGAACCAGACACTGCCCGACTTTGCTCCAATACGCTTTGACTGTTATTATTGGCATCCACGTTGAAATCCTAGCTGGCTCATTATTTTCCAGTGGCGGCAAATCGCCTTTATTCAGCGGGTCGCGATATAAGCATCGAAACTCTAGTACCATCCCATCAAGTTTCTTCGAATAAACCATTACGATCGCTGCTCGATGGTTGTTTTGCAAATACAAACACTCCGTTGCGTCAGGACTTTCTAGAACTTGAATGAGTGTTGTATCCTTGAGAATTGCGGCTAATGCATCGGGAGTTGCTGCCCCAAATTGAATTCGTGACTGTGGGAGAGTAATCAAGCCAATCGGACTGTAAATTGTTTGTGTATTGACTTGTAATTCCAAAAGTGTCTGAGGACTAATTTCGAGTTTGGGCCGTAAGATTTTGAGAGAATCCATAGGAAGCGGATCAGGTTGCAAAAAGACTCCTGACTTGTTGCAAATTAGGCGTGCCCCTTCTCCCCAAATGATTTCGTTTCCTTGAACGGACCACCCGGCATTTTCAAAGCGGCGGAATTCCCCATGACCTTTATCTGCAATCATGCCATACACTCGATGGGCTTTAGGTTCGACAAATTCCTTCGAATTCATTTCGTGATCCCAAACGAATGTGGTATGGAAACCGATTTCATGGAGACGACGAGCATTTTCAAGTGAAGATGTTACTTTCTCGGCGACAGAATCCTTCAACTCTTTCGAAATCTCTGGATAACTCTGCGCAGTTGCGTTTTGAGCGGGTTGAACAACTAACAAGCTGATGAACAAACAATTTGCCCAGTAATTAGTTATTTGATTCATGATATGTTCACTAACGATTTAGGGTTCCCGCTTACGTTCCTTCACTTTCAATCACGGCTTTGTTCAATCTGTTTTTGTACATCGTCCTGTGTGCGGGCTCGGAAGTCGGCAACAGTGGAGAGCGATGAGTAATCGCACAGGAAAAACAAAAATGATTTCATGTCAGTTTCCTCGAAGATCTTTTTGTTTTACGAACAAACAACTGAACTGCCACGCGATCGAACTGGAATAATCTGTCGCAAAGCATATCTTATTGCCAATGCGAAAACAACATTTCATTATTGGGATTGCTGCGACATCCTTACCGGTCAGCATTTATTCCCAGGTGTTTCAAGAGACGCTGTTGAATCTTCCGGCGGTGGGAAGTGGCAGGGATAAGATTCTGCTGCGGGATTTGCAGCCGGTGGCGATGGAGGTGGATTGGGGGAGGTAGCGGAAGAGGTGGAACGGCTGTTACCAATCTATTGTTGTGGACCTCCAATCGCAAATACGCGATAAATGACAACCGTCTACAATTCGTAACCGTTGTTGTTACAAAGGATTTGGCAATGAATATCAAGTATCGACTGGCGGCAACTGTGTTATTTGTGATTTGTTCTGCGACGACTACCTGCACATTCGCCCAAGAAAATGTTGAGTCGAAAAACGAATCGCAAGTGTTGCAAAAACTTGACACCGTAATCGAATACTTGAGATCAATTGAAGACAGACTTTCTCGACTTGAGCGACAGCAGGAGCAGTTAACTTCTCCCGGTATGCCAATGCCGAATACGCAAGGCAGCTTCACAACAACTGCGATTCGGTGGAGGAAGACAAATCCGCCGCAGGCCAAGCCGTTAATCTACAGCGGATTAGGAAAACGCGCTATTGATTCTATTGATGCTGGAATGCTGTTCGATGCTTTCGAAACTTATCGCGACAAGTTGAAAACTTCACTTTAACCTCGTAAGACTATCGTATCACTCGCTAGCTGAGGATATTTCAAGTTCGGTGCTACAAGAAGCTCTTTGTCTAGGAACGCATTGTTTGCGCAACACAATGAAACTTCATTGGCTTCACCCGTGGCAATCCGTTGAAGATTGGACTGCGGACCAACGGAAGCAGACCGAGAATCAACTTGAGGTCGAAGTTGGTCCGATGCACCCGCTATACAAGACGCCCGTTGCCATTGTTGGCGGGCGTTGTGATTGCGACGATGCGTTGTTTCAGCTCAATGATGGAACTGTTAGGTTCGCGGTCGTGCACCTAACTTTTCGCCAGTCACAAGAACCCATGCCATGGCCCGAAACGCAAATGTTCATATCGATTGAGGATTTTATTGCTGTCCGAATGAGATTGGACCATGAAGAATCATTGATGGAATAGACGAATGGCGAATCATTTCGATTTGAGATAGAATTCGATGGTACTGTCCGTTTATCGGACAACGAAACGCGATGAACCAAGAACTGCACGCGAGTTGCGGATCGCGCGTTTGCTGTTGGTAAATCACTTGACCGCAACCACGTGATTTTGGTCGTTCGCCCGCTCGATCAAAACTCAAAATAGGAATCGTTACCTTTGCCGTACGTCATGGTTGATATTGAATCCGACGGCCCGATTCCGGGCGACTACTCCATGATTTGCTTTGGTGCGGTGATCGTAGAACCTGAATTGAACCGAACATTTTACGGCAAACTCAAACCCATTTCCGATGCGTTTATTCCAGAAGCATTGGCCGTCAGTGGATTCACCCGCGATGATTGCATGTCATTCGACGATCCTAAGACGGTAATGGAACGATTTCATGACTGGCTCAAGTCAAACTGCAAAGGTCGGACGCTGTTTGTTTCTGACAACAATGGATTCGATTGGCAGTTTATTAATTGGTACTTTCATCACTTCATTACCACAAATCCGTTTGGCTTCAGTTCGACGAATCTTGGATCGCTGTATAAGGGCATGCAGAAAGACACCTTCGTCAATTTCAAACACTTGCGGAAAACAAAACATACTCACAATCCGGTCGACGATGCACGGGGAAATGCAGAGGCCCTGTTGCAAATGAAAGAGATGGGTCTGAAAATTAGCTTTGAGTGACGCAGCGATACGGACAAACAATCGCTTGCAACAAAACCCCTCGATCAGCCGTTTTGACTTGCGTTGAGTCAATTGCTCTGGTTCCATTGGCGTTGCTTCCAGCGAACAGTGACAAAGGCAAATGAGATTCTCAATGCGACAATTATTTGCCTTGATCATTGTGCTTGGTCCTGCGATAGGCATCGCCTTTTCGACTGGTAGTTTTGGGATTGGGTTTGCCTGCGTATATTCCGTCATTACTCTTGGTGTACTTCTAGTTTTTGCAAGAACCGCCAAATCTTGGTCGACTGAATCTAACATCCGTCGAAGTTACGGAGTTGTATTATCGACCGTCATCGCTTTTATTTGGATTGCATTTGTTGCCAGCATCATTACCAATCCAAGGATCCGGTCAGAACGGATGACTGCTGATTTGAAGTCTGAACTTTCAAACGATGAGCGTTTCAAATTCCTCCTAGTGGAGTACAAGGAATCCAAAATTAACTGTCTTTATGTTAGTGGCACCTTAAAATCAGAGTCTGACTTTCAGGATCTCTGTGACATAATATCTCGACGTGAGTGGCACGATATGGATGGTGTATTTTGGAATTTGAACGTAATAACCCCAGCACGAAAAATCGATAAATTGGATTATGAGGTAGTACACCGTTACCGCACTTAATGTGCCGAAGGACCGCTCCATCAGCCGTATTGACTTGCGTTGAGTCAACTGCTTGGGTCGGTTGAATCAAGACGTTTTGTATTTAAAACTATGAAACCCTACGAACCACCTGTCGACTCCCACAGCGTTAGTGATGCGGGGATTCTCTCCGAACCACGGTGTACGGTGCAGAAAATTACGTGGGCTGCGCGATTGCTAAGCGGTCTCGTCATGTTATTAACGCCTGGATTCTTGTTAGCCGGAATTATGGGATTGGCCCGTGAGGGACACCGTGGGCCGTTCTTTTTCATAGAGCAGGCGTTCTATTGTTCTACGATTCTCTATCCGTTGCTTTGAATTGTTTGCACGGCCGGTTCACTCGCAGTTGCCAAACACGATCGGGTTTGTTTTGCATTCTTCATCCAAACGCTACCAATTCTAATTCCCGTTTTACTTTTCGTTGCTACTAGTGCGACAGATAATATCCAGATACGGAAAAGGGTCTGGACCCAGCCGATTATAAAACACTTCGAGAATGAATGCTGGCGGTCGGTTCAACGCCGCGCAAATGGTGCTGCAATTAGCTGACGACGACGGCATGGTGATTTCTTTTTGAGAAATTGCTGTAGATACTTATTGGTCAAGTGAGTTTTTTATGCAGCAAACCAATGTCAAACACTTCGTCGAATTGCCTTCAACGCTCGTAGGTCGTTGTGGTTTAGCAATTGTGTGTATCCTGATTTTTCCGATCTCCTTATGCATTTGCTATGCATTGACCTTCATGGCACCTCTTCCTCGATCCCTCAACGGGTGGGTAATTCGATGCATTGTGGAATTGTTTTCCTTTGGCATGCTATGGTTTTCATTTTTCGGTTTTATTTGGGCGGTTACGCGTACTGCGTGGTCGGAACGACTATTGCAATCAGGCATGCTTAAAATTTTGATCGCCTTAATTGTGTTTTGCTTTTTCAGCTTGCCTTTTGTGTTTTGGGCAATGCTAAATGGTGCCTAATTCATTTTGTCCGACACCGGCTTGGCCACGCAAGTTGAACTGCTAATCGATTGCGGTAGTTTTTTGGCGGAATAAAGCGTTGATCGACTCCACGTGAATCTAATCCAAAACCACCCTCCAAATATTCTACCCTGCTGTTAACCCACACCGCTTTCCGAACAGGGTTGCGTCCGGACACCGAAAGCAACCGGATTGTTCAAAGCCGCAAATCTGCGTAAATAAAAGGCATATTCATTTCTGCCTTCGCGACTCGTGTGAATCGATCGGCTTAATTTCCGTGATCGGCATTGCGGACCGCTAACCGGGTTCGCATAGAGACAGTCGTGTGGCTGGTGCGAACAGCATCTTCACATATGTTCTATTAGTTTTTCGGGGCACTTTGTGTCTCTTGACCATCCAATCTTTTGATCAGTTCCGAACGGGAGCAGAACGAGTATTTTAGACCATACCCATCCTCCAACAATGCTGTTGGAAAATTTACTAGCAAGAGCTTGGGGTTGTTGCGCAGGAAGCATCGCAGGGTTTCTTTCTCGTTGACGTCGATGAAGAGCTGTTCAAGAGTTGCGACTTTCGACAACTCCTGTAAACATTTGTCGCCAATGAAGGGTTCTATAATCGTCAAATACTTTAGATTTTTGAGTTGCAGCATTCGCAATAATTGATCTTCCGTTGGGCTGGAGCCATTTACTGACAGGCCGGCCAAATCAATTTGAAATAGCTTTGTCCATGCCAAGTCACTAAGCTGACAACCGAGCAATTCGATATGCAACGGATACTCGTGTGACGTTATTGCATCCAGAAACGACTCCGGGCATTTTACTCCGCGAAGACTAAAACTAATTTCACTCTGAAAATGAAGCCTCGCATTTTTCCATTCGGATTCATTGATCACGGCACCGCTTTGCCAAATGATCACACGAGGTTTTGCTGAAATGGCAATCTGTAGTTGATCGGGGGTCAGATTTCCTGCCATTGCAATCCAAACAGCTCGCATTCGTCTGGAAAGCAAAATCGTGTCTTCGGGAATCAGATGAAAACATTCAACTTCTATTCCAACTCGATGATCTTTTCTAAGGCGCTCGGCGAAAGCAGCCACTGCTTCAACGTCACGAGTCGTCCCGCGCATTTGAAACTTCACGCCAGGGTGGTTTGAAAAGCGAACATGTTTCGCAAAGTCCTTTGTGATGATGTCGACGGGCACAGTAAGTCGATCGACTTCGCCTCCATCCAAATAGAGTACTAAAGGTATCAATACACTTGGGAAGCATCTCCCCTTGCGGGTCATAGCCCATCCCTGAGATACAGAAAATTGTTTCTGGGTAATATGACACGACCCGCCTGCTGCTATTACTTCGGCAAAAAGCCGTCGATGTGCTGCGGCAGTTCGCATGCGGGGGCTTAGGTAAGAAGACAATAGGGCAACGATGGTACATAGAACAAGTATCGAAATGATTCGGAACTTGCCACGGCTCTTAATAATGCCAACGATGAGCCAACTGAGGACCAGTGTTCCTGCGGTAACCACAAACAATTCCGGTGAACCAATTTGCCTGCCGGTTACCAACATTGTTGTGATGGTGATTATCGCTGTGAGACCGATCACCCAACACCATTTTATCGTGCGTGCGTTGAAGCGTGATTTGGCAATTTGCGGATCGGTGGCCACCATTGAACGCCGTTGTTATTGCTCGTAGAGTTATGGAAATCCAGGATAAGAATAGGGAAAGCGAACTTCCTGTGCTTTTTCGATTGTCTGCGCAGTTGATTGTAGCTGATACTCCATTCCATTTGCATGAAAAAATCTTTGTGGCTCGGCTCGTCAAATCAGACTAAACTTTCGTGACGCTGTTTAAACTGCAAAACCGCAATTTTGCGGTTTCCGATGGCATATTCGTTTCTGCCCTCGCAACACTTGTGAATCGATCTGCTTAATTTCCGCGATCGGCATTACGGACCGCATTCGCCGGGTCATGACTTATTACCTCGACGTGCTTTTTGCTTGACTTGGCAACTAACACGCCCGTAAACTGATCTTCTCAAGACGCTTGCTTGCTGGGTACGGCATGGAGCGTTTCTTGACTTGCAGTGAGTCAACCATCGGACTGGCTGAATCGGGTCGTCGTTCTAAAATAAAAATGTTGACCCGAGATCGAAAACTGGAGAATTTTGTTGCCGACTTTGCGTGTATTTTCGCTATCCACACTGATGATCGCTGTAACGATCGTTGCATTACTTCTGTCCATCGCAAGACTCGGGTCTTGGCCCTGTATCATTGCTTCGGCGATATTGGGGTCGTTGGGCCTTGCAACCATCCCAGCATTGATTTATGGCTCGCCTCGGTACGCATTCATGATCGTTGGTGCAATCGGTGCGTTAGGAGGTTACTGGATAGGACTATGTGCTTCTGCCACTTTTATTGAATCGCAAGAGAAGTTCATTTCCGTGCTCGAATACAATAGACTCTATCGAATTCACTTGGCCTTAGCTATCGTCGCAATGCTGGGTGCAAGTCTTGGTGGTTGCATAATCGGTATTGGCATGCACACGTTTTTGGGACGAAGGTTTATTACGCGCTAGCTTAAACCAATTTGTCGATCAGCCGTTTTGACCTGCGTTGAGTCAACGCAACTGAGCGCGGTGAACCCTGCCGTTTGTCCAGAGAGAATAATCTTGGATTCCCAACAGCCTGCCCAATTGAGTTGCCCAAACTGCTACTCAATGCTCGACGAAGATGACGTACTTTGCCTCAACTGCGGATACCATCGCAAACTAAAGAGAAAGATTAGCGGTGAGACTGGTTCAATTGCATTTTCGGCCAATCCTTACGAGGCTCCCCAGATCGGTTCTTTACCGTTTAGCGATGGCGAGACACTGGACTGGTTCTTTTCAATCGAAGGAAGAGTCTCTCGGCTCCCATGGTGCGCGGTACAACTTGCATACTACATCCAATTGTTTATTTTATTTCTTCTCCATAGATGGCAAGTGATTCCCGAATGGCTTGCTCTTGCCGTATTTTTTCTATTGGCTTGGGTCTCGATTGTGATTCAAGTGAAGAGGTGGCATGATCTCGACAAATCGGGATTTTGGTGCTTCATCCATCTTATGCCTTTTTTCGGAACGCTGTTCGCCTGGATAGACTTGGGTCTGGAACGTGGCACAATCGGATTCAATCAATATGGGGCCGATCCGACAAGCTATTCCACAGATTTACAGAACTGACCCGATTTAATTTTGGCGGAAATCGGGTAGGCACATCCATCGCTTCCCGACCTGCCCACAACACTTAGCATGTGTCGCAACTCGATTCGGCTGCTATACTGCGGTGGTGGTGGCTCCTGTCGCGCTTCAGAACAACAGATGATCTCAATTCGTTAGACCCATCGGACTCGTGAAATGCCAATTCAACGCCCGAAGTGCGGCAAGCCGGTGGTTTTCGTTCGCATCGATGCAGACTTGGTATCGTGGGGAACGTTAACGCTTTACGACGATCTGAGCTGCGGAATCAAATATCTGCGAGACACTGATTTAGTAGCAATGGAGTCTAGTATTCAGCCGTCGCCGGACAATTGGAAGAACGCAGTGGAAGGCTTCATGGCTCGCGGCTATTACGAGCTTTCGGATGCTAAGAGGTCTGGCGTCCTACCTGAATCGTGGCAACTGCCAGACTTATCGTACGGTTGTGGGCAGGTAAGGTTGTCGGATTCAATTCGAATCGGCTAAAACAGGTAAGGATGCCCATTTCCGGGCACCTTCACCTAGCCACCCAGCACACCTCGCAACTCGATTCGGCTGATATACTGGGGTGGTGTAATTGAGAATTGTGTCGGCATAATCCGGCAAGACACCGATTGTGATATACGGAAATATTTCCGAGTAATAACAAGTTACGCCGAGAACTCAATGATTATGCTCGCTGACATTCTCGCATGCCTTGGCGTGGACGACTTCAACAAACTTGTACGTTCGTACGATGACACAAAGCAGCGTGGACGATTCCGATTCTGGCAAACTCCTCTATTGGAACGAGCAGCCACCGCATCAGGACTTCCCCTCACCAGGGTTGAGTCCTTTATCGAAGTGTTTGCTGATGCGAGGCATGTAAAACGCACAATCCAAAAAGCAGAGTTTCTAGCTGATCCGACAAAATTCTGGTACGACGGCGATGCCAATATTGATCCCGAATGGATCCTCGACGCTTGGAACAGTTCACCATCTTTCGTTGACGCTGTGTCGTACGATATTGCTCGCAGCGTCAGCAAAACTGGTGAATTCAATCTTGCCAAATTGTCTATTGAAGCGATCCGCCACAAGTTGTCACCGAATCAATACGTCCAATTGTACATCTATGTCCGGGACGAATCCGAAAGGTTAGAATTTGAATGGCGTCCAGAGTTCTGCAGACTTTTCCCTGAGTCCGCAGATTTTATTCCACCTAAAGAAGAGGCATAGCATCACTTAAGGACTTTCATCGCTTCCTCCCTCCCCACGCCACCTAACTCGCATCGCAACTCGATTCGGCTGGTATACTGGTGTAGTTGTGGCCTTGAATCAGCACAACCGCTGAATTCAAATTGTTCGGCAAACCTGACTTGTGCAATGACGAAGTGAAGCCCAGGAAAGTGGCGCGGCTCTGAGGAATGGGGCTGCAACCGTAGGCGGTGCGGAACAGCCGCCTCATCGCTGCGAAGAAGACTCCCAACTCGAAAGCGATCCTGATGACTCAGCGTATGACCCCTGGCCGGCGCGGTACATATGGGATTGACGCTCCGTATGGGCCGGCTTTCATAGCTATCATGGCCTTTTTGGAACTCGCCCTCGCCGTCATTAGTGGCAAAGTCATGATATGGCTGACTGCCTTATTCATCCTGACAATCCTTGGGTTATACCTCCACGGGACGCTGCGAGGCAAGTTCGTCGTTTGGGCCGAATTGCTCGATAGGTTAAACCTTCGTGGTGATGAACGCATCCTAGACATGGGCTGTGGCCGGGGTGCGGTCTTGCTCATGGCCGCTCAACACCTGACCACGGGCCAGGCGGTGGGAGTGGACCTGTGGCGAAGCGTCGATCAGTCCGGAAATTCCCCCGAGGCGACCCAACGCAATGCCGTCGCTGAGGGGGTCGCGGATCGTGTCGAGCTGTGTACGGGAGACATGACGGCGCTGCCCTTCGAAGACAACAGTTTCGATGTGGTCGTATCCAGTTTTGCGATCCACAACATCCGTGGACGTGCTGGCCGGGAGAAGGCGATCGACGAAGCGGTGCGGGTGCTGCGTCCTGGCGGTCGGCTGATGATCGCAGACGTGCGAGCCACCCGGCAATACCAAGTACGGCTTGCCAAAATCGGGATGAACGACGTTACTCGTCGCGGGTTAGGCTGGAGGTTCTGGTGGAGCGGTCCCTTGGCCGTAACGGGAATCGTAAACGCCACCAAGCCGTAGCGTCGGACCTGAGACGGCCTGATTACTTTTCATTGACGCTCGGCCAGCTCGCCAAAAGAACCGCGCAGAATCAAAAGGAACCATGCGAGAAATGTTTCGCTACGATATTGCCTGAGGTTCGCTGGCGAAAAATGCAAAGAAGCGAATTACAAAATCGATTATAAAACGAGTCGGGCATGCGTGAGGCTTTGGCTGGTATAATCTTCATGTCCGCGAAGATGTACGGCAATTAACGGACGTCGACGGCATGCTGATTACTCCTTTGGATATGCTGGAGACGTGACATGTTCTATATCGCTCATGGCTTTCTTTAAGCTAATTCTTTGGCTCGACTCGGTAGGGTTTGCCGGCGCGGTATAGTTCTCGGCGGGCTTCGAACTTTGCAAGATCTTCTGTCGAGAAGTTTTTTTCGCGAGCCACAATGAGCGCTTGCTCCTCCCTCGCAACTGCTTTCTCGAATTCCTTGGCTTCGGCATATGCTGCGGCAAGAGTGTCAATACAATTCGCGTCCTGGTGGTCGCTCAATTCGCACGCTTTGACGCCAAACGCGACGGCCGCTTCCCCGTCACGATAACGCTCGTCTGGACAAGTGGCCCTCATCCAGGCAATGCAATTATGAGCCGTCGATGATTTTGGGTCGATACGAATTCCCTCGTTATAGTCAGCGATTGCCTTGTCGTACTCACGTTTCTCATCCCATGCGTTCCCACGATAGCAGTATGCATCTGCATTTTTCGGTTCAAGCCGGATTACTTCGTCATAGTCAGCGATTGCCTTGTCGTGTTCTCGTTTGTCTTCCCATGCATTCCCCCGGGCGAAGTACGCAACTGCACTTTCCGGATTGAGCCGGATTGCTTCGTCACAGTCGGCGATGGCCTTTTCGAATTCTTGTTTGAGGCTCCATAAAATGCCACGGATCTTGTATGCATTTGCATCTTTCGGATCGAGTCTGATTGCCTCACCGTAGTCGGCGATGGACTTGTCGTATTCCTTTTTGCCCATCCACGCCGTGCCACGGCACTTGTACGTAAATGTACTATTCGGATTCAAACGAATAGCTTCGGTGAAATCGGCGATTGCGCTATCAAGTTCGCCTCTTTCTTCCCAGGCAGTGGCGCGACCAATATATCCAAAAGCATCAGGCGACTTGCTGATTTCTGCGGTCAGATAATTTATTGCCTCGGCGTAGGGCACGACGTCCAGCATATCGAGATAACCTCGTTCCTCCGGAATCCAAAGTAACTTGCCATTCACTTTTTCGACGATATAGTTCTTGCCAAATTTGGCCTCGCCAACAACGTCCGATCCGGACTTGAATTCCGCGCTCCACTTGATGACGGTGACCTTGTCCCCTGGCTTTATGGTTTGGGAAAATAAGGAAGAGGGTAGAACGCACAGCAGAATCAAGCCGCAGAAGAATCGCATAAAGTATCACTCGCGAACTGGGTAGCGAAAAATAGCAACATCTTTATTGAACATGCGACAGAAAACAGTGTCAATAGCATTCAACCCTGTTAACCCACACCACATTCCGAACAGCGTTCCTTCCGGACACCGAAAGCAACCGGGTTGTTAACTCAAATTGGCCTTATCGGTTCGGGCGGCTTTGCTGGCGCAAACTGCAAAGCCGCAAATGTGCGGTTTCGAAGGGCATATTCGTTTATGCCCTAGAGGCTTATGTGAATCGAT
>JANMGV010000062.1:0-6489 GCA_031374825.1 Pirellulaceae bacterium
TGGGCTACCGAGCGGAGTGGTAATTGCCTAAGCGGTCGGTTACGCTAACAAGTTCAACAAACCGTTGCACCGGATTTCGCAGTAAGGCCGAAAGTACCGTCACGTACTCTTATGCGAAACCGGTGAACTCAAACGTTCGTCATTTGATCCTGCTGAATCTGTGAATCCGTACACATCGCCTACGTCAACTGAATCAAGAATTGAAACATCCGGTCAATCCGTTTCGTGGGTTACTGCCAACGGTTCACGTCTCGTGATTTGTATTGCTCTCATTGCTTCGGGACTTGCCTCCGGAGTCGTTTCGCTTGCACTCATATCGAATCAATTTGGCAACACGGATTCATTTGGTATCGCACTACTCGGGTTTTCTGGTTGGATGACTGGAACAGGTGTTTCGTACCTTCGAACGCGATTGCATATCGCCATGCTTGTAGGTATTGCCTTTGCACCTGCCGCAATTTTCGCGCTATTCGTGCTATACTGGGCTTTCCTGATTTTCGTCGCGGTCATGAATGCGAGCCATTAGCTCAAAGAATTGACGAACAATCGGATGCACCAAAGTCGGCGAAAGGTGCGTTTTGGCAATGGAGAGATCATCGCGCCGACTTGGTGATCCGTGGCGACTATGAAGTCCTGGGTTTGCAAGTGGGGTGGCCACTGTTTTTGGGAATTTTGGTTTTTTACATGATATGAGAACTCGGTAGGTGCCTTCGTCGGAGCCGCTTGTCAGTCGCTCACCATTAAGTGGCGACTGACGAGCGGCGCAGATGAAGGTACCGGTGCCTTTGTTGGTGAGCTTCGAGGGAGTGATCTTTCTTCGTAACACAACTGCTGTGGTCAAGGATGGTTGATTAGGCGACTATTCGAGGTGTAAACGCTTTTCACTCTCATGGTCCTGCACTTTGTCAGGATGCGTTTGCTCAGTTATCCATGCACGGTTCAAACATCTTGTTCGATGACGAGCGCTTGGCTGCAGCTTGCCTTGGTGCTTCGAGGAGCAGCAAGCTACCTTCCGGTTCGGCGGGCACATTCTTTAGGGCGACTTATCTGACGTCTCGGCGATTCATAAAGAATCGGTCCATTTCGAAACGATCAGTGTCAACGGTTGTGGGGCCTGGGCCGATGGGTTGGTCTTGTCCTTGTTCTCAGTCGTTGTGTTCGGCGAAAGATTCTCCTGCGATCTCAGTGAATGGAACGGTTAAGTTGGTCGATGGTTAGAATAGTGAAGTTGTTTCAAAGGCTGCGAGGTCCGATTCGTTCGTCGATGTTGGTGCATCCGACCAAGGTACTGGTTATCCTCGTGCCTAGTTATTTTTAAAGGGCGAGCAAGGCTGATTCGTTCGTCGATGTTGGTGCAAGGCACGCTGCATCAGACAGCGATACTAGCTTTCTTGCTCGCCCAGGTTTTGTTGGTTTTGAATTGTTCGTGGTGTTCTCGGTTGGCTGCGGGGGGGAAGTTTCTGGCGTGAGTCGGTTTGTCGCTGCTTGTTTGGCTGGGCGAGTTTTACGATCGGCAGTAAGAATTTTGGTCTTGTCACTGGATGCAGTTGCCTTGGCCTCTCGAGCTTCGCGGCGAAGGCGGCTCTTACGTTGATCATGGTTTTCCTTGGGCTTCATCGTCTCGAGTGTTTCTTTAAGACCTCGATTTATCTTGCCGAAAGATTCGGTGACTTGGATCATCTTGTTGGGGTCCCAATCTTTTTCATCTCGCAGCATGGCCCAGGCAAGGACAGCGATCTTGCGAGCCAGGGCGATCGCGGCTTTCTTCTTACGAGTTTTCTGCTTGCCATAAATGCGATCGTAAACTTCCTTGGCCCAGGGGTTGTAACGCAGCGAAGCCCAAGCACATTCGACCAGGATCGTTCTCGCCAGAGGATTGCCGCGCTTGGTGATGCGACCGTTGCGGTCCGTTTCGCCCGATTGGTACTGACGGGGGATCAGTCCGAAGTAGGCGGATACTTGGCGACCGTTCTCAAAGCGGTGCGGATCGTCGATGCATGCAACGAGGATTTCGGCTGTTCGTGGTCCAACGCCGGGGATCGTTTGGACTCGCGCAATGCGTGGATCTTTCTTGCCGAGGGCTTCGAGTTTCTTGACGACGATGTCAATCTGCGTGGTAAGTGCATCGAGCTGCGTTAGTTCGATGTCAAGCTCGCCTTTCCAAAGTTCGTTTGCGGAGCAATCGACCAGTGGCTTGCGGAAGGAGTCGATGCGTTGGCGTCCCGTGTGCCAAGCTTTATCGCCCGCGTCAATCGTGATGCCATGATTGACGAACCAAGCACGTATGGTGCATTTCATCTTGTTGATTCGGTAGTCGAGCGTCTTGCGATACTTGACCAGGGATCGGAACTCGCGATGCTCTTCGCTGGGCATATGGACGGCTTTGAGTTCGTTCATCAATGCCATGCGAGCAAGTTTGAGCGCGTCGTCTTTGTCGGTTTTGCGTTTGACGTTGGACCATCGCCAAGCGTCTTCGTTGGTCGAGCAGACGATGGTCTTAAGGCCACAACTGATGGCCAAGTCATTGATCCACCCCGAAGGTCCGCAAGCTTCCATCGCGACTAGGTCGATCTTGTGTTTTTTGAACACAGTCTCCAGGTAATTTCGGTCGGTTGCAGCGTTCAGGAAGGTATGTTTCTGCGTTTTCGTATCAAAAAAGCAACACATCGTATTGAATTTGCCCAGGTCGAGTGCGAGAATTTTCATAGTTGTTGTCCTTTGGGTTTGGGGTTGGAAATTTTGTGACTGACAGGTCTAACTGTCTTGATCACGGGTCCGAGTCGCCAGATTGTATTCAAATGACTCCCACCCCAAACCCAGGACTTACATGGATTCTTTCGTCTATTAAGGAAACTGTGAACCCCTACGAATCGTCAATTTTGTCGCCATCGAGTTCGCGTCAAAGCGATCAAAAGAATCCGGCAAAACCGCTGATGCTTCTGATTGGCGGCATGCACGCAGTTTTTGCTCCACTGGCCTTCCTTACGGGATTACAGGCGGGTTTGCATCTTATGGTTGGCGCGGTTCTGATGCTCATTCTTGGGTCTGGGACGATCTGGCTAGCACTTCGCATTTTCACACCTATGTCTAGAGCGTTAACGATAGTTTGGGGCGTTTGCTTAGTAGCGTTTTTCGCTTACGCTGGATTCGCTGCTTACGACCCGTCCGAGATAGGTGGTACTGTTTTTTACGGACTTGTGTTGCTAATTGTGACTCCAATACCGATACTAGCGTTCTTACAGAAAACAGTTTCTGTGTCTGAACCGGATTTCTAATCCATTCAACATCAAAACAGACGAACCAAGCGTTGCACCGGAGCCCGCGATCGACGGGCTTTGAAATGGAAACCTTTACTTCGCGGGCCGCGGTGAACGCCGCCGTTGAACTCAAACGTTCGTGTTTTTACATTCATCGAAGATGCCGAGTTGAAAGATGGGATACGCGACTCACTTATACCTAACGGATCTGACGAAACTAAGATCGGTCATTGGTTGCCAAGACACAACCCTGCGAGATAGACTCCGTGAGCGAATACTCCAACTTGAAGGCCCCTCCGCTCCACCGACGATTGGAATTCTTGTTACACTCGACGGTGAGATTTACGTTAATGGGAAACTAATGACTCCCGAGGAGTTGCAAGGTGAACTTGCAAAGCCTGAGCATGCAGGCAAAAATTTGTCCTATTACAAGCGTCAATCCAAGAATGCCGAGGAAGGTCGACGCAAGGGCGCTAGCCGATTTCCTTCTGATGGAATGTTTTTCCGATTCCTACAAAACGCAGTCGGAAATTCTGGAGTACGATACCGTTTTCTTTCCAGCTGTTCATCTGAGGAACAGCTTAAGGCTGAATCAGATAACGAATTGACTATTGAGAACGCTACTGATCAATTGATTGCTGGAGAGATGGATTCCCATTCCGAAGCAGCTTACCAATATGGCTACGCGCTGGAGTACGTTTGCCGCGAAATATCTATTGCTGAGCTTGTCATTGAGGGAAAGCGGCGACTGGGTCATTTTAAGTTGAAGAGTCAATTGTTGCGGCCACGTTGCCCTGTAGAACTCCCTGACTACGATGACTTTCCGGAGATTGGATACTTGACGAGCGAGGAATCCGGGATTGAACTCAAGACCGTTTTCTCGATTGATAAATTATGTGAGCTTCCGCCCGACATAGAAAAGGAGCGTGAACACCTAGTTTCGCTGGTAGAACGAGCTGCTAGTGAATGCGTTTCGCTGGTCGGATTTTACTATTAGACCAATCACCCTTGATTAGCTGCCTGCCCAGCGCATGCGGCCTGGCTAATCGCCAATACAAACACGAACAAAACCGTGCACCGAAGCATCCGATCGGGCGTTTTTAACTTTAGAGACCTCACTGGCGGATGCTCGGTGACGGTTGCCGTTACCCGACTGAATTCCGCTGTAAGCAAATTGACCCCCTACTCATCAACGACCACTCTATCGGGAGACAGATCACCGAATCGGACGCCTCGTTCGTGGCTTGCCGTGTTTGTTATCATTTTCGCGTGCATTGCGATTTCGGCTGCCTCCGCCATTGATCAACACAGGGAACGCTATGGCCCAACTTTGATGCTTTCGCTTTTTGCCGCCTTGCCGGTTGTTCCTTCAGCGATATTTGTGGCAATGGCTCGTCGATCACTATCGTCTGTCTGGAAGGCCTGTCTGATATGCGCCACGATGGTCGCTTCATTCGGGATTGTGACGCACACAGCATATGCTCTTAAAACAACTCCACGCGAATACGTGGACAGCGCTGGGCAAATGCATATCTTTCTTCTGCCCATACTGCACATCGTGATCGCTTGCGTGATTTACGCTATACTCGGTTTCACAGTGTTGTTGATTCGATCTTCAGCACGACCAGACGGCGGGTAACCAGCCGATGCACCGGAGTCGGACTTGCGGCCGTTTTCAAATGAAACATCAACACTTCCGACCCGGTGATCGGTAATGTTATGTGCTCGGAGACTCCGCGGTGCTCGGACAACTGCTCGATCAAATCCGCGACTACTACGTCAGTCGTTTCATTGACGCAATCAATGAGCATTCCGGCAATGATGGCGTAACGGTTGCGCACGAGCCTGCATTCTGCAATGCAAATGGTGAGGTCGTCACTGAAGGCGATCTTTCACTTCCAGCGCGTGGCGATCTACTCGTAATCCGTGATGGCGCTGTGTCTGAGTCGGTCCGAATCGACACTGACGGAATGCTGTCTTTCGAACCTATCGCGTTTGTTTGGCCGGAAAATGGACTGAACGTTGACTTGCGGCCATTTCAATGGAATTGGATGCAATTGCGGATCTTCGGCTTGAAAGCAGATTCTGATTGGACACCGATGCGCGACTGGTTCATCGGTTGGTTCCAAGAAAATGATCCCGCAGACGATGAGTTGCTCGGTGGCGTTCACTTTCTGTCCCATCCTGAATACGGGCACGATTACTCACAAATTTCGATTGACCTTGGCACGGCTCGCGTCGAATCGTTCGAGGAATTGCTCGATACGATTGGTCAAATGGGAGCGACGCGTGTACAAATTGGACAAGTTGAGGAAGGCACATAACAAACCGTTGCACACGGAGCCGCGGGTCGCGCGGGTTCTGAAATCAATGTCGTTCGCCGCGGCCCGGTGAACGGTGCCGTTGAACTAAGCCGACTGCGCTTGTTTTCTCGAGGGGCTTGGGAATGTGGGCGCGCGCTAGCGACGACATACGCGACTCTTGCGGCGATGTGTTGGGTTGATTGTGGGCGATGTGAGCGGTGAGCCGATTTTAGATGCGGCTTGGGGGAAATCTTTTCAGCTTCGGGTGCATTCTGCTTGCGCCCGCTTCTCTTGTGAGCCACGGTTGTGTCGTTCGACCTGATGTTGGGTCGACTTCAGTTACGCAACTTGCTCGAGGAGATTTGTTTCATGACCCCTTATGATCGCCGCCTTAATCCGTACATCAACCGCATGGCCCAGGACATGCAGATTCGCAACTTGGCCGCCAGCACTATCGACTCGTATACTTGGCACGTCGATAAATTCTGTTCGCACTTTGGCAAGATGCCGGAAGAACTAGGTCTCGAAGAGATCCGCCTGTACCAGATATTCCTGGTAAACGAGAAAAAATCTTCGTGGAGTTCCTTCAACTAAGCCGTTTGCGCCCTACGCTTCCTCTACGAAATCACGCTTGGCAAACCGTGGGTGATCAAACACATTCCTTTTGGCAAGCGACCGAAAACTTTGCCCGTCGTTCTGTCCGATCAAGAAGCATCGAAGTTACTTGAGTGCACACAATATCTCAAACATCGCATGGTACTGCTGACGTGTTACGCGGCGGGACTGAGACTGGCCGAAGCGACTCATTTGAAAGTCGCGGACATCGACGGCCAGCGTGGTCAGATCCGCGTGCGTTGCGGAAAAGGGAGCAAAGAAAGGCGCGTGCCCGTCTCGCCAAGACTGCTGGCCGAACTGCGAGCGTACTGGAA
>JANMGV010000182.1:0-2911 GCA_031374825.1 Pirellulaceae bacterium
GACTAACGCATCCTGACAGCGTCAGTAACTTGATTCGTCGCGCCGAGATCGCCATTTCCGCGTCCAAGTTACAAAGGCAAAACCTCGCGCGAATCGAAGAATTGCTTCAAAAACAGTAAACAGGGTCTGATTCCATGGAACATGACCCCATGGACCCCAAGGTACTCTGCTAAGAAGAATTCGCGAAGTAATTCAAGTTTCAAGGAGTCGCGCTTGTGATGCTCGGCTCAGCTTCCTCGTGCCGAAAAGTCAATTTTCACATCCAAATGAATCAGAGATTCAGAGTTCGTGTAGATTATTAGATTTGCCGAGTCAAAGATTCCATGAAACTTTATCGCAGTGGTGCCACCAGATTTGAGTTCAAAATCGTTTGGCACCGCATTAAATTTATTTGATTCCAAGCAGGAAATGTCAACCAACAACGCTTCTTTACTATCGTTGATTATTGAGAATGTGCCCGAACCGTCCTGAACGTTTATCCAAAGCTTTTTTTCAATTATTCTAAGTTGTGAATTGGCAGCATAATTGATCGACGCGCGTTTTCTCTCCTTTGGCATTTCGCAGCCAAAAAGCGGAAAAATAATTAATGCAATGACAAAGACGATGGGGAGTCTGCAAGGGATCTGATTCTCGAAATTCCTCTTGGTTGTCATTGTTGGTTCGTCACTTAGTCCAATCGTTTTTCGGTTGGTCTTCGAGCGACGGTGGATTTGGATCTACCTTCCAACCCCTGTTGCCATCGACGGACTGTTTTTCGGGGAAATGGTAACAAACAAACGGATAAACCAATCCGTAACCGTAGTCTACCGATAAGTCATCGAAATCAATTCCCCGCCATTCAGTCAGATGCCAAACCTTCGGATCGTCATTCCAGAAAACGCGGCCATCAGGCAAGACGATTCCTGACCAACTCGCGTGTGGATTGTAGGTTCCCCAGTTTCTTCCTTCTATTACATGTCCTATATTGTCCCAATGACTTGTCTGTGGAGGGTAGATGAACCGTTTGACGAACCAAGGTTGGTCAATTGCATAGCCTAGACCATATAAAAATCGGTCAGCCTCTTCAGGTGTGAAGTTATGCCACACCTCGTACTGGAACGGTGCCCTTGAGTCGACGCTATAGTGACGTTTGAGAGTCGCCGTTTCCTTGGTGCGTTCCATGACGATCACTTCGCGCTGAACACCGTCGTAGTCACCCGAGCGAAAATTGATTTCGAAACGCCATTCGCTTGGAATCAATATTTTATATTCCGGACATCGAATATTCGCATCGCCGACCAGCAACTTCCAGGCCTCCGGATTGCGTTTACCTTCCGATTCAACTCGTCGGAAATAATCTTCACCAACCTGCTTCCACCAATCTTGCCAAGCTTTCAATCGATCAGATTGTGAATCGTCCAAATCGAGTCGGCCGAAAGACATCCTCGTCAAACATGGCAACTGCGATTCTGGAACACCGCCGCCATCCCCCATTTTTTTCTCGATAAATTCGAGGATTTCTGGGATCTTATCCGGGGTCGGCAGAGACTCGACACACGGATACGAAGTTGCGATCTCGTAGGGATACTTGAGCCACTTCATCAGTGGTCCAAATTCGCCTTGTTGCGGAGTGCAGCTTGCATCAATCGTAGCTTGCTTTCCAGCTTGCTGTTGCTTTACGGACGGGAAGTCCATTGCGTCCTTGGTATTCGAAGGATCCAGTTGCCGGAACACTCCTTCTCGTACAACCACCAACTCAGGCCGAGGTTCGATGGTAGTCAATTTCCCATTCAATCTGGACGCCCAGAAAGAAATATGCAAAACGCGAATGTGCTGCTCGTCGATCACTTCAAACCAATCTCGCACGAAACGGTAAACAACGCCATCTTTCTGAGAGTTCGCGTCCGACGGAACATCCATCCCTAACAAAATCTCTCGGCATTGTTCCCGATCTCTCAGATCATCAATTCTTGGTAACCCTTTGTGGTGCAATATGATGTCGTCAGAAGAATCATGAAGGTGGGACCGTGTTAATTGCGGTACACTCGTTTGCCAGTTCTTTGTCCTTAGCAGGTCAAGTCGAAGGTTTCCCACAAGCGGTTCATACTCGCTCTCGGTCTCACCTATCACTTGCTCCATTCTGCCAATCCAAGGGTGGTCTAAAATCCATCCGCCTTGATGCTCGTCAAATACTCCACCGCCCCATGCAGCAATCATTTGCGCAGCGGCGTCGTCTTTTGTCCGAGGGTCTGCATCCTGGACGTACATGGCGCAAATTATAAAAAGGCATAAGTATGCGATTGAAGTTTGCATTGCTCGCCTGCGAAAATTGGCTAATGGTCAAGTGAGACTTGTCATACTAGCCAAACAAATGAATCCCGACGATAAGGGGAAGAACGCTTTAAGCGACAAAAAGTAAAGTAGGGTGTGTGAAGTGGTCGTGTCCGAAATAGTGGTCCATTTTTCCAAAGTAAAAAGCGTTAACCACCAAATCGCATTGATAAAGCAACGACCACGAAACACACCATTCGGCATCTTCCCTCACGTTGGAAACGAGCCAAATTCGTAAGCGTCCATGAGAACCAGTGGGCGGTTTGTTGGCTTGGTCTTGAAATCGGGTGTAGGTTTGGGGTCGGTGGCTGATGTCAGCCAGTGCCATTCGGGTCAGACCCTGTTTTCGGTTTACAGGCAGGTCGTTGCGTGGTAGGTTGTTGGCATGGCGAGACCACTACGAATTGAATTTCCGAACGCAATCTATCATTTGATGGCACGAGGGAATGGTCGTCAAGCGATTTTTCATATCGACGGTGACTATCAGCGTATGACCGATGGCTTGGCCAAGACAGTCGCCCGAACCGGTTGGGAAGTCTTTGCCTATGTTTGGATGCCTCATCATATCCATCTCTTTGTCAGGACTCCCAAGCCCAACTTG
>JANMGV010000089.1:0-10275 GCA_031374825.1 Pirellulaceae bacterium
TTTGCATAAAACGACTGCACACTAACTTTCAGAGCGGCGGAATGCTTCTTGTAGGCTTGATTGAAATTCTCGCAAAACCTCAACGCAACATCCGCCACAGCCACTGCAACTGATTGGAAGCTAGCAATATACTCGTACTGGTTTTGCCGATTGTCTTCAAAGAGGCTATTCAGATGCTGCCCCATGAAGTCTTGAGCGAGTACTCTAGTCATGACAGCAAATGGCGCCGTAATACAAAATCGATCCAAAGCGTTAGACATCGCGAACCTCCTTGTTGCGTTAAACAAGGAGAATACATGAAGTTACCGTTCATTGACACCCTTAAAGCCCTGGGTCTCCAGGCCCGTCCCATTCAATTCGGACGGGCCCGGAGACCCGTCCTACAGGTAAAATATTTCCTGCTGATCGCTTTTAGGAATTTTGCTGATCGGAATCGGCTTCGATTAGGTTAGGCGAATTTGCAATGCCTCGCCGACGACGCCCAGTTACTTTACGGTCATCGTCGTAGTATTCTTTTACGCCATAATCGCTGCCGTAGCCACCACCGTAGCCGTGGGCTCCGTAACCTCCACCGTACGCTTGGCCGCCATACTGTCCGTAGCCGCCATAACGATAGCCATAGCCGTATCCGTAGCCTGATCCATACCGGTAGCCACCATAACCGTATCCACCGCGACCGCCCACACCGTTAACAACAACACCCAGCACATTGGCATTCAATGATTGGAGCATTTGGGTTGCACGACCAGCCAATGGCTTCAGATTGCGGCGTAATCGCAAGCAAAGCAGTACGCCGTCAACGCGTGCAGCGACGTTTGCAGGGTCGCTAACGGCCAATAATGGTGGTGTATCGATAACAACGAAATCATACTTCTCGCGAATAACTTGAAGTAATTCGTCGAACCGGGCACTGCTCAGTAATTCAGCCGGATTTGCAGGCTTTTTACCGCAAGCCAGAATCGACAAGTTTTCGATTGAGGATGTCTGCACTACATCGATCAATTCGGCTTTGCCAGCGATAACGGAGGTGATTCCGATTTCATCCCGCATGCCGAACAATTTCGAAACACGTGGTCGACGGAAGTCACAATCCATCAACAATACTCTGCGACCGGACTGAGCCATGGTAACAGCGAGGTTCGCGGCCAAAGTCGACTTACCATCACCCGGCACAGGACTAGTGACTTGTAACACCTTGATATTGCCGCTGCGATTGTTGAAGTAAATGGCGGTACGAACACCGCGAAACGCTTCACTCTGTGACGACTTGCTCCGGTGAACGGACACGATCGACAAGTCAACTTTTTCGTCCTTGCGATCCGAAACACGCACATCCGCAATAGGTACATGCCCATAAATCGGCAGCCCCAGTTCCGAAGTAATCTCTTCAGGACTTCGAAACGATCGATCCGCCAGTTCGAGTAGATAGGAAATTCCAAAGAACAATGCTCCACCAACGAATGCACCTAACAAGACATATTTTGGCCAAAACGGACCGGTCAAGCCACCCGAGTCGGGCAATTCCAGGGAATGCATGGTCTTTCGACCGTATTCTGGTGCAAGGTTGAACTTGCTTATGGCAGTATCAAGACTCTGTAGAAAACTGCCCGCTGTTTTAAGTTCTTGATCAAAGATCTTACTCTTGGCTAACGCCTGTTGTTGCTCGCGAGATTTTTCTCTATTTTCGGATGCAATTGCCAGTAGCTTTGTTTCCTCCAATTTCAACGCGAACAGTTCCTCTTGAATGGATTCTACTACGACCTTCAGTCGGTCCTCGGGTGTAATGGGGCTAATATTTAACTCGGCCATCGAAGCGGTCAGCTCTTCATCATCCTGTTTTTCTTGATTTTCAATTTGTGAGATTAGCTCCTGCATCATGGTAATGCGAATTCGCAAATCCTTAATTTGTGGATGCGACTCACCTGATCCACTCGCCAATAGAGACGACTCTTTCATTTGCAATGGAACCAATTCTTGGCGTCGCAGACGCTCGGCTTCACTCGCTCGATTTTTAACCAACGCCGGGTTTCGAGCAGCATTTTCTCGATCTGCTCGGAAATTGTATTCGTCGCTGAAGACGGTTCGCGCAAGCATGAGAAGCAGCGATTCTGCGTTTCGCGATGCCGCGATGCCTTCTTGAACATGCTGTAACGCCGACTCGAGGCGCGTGATTTTGATTCGGTTGGCAGATAACTGGTTGTTGATTGCTAAGACTGTATCCGCATAGGGATCTCGACCTTCGTCGCTACCGACAAAGACAAGCTCCGATTCCTTTCGAAACACCATGTACTCGTCATTTAGTGTTTTGAAACGTCGATCAAATTCAATTTTTGCTTTGCCGACTTGATCAATTACTTCTCTGCCAAAAGTTTGGGTTTCTCTTGAAATAAAATCGTCGTATCCTAAAACGATTGCCTTGACCACTTCAGACGCCAAATTTGCATCACCGCACTTAAAAGCAACGTCGAGAATTTCAGTAGTCGTTTCCTTTGTGCCGGGCGTGACAGAGAGCTTCTTTCCAGAACGAATCCAATCTAAGATTTCGGCTTCGGATTTTCCAGCAAGTGCTGCATTGCGGCCTAAATTGCCTTTCTTCACAGCAGATTCAAGTACCCTGCTACTCGTAATAACGCGAATTTCATCTGATCGATTGCTTACGCCCCCAGCAAAACCGCTTTCAATATTTTGCAAGGGTAATAAATTGTCTTGCGGAGAGACAACTTGAATCGTAGCAATGGCCGTGTATTCCTCAGGCTGTCGCTTGAATACCAAGAACCCAATTCCTGAACCCAGCAATAAACCAAGAATAGTCAGCCACTTCCATCGCCATGCTAATTGAAGCAAATCAACATTGTTGATCGGTTGTGAAGGGGCTTCCATCGGGAATGGTTGTTGTACAACTGCGGGAATTTGCGACATGAGTTTTCTGTTACCAGTTGCTTTGAGACTGATTCGAAAGGTTTCCGACTCGAGACAGAAGGTTCCCAAGTGCAGATCATCAAGTTTAGTCGATTATTGCAGTTCTTTTTGATAAGTGAAGCGTCGAAACAACAATTCGGTAATTTCTCGTCGTTCTGTTCCGTGCTTAGCGATTACTCTGTGACGATTCGCTAAGTTGCTGAACTTGTTTTTGCAGCTTTTGCAAGATCGGGTCTTGAGGATTCGATTGAAGACAACTCGTGATTTCGTTCAGAGAGCGTTCAAAATCGCCTCGATTTGCAAGCAGGACTGCAAATCTCTGTCGTAGGGATCTATTGAACGGTTGCCCCTGAACAGCTTTTTCCAAGTACTCAAATTCAGATTCTTCGTTGTTTGCCACTTTTGCCGATTTTGCCAACCAAACCCAACGATTCGTGTCTTCTCTAGGAAATTTTTCAGCTTCGTTCACAATTCTCTTCCAGAGAAGTTCGTTGGTAATCGGGAATCTGTTTTGTGAGAATACGCTAGTCGCGACTGACTCTAAAAGGGAAAGGTTGCTTGGAAAAATGGTTACATCGATTTCGCCATCATTTTTCGTGCTTGCATAAAGACCAGCTATTTTCGTAGCCAGCGAAGGATCGGCTTCCATTGCAATTTTCCACAAATTGTTTGAAAACGACTGCTCGCCTAATTCGTTCGCGATTAGTCCCATCCGGAAGAGCAATGACGGTTTGTTGGCAGAAACAACACCAAGCGTTGCGATAGTTCGCAGTTGGTCTGATTTGGAGGCTCGCCATCCAACAAGCGATTCGCCCAAAATCAATCGCCAATCGAGCGGCGAAAGCTGGCGAGCATTTGCGTAAATCGTTCGTGCATTGTCCAGATGCTCGATTGCCGCAACGCCGCCAGCCAATTCTGTTAACTCAGCGATCTTCTTCTCGTTTGCCAATCGAGTTGCAGCCAATCGAAAAAGCGTTGGTTCCGTCGCTTTCCAATCAACGTTGTTGCTCGAGGAAAGTTTTGTAAGTAAGACCTTTCGGAAATCTTCAATTTCAGCCTCCGCTTGGATTCGCATGGATTCGGCAGTATTTGCACTTCCGTTCCAGCGGTTCCTGTATTGTTTCGATTCGCTTGCCGCATTGTCATTGGATTCTGCCAGGATTTGTAAATTGCGAGTATCAAATGCAAGGATGCGCTCGATACTCTCTGCTCTGGCAAGTTCTCGCATCAGCCCTAGAGACGAAACTAAAAAGAATAGCGAAAAACAGAGCGCGGAATAAAAGAAAATAATCCCTGGCAATTTTGGAGTGGAGGCAAAGTTTCGCGTACCTTTGGCTAAATTGTCCGGTTCAATTGTCTCGGAAGGACTTTTCACTACTTGGTCAGTTTCATCAACTTCGCGTTTTGAGGAACTCGGATTTAGACGTTTTGCTCGGAACTGTCCTTCGGATGCAGATCTATCAAGTACACAAGAACCCGATAAGGCGCCTATTAGAATGAAGGTCGGCGCGAATACCGCCGGAACTAGTAATGGGAAATCTACAGAGTTGTGGATTACGCAACTAATTGTCAGAAACGTAGTCGCCAACAAGATAGGCAAATGTGCTTTCCGTTTCCCCTGGCGCTGAAGCACGGTGATCTGCCGAAAAACAACCGCCAAGCCAATGAGAAAAACAAGCATTCCAACAAAGCCCGCTTCGACAAAAAACTCGGCAATCAGATTTTCCGCGTGGTAAAACCATCCACCTGTATACGTTTGTTGGAACGGAAGTGCCGCAAAGTGGAACGTTCCCAAACCACTGCCCGTCGATAAGTAATAGCGCATTGATCTAAGTGCAACTTCCCAAATGTAACTTCGCGCAACTCCGTCCTCAAGAACCACGCCAAAACGGTCACGGATACGAGTATCCACTTCGAGAGTCACTAGTAGGGCGACCGCCAATGCGGCGACGAGAATACCAATGATCCAAGACGCTTTTGTTTTTGAGAATCGCGTTGATACGAAGATGGTTGCGATCGCTGCAGCAATCATGCTGATCGTCGCACCGCGAGAAGCAGACGCAAAGACCGCGGAAACAATAAGTGCTAGAACGACAAGAGACGCCACTTGTTTTGAGTCAATGAGTGCAAGTCGGTCTTCGAACTTGCCAATGGTCGAAGCTATCCAAGAATTATCTTGAACCTGATAACGATGATCAGATTTTCGCCGAGTGGTCGTGGAAAAGGCAACGCAGATTAAACCGACCATACCAGCCAAACAGACATTCAGGAATCCGCCTGCAGAATTCCGAGAGACGAATGTGCCATAAGGTATACCAGCCCGGATCTGCTCCATCAACGGAATCGATTGCCCAATGGCTTGATAGAGTCCAATACAGGACATGACGATGCCCATTGTCACCAAGCCTAGGAATAACCATAGGTGCGAAGATGTCCTTTGGAACGCGATGAATGACGACCAACAGAGGATGGCTGCAACTGCCACGCTTCCCACTGCAGCACGACTTGTTTCTGGTGAGACACTGACAGCCAATTTTGACTTTTGGACTGCATCCTTTTCATCAGACACCGTCTTCGCAAGAGCAATTGCTTTTTTGCTTTCCGCCGAGAACAGCGATTCATCGATTGATGTGGATTCCTCCAGCATAAATCTCTGAATCTTAACTGACGAAGGCTCCCAGTTCCCGCTTTCGAAAAAACGAATTGACTGAATGAGGCCTAATCCGGCAACAGCAAGGATTATCAAAGACATTGCAGGAACATGTTTTGGGGACGTGCGACCAAACCACCTAAACGCTGCGCCTAGCCCAATGAAAATGGGCAGCGGGATTGTCGAGTAAATCAGCCACATTTGGGCCTGCCAAGTTACTGCTCCAAAATACCATGGGAGAGTGAGCATGATTAGCAACAACCAAACTCGCAACAATAGAATAGACCTCGGCTCGTTCGATCGGAAATCGATGGACCAATTCCGCCGAAGACTCGACTTGTAGTCGAATTCGATATTGGAATTGCTTTTGTTCCGCCTGTTACTGCTTGCCATCCGCTCTTTCGAACCTTTTTTGTGATTTGTGTTTAGACAATTTTACGCGATTAAGTGTCTATACTCCGCGCGGTCAGATTTGAGGTTTTGTGAGCGGCAAGGCGCTCGCCGCCGGTGCTGACCGAATGCACAACCCGCGGCTAGCGCCTTGCGGCTCACTCAACAACACGTCCCTCACTTCTGACCGCGCGGCATATAACTGACCTCGGAGCGATCTGCGCATTTGTAGGTTTCTGTTCTCACCGCAGTCAACGCGTAAGTCGAAAAGTCATAATCGAAACATGCCTGAGCATTGGTCCGAACACATAAGTTGGCTCACAAATCTCGCGGCGGAAAACAAGAGCACAACCATATGTACCTCAGTTTCTGCAGATAGAAGAGCACATGAAGAAAAGAACCTATTCTCAGAGTCGTTCATAAACAATGTACTTTTTTTGCCATCGCTATTTCCCGCATTGTGTCGTCGTATCGAAAGCGAAACGGTCTCATTCATCCAATGGCACTGACTTTAGAGTCTGCGTTGTAGCGTAAGGGCGCGAGCCCTACGGTTTCTGCTTTGTTTTTCAATGATTCACCGGACGGCTCGCGCCGTTCATCTACTAAAGTCAGTGCCATTGGTCTCATCCATCCTTTTCTAGTCTCTACCTGTGAGACTGGAGTTGGGAGTTTGGGAATCAAAAGAAGTCATTTGGTTCTGACGTCAATAATTCAACAGCAATGCAGATTCAACACCGATGAACCGCATTGAAATAACGCCTTCGCGAAAAACCATGCAAGAACGCGACTTCTCGGCAAGCGAAGTGCGATTCTACAACCTTCGAATAAAACTGGACTCACTAGACCCGCCGCATTAAGAGTCCGTAACTATTGTCATCACTTTCCCTTGTTTTGCAATCTTCGACCTCAAGACAGCCAGTTGTTCCCCGACTTGGGTGGACATTAAAGGGTTGCTCTCAAGAAACCGTCATTCGCCAACCTGACGGGCCTCTCCAAGCGAAATTTCGTTGCCAAATTGAGAAGATGCCAATTCCAACGAGTATCCGTTAATACTATGAATTTTCCGAATGCTATCAACCGCAAAAATCGATTTGTGCTGCGAACGGACCAGTCCGTCAAACACATTACAAAGCGACAAAATCGGATTTTCGAGCTTAACCCACAAAATCGGTAAACTCTAACAACTGTCCTGGCGATATTACATCTGACGGAACATCGTCGAATCTGCGCGGACCGTTCTTCAATCTATTTGAAGCAACGAAATCGTTAGCGGATCGTTGTATTTGACAACTCACGCGTTAGTGTGCAGCAAGACCTTGAGTTTTGCTTTGTTGCAGGGGAACAGTTCAATGACTTTTGATTCCCGAATTTTTCGTGCTTTCAGGACTCGATATTGCCAATCCAAGCAAAACTCGATTCTGTTAATGGTACAGCTCTTTGCCAGTATTTTCTTGGTGTCCGGGTTCACAGGTTGTACAAGTCTGACGGGCATGCAAAACAATTGGAGCTACAATTCCGGTTGGAATGACATGGTCTCGGGCTATCGCAATCGCGCATGGTCGGCTCGAGCCTGGAATATTCGCAAATGCAACTTCCCAGAACAGCGTCACAACCACGAATTCGCCCAAGGATTCCGTGATGGTTATCAAGCCATAGCGGACGGATCCGACGGTTGTACACCGGCTTTTCCGCCCCGCAAATATTGGTCATGGAGATACCAATCGCCCGAAGGGCAACAAAAGGTCGCTTCTTGGTATAGCGGTTATCCCCAAGGCGCTCGAGCAGCCGAGGAAGATGGCGTTGGCTACTTCACACAGATTCAGACTTCCAGTGGTATTCAACGCGAATACGCACAAGCTGGCCTGATGCCCAAAGAGCAAGTGGGCATGTACCCAATCGCGGCCCCCGACCCCTACGCTCTACCGGCCCCTCAAAAAGGTTTGCAGGCCATGCCTAATGGGGCACCAGTTCAAGAGATCATCAATGACCAGTAGAACATTATTTAGCCGATGAGCGAAGTCCTTTTTCGCAGAACCAGGACTCGTCTAGCTCAAGCAAAAAAATTGGAATCCGTCCGCAGACGATTTTCGATCAAACAATAGATTTAAATGGAATGACGTACCAGCCAACACACTGGTACACCGGAAACAGTGATGGAACCAAGTTCATCCGTGGATGCGGTTCAATAAAACTTTACGAGAAAATCCACTCCACACAGGGAAGTGAGGGAGTCATGAAGCGACTCAAGTTTCACGACGTTAAAACGAACAAATCGCAAAAGACCTCGGCGGTACGAGGCCTTAAACGAGTTCTCGCGTTGGGACTCCTGGCATTAGCCGGTACTCAAGTCGGGTGCACCAGCCTTACTTCTCCACTCAGTGGAATACCCGCCCGTCGGCTTCCTCCGCAATTCTGGGCCCAGCCAAAGAACAATTTGGTTCCGATCGATGTCTCACGATTGTCACAAGAGCCGCCCCGCCAATATTTGTTGGACGGTGGGGATATCCTCGGAGTCTATATCGAAGGCGTATTGCCGTTCACACCACCCGATCAACCACCGCAATTACCGCCGGTAAACTTTCCAGAAAAAGACAGTACTCTGCCACCGTCTTTAGGTTTTCCAATTCCAGTGCAGGACGACGGAACAATCTCGTTGCCTCTGATACGTCCAATCAACGTTCGTGGAATGACCGTCGAACAAGTGCAAGAAGTGGTTAGGCGTTCGTATGTCGAGGCCGAAATCTTAAAAGAAGACGATAATCGTGTGCAGACGCCAATCGTGACACTGCTTCAAGAAAGGACCTTCAATCTGGTCGTTGTCCGGCAAGATGTCACCGGACGTCCCGATCAATTCCAACGAGGCGGTTACACTCGTGGCTCCGATCAGAGTGCTACTGGCAATTTGATCAAGTTGCCTGCGGGGCAGAACGACGTGCTGCACGCGCTGATGGCGACCGGCGGTTTGCCTGGCGTCAACGCAAAAAATGAAATCAAGATCCTTCGTGCGACACAAGCTGACAAAAAGCAGCGTGACCTATTCATACAGCAGTTCTATGCACAGCTTGCGTGCAATCCAGACCCTTGCACGTGCCCACCTCCATTGCCGGATGATCCGTCCGTCCTGAAAATTCCATTAAGGCTACCACCTGGAGTAACACCAAACTTCCGACCTCAAGACATCATCCTCGAAGAAGGCGACATCCTTTATATTGAATCGCGCGACGCGGAAGTCTTCTATACGGGAGGATTGTTGAACGGTGGTGAATGGGCGATCCCACGCGACTACGATCTCGATGTGCTTGGGGCCATGGCAGTTGCAGGAAGTGGTGTTTCCAGTCGAGCGGGTGGAGGTGCCGGTGGTGGTATGGCTAATTTTGGGGTTCAACAGTTTACAGTTCCACCCGGTATGCTGTACATCCTCCGAAAAACACCGTGCAATGGTCAAGTAACCATCGAAGTCGATTTGGCCAAAGCACTCAACGATCCTCGCGAAAGACCGCTAGTTCAAGCGGGCGATACACTCATTCTTCGCTACAAGACAGGTGAGGAATTGCTCAACTTCGGACTATTTAGCTTCTTTACGTATGGAATTCAGTCCATCCTCCAAGGTAGATAGTTGTTCGTCAAAATTAATGGTTAGGGTTGCTATGTTTTGGTGCGCGGACGTCCCGTTCGCAGAAGACTAGAGATTGCGGGCGAGACGCCCGCGCACCAACCCTAAAGTTTAAGCTGGATAAATCGCTAGGTTCCGAATGTACAAAGGCTTTAGTTTAAAGCCCTGTTACGCAAAATTTCTCGAAAAGCCAAATGTCGCTCATTACGACACTTGGCTTTTTTCGTTTGGAGAACGAACGAAGAGTGGCATCCCGCCAAATGAAAAAATGCAATCGTTAGAACGCATCATTTTGCCGTCCAGGCGCGCGCCAAAAGGGCACTCACTCACTTTGGAAAGAACCAAGCAACATTAGCCGGAACGCGATAGCGTCGGTTTCCTCGATTCCCAGCGAAAACCGGTGCTATCGCACGTCGGCTAATATGTCGGACGATTAAAGTGAGTGCCATTGGGCGCGTGCGCGCGAAAGCGGTCAAGGGTCTCGAGCCCGATCCATTGCTGGCGCGCTTGGGGGCGAAACTGGGCCTCGGGCCCATGTTTCGCAATAGGTTTGTTGTGCTAGAAACAGGCCATCCGTGCGCGCGAAAGCGGTCAAGGGTCTCGGGCCCGAAGACCGCAAAGGTTTGGTGGTCTAAATCGCGAGCTAGCACGCCAAACCTTTGCGACTGAACGGGCCAGCCCGATCCGTTGCTGGCGCGCTTGG
>JANMGV010000126.1:0-8176 GCA_031374825.1 Pirellulaceae bacterium
GTTCCCAGATGCGTCGTCCGCAGTACCTGCGGCCAGGATCTTGCCGTCGGCTTGCACGGCGATCGTATACGCTTCACTGAAAGACGTCCCCGCTTGAGTGGTGAGCTTGCCGTCACCATCAAAAGAGGTGTCGAGAGATCCGTTTGAGTTGTACCGAGCCAGGGCGATCTGGATGTTATTGGACCCGGCGACCACAATCTTTCCATCGGACTGGACCGCGACCGCATAACCGAAGTCGCCAGCCGATCCAAAGTCCGTAGTGACTTTGCCGTCACCGTCGAAGCTGGTATCGAGAGTTCCATTCGTGTTGTAGCGTGCGAGTGCGAAGTTACCCCCCGAAACCCCTGAGAGCAGAATCTTTCCGTCGGCCTGCAACGCCATCGAGCCATCGTATCTGACTTCGTCACTGGTCGACCCTGGCCCGAAATTCGTGACGACTTTTCCGCCCGTCCCGAAGGTCAGATCGAGATCGCCTGCCGCCATTACAGATCGACCTTCCAACTGTTCAAACACCTGCAGTCGCCTAGTCCTGAGGCGCCGACTGATCCGCACAGATTCGTTGTTTCGTTTGCGAAGTTGCTTGAGACGAAGGCCACTAAATGTTGATGCGAATTGCGCGAAGGTCGGAAGTTTCATAAAGTCCGCTCTCTGTTTTCAATCTTTCTTGAGTTCAAACGAAAACAAGCGTTGGCGATCAACGGGTGAAATACAAGCAACCTCATTCTGGGCCATTCGCCCGCGCACGAGAACTTAATGGTCCTGGCAATTGGAGACGTGTTTACCAATTCGCGAGTCCTTGACCTGCGCGCAAAATCCATCGAAATCGGGAGATTTCCTTCTTCGTCAGAATTTCAGGAGACAGTCTGGAAGCAAAATTCCGGTATGTCAAGCAAATTTTCTTGAATGAAGTGAAGTTTTGAACGATTCGCACCGTTTGAGGGAGGGAACATCAGCTCCGCACCGCGTTTGTCAATCGCAAGATACCCCGTTGCGACCTAATTGCAGGAGCCAATTCCTTTGAACAAAGCAAGTGAATTGCAACGCCAGCGCCGTGCATGATTCAGAAAGCAGCTTAAGATTCAGAAAGCAGCTTAAGAAAATCACTCGGGCGGTTCGGTTTTGCTTGATCCGATAGCGGGCAAGTAACCCTTACACGGAGTCGTGACAGAGGTCGTTGTTTCGTCTGCGCTTATTTCCGTCGCCCCGCCGAACTGATCCATCACGCTCGACCATGCTTGATTGCATCTGCGAGATTTCTTTGTGGTCAGTATCTCGCGGATGAGCCAGCGGCCATCGATTCGACGCAGCTTGGTAAATCCGAGCGAACAGCTCCCACGCCTCCCGATTGGCGGAATTCTGGACCTGCACCAGCAGACTGTCACGTGTTTCTGGAAATTCGCTCAAGAAAATGGTCTCCTACAGGGACTAACACAGCCGGAGACACATTCTGTCAGAAATTTTGCAATTTGGGTGGATGCGACCAGAAGACCAAGCAGCAGACTAAAAAAGAACTGAAACGCTGGCAAAATAACTGGCTTGCACCAATCCTTTTTCTGGTTCTAAGCCCGAAGTGCTGTCACATCCTTTGCCGGGGTCGAAGGCCCCATCTTTACCCACATCTTTTTGACTTCCGTCGTGCTCGTGCTCAATGAAATGGTGCTCGTGCTCGTAATCGATTCGATAGATGCAATCGAGCACGAGCACGACCACCGTCATCCGACTGAGCATGAGCACGAAATCACGAGCAAAAGCCGCGGATAGCGGCGAAGCAGGACCGGAAATGTGGGTAAAGCCGGGGTCGAAGGCCCGGGTATCGGTTGAGTTCGAATTGCAAAGGTCTGAAAGGCCGACACAACAACTCACCGATCTTGAATTAAGTGCAGTCGATTGATCTGTCAGCCCTTCAGGCTTTTGAGTTCAGTTCGGCATTCTAACCGGTGGTTAACACTACCGGCAAAGGATGTACCAGCTCTTCGGGCGTGAAACCGGGGGCGACCAAGCTTTTGACAAAAACTAGTTTCCTTGGGTTCAAAAAACTACAATTCTGAGCTCGCACCTATTTCTTCACTGGGCGGAATTCAAAGGTTTGCTTCGTAGCTTGGGTGGTATCTGAGTCATTGCGCAACTCACAGACTTCTAGGATGAGCAATTCAGGGGCTGGGGCGGCGTTCGGCTTGTATTCGGGCGAGGGGCCGCCTATTAATTCATAGCGGCCATTGCAATGCCGCTTCTTGCCATCGGGGTCGAGCAGCATGACGACTTCAAGGTTCTGTCGCTGATGAGAAATCTCGGCGAGTACACGATCGCCCAGTTTAAGTTGCGTTCCCCTCACGGTGATAATAGATGCGGGCAGTTGATCGGAGGCAGTCCGAAGCTCGCGGCCCACTGCGGGATACACGCCGCCGTCGTGTAGCGGAAAGTCGAAAAAGGCGGTCGTGCTGTTGGGCCGATTTACCGAAACAAACTCCCACTGGCCTTGGAGCTGATCTATCGGACGGTCGGGACAATATCCTCGTACGCTATCAAGGGCTTTGGTGGCAAAAGAAAGCGTTTCTTTGCTGTTACGAGCCAACTCGGCTTCAAGGGTTGGCAGCGCGCAATGGGCATGCGCAGCGTAACGTCCGAGAATCGCAATCGCGTATTGCCGCGCCCAGCGGTGATATGTCTCCCAGTTGTTCTCCGCAACTTCAACCGCCGTGCCCCATTCGGGATCGGACAGCAGTTCGATCAGCTCGTCGATCGATTGCGGCCTGCCTCCGTCTGCCTGATTGCGAAGCATCATCGTCAGAGCATAATTAACTTCAACGCGATCCTGGGACTTGGCCCATTTTAGCAATGTGCTGTGGACCAATTCGCTGGCCGCATCCATTTGCATTAGCGCACCGAGGGCGGAATAGCGAACATCGATTGACGTGTCGGACTCAAGCGTCTTGACTAGTATGGGAGCCAATTCGATGTTCTGCGACTTGGCGACAGACTTCACGTCATTACGGGTTAGCAAGTCGATAGCCATCGATCGAACTCGGTTGGAACTGTCGGATTCGATGGCAGCAGTCAGTGTAGAAAGAATGCTTACATGTTGCGGGTTGCGCCCCGCAAGTCCACCCAGCGCGAACCATCGTACTTCTTCGTTCTGGTCCTTCGAAGCGGCTTCAAACGCATTGAAAAAGAGTTCGTTGTGTTTTTGATACCAAGCATTCAACTCGACGACTTTGGGATCCTTGTCGTTTACAAGTCCCATGGACTCCACCATCAACAAGTAATGCGTTACGAGTGAACGATCGAATGAAGTTCCGTTCTTCAGTCGTTCGGCGAATTGAATCGCGAGTTCATCGTTGAGTATCAGTTGTTGCAGAAGGTCTTTGAGTTCCGTTTCTTCACCTGCAAGCTCAACTAGTTTTTCAAGATTGGGCTTTGGCAACCGAGTCCAAATCTTAAACAGATACTCCACGGCCAGTTTCTGATTCTTTGGTCCAGCCGCAAAGACAATGCACTTGGCAGCCTGAACTAGTTGGATGTCGTTGAGTTCATGTTCGACGGAAGCAAACCACTTTGCCAATACCGCTTCGATGAAAGGATTGCTTTCCGGCAGTTCGCGAAGTTTGCGGATCGCTTCCATTGCAACCATTTCTTCCATTTCATTGTCTCGTGATTTGGGGTTGGCCGTCGTGTTTTCCCAATACGTGTCTAACCACCACGAGATTGGTCGACCGGAATAGGTTGGTCCTAACAGTGAATTCGCGCCTAGGTTTTCATCCTTCAAAGGCTTTGACGAATCGCTGACTCGCTTTCGCATACACTCAAGATAGAAGATTCCGTCGCCCCCGCACATTTCTCGGGGACGCGACGTAACCTTGCCTGACCCATCCACGAAACAAAGTTGAAGCTTTTCGCCATCGCATCTGATTCGGCCAACAAGGCGATTGATTACGTAACCGGCTTGCTGGTCATTGGGCTCCCAAATGATGTCCACTTCATCAAGTTGATTTGGGTTCGGCCACTCGAGTTTCATCGAGATCAATATTGGCTTGCCAAGTAAATTTCCGGGCAGTAGCACTAAATCGTCTCGAATCACAAGCTCCTTGGGATCACCCGCAGAGAAGCTGATAATTTTGACATCCCACTGGCCTTGAAGACGTTGCTGCATCGCGGCAGCAGGAGTGCTGGGCGTCGCTCCACTTTCATCTTCTTTGGTCACCTTAACGAGTTCATTGAACAAGCTTGAGATTCTCCAAGTGCCAGTGGCCTGCTGCAAAGTGATAGTGGTCGCCATTCCCGGCGAGCCATCGACGAGAGTTGCAATCGCGCGATCGCCGAACCCCGATACTTGCCACTCTGATTGTCGTTCCGAATTACCAAAGTAGACGAATGGTTTGGTTGTCAACTTCTCGTACGCTCGCATCATTTCGACGCAGAACTTGCGGTGATCTCCGATCCCCTCAACGCTCTTTCGCATCGAGATGACATACGCTTGCAAGGCAGACTGATCCGGAGAAGCTCCACCTAACGCATTCAACATCGTAGTAAGACCATCACGCATGGCTTTCAGTTGCTCAGCATTCGCACTTTGAGGCAACCATCGCTTGAAAACTTCGCTAACAGCTGCTACGCCAGAGTCAGTTCCCGAGGATGCTTCTGCCCCCTGGTTCTTTGCCAAATCGACTGAGCCAGTCAACTGCAAGGCCGACATCAGCAGACTACCCGCCAAGTCGCGAACTCCTTCGTCATTGAACAGTGTTACAAAATCTTCGTACGAACCACTCTTGCCGTGCTCGTCCACACGAGAGAGCAACGCTTGCGGCGAATCGAATTGAGGAAGCGAATTGCTCAGAGGTTCACTTGACTGCCCTTGGGCCTTTCCGTTGACATTTACGCGCTCAAGCCAGTTTGTTGTGCGAGCATCGATGAAGCCTTCCAGCGTTATTTCGAATTGGTTTTGATTAGGGTCTTGTAAATCTTCACGTTGCTTGAGAGAAGTAGTAAGAAGCGCGTCCACTTTCAACTCGTGGCTCCTCAACTGATTAAGAAGTTTCTGCCGATTATCGATGTAGTTGGGGCTGCTTCGCGCCAAGTCGCGAGGTCTAAGTCTGGTCTCCTGCATGGCGAGTTTGACGGCTGAGCGGCTAAGCAACGCGTAACTGCCTTGGCGAGGCGCGAACGGAATATCAGCCGCAATCCATTCGTACATTTCTTCTTTAAGATTGCCTGCTTCCTGTTTGCCTTGATAGTCGACTTCTACGATCGCAATCACTTTGGGGAAGTCGTTTTGATCCATTGCAGGTGGAACTGGAAAGGCAGCCAATAGTTTCGAAGTTGCTTGCTGTACTTGGGACTTCCAAATTGGGTGATCAACCGAAACTGCTTTTGCGGTCTCAGGTTCAGCGCGGCGGCATTCGATCAAGGTGACTTTCGAGCCCGGCAAAAATAGGCTTGGGCGAAATTCGTCTGACTCGACTCCTTTTATATTGTTTCTGTTGAAGCAGATTCGGAGTCTTTCGCCGTCCAACTCGAGTATCCCAGGACATACAATGCGATCCCCATTTGGATCGATGACATAATTAACTGGACAAGCAATTCCGTTGTATGCGGCGGGCTCGATGTTCTGGTCATCGACAAGCATCGACGCGTATTGATTGCCAACGTCATCGAACACATGGATTGCGTGGCCGTCGATTCTCAGTTCGAACTGATTTTCTGCGTTGGACAATTGATCCTCTGCTTCCCTTGACCATGACTCAATGATCCAGCGGCCCTGGAGAAGCTGGGGCTCCTTTTTCCTGGAGTCGCTTGACGAACGGTCGTTGCGTGCTGTCGCGCGTTCCTTATAGCTGTGTTGATTGATATCGAATAGTTCCAACGAAACTTCAAACTCGCCGTTTCGAGTCGAGTCACTGTCGCCGAGATGTTTCAGCCGAGCGAACATGAGCCCTTGAACTTTGATGCCTTGATTCCGAAGCGATTGCGTCAATTTCTGCCGGATCTCTGGTGTGACCACGTCTGTCGGCTTTGCTCGTGTCTCCATCATTGCGTAATCAGACATCCTGCGACTGACCAAACTGCAACTGGACGACTGAGAGATCTGAGCTTCGATTTCTTTCTGCAGCTCGTCTCTAAAGTCGCCAAGACTCCACGGACCCTGGTAGTCGATCCCCAGGAACGCAATCGGCGCTGTGTCAACATCTCCCTGAGGTGTTGCAAAATGTGGCAATTGCGCGAGAAGACGCGTTACGGCGGCTTGGGTTGAAGAAAGTGAGGGGGAAATCGAGTCCGTTTCGTTTGATACGTCAGCTTTTGCGGCATCGGCCGGCGCGCGGCGGAACTTCCACAACGTCACTCTTGATCCGGCAACAAGCAGTTTGGGACGAAAGTCATCGGTGGGAATTGTTTGTGGTTCGCCTGCCATACAGATAGACAGAGTTTCACCGTCGCATGCGATGATACCATGATGTGTATGCGCAGAATCGCTGTTGGGATCAAAAACAAGGTCAATTGGCAATGGCCCTTCCACTTTGACCTGCGACGAATCGATGTCCTCACAATCAACCAGCAGTATTGGGAAGTCTCTTTCATTTCCTTCACGCAATTTCATGATGTTGCCCTCAATCTGAACAAGCGACTGTTCAGAGGACTTGAGTACGGTAGATTCTTCATTTCCGCTGGAAACATACTCCAGGAGCCATCGTCCCTGCATTCTCTTCTTAATTACGGTAGACGGACGCTCTTCAGGAATGGAAGGAACACTTACATTTGACGGGAATGGAGAGGGAGGCAACGGCATTGCCGAATTGCTTGAGCCTTGGTTCGGACCAGCAAGGAGCTGTTCAATTACTTTCCCTGCATCCCAATTCAGATTGGGATCAAGCAAGTCTTCGACGCGTCGTTGAACAACTTTGTCAGCCAGCTTGTCTCGCAGGTCGATCGACTGCTGCATGCTCTTCATGCGGCGGGCGAGATCGGCCAACTCGGCTCGTTGCAGTGCTTGGCGAGCTTCAAACGACTTGCGAACCGCAGTTTTTAGTTCAGTTCGTTCTGGTTCGCTTGGTGACTTGGATCTGATTTGCTTGAGTTTGTCTGCAATCTGATGGGTTTGTTGTTCAAGTTCGTTGTATTGCTTCTTCAGCGTTTCGATGGATTCGCTACGTTCAAATCCCATGGAAAATGTAAATACTTGGCTTTGTTGTTGCGGTGTAGGTCCGAGCGCTGGAACAGAGATTGAAACGCCATTGCCAGTATCACCCGGAGTTGGCGTATCGGCGTCGAGCAAAGTGCACGTTTCTTCGAACTCGCGAGACTGTCGATCATCGTCGGGTTGGAACACAAGAGAATTGGTTCGTTCATCGACCGCGATTTTCAGCCCGATGTGATCGGTCGGGCCTGCGAGTTGCTGCAAGATTTCCAGGACATCTGCCGCTCTCGCTTGCTTGAACGTGAACTTGCGAATCTGAGGTTGCGGCTGCTGTTGTATCGAATCGCCTGCAGTCGCGGGTGCATAGGGCGATTGAGCTGCGAGGTCTGTGCCTAAACACAGTATCAAGACAAGTACTCCGAGAATGGCCGGTGGATTCCGATAATGAGAAGGCATGTGTTCAACTCCGTTTGAAAGGTCGAGTGGTTATTCAGTTTGTTCGTTTTCGTTTAAACGCCTAGCCGCAGGCGACAGTATTTTTGATGTAGACGCAGACGCCTACGGATTGTCGTTAAACGAGTTCTCTACGGGCTCAAGGTCCCACAGCTTTTTAGTTTTCAACTCAATAGGTGCAAAGTTTCGGCGAAGTGATTCTAACTCAGTCGCATCGCTCTCCCATTGCAACTCGGGCTCGGTCGATAGCGAAACTGTCCCGGATTGTGCCGATGCAGCATTATCACCGATTTCTTCAGGTCGTTGGTTGAACCACCAAACGCCACTGGCAATGACGATACAAACGGGCACAATCGCCAACGATACCAACCACTTGCGTGAAGCCGCCTTCAACTGCAACTCGACAGGCAGTTCTACCGCAGTCGGCTGCTGAACGTGAGCCAGACATTTTTCCAGCAGCGTATGGACCTCAGTCGCCGATGCGTACCGATCATCAGGCGACTTCGCAAGCAGCTTCATCACGATCTGTTCGAGCCACGCAGGGATATTTGGGTTCGTTTCGCGAATTGATCTCGGCGTGTCATCGGTGATGCGGCG
>JANMGV010000198.1:0-18362 GCA_031374825.1 Pirellulaceae bacterium
CTCTTGTGCTTTGTTGAAATTTACTCTTTCGGTCTCATTGTAGAGCAATTGTCCTCAATTGCTCGGAAAACGATTGAGACAATCATGCAAGCTGTATCTCGATTGAAAAAATCATTAGTCGATTCGGCCAAGCAAAATGAACATGGTGCCTCTGGTGCTTTGTTGAAATATACTCTTTCGGTCTGATTGTAGAGCAATTGTCCTCAATTGCTCGGAAAACGATTGAGACAATCATGCAAACGGTATCTCAATGGAAAAAATTATTAGTCGATGAGGCCAAGCAAAATGAACACGGTGACTCTGGTGCTTTGTTGAAATTTACTCTTTCGGTCTGATTGTAGAGCAATTGTCCTCAATTGCTCGGAAAACGATTGAGACAATCGTTCGACACTCAGTCGCCAACACTCAAAAATCTAAAACTTGACGATGCACCTGGCAACACGCTCAGCGAACCATTCGGCACGATGTTCGGTTCTTAAGGATTATTGCAACTCAAGGCGTCGCGATGTGCAACCCAAATTTGAGATTCCAGTCCGAGTTGGACAACTATTTCGCTTCGGAGGGTGCGATTACGAGTTCGTGACGCACTGGAATGTAGGCTGCCGCGATATCGGCGACCAATTTTGAATGCTCAACTTCGGTGGACTGCACAGCTTTTTTAAAATCTTCTTCGCTTTTGGCTGCGTGGAAAATGTTCTGCACTTGTTTCGTTTCAAAGGTTTGCTTTGCCAAAACCCGTTCGTCCACAGCTTTGTAAGCGTCGCAGAACGGGTTATTGGCAAATTCACTTGCCAAGTTGATCCCTGACAAAAGTTCTGCCGCCGCGAAAACTTTCGATTCGTTGCCCCACGTAACTTTGTATTGTTCGTGCTGTGCATTCTTTGCTCGGAGGATGAATCGGTTCAGCTTTTCTTGGAAGGGAACCAAAGTCATTCCAGAACGAATCGAATCGTCACGGTCCAGCGGTCCGTTGGCACATATCGGATATCTGTGCGACTCGATCGCGACATAGCCTACTCGGTTTTCGAGCATACGATGGCCTTCAGAAACACTCGCGGTGCCGTCCATCAAGTCTACTTCGATGTCAGCGATTCGACCGTCCAAACCAAGTGCATGAAGAAACGCAAAAGCCATCATCGTTTGCCCTGCCCAGCCAGGATGGATGCCGTCTTTGCCAGCGACTTCGTATTTTCCAATTGCCTTGCCTGCATATTTCTCACGCGCGAAGAACTGAGCTTGGTACATAGGCCAGAATATGTCTGCGAAAGCGGCATTCTTAGTCTTGGCAACTTCGGCGGCGATATTACGAAGCTCGCATAAGTGCAAATTGTGTTCTTCGAGCGTCCCCGAACGGCTTTGCACCCAGCCGGCGATCTTTCCCGCGCAACCGGGCGATCCGACAACGACACGAGCACCAGCTTGTTGAAATCGATCAACAATTGCTGTCAGGTTTTTCCGGAAGTCCGCACCGTTCGCTTCATCGTAGGGTCGATATCGCGAGTCGTTCATTCCATAACATATCGTCGCCAGCGTGGGCTCAAAGGTCATGCAATCGCGTTCCATGCGGTGCAAAAACCCGTCGCACCTTTCGCCGCTCCAGCCGTACTGTCGAACGGAAACTTGATATTGGGGAACGCAGACGGTTAAGTACGTTTCCATTAACCGAGAATACATTTTCTGTTCCGTAATGGAATCGCCGACAATTGCCAAACGGTCACCTGGTCGAATCAAACACGATTGGGTGACTGGAGCACGGATTGGATTGAATTTAGCGAATTCCTCACGATCAGGCTTCAGTTCGAACTGCGAAATTTGCTCATCAGCCGCAGCGTTTATGCCCACGTTCGTTAATGCGTAAATGGCAAAAGTTCCCAGCCAGTGTTCGCCTTCGTAGTGACCGCTAAAGACGTAACGAAGGCCCGCTGCAAGGTGTTCTTCGGCTGCTTTCTCTAGAATGCTGCGACGTTTATCGTTAAGGGGGAATCGATGTGCAATACCGTTCAGCGTCCAAGCCCTTGAGAGATCGAGGCCAGCCAGATGGACAAGCTTGCCGTCCGTAACGTCACTTACTTCGACAGGAGTCAACAACCGAGTCGCGGAACCATCGAGTAGTCCCGGCATCATGGCTGTAAACCAAGATGTAAATTCATCCGCGTCAAGCACGCGGCGCATGAGATCGGCTTCGTTAAGTGACGTCGAGAAGAAATCTTCGCCGGAAGGTTCGAAAGCGTCGTTGTAATTGCGATCCTTGGCAAAGAAAAATCGACTCCGAGAATTCACCAATTGCTCCAACTCTATGTTCTTCACGGCCCTCGCGTAATCGAGAACTTGTCCAAGAGCGAAACCTGTGTCGGGATGCACACCCGTACGAATCGGCCAAGTTAGCTTGGGCAGATACTCCATCGTCAGCGCAACGATTTTGTTTTCTAAGGGCCGCAAATTGTTGCGCCATCGCTGACTGTCTGCATCAGGCCATTCATCGAGTTCTTGGACAAGACGAAGTAACCATGCCCAACCATACATCCGTTCGAACGACTTATTCTCCTTTTGTTCAAAGTAAGCCGTCTCGACTGCAATAGCTTGTTCAGTAAGGTGGGCGTCCAAACGTGTCCGGGATTCGGCTGCCAAAGGATGTTTTGGATTGAGACGCAATAAACGCACCAGCATCCAGTGGCCATGAACACTACTGTGCCAATCGAAGCAACCGTAAAAGGCGGGATGCATTGCTTTCGGACTCAAAACTCCTGAAGGACCGGTCATGACGTTCGATGGCTTGTTCGGGTACTCTTGATCGAGCCCTTTAATGGCAAGCTTTGCCATCGCAGCCGCTTGTTCATCGGTGATCGCGAGATTAAGCTTCGGCAAGTCCTGTGCTTGACCAATTGGCGCGAAAGAGCAGATCGCGATAAGCATCGCAACCAAACAACGCGTCAGCTTGTTTTTGGTTGCCAGGACAAATTCAAACGTATTCAAGTCAACGTACATCCGTCGCGATTCCTTCGAAGTATTTCTGTTGTTATGAGTCAAGCATGACGAGACGACCATGCGGTAGGTATTGAGTCATTTGTTTGAGGCTTCTCGTCGATCGCCAGTATCGATCGTACTCGTACTCAGTGAAACGGTACTCGTACTCGATCGGGACCAAATTCGAGTACGAGTACCGCCTGTGGCTGAGTACGAGTACGAAAATGCTGTCAATTCGCGTATTTTGTCGTTCTAAGCAACGGCGTTCGCCGAGAAGGGTGATTTTCTTCGAAATCATTTGTTCGAAGCGTGCATCAAGCCTTTGGTTTTCGTCCGAACGCGGCAGAGATTAGCATCGGCCGTAATGAACAGCGATGAGCCGTCTTCGCCGAATGCGCAATTGCTCGTCCGTTCACCCGTGTTTAGCCGCCCAAGCAGTTTGCCGGCGGGAGAAAATATCCAGATACCACCCGGACCGCTCGCCCATATATTCCCGCTCACGTCAACCGCTAATCCGTCGGGCAATCCTGGCATGACGCCAACTTCGGCGGTGGCGTCGAACAGTTGACGACCTTTGTCGAGTGTCCCATCAGCCCGCACAGGAAAGGCCATCCAAATGGCTTTCTTTGGATCGCTTTGCGCGACGTAAAGTGTCTTCTCATCAGGCGAAAATCCGATCCCATTCGGTCTTTGCAGTTCTGTGGAAACGAGAGTCAGAGTGCCGTCCACTGCAAGTCGATAGACACCAAAATGATCAAGCTCACGGCGCGGGTCGTTTTCGCGATTAGGCAATCCGTAGGGCGGATCGGTGAAATAGATATCGCCATTGGATTTGAGAACGCCATCGTTCGGGCTATTCAATCGCTTGCCTTGGTAGTTGTCGACCAAAGTACGCTTGCCGCCGTTCTTGGTAAGTACACTCAGTCGGCGATCGCCATGTTCGCACATGACTAGATTGCCATCTTTATCAAGTAACAGTCCATTGCTGCCAGGTTCGCCACCATAATATGTGACGCCAGTGTACCCCGATGGATTCATGAAAAGCGAAATGCCCGATGAAGCATCCCAGCGAAAAATACTGTTACGAGGAATATCCGAAAACAACAAATGCCCCGCAGTAGCATTGCCAATCCATTGCGGGCCTTCGGTCCAAGTAAACCCATCCGCGAGGACTTCGATTTTTGTGTCAGCACTTAGCAGAGCATCGAGTGCTGGATCCATACGTTCAAGTTTTCCAATCGTTCGCATCTCATTTTGTCCCTGAACAGCGGCGACATGAAATAGTAAGACGATCATCAACGCGACGACAGTCCTTGATTTTGATATTCGGGCAACGTGAAGCAGCACAATGAGACTCCTTGACTCAGGAAGGGAATGGATGTTTAGGTTGGAAAGGTAGGTCGGCGAGAGAGGTTGTATTGTAATCTGTTGTCGATCAGCAAAATTCAGATCCTGTGATATTTTTTTAAGGGCCACACAGTTGAAATAAGATCGCTTCTGTTCATAAATCTATTTCGTCTGGTCATACGAAACAACTAGCCATTCGGCAGAAAACTGTAAGCCGTTATTGCCCCTGAATTTTACCATTTCGAGTATCGCATTCCGTCAAACGAGCGTATTGAGACAGAAAACAAATGTCTTCTCTAAGTCCGTAAACCAAAGATCATATGACCTCAGATGGCGCGGATAGCAAGACGACGGAATGGAATAATGAGAAAAGCAATAACTTAAGCTAGTTGGTTACTTATCGGCTACTTTTTCCATGATGAATTTGATCTGAAGCGGGGCGGTTGCTTGCCGCGCGGTCAACGTAGGTTGTACGTAGCGTACAGCATGCTTCTGTCCGCGAATTTGGAAGTGATCGCCTTTTTGAATTACGGGTTTCATTTCTCTAATCTTGCCGAATTCGATTTGGCCCGCGACTTGGCAAGGCAACCAATGACCTTGGCCCGTTTCATCTTCAAGATAAAACTCCGGATAAGCGTGATGTGGAATCCAAACGGAGCGAGCCGGAATACCGCGAGCTCGGCAAATGGCAACGAACAGACCTGTCATTTCCCCGCAGTCTCCGCGTTTGTTTGTCAAGGCTTCGATCGCAGGTCGGTTGGTTTCCTCAAAACGGTATTCGATGTTATCGCGAACCCAGTCATAAATCGTCTCCACTTGCTGCCATGGTGTATCGGACTCGGAGAACTCGATCGTCTCCTTAGCAAGTTTCACAATCTTGGGATTGGTGCTCTCAATTTGCGGACTTGCTCGCAAGAACGGTTTCAGCTCTTGTCCTGGCTTAGCGACAAAGCGAAACGCGTCGACGTCCTCTGGCGCTGCCTGCACATGCTTTGTCACTTCACATCGAATTACGCAACGAGCCGTTTCGCCAGGAGTCATGCGCGGTATTTCGAACTCGACCATCTTGGCGGTAACGTAATCTTTGTTCACAACACGCGAGACGTTTTCAGTTTTAATTGGTTTGCTCTGCGTCAAAGTCTGCTCGGGCCACTCCATTGGCACAGGAAATGCGCCGGTGACATTCTTTGCCTCACCAACGCTTCGCACCTCAAGCCCAAAATCCCAAGTTGACTTGGAGTCGCTCTCGGCTTCTGTGATTCTCGAATTACGCGTATTCGAAGTGGCGGCATCCTGACTTTGCACCCACTCAGCGCCGCAGAAGAAAATCAGAAATGCGGCGGTGACGAGCAGCGTTACTTTCAACATGGTTAGTTCTCATCATGTGCTGCAAGTTTGTTTTTTCCAAAACCGGGAAACGTTCTAAACGCCGGCCAAGGTTATTGTGCAGTTGTCGTTTGTACGTCGGAAGCCGCTTTACTGTCTCGCGTTGAATTGGTTTTAACTTTGAAGAGGACGATTATCAACGCCGAAAAGAGCAACAAAGCTGCAACAAAAAATGGAGCGCCAGGAATTTCAAACTTCAGAGTAGTCTTGGAAATTGCAAAGGAAAAGGTTCCTGAGAAGAGAATCGGGCCAATCATGCCCGCGATTCCTTGAATGCTCCCGCTGGCACCTTGCAGTTGACCTTGCTCGTCGCTTTTTACAAGTTGCGACATCAAGCCTTGCACTGACGGTTGAAAAAAACCAATGAAAGCAAAGACCGGCAATGCCAACCAGAGGATGATTGGATACGATGCGAGCCCAAACGCGGTCAACCCGATGCTGCCGGCCACCAATGCCAGGATCAGGCACGCTCGCTCGCCGAATCGCTTGACGGCTTTCCGGACTAAGAATCCTTGGACGACGACATTGAAGATTCCCACTGCCGCGAGTGACGATCCGGTCATGAGCTCGCTCCAGCCATAACGGTAGCTTGTATACAAAACGAACGTGCTTGGCAAAACTACGTGGGCCAAGAAATAAAAGAATTGAATTGCAGCCAGACCGAATAATTCCGGATGAGATCGCAGCAATTTCAGCGAGCCAATCGGATTGGCTCGTGCCCAAGAAAATGGCTTGCGATTTTCGGGCGACAGAGACTCGGGCAAGACAAATAGTCCGTATAACCAATTGGTCAACGCCAATGCTGCAGCTAACCAAAATGGTACACGCAGCCCAAAATCTGCAAGCGCTCCTCCAACTGCGGGACCGATCACAAATCCCAATCCGAATGCTGCCCCGATTAGTCCAAAACGAGCAGCTCGATGTTCGGGCGGCGTAATGTCGGCGATGTATGCAATGGCGGTTGCAAAACTGGCAGATGTAATGCCCGAGAGCACGCGGCCAACAAACAACCAGCCCAAAGTCTCAGCCTTGGCCATGATAATGTAGTCAATACCAAGACCAAAGCATGACAGCAACAAAATGGGCCGTCGTCCAAACCGATCCGAAAGAGCACCCAAGATCGGCGCGAATATAAAATGCATCAAAGCAAAAACGAAACCAAACGTCCCGTAGTAAATGGCCGCCATACTCGTTTCGGTTCGCTCAGTTTCTTGCGTGAGCGATTTGTTTCCAAGCTCTCCACTTGCGACTGAATCACCCACGGAAGGCGCTGAAGTGTCACCGGCAAATTTATTTTGTAGACTGGTGGTTGCATCGACTCCTTGAGTATTTTGGGATTCAACTTGGCGGAGTTCTTTGCCAGCAAAGTCTTTAATGAGCTTTGGCAGAATTGGGATGATCACGCCAAAGGACAGTACGTCCAGCAGTACCGTAATGAATATGAACCCAATTGCAGCTTTACGATTTCTTTCTGTCACAAATCAAACCTAAACGAGGAGTCTAAAAAGGAAGAAAGAACAAATGGTGTAACTGGGGCAAGAAGTATTGCAATTCGATAAAGGCAAACCGGACAATACTATCGTGTCAAACTGGCGACTGCCCTGTTCAGCTTCACCTTTAAACATTGCCTACGAAAAATCGCACTTATCCAAACGCCTAAGAAAGTAATCCAAATTTCCGTAAGGCATTTCGCTTTTGGACAGGGAGGAAGAATCAAACCGTGTTTCGTGAAGCGTGATTTGATCCAACACTATTGATCAAATTGCTACGCACCCCCCGCGACTGTTTACCTTCAGCAATCAAACCATTATCGTATCCGCATCCTACGACCCAGGCAAGCGGCGAGATATAGCGCAAATCAACGAAACGGACGCCGCATTCGCAGGACTATTTCTTTCTAAAACCATCGCATTACCGGAGATTCTACGGGGTTCAAAACTTCGACGAGTATTCGAACACCTGAGTCGATCGCGGCAGTCGACGAAAAACGCTTTGAATGTGTAATCGCAAGCGCAATGTTGAATTGGAAGATTATTTTTCAACTGGCTTGCTTATCTAGAAGTTGAAGCAGCGAAAGGTTAAAGTGTATTGACCAACGAATTAGCCGAAATCGAATGCAGCATAAATCGACTTTCGATTTTTTGCGAGAATAATTTCGTTCAACAGATTCCCCGCTAACCTGAACTAATTTTTGTTGCACCACTCCCTGTCAGCAACACTTGTCCCCTCAAGCAAATTTCGAGATTGCTTAATTATATTTTGCCCACCTGTCTGCTTTTCGATTAGGAACCGCGATCATTTCTAATTCCAGTGATTCCAAATTCAGTGCTGAGGCATCGGGCGGCTCAACGAATACGTCAAAAGGTCCGCTTGCTCGCGCACGGACGAAAGCTTACTTCCGTTTGCTTCCACTTCTATTCGTTTGCTACATCATTGCATATATCGATCGTACGAACGTCGGCGTGGCACAATTGACGATGAAAGAAGATTTGCCGGCATTCGATAGCTTCGTTTTTGGTTTTGGATCCGGAATATTCTTCATAGGATATTTCTTGCTCGAGATTCCTGGGACTTTGATTGTGGAGCGATGGAGCGCGAGCAAATGGATTTGTCGAATCATGGTGACTTGGGGATTCATGGCTGCAGCCACCGCATTCGTCACAACGCCCATGCAATTCTACGTGGTTCGATTTTTGCTCGGTGTAGCCGAAGCTGGATTTTTTCCAGGAGTGATTGTCTTCTTGACTCACTGGTTTCCTGCCAAGGATAGAGCTCGAGCGATTTCGTATTTCCTCATCGCTTCACCGATTGCAATGATCATCGGTCCGGCTATCTCTCGTCTCATGATCGATATCGGTAGAACGCATTCTGTAGGAGGAATGATGGTTACGAATCCATTGTTTCTAGGAATGCGAGGATGGCAATGGATTTATGTGTTTTGGGGCATCCCCGCTGTGATTGCGGGAATCGTAGTTCTGTTTTACTTGACCGATCGACCTCGTCATGCAAAGTGGCTAACGGACGAAGAAAAGGATGCTTTGGAAAGTGAATTGGCGAGGGAAAAAGCGAGACATGGCGGTGCACAGCACTTGTCCGTATGGAAAGCAATTTCAAGTCCCCGGATACTTCTTCTTTCTCTAGCTTACTTTGGTATTGTTACCGCGAACTATGGTATCGAGTTTTTCTTGCCTCAGATTTTAAAGAGTTGGTATGAGTATGAGGCACGCGATATTGCACTGTTGGTCATGATCCCGTCCCTGTTGGTAATACCCGGCCAATTGCTGGTTGGTTGGAGTTCCGACAAGTTTCACGAAAGAAGGTGGCACGCGTCGCTTCCCGTGGCTCTCGGTGCAATTCTATTAGCAGCCTCGACGTTGATTCAGAACAATATCGTCATCACCATGATTTGCTTTACAATTGCCGCCGCCGGAATGAAGGCTTACATGCCTGCATTTTGGTCTTTACCCAGCATGTTCTTGACATCATCTGCGGCTGCGGGAAGCGTCGGCATGATCAACTCAATTGGAAATTTAGGCGGCTTTTTGGGCCCAACGGTTATGGGGTCCGTTCACAATGCGACAAACTCCTATGTTATCGGACTATGCTTTTTATCCGTCACAAGCATCGCCTCGGCTGTGCTCATCGTATGCTTGCCGCTAACACCGCCAAGTCCAAAAAGCTTAGATTCAGACGACTAGATTTTTGGCCATTGTCCCAAAAATTGGTTCTGTTGGCAGATCGCAGGGTTCACGGGTTTTATGACGCGCATTATCGTTTCGGTTGCGCGATATGACCCGCCGTGATCACTGCGATTTGTGTCCATGCCCAATTGAAACGGTCGGTTTGCCGCGTAACAATGACTTACGAATTGCTACCGATGCGGTATTGCCTTTTATGTATTTTTGTCATCGATCCAATTGCTGGTGCTGCGGTTGAGATTTGCTCTACGGCCATACAACTTGGGAGAAAGCGAAAGCATGTTTATCGTCTTGGACGGAATCGATGGTGCGGGTAAGTCGACTCAGATCGACATGCTTCGTCGTTGGCTGGAAGGGCAAGGATTTCGCGTGACCTCGCTTCGCGATCCAGGTTCGACTGCCTTGGGAGAAGCGGTTCGCGATATACTGTTACATCGCGAAGAGATTCCGATTTCGTCTTCTGCGGAAATGTTGTTGTACATGGCGGCACGAGCGCAACTTGTCAATGAACAGATTCGGCCAGCTTTGGCGGCAGATCGTATCGTCATTTCCGATCGATATCTGCTAGCCAACGTCGTCTACCAAGGGTGCGCGGGCGGTGTGGACTTGGAGCATTTGTGGACCGTGGGTGAAATTGCAACCCAAGGCATTCAACCCGACATCACAATCCTGTTGGACTTGCCGGTAAACGCAGCGATGGCACGAATAGGTGCCAATCCAGATCGTCTCGAAAAACGCGGCGAAGCTTACTTTCAACGCGTTCGCACTGGCTTTTTAAGCCAGCTAAACCGCTCAAGCGCCAAGACAGTCGTCATCAACGCAGAAAAGACGCTTCAGGAAATCCATCTGCAGATATCCAAAGTTGTTTCCGAGTGTTTGGGTTCTATCCAAATCTGACGTTGGAATCTATTGACCTCAAGGCAGTGATTTTCCTAATCTCCACGTGGTTTCAGAAACTTCGTGAGGACTGCCATCCATGTGTAGGTCGGTTGCAATTCGTAAAAGCTTGTTTGCGGGAACTCGCCGTGTTATCGGCTCCGCTATTCTCGCTTTGCCATTGCTTTCTTTGCCCGGCTGCGCTACTTGGTATCATTTGAATCATCAGCCGGATGAACCCTCGGCGAAATTGCCAGCCCCTAAATCGTCTCCCGACGCTGTGACTATCGAAACCGTTTTCCTGCGACTGAATTCCGAAGACGATTTGCAATGGAGCGACGTATGGACGCGAATTGACGAGCAGTCGCTTGATATCGAGCTTCGTAGACGACTGGATCAAAACGGAATACGCGGCGGTGTCATCAACGGGGAACTGCCCCCGGTTGTTGATCACTGGGTAGAGCGAGCGGCACAAGCGATCCAATCTGACGTTTTTGAGCAGGCAAGTATTGCCGCCGACGTATCAACTCACATACAAACGCTTCGATGTCGAACAGGCAAACGAAAAGAATTGATGATTCGATCACAGCGCGAAGGATCGATTGTGTTGTTGCATTCAGACGGCAAAAATGCCAAGGGACAAGTCTTTGAACAGCCGTCCATGATGTTCGATTTACGGACAAGCCCCAACGTCGATGGTTCCGCGCGCATTCGACTGGTGCCCGAAATCCAATACGGTCAGTTTGTTCCGACTTTCCTCGGCGGCGATATGGCTTTCCGCCGCGAAATGCGCCGACAATCACAAACTTGGGAAGATCTGGCCATAACCGCAAATTTGACGCCCGGTCAAACACTGTTATTGACAAGCACCGAACCGCCTCGTGGATTGGGAGAACATTTCTTTTACTCGTTAACAGCGGAAAAGAAAGTCGAACGGACGGTTCTGCTATTGAGAATGGTCAACACCCAGATAGACGCACTGTTCGCCCCCGATTCGATCCAAGCCGCATCCGACGCCGCCGAATCGCACTAAGGCGCGCGGCAGGAATTGCCTTCCCCAACGTAGGACGGGTCTCCAGGCCCGTCGCATTCAATTCTGACGGGCCTGGAGACCCGTCCTACAGGTAAAATACTTCCTGCCGATAAGCGGCGTTTGCAAACTCGATAGAAGTGATTGGAAAGAAATCGCAATCTACATCTTGAATGTTTGAATCTCTTGCTTGAGATCATTCAAAAATGCTGCAGCGCCGATGCCGTTGATTACACGATGGTCAAACGCCATGGTCAATTGAGCTCGCTTTTGAAATGCAAAGCCGGTAGCGGTCGGGACCGGAGCATCAAATACTTCACCAAGAGCCAACGTCGCGACGGCCGGTGTCACGATCGCGGGAATCCCGAATCGCATGTTGGCAGTACCCATGTTGGAGACACTAATCGTGATCGACCCGTCTGCTTGATCGACCCCATTTCTCGTCAACTCGATCTGTCTGCTCAACGTCTCAAAGAACTCTCCACGACTCAATGTATCGGCGGATTTGACCACGGCTGTAACCAGCGAATCTTGAGGAAGCGCCACGGCAATTCCAAAATTCACATGCCGATAAGTCCTGAATGTCGTGCCGTCCCCACTTAAACTCGTCCGAAATCGCGGGTGCCTGCCAAGCGACTGTGCGACGCACCATAACATCATGGCAAAGCTTGTTTCTTTCCCGCCCACCGCTTTCACTTGCTGCCGCGCCACCGACATGGCAGTCCAGTCCACCTCCGTCATGATCGTAACGGGCACCGTCGTTTGGACACTTCGTACAAGTCGATAGTTAAGCGTGATCTGTTGTTTCGAAACGGGAGTCTCGTCGAAGGGGCTATCCGAAGTCGACGGGCTTGAGCTTTCATGCAATCCTTGAGCAGCCAAGTACCGATCGACATCTTCAGGCGTTAGTTTGCTGCCTTGGCAAGGAATATTGCCCGCCAATTCCAGCAGGCCTTTATCTTTCAAGTACTTGCGTGTCCGAGGTGGGATATTGACGTCGCCTTCCGATCGCTCGCTATGCGAAGATGTTTCTGAAATTTCGTTCAGCTCAGAACTGTCGCTTGATGCGTTGCTTTTTGCTTGGGATTGTATCGACGAAGCTGGCATCCCGTGTTGCGTAGGAGCCGAAATCGTTACGGAAGAATCCACGTCCATCCGTGCGACTTCCGTACCTATCGCCAGCACCGTACCTTCCTTGACAGTCCACTCGACCAAGCGACCTGAGTACGGCGACTCGACTTCGGTGGTCGCCTTGTCGGTCTCCATAACGTAGAGCGCCTCATCACGTCGCACGACGTCACCTGGCTTTTTGATAAACTCGACAAGCAGAGCTTCCTGCAATCCCTCTCCCATTTGCGGGATGCGAACCGAGACAATTGGCACTGTGACTAATCCTCCATCGTCAATCGAATGGCAGCTACAACACGTTGAACATCAGGCAAGGCGGCGTATTCATAAATCGGGTTGTATCCGATGTGCACATCGGGACGAGAAACAAGCTGCGGTGGACTGATAAAATGACAAAAAGTCTCTGGCGTTGAAGTCATATTCGAAATGATCATCTGACCGACACTGCAGGACTCGGCATCTTCTTGAACGACGACAAGACGTCCTGTCTTCGCCAAAGACTTGGCAATTGTCTCACGGTCCCAAGGTACAATCGAACGCAAATCGATAACTTCCACCGAAGCTTCTTCTTCCATAGCTTTCGCTGCTTCCAAAGCTTGCTCCATGCAGTTGCCCCATGCAACAACAGTAACGTCTTTGCCAGCCCGCCGAATACGTGCTTTGCCGAACGGCACCGCAGCCAGTTCAGTTGGAACGTCCATCTGTTGACGGAACAAATGTTTGGGGATTAAGTAGATCGTTGGATCTTCGGAATGCATCGCCGTCCAAATGAGGCCTGCAGCATCTTCAGGGGTGCTTGGCACAACAACGCGCAAACCTGGAACGTGTGCAAACGATGCTTCGTTCGCTTGGCTATGCCATATCGAACCACCGGGCAGGTAAGCGCCATACGGTGAATAGATCACTGCAGGGCATTTCCAATCGCCAAAGCTGCGCCAACGGATCGTCGCCATGTTTTGCGAGATCTGCGACCAAGCGGGGCCGACGAAATCAACGAACTGCAATTCGAAAACGGGACGCATTCCATAGCAGGCCATGCCGACTGCGACGCCAGCGATCGTGGCCTCGGCCAAGGGTGAGTTGAAAACGCGATCTGGAAACTCGCTCGAAAGACCAGCTGTTAAGCGGAATACACCGCCCTTTGGATCTTCAATGTCTTCGCCAAAGAACACAAATCGACGGTCTTGCTTGAGGCCATTCTTGAAGACTTCGTTAACCGCGTCGACCATGCGCCATTTACGGCCTCCCGTGATTGGCGGCGTTTCGGCCTTTGGTTCGGGGCCGAATAGCTCGTCAAGCACTTCGCTGGGTTTTGGATCGGCAAGTAATTCGGCAGCTTGGTAATCTTTGTCCACTTGTTCGTCGATCTTGTGACGGATCTCTTCCCAACCTTCCCAAGTCAACTCGCCCGCTTCGATCAATTCTTCGACGACCGTGTTGATCGGATCGCGTTCCATCATCTCGGAAATCTCCGAAGGCGGACGATAGACGCGATGATCGTCGCTGCTAGTATGACTGCACAATCGATCGACTTCGCAGACCAGAACCGACGGCCCTTCGCTAGCACGTGCATGATTGATTGCGTTCATCGACGCTTCGTGAACATTATCTGGGTGGCGACCATCGACGTGAACGATGCCGATGCTCTTACTGAAAACGCCCATTTTAAAGGGATTGAATTTGTCGGTATTTGTGCTGATCCCATATCGGTTATCTTCGACGACAAATACGACGGGCAGTTTCCGTTCTTGAGCAAATGCTAAGGCCTCGTAGAATTCGCCTTGACGGCTCGCAGCGTCTCCGGTTGTCGCAACGACAACGCCAGGCTTGCCCTCTAACTGCATCGCCCATGCTGCGCCACACGCTGGCAGCAGATTGCTCGCGGTCGGCGTCGGCACGCTCCAAACGTTTTTCAATCGCGAAGAAGGATGGCCGGGCATCTGACGGCCACCGCTGCTCGTATCTCGTTTCGCGAAGTAAGCTTTTGCTAACTCCACATTCGTCATTCCCTTGGCCAGCATCATCGCGCGGTCACGATAATAAGGGAACAAGTAATCGTCGTCCTTGAGTTGCATTGCGATTACGGCCAAGGTCTCGTGACCCATGCCTGCAACTTGAAACCAACCTTTGCCCTGTCGCAGAAGAACACCTTCGCGACGATCGCCTTCGCGGCTCAAATACATAAGCTTGAGAAGATCAAGTTTGTTGTAGGTCGCTCTAGCACTTTTTTGGCTCATGTTCCAATCCTCAAAATTTACTGTTCGGCCAATTCAAACTTCGAAAAGACAAGGTGGGAATTAATCCCATGCAAAGCGAAATGCGCCTAGTGAGAAAAGTAGCTATCCGTTAGCTGGTTCATTACAGCAAATCGCAAACCAAAGAAAGTGCGAAGGGAAACAATTGCGCTTATTTGCACTTTATCGGCTTGGAAAGGGTTAGTTTTTAACGTTACAAGAAAATAAAGAATCTGGCAAGGGGTAAATACCAATAGAAAGCGTATCACGAAAAAAACCTAATTTCGCAATATTCCTTTCACTTTGACAGTTTTTTTGGCACCGCCTTTCGCTGTAGTTAAGGCGTGATGGGTACGAGTGCAAGGGAAGAGGTCGCGCACCACACTTTTGCCAGGCAAAATGGACTCCGAAAACCTTAAATTTAGTCGCCTCTGCATGCATCGGCCAACCGGAAGAGTGATTTAGTTTGCAAGTCGACAAACGAGCGAGTAGTGTCGTAAGCCCCGTAGTTCCGACCCAGTAGTTCCCGCTTGCCGAGCGGGAACAGCCGAAGTAATTTGTCCCGTGCCGAGAAATGAACTATCCAAAGCGGAAAGAGTTTCCACAAAGTGCGCAATCATTCGACCATGTAAAACAAACCACTTCGTTTGTTCCGACCCAGTAGTTCCCGCTTGCCGAGCGGGAACAGCCGAAGGAATTTGTCCCGTGCCGAGAAATGAACTATCCAAAGCGGGAAGAGTTTCCGCAAAGTGCGTAATCATTCGACCATGTAAAACAAACCACTTCGTTTGTTCCGACCCAGTAGTTCCCGCTTGCCGAGCGGGAACAGCCGAAGGAATTTGTCCCGTGCCGGGAAATGAAGTATCCAAAGCGGAAAGAGTTTCCGCAAAGTGCATGATCATTTGACGATGCAATATCCCAGCGATCCGCAGTATTTTCTTTCACTTGTAAATGAACTGACGATGGAAAATATATCACTTCGTTTGTTCCCGCTCGGCAAGCGGGAACTACTTTAGTTTCTCAAGAACGAAATCAAACGCCCTTTTGGCATCTTCATAATTGGTTTCATGCCCACCGTCCGGTCTGTGAATTAGAAGGACCGGTGACTTTTGTTTCGAAAGATAGTCAGCCAATCGAATTGTACTTTCGGGCGGCACGATCGTATCGCGACCACCGGTGGTCATCGCGATCGGCATTGAAAGCCGTTCACCATTGAGTTCGGCTGACCGTTTTCGGTACTCCTCCTGCTTTGTAATTTTCGATCCGCCGAACGACTCGGCGATAGCGTCTTGAAAGCCCTCGTAATCAACCAAGTTGGCAGTACCGTTCATCGCAACTACGCCATCGACGAGTTCAGGATGCAGAGCAGCAAATGTCAAAGCTCCCGTTCCTCCCATCGACCCGCCGCTGATGATCAGCTGTTTGATTCGGTATTCCTTATTAAGCAAATCGATGATCTGCAACGTGTCTGCTTCGGCCGCTGGTCCCATCCAAGACGTCTTGGCTCGATAGTCCGGAGCTACAAGTATCATTCCAAAACGCTTGGCTGCATCGCGCGTTGCACGACACTCGTCACGTTCGTCCAGTACAAACTGCCAACGGTCCGCGCCGTGACCGTGCAACGCAATAAGCATGGAAATGGGTTGGGCGGGATCAAACTTGTCGGGAGTCACGACGACATATCTTTGCTGCGAGCGATCATGATCTGAAACAAAAACCAAATCTTGGGGTTCACCCGCCGCTAAGAATGTAGGACACAGTTTGAGACTAACAACCAATGCGACGAGAAACGCAAAGAATTTTGGTTGCAACACTTTTGCTTTTCCAAAGCGAGCTGTGGTGGCAATAATCATCGACGTAGAAAATTCCATAATCAGTTCTGCATTCAGATAGAATTCCAATGTCGCTTTCATGCGACAGCAACCGGATTACGAATGCTGAATGAACGATTTGTTTGTTTGATTTCCGCGTTCATCACGAATGGGACTAATCGTCAAATGCTTCAATCCACTCGTTAAACTGATCCATGGCAGCTTTGCCATAGATCGGCTGAACGGTTTGCTGTGCTTTGGGGAAAGGCTTGCCTGCTTTTAAACCCGCTTCTCGTAACAATTTCCGAATACCAGCAAGCTCAGTTTTTGTCCGGGCAACTAAACGAATCTCATATCCTTTCTTGTAGACACTTGACCCTTCGTCACCGCGTCGACCGTCGTCTGGCTTTCGCATGTATCCGTTACGACGATAATATTCAACAAGTTGCGATTGAGGCGTTGCTTTTCTTTTTTGCTTTTTTGCAGCCATGGAGTCCTACCCGTATTCTTCTTGACCTGCTGAAACCGCAGAATAAAATCCATTGCCAATCTTCCAGGACGCAATTCGTGCCGATTGCAGTTGCCATTCAACAATATTGCGAATGGATACCGAACTACGTTCAGCATAATAGCAATACTCTGAAATGAAATACCACCGTTGATCAGATCGATTGAATGTTCTTTTCCAAGTTCATGTACAGCCGCCACGGGACCAACTGATCATCGAACGAATGTGATCAATTGCGTCCGTGGCATTACTTTCCTGTTCGATTCGCCGAAACAAAATCCAATTTAGGAAATGTCGATCGCTCGATGAAACCTCGACTTGGGCAGCCAAATAGCTTGGGAAAGTTAGCCGGTCTAAGCATCCATGCATAGTTTACATTTACTTGAAGTAACCGTGGCTAACGCCAAAACGGCTGATAACGCTAGATAACTTGTGCTGGGGTGCTTAATATCGCAATTAATGATGAAAAAGCCGACGACGGGGTGCGTTGACTTGCGTGACTCGACCTTGGATTTCTTGCAGGATACGCTGTTCTAATTCGGTATCGCGTTCCTGCTCGATCCATCCAAGCGTAATCGGTGGGCCGAGCAGATTCTGTTGTGTTCGAACAACACTGCCATCATGGCGTGCAGACGCGGCTCCGTCTGCTGCAGATTGCGACCGATCGACGTCTTCCAACTCTTTGTGTACGACAACCGTTACCGAATAACCGCTCTGGTTCGGAATCACCCGCAAGTCAGCATAACGACGTGTCGTCTGAAGGGTGCTTTGCAATCGCTGGAATCCCGGTGTCGAGTCGCGCAGCCACGGTTCTAGATAACCGCTGCTCACTTGCGGCAAAGTCACGACATGCCCTTCCATCCACTGTTGCTGGGATTTGATAACTCGCTGCTCTTCGTTTATCGGAAAATAATTATCCAGCGTGTCGATGACCTGGTTCCAAACGAATTCGTCATTGATGTCGGAGACCTGCAAAGGATTTTGAACAAGCGATTCGCCAGCGTTGCCAAAACCAACTCCACCGACCGAAGGATGGTTTACTAGTTTGCATCCGGATGAACTTTGCAATGCGAACAGCAACAGGGACAACAAACACAAAGCCATGCGTTGCGTCACATGACATGACCGAACCGTGTACAAGGTTTTGTGCTTTGCTATTGCCATCTCAATTGGACTCGTGTTGACGAAATTTCACCAAGCAGTCTTTGACGCCACTGGCACTGACTTTCGAGTCTGCGTTGTAGCGTAAGGGCGCGAGCCCTACGGTTTCTGCTTGTTTTTCAATGATTCACCGGACGGCTCGCGCCGTTCCGCTACTAGGCGAGCGGCAAGAATTGCCTTACCCAACGTAGGACGGGTCTCCAGGCCCGTCCCAGTCAG
>JANMGV010000203.1:0-14924 GCA_031374825.1 Pirellulaceae bacterium
GGAGCATCGGTGTCATTCCCGCGCAGGCGGGAATCCAGCGCAATTGACCCTGGATTCCCGCCTGCGCGGGAATGACGTGCAACTCGGTGCCCTGGATCGACATTACGATCAAGTTTCATTATTCGGGAAGTTAATTCGGGACAATTCCTAAGAGGCATCCTGCGTCGACGGCATAGAAAGTCTCGCGTCCGAACGGCCCAATCCGATTTTAAGGGCTTCGCTTTAGTTGTACTGAGCAAACCCGAGGTTTACTGGTCGAGATTTTTACAGAAAGCGATACCGAGTTGAATACACCATTCGATTTAATGCAAATGAGTGTTCACCCCACTCAGAGAAGAGGGAATGACTGCCAAGTCGCTAACTTGCATCGTGATGCGTTTTCCAGCAAACAATAACACGTGCGACCAGAAAAAGTCGCACGTGCACATTTCAACTTGATGCTCCGCTCAGAGGGGGAAGCAAAAGTCTTACCTGCGAGCCAGAGTGTTTACTTCGGAGCCAAAGTTGCAATCATCCGCTTACCGTTTTGTTGCGGAGGTGCTTCGACTTTGCCGAATTCGACCAAATCCTTCAAGACGTTTTCCATGACCTTCTGGCCTTCTTCGATGTGAGCCATTTCGCGACCGCGAAAGACTACGGACACTTGCACTTTATCTTTGTGCTGAAGAAAAGTGCGTGCTTGTCGAACTTTGGTTTCGATATCATGCTCGCCGGTTTTAGGGCGAAGCCGAATTTCTTTGGTCTTGGTTTGGTGTGCGTGGTTACTCGAGTGCTTCTTCTTATTCTTCTCGTACTTGTATTTACCGAAATCCATGATTCGGCATACAGGAGGTTTTTCGTTGGGAGCGACTTCGACAAGGTCGAGGCCTACCTCACGTGCTCGATTCAACGCTTCTTCGGTAGGGATGATACCTAACTGATCGCCCTCAGGGCCAATCACGCGAATAGGAGTAATTCGGATCTGTGCGTTGATTCTGGTCTGGTTGCGTTCTATTGCTTAACCCTTTCGTAAGTTGAACAAACAAAATCCCCGATGCCAAACCCATTGACCGACATGGTCCAACGTATTTTCAGCTCAGGCCACAAGTTTAACGATTTTTTCTATTATCGGAGAAAAAAGGGTCCGTGGTCAACATAGCTTTCTACGATTTTCCACTTTAGCAGCCTTATAAGTGCAATTGTTCGCCCCTTGACGTAAACGGCCACCGAGTTCAGACTTTCCGCTAGTTAAGATTCGAGTATTCGGTTTTACCCAAACCGACCCAAGAATTTTGGCAAAATGGCTCCAACGCCACGGTACGTTTTTCCCCAGTTCGCCTTACCTTTAGTTGGTTTACGTTGCATTTGTTAAACCTATGTGTTGGTAAACCTGCCGCCCAAAACCTCGACCAGTTTCCAAAAAGGTAAACTGCCGGACGGGTTGAACGGACTTGGTTGAAAAGGGATGGAAAGCATGGCGAAGCAAACTTCAAGTTAGCTTGATTTTTCAGCTTCACTTGCCGACAATCCATAGACTAAAGTTGGCGACAGCCACAGTACGAGTCGCATGGGAACGATTCGCACCAAGCGGAGTTTCCCAGCGAGTAGAGTTTTCCAGAATAGAGTTTCCAAGAATTTCGGGCGGTTAGCTCAGTTGGTTAGAGCGCCACGTTGACATCGTGGAGGTCGCTGGTTCGAGTCCAGTATCGCCCATTGTTATGGTTAAGCCAGCAGCGGACATAAGCTGCAAAATTGCGTCAAAGCCTAGGGAAACCTGGGCTTTGTTCGTTTCGTCGTCTTCGTCGCTTGAGTCACTAAGGGAAGCTTTAGGACTCTTCGAGACACTGGATTGGGCTAACTTTGGCGACAGGGATTCGATCGCGGAATCGAGATCGCCATCCGTTACCGTCCAATAATGTTCCTGGGCGATCTGCTCCGTATGTCCACAAATTGTGGCAGCAATATGGCTTGGAAGCGATCGGGCGAAGTCTGTCGATCCGGAAGCCCTGAGATTCTACCATAGCTTCGGCCATTGCTTTACCCCTGATCTCGCAATGATCCTTTCCAAGCCCGTTCGAAGATTCGTTTCGGATTGAAGCCATGGGAAGACGTATTCCCCAGCTTCGGCTTCCAAGTGAAGCTTGAGCAATTCCTTTTCCATTGCAGGGAGCAAAGGGACAATCCGGATTCGTCGCTTTGCGTGATGCTCTGTCTTGCTCGAAGAGACGATCGAGATCCTTTTCGCCTCCCAAGCGATATGATCCCATTTGAGGCCCTGGGCTTCGCTGGGGATTCGCAAAGCTCCCAGCCTTGCCAATACCAAAAGCGACTTCCACTTCGCGTTTGGAGCTTCTTCGAGGACCTTTGTAAAGACTTCGAGATCGACATACTCTTGGCGATCTTTGTTGGATCTGACAGCTGTGGACATACCGACGAAGGGATTTCGAGCGATCAACCCGTCTTCGACCGCCTGCTTGAAGATCTGCCGACAAAGCCCTGTCCTTCGTTTGATCGTATTGATCGCCAAAGGCTTCGCTTTTTCGCCTTCTTCGGGCTTGTCCCTTTTGTTGGAGTCTTCAAGCCATTTTCGAAACTGCTTCGCGTCGATCGCGGTAATGCTCTTGAGCGATCGCCCTGGGAAGTATTCGATCAGTCTCTTTCGAGTGTGCTGGTAGAAGATCCAAGTCGAGTCTTTAACGTCGGCTTTGCGAGAGTTGAAGTATTCGCTTAGGTAATGATCAAGAGAGATCTCGACTTCGACGATCTGTATAGTAAATTGCGTATGACTCAAGGGTAGAAATAACAGCTTTTACCAATTCCCAGTTCCCGCCAAAAAGCTGCTTTCGCTCTGTTTCGCATTCCGACATTTGTTCAGCAGTGAAACGAGGAGCAAACCCTACCGAGGATTTGCCAAAATCTAGTATCGTATGGAGGTGCGACGATTGATAGTTCAATGATCCACAGTTCATCGTAGAACCCGATCAGTTTCGGAATCGTGAAGCCCTTGATTTCGCTTACTTCGTGACTTTCGAGTATTTCATAACACTCAATTTCGTTAAGATAATTTCGTTCTCGGTCGAAGACCTTAATTGCAGTTGCTCTCTCCTTCCCTGTTTTCCAAACATATCCCTCTTGACCAACTCTAAATTTGGTCGCGAAGTCAACGGAAGTTCCAACACGTAAACCATATTCAATTGCCCTCTTTTTCGAGTCCTCATCAACCATGTCAAATCGTCGAACCCCTTATTCTTCGAAAGTGGTGCTTAAATTGGCAATTTCTGGGCAGATTATTTCCTTATCACAGGTCGGTCCCGACTTCGTTGTACTCAGGGACATTCCTGAAGCTGGTATGGTATCATGCGATGCTCGCGTCGACATCATTGTGGATAATCGCGTAACATCAAGTCAAACCGTGTTTCTCCCTCATGGCATCACCAATGGGTCGAAACGAGTGGCTTATTTCTAGTGTCGGCTTCCATAGTTGGAGCTGTCCTTTTTTTTCCTCGAAGACAGCTTCGGCAGCTTTGTACCATCGATCGGGAAGAGCGTACTCGCAAGCGATTGGAATTGATCCCGTCAGCTCTTCCATTGTTTCGCAAAGTATGCGATCGATTCGCTTTGCTGCTGCCGTATGATCCGACCCGATCGGAAGCTCGATCAAGACTTCATCGTGGACGAAAGCGACAGCTCGAAAGCCAGCTCGATACAACCCCCACAAAGCCAGCTTCGCCCCGTCTGCTGCGATTCCTTGAAAGGGAGTATTCCGACTTTGAGAGAAGCCGACTTTACCCCGAAGCCGACCCGTTACCGTTACCACTGGGGAGAAGAGAAGATCCTTCGAAAGCTGTTCTCCTCCTTCCCGATTCGCGATTCTGTCGGCAAGTCGGCGATTCTGATTCAGCGTCTTGAGTGATTCCCAAATTCGATTGACGAAGGCTTCGCCGTAATCTGCTCCCGAAGCTCTTCACTCTCGCAGCAACTTCGATCATAACGGTGCCGGGAGCAAGTTGAACTCGAAATAAATTGTTCATGCGGTCGAAATAGCAGACTGGCCGTTTGCAGACAATGGTCGAGAATCCCGGGTATGATTTGCCCAGACGACTTTCTGAGTCAAAATGGCGTTTCCGTTGATCGTCGCGAATGCAACATCGGCGGCATCGCGGCCAGTACCAATCCGCACCAAGCCGGTCAATGGAGCTCGCTTTGAGGGATCGAACAAAAACCACCGTCCGTCGAGGAACGCTTCCATAAAGCCATGGAAATCGGGTGGAGACAAATCAGCTGCATAGCCTGATACATAGCGGGCAGGAATCCCAACGCCTCGACATAATGAAATTGCCAAATGAGCGTAATCGCGGCAGACTCCAGTTCGCATCAACAACACATCCGAGGCTGTCGTCGTTGCGTTCGTTGATCCAGGAGTGTAGTCTAGGAACTGATTGACCCAATCACAAATTGCCTGCACTCGCTGGTAGCCGAACGCGAGCTTGCCAAATTCCTCATACGCAAATCTTGCCAACAGATCGCTTTCGCAGTAGCGACTTGGATTCAAATAGGGCAGAACGTCGGCGGGGATTTGCGATCTACCTGCCTCTAACACATCCGCAGGCCTCGCGACATCGGGCGTCAATTCTACGGTCGCCTTGTACGAGATTCGCAACTTGCATGGCTCCGCGATTACACGATGAACTCGGTTACCATCTAAGTCAACGTCCAGCGATTCCACTTGCAAACCGGGGTTGAACAGCAGTTCTTCGAGAACCAATTTTTGATGAGGCGTGAACGCTGCCGCAATCTTTAACAAAAGCACTGTGGATTGTCGGATATCGTAGCTCAGTTCACTGCCAATCAAGATTGTGCTCATCAGTCATTAACTCTTTCGCTGCGTCGGCGGTTGAAAATTACTGGAACCCGGCTGATAGTAGCTCTGTGTGGTTGCCTGCTGTAACAATTCTCTAGCCCAATCCATCGGGATCGCGCTCAGCGACTGACTGAGTACTTGTGACCACCACTGTGTTGTATTCTGCAAATCCTTCTCGGTGTAACGTCGGAAAATCGGTCGCCTAGTTCCTGTTGCAATCACAGCCACGTCGATCGGATAGTCCACATCGGTCACGCTGGTTCGAGTCGCATCGAACGCGAGCAAGGCCAATGCAAGCGCCGATTGAAGTGGCGTCTCGTAATTCAGCAGTCGGTCCAAAATGAATTTGCCGTAGAATGTCCGGCCGATGATATAGTACGGCGAGTCAATCGAAGCCCCAAGCCAATTGCCTTCGGGATAAACATAGAACAACTGCGGAAATGGATCTGCCGGCAAACATCCACCGATGATTGCGTGAAGATTAAATTGTAGCCCCGACGATACCAACGAAGGACCGTCTTCGTCTTTTACCCGCCGCAGTTGGTCGCCAAACAAATTGACGAATTGATACAGCCGATCCATGGGCGGTTTCGATTCCCGAAGCGTCTCCTCGACATAGACTAGCGTCTTGTCGCGAACTGACCGAAGGCCGCTTGTCATCGTGAACAGAGACTCGTCCTTATGCTGAAACTCAGCCAGTTTCTGCTTATTGCCCTGTTCGCTACCACGCACAATCCGCGTGTCGGCCAACGCAACAATCCCGTCTCGAACTCGAATGCCTATGCAAAATGTCAATAGTATTCCACTGGGTAAATGATCGTGATCAAAAGTGTCATCAAGGTAGGTATTACCGTTTGGAATATACCATGAATCGAGCGAGCATCGACCAATGGAATCCTGCAGCGTCCAAAATCACCCGGTCACTTTTGCGCAACTTTTTTGACAGCGTCAGTCACGGTCTCAACTACGTCGTGGACTACCTCCTTGACCTTTCCAACCACTTGGTCCGCTTTGCCCTCGTCGCGCAACTTATCGTTGCCGGTTAAAGCTCCAGCAGCTTCTTTAATTCGACCTTTGATAATATCAGTCTTGCCACTCATGATTTCTCCTCCCGCCAAAATTGTTATCGAAGTACCACAAGAGTTTTTGAGCAATTCTCATGCCGAGCAGACACTCGAAAACAGCGTAACGTTTCGAAACAAACACAATGTAAGTATAATCAAAACGCTTTTCTTAGATTGCTGGGAGCTATTTCCTATGCCATGAAACGTGCGAAAGTGTCAATTGCGACTAATTACGACTTGATTCACTTGAGACTCAATGAGTGCGATGGTGGGTAGTCTGGAACAGTCATTGTTCGCACATGTCCCGTGTTAATACTTCGGAATGTTGTGATGAATTGCACTGAAGATTCTCGCTACGTAAACGCAAGGACTCATGTATGTTTCAGATTCACCCGTCAGTTCGCAGGTGCACAAGCAGCGCATCATTAAAGCACAGCAAGCCCGCAAACACATCGTTGGATTTATGGGCGATGTCATCAATGACGCGCCGTCGTTGCGGACCGCCAACGTAGGGATCAGCGTTGATACTGCCGTTGATATCGCTAAAGAATCAGCCGACATGATCCTGTTCGAAAAGTCACTTGTGGTCCTTGCGGAGGGCGTCGTCGAGGGGCGCAAAGTATTTGCGAACATCCTTAAGTATGTGCGAATGGGGGCGAGCAGCAATTTGGAGAATATGTTCAGTGTTTTGGGGGCGAGCGCATTCGTTCCCTTTTTACCGATGGCACCCATTCAGATACTCGCCAACAACCTACTCTATGACATCAGCCAAACCGTGATTCCAACCGATGAAGTGACCCCCGAGCAGTTAAACAAGCCTCGTCCGTAGGACATGAAGCAGCTTCCCGCTTCATCGTGTTCATCGGTCCCTGTTCTTCGATTTTTGATTGCACAACATTCTTCATGATGCTATTCGCCTTCAACTGCTGGAACACGAGTACAATTGAAGTCTCGCCCAGCAGATTCTGTCGACAGACGGGTGTCTTATGCGGGAGTTCTGGCCATTTTCGGTAAAGTCTCTATTGCGCAGATTTCGAGCTATGCGCCCTTTCGAAACGCGCCTCCCAACAAAGAAAGCACGGCAAGAACAAGGAAAACCAAGAAAAGGATTTTCGCCACCCCCACGAACGAACCAGCAATCCCTCCGAAACCCAACAATGCAGCGATCAACGCGATAATCAAACAAGTAATAGCCAAACGCAACATGATAATTTCTCCGCAACAAAAAAAGACCGTGTGATGGAGCGATTCCAAGGGGCTACGTAAGACCAAAGGTAATAATTCAACGACGGGAATAAGCGACGTGATGGGAGGGCGGTTCTAATTGTCTCAGGCAAGTTCGCCTCCTCGATCAACTACTGGGTTGCAATTGCTGATTTTGCATGAGCTGTCTAATGTATGTTTGTGCATCGGTCAACGTCCCGGTCACCGTTGCCTCGCATCCAATGCGCTCTTTTGCTCGATCTAGATTGGCTTGCGAGCCCCATAGACCGACAACAAGGTTTGCATTCGGAAGGCGGTTACGCACTCGTTTGCACAGATGACGGGCGTGCATCACAGCGGCAGGGTGCGTAGCCGAGAGGATGATGATATCGGCATCGATCGATTCGTCGATTTCAAAATCCATGGCGGCCAATTTTGATAGGGGAATGGTTCGTACGCTCCGGCCATCTTGCTCCAAAACCTGTGCCAACATGGCATTGGTCAATTCGTCAGCTATCGTTCGACTTGGAATGCAGATGATAGAAATTTCGTGGACTGGAGTCTGTTCTCCGAGAGAAGGATTATCGAGCAATGATGCCGCATCTTTCAAAGCGGCCTTGGATTGCAATTCCTTAGCGCGATCTCCAATTTCAGCGATCATCTCTCCTAACGATTGAATGATGAATTCATGCTTTTCTTCGTTTAAGTCCCCCAGTTGCCAATGGGTTTCGGCCATTGCTAATGCAGGAATTAGCACACCATCGTATATCTCTACGAGAGGTTTGTCCTTGACAAAACCATCCAACAGTTCGGAGGCATCTTCTTGGTCGCCAGCAAGCAAACGTTGGTATATCCGTATCTTAGGTTCAAACACAGGCTCTGTGCCGAGAAGGATATCGAGAAAAGAGAGTTGAGGTATGTGTTTGCCGACGACAAGAATACAAACCGTTAAGGGTGTCGCTAGCAGAAGTCCTGCGGGTCCCCATAACCACATCCAGAATACCGCCGCCATGAGAACTGCAACTGCGGATACGCCGGTGTTCTTGCCATAGACCCAAGGTTCCAAAAAGTTGTTGTTGAATAGTTCTAGAATGACAAACAATCCGACGGTCAGAAGCGGCACCCACCAGCCTGTCGAGATGGCCAAGGACAGACCGAGTGGCATGGCTGCAGCAATCCAAGGACCGATATAGGGAATGAATCGAAGCGCGGCAGCGAGCACACCCCATAGCATCGCATTGGGAACGCCAATCAACAGAAGTCCAATATATACCGAAATACCAAAGGCGATATTGATCAGCAGCAACATGGAAAGATATCGGCTGATTCTCGCTCCTGCATCTTCCAGCATTTGCGTTGTCAAAGTCACATGGCCTTTGCCCACGATATGAATAAACCGATCGCGCAGATCCTCTCGTCGAATGAGAAAGAACACCACGAGTACGATAACAATGCCGGTGGTTCCTAGCACCTCAAGCAGTCGACCGTACATTCCGCCGAAAATCTGTAACGGACTTGTCGGAGTTGATTCTACGCGGACCGTAAAAGGTAATTCGGTCGTTCCCGTTGGCGGTTTACGCTCTGTAATCTGCGACGGACTTGCAACTTCGAGAGGGGTCGCTCTCGTGATACGAATTAGCGCTTGGGCGGCAAAGCGATTTATTGTCGCGAATCGTGTTTCGATGTTGTGTTGGTACTCAGGTATCTTGGGAGCCAAGTGGGTAACTTGAATCACTGTCGTCCATGCTATGATGCCCAGCAGTGTAAAGCCAAAAACAGCAGTTAACAAAACGGCTGGCATTCTGCCGATCTTGAATCGCTCCAGCCAGTCACAAAGAGGGCTAAGACAGAAACTCAGAAGAACAGCCAATGTAAATGGAATCAAGACACCCTTGGCTAGATAAATCGCAGCGATGATTACAGTTGTGAGCGCAATCGTTACTAATAGCGATGGTTTGGAACTTTGATTTGATGCTGGTATCATGTTGATCGAACTCTATCGTGTGCTGCCAATCGCTCTACCAAGGCTTGAGTTTCCAACCGACGACAAATCCAATCCCGAAACAACATAGTGCGACGACGGCTGGCTTCTCTTGAGCGTACAGCCGAAGGTATTCAACCAAATCCTTTGCGGGAGCGAGTTCTCTATCGCTTTCGCCATGCACGTACACGCTGGCCGGGGTTGTTTGTTCATCAGGCATGTTAAGTCTCCATTAGGTTTCGTTACGATTGAATCGCTTGCTCAGTCGATCTTTGAACAAACGCCTTAGCAAACACATGTTTAGATTGAGTTCTTTTCTCGATCGCTCGAACAAAGTCAATCGCGTCGACGTAAGCAATCCACCAACGAGGCATAGCGTTGCACTCAACGTTATCGACAATATCGCGACGATCAAAAAAGCTGTTGCGTACGATGTTGCAAAAGTCTGTTGAAAAAGCAACGCAATGCTTATCAAGGCAATCGGAATGCTCGACAAAGCCAAGCAAACTCCAGACGCGAGAATCAAACCAGGAAGCATGGATTGCTTACTAAATTCAGTGACATCGGCCATAAAAAGTCGCGATTGGAGCTCGACCAGATTCAAGAGATCGGATCCCAGCTGACCTGCGTCATTTACTAGACCTTTTGTCGTGTGAGTCGCCGAGCCATTTCGCTCGACTAGCTTCTTTTGGATATCCATCGCACTGCCACTCCTAAACAAAATGCCGTACAAATTCCTGTTGCGGGGTGTCGCCGAACAAGTTCCTCGATTCGATGAGTCAAAGCGACGGCTTGCACCCGAGGAGTGTAAGTTCTCGAATTGAACTTTCTCTTTTTATGCTCAGCTTGTCGAATCGAAACAGGCGGGTGTTCGGGGAACCGATTTCCAATCATGATTCGTCCGCTTTGGTCGGAGGGCTTTTCGATGACAACGCGGCGTTAATCCTTTGTTCTGCGTAAGACAGTGCAACGCGCATCGCGAGATTGCCGATGAATCCCAAGACCATACTGCTCGTTTGAGGCTTCACTTGGGAATGATTCGTTTCGGATGGGATTTCCTGTTTCGCATGGATTGCCCCATTCGACTTTCTTTTGAGAAGACTTTTTGGAACAAGAAAGTATCCGGCCGCAAACGCAAGCCCTGTGCAGACCCAAGGGTGGGCCCTGACATAGGATCGCCATTCGCTCCACTCTTGGATCCCTTCGGCAATCTCCTCGACGTCCTTGTCTAAATTTCGACGAAGTTCCTCCATGCGTTTTTGGATCACTTGTGGATCGATTTTGGACCGCGTCGTTGATTCATCATTGCGCATATTTTGACTGATCACTTAACGTTTGCGCATCAGCAAAGTCACCAAAACACCCGTTACGATGCCCGCGCCAAAACAGATTGCCAACGACTCTGCGGGGCTCCTGCGCACGGCGGATTCGATATCGGTGAGGCTTTTTTTGGCGGAGTCGGCAACTCGGTGAGTCGTTTCCTGGAAAGTATCCGCAACTTGTTGGACTCCCGCACGAGCCGCTTGACCGGCTTGGCTAAACGCGCTTCCGCCATCGTTTCCTAATTGTTCAATGAATTCCTCAATGGATTTTCGCGCTTCACCCGTTTTCTTTTGGATGGTTCCAACTAGTTGCTGGACGTTCCCGGAGAATGCCATGAGATCATCGTCAGTCAAGGTGCCCCATTTGCTTCGGATTTTCCCTTTGATTTCGTTCCAGTTGCCTTGGAGGGTTTGTTGGTTCATGATTTGTTTTCCTGTTGTGTTTGTGGAAAGCTTCAATGGTTATTGAAGCATTGGTTGTCCAATCGAATCGACCGATATCTTTTGGACCATGTCGCGTCTGTCCTCGTTTGCCGTCGCTGCTTCCGGCACCCTCCGTTTCTCGAAATGGGGTTCGCTTTCGCCATTGATTGTTTTTTGTTTGAATGCTTGGACTATCGATGGTCTACAACATTGTGGTGGGTTTTTGTCGGATTCGGTTTGTTCAATTCTCCCACACCGAGTTAGAGCGATTGCTGGAACTTCCGATACAGTTTGAATACTATGCGGCAGCAGCTAGTTCTTGATTATAACTCAGATCTTGCCTAGCAACCACAAGATGAGAACGATCAGGACGATTAGGCCTATACCGCTACTCGGCATGTAACCCCATTCTCGGCTGTGGGGTCACGTTGGCAACGCACCTAGATGAATCAAAATGAGGATGAGGACGGCACCGAGAATAATTGTTTTCTCCGGTGAAAGTTGCGATGCGTATTCTAACTCTACAGGACTAGCTAGATTCCATTTGGCTACCAAAACCGGAAGTTGCAAATCAGAAGGTCCAATTTAGTTTACTACACCTTATTGAAAGAATCCAATCCTGGTTTTCGAGCATATCAGCTGCATCAATCACATTTCAAGCGCAGCGAGCGCTAGTTGACTCGGGCGAAAGTAAACAACTCCCGCATGGTGGGTCGTTGATCGTTCAATGCGATGTCAATCTTCGATTGACAGTCTACGCCGTTAACCCTCTTGGATTGGATTTTTGCGTTGGATACGAATTCCGAATGGTCGGTGGCGACCTAATACACTCACTGCTCTACAAGTGCTTCGAAGAATATGGCAAACTCGCACCGCGACACCCTTTGACAAGATGTCAAATTGACTTCGACCTGATTGACAATCTGATACACAGCCCGGAAACCTTCGCACGGATTCTGCAATAGACGTAGGGGCGCTATGTGCAAAACCTAGATTTGAGTGAATTGTCTTTGGATGCAGCTATTGTGTTAACTCCGCAGTCGTATTCCGAAATTCGTTGCCTTCATGGTCTAATTCGTTTGCTATTAGAAATTGCAAGTCATCAAAATCCATGGCTTTTTTTTAAATCTCACGAGAAAAAGAGAACTTGATTTCGAAAAGCGTTGTGTGTCGGGAAGCTGGCTTTTTCATGCGAATTAACTTTACAAACCTGATCGATGGAAGTTTCGGTACGTGAGGTAATGTAATTTTCCGGTTGAACATGATAGAATACAAACTGAGAAGTTCGGAAGATTAGTTAACGAGCAGTCCGGGTGGTCCGGTAGGCTCTTTAGAAAATAAGCCGACGTGTTCGATGCCCGTAGGGGTGCCGATGCGTCGGCTTTTTTTTGCAAGTGGAGTGAATTCGTCACTTCGATGCGAGCTGACAATTTCTGTCTGCTGCGTCGAGACATAGAACTTCCGCAGTAGATCTCAATAGATTGCAATCAATTTGTCTAACATCAACATTGCGGCCGTCTTTTGAAGTGGGCCAAGATGTTGTTCGGAACGCTTGAAGGTGTCGTAATGAATCGGAGCAAAAATGAGTAAGTTACTACGAGGTATCGCTGCAGGATGGGGCGCACAGAAATTAGGTGGTGGATGCCTTTCCATGATTGTGATTTTCATCATTTTATGGTGGCTCCTGGGGAATTTCGCCATTTTCAAATAGGCCATTGGATTGAATTGGAAAAAACTTTTCGCGAAACGTTTCACGAAAATTGATCTATCAGTAATTACAGAAACATTTGACCCTAGAAAGGGAGTCGATATGAAGGGCTTCGTGGAAGATATCGAAAGCATAACCGTTAGGAATAGCGATTTTCGACGCGTTCTCTATACGGCAAAGTACAGCCAACTAGTTGTCATGTCGCTAGCTCCCACCGAAATGATTGGTGAGGAAGTTCATAAGCTCGACCAATTTTTTCGCATTGAGGAGGGGTCGGGCGAAGCGGTTATTGAGGGAGTTCGGACCACGATCCAAAGCGGCTTTGCAATCATCGTTCCGGCTGGAACGCACCATAACATCATAAATACCGGAAGTGTTCCGATGAAGCTTTATACGCTTTACTCGCCGCCAAATCATCGGGATGGTGTCGTCCACCACACTCGCAATGATGCGGAAGCCGACAACGAGCACTTCAGCGGCGACACGACCGAGTAACAAGATGGGGAATAATATTCTGGATTTGGACCGGGTAGCTTTCAAACAAAGTGTTAAGGGACCTAGTTGCGAGGATCGTCACCTCGTTCATTCAAAAGTGTGTCGTTGTTTGCTCTCGACGTTTCCAAGGGCTGGCGTCGCCAAGCGGCAGAAACTGGGTATACGCGACGACGTACACGGTTAATGCCTCCCAGCGGACGATGAGCGGCGAGCGCGTGCCAAACATTGAATGAAAGATCCTTGTATGCGTCTTGCTGTCGAAGCAAAGAGATGTCTTGGCGCGGCAGCAAAAGGTGCGCAACAGTTCGAAATGGGGATTCGTTTTCGGGCCATTCGATAGTCGCATCTTCGATCGGAATCGTCGACTCCGAAACACGGAGCTGAACTTGAAACTCGAAGAGCAATTCTTGCGTTCGCAAGATCTCCTCGAGCGCCCATTGCATGGCGTTGGATTGAGTCGCCAGTCGTACCGCTAAATCCAAATGCGAATCAAGCTGACTCCCAATCGGCTTGGCGCGGTATTTGACTACATACTTCCCGAACCGAATTGGGGCCATGCTGAAATACGTGTTGCAAGCGGGATGGCTTGGTAGATGGCTGGCAATTTGGGAAACTGTCATCATTTCGCGCCAATGCCAGTGCAGCGGATTCCAATCTCCGCCGGTCAGAGCGCCTTTCAAAGTTTCCAGTGAACTCTCGTTGGCATCCACGAGAACCTGCTCCAATCGCAAAAAATCCTTTGCATTGCGTGCGAAAAAGACGGGGTGATTAATCATCACAAAATCTTGGTTCGGACTCTGCTGGTCCTCATCGGGCAGCATTTCTCCTGCGACATTCAAGACCCTGATCGCCATGCCACGACCGTCGGGGATCACATCGGCTTGCGGATGACTGGCAGCGTTGGAGAATCGAACGATGGCCTGGTAGCTCGCATCGCGCTCGAACAGGCCCTGTGCAAGCTCGGCTGGCAGCTCGGGAAGCACTCGGAACTCTCCCTGGGCGTAGCCGTGCGTTTTTACATGCACATCGGCCCTAAACTGACAAGTCTTAGCCTGGCTTCGTACCAAGAGTTGTTTCACAGCTTCGACCACATGTTCGATGTCCTCTTCCTCACCCATTGGAATTGTTTCGATTTGATCTGAGTATAGAAGAGGCGGAGGTACTGTCATAAACGTTATCCTATCCAGCTTTAGAGGAATGCTAATCTGTTTAAAGAACGAAGTTTGCGCGAGAAGCTGTAAGTGTATCGCATTTGTTTACTTATTAACGATGGAGCTTGCTGTTCTGTTCGTCACACGAAACCTCGGCATCTTTTGCCAGCATCTTTTGGAAGTGTGTGTCGGTGTTCCTTATCTTCATTGCGAGTCAGAGCACTGTTGTCTCCGGTCACGCAAACAACTTTGCCCTGCAGATTGCCACGACCTTCTATACAAACATGCGCGAGTACTCGCCACTTTGGGTAGCCTAGCAGGAATCGGGTCGCAAGGAATACCGTGTTCGAGAGCAATCTCGATGCTCCAAGCACTTTTACCTATCGCTTGTAGTCGATGATCGAACAATCATCATTGCAACTTTACGGTGGGTAGATGAAAACGAGCACTCGCGCTCAAAAGTCCGGAAGGTCGTGAGAATCTGCAAGGAGTATTCTTTGGAGCGGGCGTATTGACTGGCATCTTGGTGACTCTTCTATACGCCGCGAGGTCAGAAGTGAGGGACGTGTTGTTGAGTGAGCCGCAAGGCGCTAGCCGCGGGTTGTGCATTCGGTCAGCACCGGCGGCTAGCGCCCAATGCCACTTACTTTCATTCTATGGGGGGGGGCGTTGGGCTGTCCGGGGTTGTTTTTTTTCGCAGTGATTTCTGAAACTTGGTAGTTTTAGGTCGTCTCGGG
>JANMGV010000060.1:0-14858 GCA_031374825.1 Pirellulaceae bacterium
TCAAGTCTTTACTATCGCGATCAACGATTTAGACGAATTCGATGTAACGACACCGGTTGATAGTGACGCTAGCTTGAATGCCGTCGATGAGAACGCCGCGATCGGGACACTGGTTGGAATTACCGCTTCGTCGGTTGATTCCGATGCAACTACCAATGCGGTAACGTATTCCTTGGTCAACGATGCTGGCGGACGGTTTGCGGTCGATTCGAATACTGGTGTTGTGACTGTTGCTGGTGCGATCGATCGTGAGACAGCAGCCTCTTACAGCATTACGGTTCGAGCCACTTCGCAGGACGGATCGCTTGCAGATCAGGCTTTCACTATCGCAATTAACGATCTGGACGAATTCGATGTAACAACTCCGGTTGATAGTGATGCTAGCCTGGATGCTGTGGATGAGAATGCAGTGATCGGGACAGTGGTTGGAATTACCGCTTCGTCGGTTGATTCGGATGCAACTACCAATGCGGTAACGTATTCCTTGGTGAACGATGCTGGCGGCCGGTTTGCAGTCGATGCGAATACGGGTGTTGTCACTGTTGCTGGAGCGATCGATCGTGAGACAGCAGCCTCCTACAGCATTACGATTCGGGCCACTTCGCAGGATGGATCGATTGCCGATCAAGTTTTTACTATCGCAATCAACGATCTAGACGAATTCGATGCGACAACTCCGGTTGATAGTGATGCAAGCCTGGATGCTGTGGATGAGAATGCAGCCATCGGGACACTTGTCGGCATGATCGCCTATAGCGAGGACGGTGATGCAACGAACAATGGCGTTACCTATTCGTTTATCGACGATGCTGGCGGTCGATTCGCAATCGACTCCGTGTCGGGAATTATTACGGTCGCTGGCCAGATAGATTTCGAAGCACAAAACAGCCATACACTTGTTGTTCAAGCGATGAGTCAGGACGGTTCAATCGCGAATGCGACCTTGATAGTTAACGTTGCAAATGTCAACGAAACGCCGATTGCCCAAAGCGATTTTTGGTCTGTTAGTTCAGTTTCAGGGGCGACTTTTGTTCTGTCGGGAGCGATGGATAACGACATGGATCCGGATGGCGATGCGATGAGTATCGTCGTCATTGGGTTTGTTATCAATGGAAACGTGAGCGTCGATGTAATGAGCAACATTACGGTAACAGTCGCATTCGGATTTTCTGGAGATGTGCAGTTCGACTATTATGTGACGGACGGCTCGACTGACTCCGCAATTGTTCAGAGTACGGTCCGTATCGTATCAACGGCAATTGGTCCTACCGGAGGCGGTCCAACTGATGATGATCCGTCCTCAACTGACGACGAAAACAAAGAGAAGGACCTTGCCGAGCCGCCTCCAATATCGGTAGTTCGAAGCAGTCTAGGCTTCCTTGATATTTCGAGCAAACCTACAGAAATCGTCCAGGGTATTCGTGTCTACGCAGCATCGTCCGACGATTCGTTTCAAGACGACCGCTTTTTAGAAACGGGAAATCAGACTCGTCGGCAATGGTTCGACAAACACATTTTACTACAAGATCAACTTTGGTCGTACAGCTTGCTGGAAGATTGGCAGTTGAAGGAACTCGAAGGCAAAATGGACCCGCGATGGATGCTGTTTAACGATCTTGGCTGGGACCAGGAAGAGGATGCGGGGCAAAGTCAATTTGGAATTGAATCGGCAGTGATTAAGACCTTTATCGGCGCGGGTGCGATCATCTACCTACTGCAAAGCAGTCCCTTGCTAACGACTTTGTTGTTTACAACTCCGGCTTGGTTTCATTTCGATACATTGACCATTTTGGGTTCAAATAGCACCCAACTGAAAGGTCGCGATGACGACGATGACGAACTTAAGATTTTGGACAATTAGGAAACGACGGCGTGTTATTGCGATTGTGAGAACGAGTCAATTATGAAACGACTATCAATGAGTAACAAGATCGCGGGTATTTTGACTACCCTTTCGATCTTCCCGATCCTTGTCGCTGGCTGGGTTGGAGTATTGCCAACAGGCGACGGGGAATTAATGCATCGCCGTGCGTCATTGAGTGAACAATTAGCTAACAGTTGTGCAGCGCAAATTGCGGCGCACGATATGTCGGCAATTGAATCACAGTTGCGATCATTGTCTCAAACGGGTGTTCGTGGCATCCGGCTTCGTCGATTTGACGGATTAACTCTCTACGCCAGTTCCCAACATGTGGAATATTGGAAACCCAATCCGCGGCAAAAAGGACTGAATGATTGCATTACGGTTCCTATCATACGGAGCGACAAGCGTTGGGCGGAATGTGAAATATCCTTTGCGCCAACTGAATGGTGGAAACGAGATTGGGCGCGTTATGCAATCTTGTTAGGCTTAGGACTTGCCCTCAATGGGGTATCGTTTGTCGTGTTCCTATTCCGTATTCTATCCGTGCTTGACCCTAACAGTGCGGTGCCCAAACGTGTTCGGAATACCCTTGATACCATCGTTGGCGGTGTTGTTGTATTGGACGGAGGCGGTCGCATCATGTTAGTGAACGAATCATTTTCCAAAGCCGCTGGAAGGTCGGCGGCAAAGATGATTGGAACTCGCTTGGAGTCTTTGCCGTGGCAGCGAATCAACCAGTCAACATTTCCATGGGATCTCGTCTTTAAAAACCGCGAACGTGCAACCGGCTACAAACTGTTCCTGCAAGATGCCTCTGGTCATGAAAAGTGCTTCGTTTCGAACGCAACACCCATTTTTGATGCGAAAGAGAAATTGGCAGGTGTATTGCTTAGTTTCGAAGACATTACGGAAATGGAATTGCAACGCGTCAAGCTGATGAATACGCTTGAAGACCTTGAGCACTCCAGAGAACAAATACGTCGCCAAAACGACGCTCTCAAAGAAATCGCTTCCCGCGACGCTTTGACGGGTGCCCTGAGCCGTCGAGCTTTATTCGAAAATTTGGATGTACTTTGGCAACGAGCTGTTTCAGGCAAATCGCGTTTGGTCGCCATTATGCTCGACGTAGACCATTTCAAACGACTTAACGATACCCATGGCCACGCGGCAGGCGATATGGTCTTACGGCAATTGGTGCAGGTCGTTGGCAACGCAATTCCCGTACGTCATATGCTGGGACGTTACGGTGGAGAAGAATTCTGCGTCCTTTTGCCAGATATCGACATTTCTGTCGGGATGCAGGTCGCAGAACAAATCCGCCTTGTCATCGAAACACAATTGGCCAACCCCTATAAAGTCACTGCAAGTATTGGTGTTTCAGCTTTCGAGCTGAATCCGAGCTCGTGTCAGATGATGATGGAACAAGCCGACAAAGCACTTTACGTGGCCAAACATAGCGGCCGAAATGCTGTTCGCCAGTGGCAACCTTCGATGGACAAAGTCGAGCATGCACCTAAGAAGAGGGAGGAGCATTCCTCCGCTGTCCAGGCAACCAGTCTCACGGAGAGTGAAAATCGCGTAGAACAATTCCAAGCAGAGGAATTTCGCGTTGACGATTTGCCAGTTTCTTACCAAGCCGTCGTAGCTTTGCATGCAGCCTTGTCCTACAAGCATGCCGACACCGCTTTGCACTCACAGCGTGTGGCCGAATCCAGCATTGCTGTTGCTCGCGGTTTGATGTCGTTCCGCGAGCTCTTCTTGTTGGAAATTGGTGCCCTGTTACACGATATCGGCAAGATTGGCGTCCCCGACGATGTTCTGCTCAAACCCGGAAAACTTGACGAAAATGAATGGCGTATCATGGAAACGCATGCTGAGATTGGCGTTGAAATTATCCAGTCCGCGTTTCACTGCAAAGAATTGACGGATGTTTTAGCATTTCACCATTGTCGATTTGACGGAAGCAATCAACCGATTAGTTCACCCAAAGGCAATAACATTCCTTTAGCGGCCAGAATCGTAGGCATTGCGGATGCATACGACGCCATGATTTCGGATCGTGTATATCGTAAAGGGCGACCACCGACCGAGGCTTTTGCGGAATTGCGTCGCTGTGCAGGTACTCAGTTTGACCCAATACTGGTCGAGCGCTTTATCGAACGACAGGCTGCCGAGATTGTTAGTCATCGCAATACTTCGGTAAAGGTTTTCCATCGCAGTGCGGTTCATGTTGGACAGCAGCTTGAACGAGTGCTGCATGCATTCGAGAACAAGAACGCCGTGGAACTTAAAAGCCGACTGCATGCGTTGGGACTGTCGGCGGAAAAATGCGAGATGCCAAACATCATGAAACTGGTAGATGTGCTTCGTGAGGAGTTGACTCACGGCGACTCTCCCGACTGGGATCTCCTGTTACCAATTTTGCAAAGTCTCGTAGATTGTTGCTTGCTTGTACAAAGATCGTATCTTCACGAACTTGGCACGAAACCGATTTTGTTGCTGGAATCGCTGACCAAAGACCCCTCTGCGGTTGCCGACCACGTCAAAGTCGTTGGAATTGGTAGTTCGAATCTTTTCTCTACACCAGTTTCGGTATAGCTTATTAGGTTGTTCCACAACATCGAAACTACCAATTAATTTGAAATACCTCGAGTGAAGCTTCAAACTACAGTCGACGCAAGACTGCCGCAGCCGGCACGGCAATTATTGATGGTTGTCAAATCGCTAAGCAAAGCCAGTAAACTGCTTGCGGAGCAACACATTCACGATGGCCGAGTAACGGTAAACGGTCGAATTCGCACGCAGCCTTTTTTTCGCTTGGAAATTGGCGATCGTATCGACGTGGAATTTGAACAACCCGTTACTGTATCCAGCGTCGATAAAAAAGCGGGCGGACGAGTCTTCGAAATGCTGTTTGAAGACGATTACATTATCGTCGTCAACAAGCCACCCAATCTACTGACCGTTCCGACGCCGCACAAAGAAAAAACAACGCTCATCAGTCAAATAGATCGTCACTTGAGAAAACGTGGCTCCGATCAAAAAGCGTTTTGTGTCCATCGACTCGATCGTGGCGTTTCCGGCGTTCTGGTGTTTGCAAAATCTTTGGAGACGGCAGAAAAACTCCGCGATCAATTTGCAGAACGCAAACCCAAACGCCAGTATGTTGCGATCCTCTCCGGGTCACTTGAGCAAGCCGAAGGGACATTTCGGACGTACTTGACCAGCGATTCGGACCTGAATCAATTTTCGACCAGTAACTCCGCCGAAGGGCAGCTTGCGATTACACATTTCCGAGTTATCGCAAAGTGGCCTAGTGCTTCGATGGTCGAAATCTGGCTTGAAACCGGTCGTCGTAACCAAATCCGAGTCCATTTTGCCGAAGCTGGCCATCCCGTACTGGGTGATCCTCGGTATCAGCGAAACATGGCAACGCATCCGTACTGGCCATTCGAGAGAATCGCGCTACATGCGGAGTCCCTGGGAATTACTCATCCCGAAACCCGCAAACCTATGGAGTGGCGGACCTCTTGGCCTGACGAGTTTCGATCATTTCGCAGAAAGATAGACGAAGCTTAGTTCTTGCTGCTTGCTGCCTCGATCGCTTTCAATCGAGCCGCTTCGAACTCATCGCCAGCATTCCACTTGGGCATTTCCGGTTGATTGCCAACCATGAGTCCAACAAGATATAGCAACTGTGCATCTTCAATAGCACCGGCCAGTTCCCAGTCTTCGCGATACTCGTCGCTTGGTTGATGGTAGTCGCGTTCTGTCCACTCTTCATTCTGTTTCTTGCCCCACCCATCGGGCTTGCCAAGTATATTGATGCCAGCATGTAAATACACACCAGGAATTCCGACCTTGGCCAAGCTGAATTGATCGGAGCGATAATAGTAACCTTTGTCGGGAAAGTTATCGGGAGTGACAATTCGGTTTTGCAGTTTCGCGATTAGCTTTACCAAGCCATCCAAATCACTTTTACCATCGCCGATAACATTGACATCTTTGGATCGGCCAAGGAAGTTTATTCCGTCCATGTTGATGACCGCTGCGATCTTGCCGGCAGGAACCGGTGGTTGTTCGGCAAAGAATTTCGAACCTAATAAGCCCGATTCCTCCGCAGCAACCGAAGCAAAAATGATGGATCGTTTCGGTTTTTCGCCAAGCCTTGCAAATGTCTGTGCGATTGACAACATGGTGGCCACACCCGATGCATTATCGATCGCCCCGTTGTAAATCATGTCACCTTTTTCGTTCCGACTAGCGGCTAACCCCAAGTGATCGTGATGGGCCATGAACACAACATAGTCGTCCTTGAGCTTGGGATCGGAACCTTGTAACAAGCCAAGGACGTTTGCACTATCGATATTTCGTACAGCAGCCGCCAAGTCGATCGACACTTTAGAATTTAAGGTAACAGGCTTGAAATCGCGACGCTCTGCCATCGCACGGAGCTTGTCCAAGTCCAGTCCGGCGTTTTCTGCAATTCGTTTGGCAGCGTCATTGGTGACCCAGCCTCGCATATCCAATCTTGGCCCCGCTCCATCACGAAGCTCGAATTCTTCACCGGTCCAAGAAGTCTGTATAACTTGAAAAGGATATCCTGCCGATTCCGTCGTGTGAATGATGATGGCTCCCGCAGCCTTTTGCCGCGCCGCACTTTCGTATTTGTAATCCCACCGCCCGTAGTACAACCGCTTCTTGCCTGCAAACAAGTTCGGATCGGTTGATGGGTCGTTATTCATCATGAGGAGAATCTTGCCTTCAAGATTCACGTCTTTGAAATCGTCCCAATCGTATTCAGGGGCTTGAATCCCGTAGCCAACAAAGACAATTTCGCGGTCGGCTAGGTTGACGGACTGAACGGGTTTTCCCGTCACGGCAATGTAATCTGAAAAGTATTTCAAATCGAGTTTCTTGTCGCCGCTATTGATCGACAAAACGTCCGGCGCTTTGGACGTTGTTCCCACCAATGGTACGGGCTGAAGCCAACTACCATTGCTTCCCATTGGCTCAAGTCCGAAAGACTGTAGCTGAGTAGCGATGTACAGTTGGGCCAATTCGTCACCGCGCGTGCCTGGCCCTCGTCCTTCGAGTAAGTCGCTCGCGAGGAATCGAATATGGGCTCTCAATGCAGATTCCTGGATCATCGCAGCAGAATCGATCATCGACTTAGTCGGCGCTGACTCCGGATCTTTGGCAAAGGTAATTTGAGCAAAAAGGCAGCAAAGGAAAGTTAGTAGGTACGAGAAAGTGCGCGGCATTGTTGGTCTACTCCAAGCTTATCAAATTGTTCTTCGCTATTGCTTCGTTGTTACGGCGTAAATAGACGGCACGACCATGCGTCCGAGTGGCCATTCGAATGAAGCATGACGTCTCCGCATATTTTAGTCGTTGCCGCCCGGTCATGTTGCTTCGCGATGATTAAAAAATCCTTCGCCCGTTTTTTTGCCAAGCTTTCCTAAAGAAACCAACGGTTCAAGAATTGCCATGAGTTGATCCAAGTCGACGGTTTGATTGTCCCAGCGAGCATTTCCCAGACTTTGCTGAACCACATCCAATCCGATTTCGTCCATGATGCCAAAGGGGCCTTTCTCCATCTTCGTAATCGCTTTCCAGACAAAGTCGATGTCTGCCGGCGTAGCGACTTGGCGTTGAGCCAACTCGAGAGCCGACAAAATTAGACCGCCAAGCAGTGCATTAAAGATATAGCCTGGATTCTCGTTCCGTTGAATGATGGGGACTTGGTCGATTCTACGGCTAAGTTCCGCTACTCGCTCGACATGCAACTCATTAGTCCGGTCGCAGGGCACGATGTCAACGACTTTTGAAAGCCATACTGGAACATGAAAGTGCCAATGCAAAAACCTTTCAGGGTCCAGAACGTACTTGGCCAAGATGGATGGAACGAAGTAAGACGTATTGGACGCGATGATGCAGGGTGCGGGAAAGGCCTCGGAAAGCTGCTTCAAGACGCGTCGCTTAAGGCTTGCTTGCTCAAACGTACATTCAAGAACGAGGTCACAATCAACTTGTTGCATTTCGGCGAGAACACGTATGCGGCCCTGCCAGCCTTCAGCCAATTCGCGATTCCAATAACCGCTCGCTGTTTGTTCTTCAATATGAAGGGCAATCCAGATTTTTGCGGAGTCAAAAACTTCCGCGTTAACGTCGTATAGCGAAACTTGGATTCCGTGTGCTAACAACTGAGCAGCAATCTGTCGGCCGGACCATCCAGCGCCAACAATGCATACCGTACGGATCGGGGCCAAGCTCATACTGTTGAAACTCTCTCGTTAAAACGGGCTTCTTGAGTTGATTTGGTCACACTTGGAAATCAAAAAGAGGATTGCCACACGTCTCGCTGATCGCTGGTGCTTCGCACGACAAAATGCGCGAATTGACAGCATTTTCGTACTCGTACGCAGCCACAGGCGGTACTCGTACTCGACTATGGCCCCGATCGAGTACGAGTACCGTTTCACTGAGTACGAGTACGATTTTGATACGATCGATACCGGCGATCAGCGAGAAGTCTCAAATTTTCCACAAGTTGCCCACATATCTCGTAATCATGCCGCGATGTTGGAATTTCGCAATTCGAATTGAATAACCGCGCGCTATCGCTAAAAAAAGATTTTACGAGACGCGAATCAGAGTAAGCGCAACAGCTCCCCCACCTTGCACGTGCCAAATGACCAGTAAACAACCGAAAGACAATTTTCGATCGTTACAGCTTACCTATTGGGACTGAAAATTACTAGCAAAGCTTTTCCACTTCTATTAATCACAATCTAAGTATTAGTTATTCCCAATATTTCCGATTCAATGCCTATTCGGATTTTTTGCAGTGTAGCGATAGTACTAGCGTTCGGCCAAGCTCCGGCAAGATGCCGGGAAAGTGGACGCAAAGAACAGTAACCAACTCTTTTACGTTTTATGTCCAGTTTGCTGAGGTGGCATGCAAATGAAGGTTACAAAGATTTTCCCAACCGCGCTGGCGATTGGCTGTATTGGAATTGGTGCGTTTGCCCAACAACCAACGTCAGGCGACTACTACCCGCAAACTATCCCCGACGCGAATAATCCCGCTCGATTAATTCGTGCTGCCGATCCTTCGGAGACCTATCTGGCGACTCCGGAAGAAACCGCAACCACTCAAGTTTTTACCCAAGAAGACGTTGAGAAGATCGTTAGCGAGGTCTTGAAGAAGAAAGAGGCCGAAGACAAGAAGGCTAAAGAGGAAAAAGAAAAAGCGGAAAAAGAGAAAGCAAAAGCTGAGGGCTACCAAGTCGGTACCGATCTCGGCATGACCGCCAAGTGGAACAATGGTCTCGAATTGTCGACCAAGAATAAAGATTTCCGCGTTCACATCGGTGGCCGTTATCAATTCGACACCGGCTGGTTTTCAGCCGACCCGGCAGTGCAGAGCAATATCAATCGCCCGTATCGCGATGGCGTCGATTTCCGCCGAGCACGATTCCGCATCGACGGAACGATGTACGAAACGATGGAGTGGGCAACTGAAATTGACTTTGTGAATGCTCAAGTCGAACGAAATCAGCCATCGTCGCTGACATCTCCCGATTTCAACGAATTTACCGTAACGGCTTTGACGGACTTCTGGTGGACGTTCAAAGAAGTTCCCTTGTTCGGCAATGTGCGTATCGGCCAACAGAAAGAGCCAATTGGCTTCGAACACTTGGTAAGCAGCCGTTACTTGCCGTTTATGGAACGATCGTTTAACCAAGACACATTCTACGGTGGAAATTACAATGGATTTACTCCGGGAATTCAATTCTTCCGCAATTATGGTGCTGACCAAAACGGCGTAATCCAAGCTGGCTTGTTCAAGCCTGCCGCAAACGTTTTTGGTTACGGAATCGGTGATGGCGACTACTCGATCGTAACCCGCATGACTCGATTGATGTGGTACGAAAACGACGGAGCACAATTGCTGCACCTTGGCGTTTCCGCTAAACAAGCGACCGCTGTCGGGCAACAAGGATTGCCAAACCGCGTACAGACTTTCCGAACTCGCGATGCAATTCGAACAGGCTTGGCCGGTGACTGGTCCGTACCCGCAGGCATATCACTTTATGGCGATGACATGCAATGGCTCAACTCTGAGTTCGTTGCGGTCAACGGATCATGGACCTTCCAAAGCGAATACCTCGTTAGCAACCTTCACGAAGCCCGCACAGTACTCGGTGGTCCTGGTGTGAATGCTGCTTACCACGGTGGTTATGTCCAATTGCTAAAATTCCTAACAGGTGAACACGATCACTACAACAAAGCGACAGGGATATTCGAGCGTGTGACGCCGACTGAGAACTTCTTCCTGGTTCGTGACCGATGCGGGAATCGTGCGAGCGGTATGGGTGCTTGGCAAGTTGGCACGCGTTACAACTACCTTGACCTCAACGACAAGAGCCTCAATGGCGGCGAATTGCACAACATCACTTCCGGCTTGAACTGGTTCTGGAACCCAAATATGAAGTGGCAGTTCAACTACATCGCAACATACCGTGACGTTACCGACGTCGCTTCGGTTGCAGGTGGCAGCGGTTGGATTCACGGTTTTGGAACACGTATCGCTTGCGACTTCTAAACGGCCATAGAGCAATACTAATTACGCTGAACAGCTGTAAGCTCAAACTCAAATACCACAAACTGGTTTCGTTGCGAACACCGAAACTCGGCCAGTTTCCCATCCATCAATTTTTACTTTCAATAACTCCACCAAATTTGAGGTGTGTTATGATCAATAGATCAACAATCCGCTTGTTCTTTTTGGCAACTGCAGTCCTCCTGCAAACGCTTCCCGGTTTCGCGAATCATCATGGCAAACACTGTTGCCCACAATGTGGCTGCACGGAAATGCAATGCGTAGAAGTCACTCAGCAGCAATGCAAGATGGTGACAGAAAAAGTACCAGTCAAGAAAACCGTCTACGAAACAAAGCAAATTCCTCATTGCGGGCATTCGATGTCGGGTCACCACGGAAAAGGCTGTCCACAATGTGCCGCTTGTCCTCGCATGAAAACCGTACTTATCAAGAAGGAAATTAAGTGCGGCGAAAAAACAGAGACCAAATGTGTCGCTGAGGACGTGGTTGTATTAGTACCGATTTGTTGTCCCAAATGTGGTTTTAAATCACACGGCGGACATCACGCTTCCGCATCAAAGGCTGGCACTGAAGCTAGCCCAATCGCCGACCAGGTCGCTGTTAGCACCGAACTCCAAGCTCAACAACAGGAAAAAACACCCGCTTTGGTCGATGCCGACGCACCCCCGAAACCGGTAACAGTCTCGCCCGTTGCAACCGCGACCGGAACAGGCACGATCGTTCGTTAGAGCGATCGTCCATCACAGCAACTCCGATACCCAATTGTCAAAAAAAAATCCTGGCAGCCCAACGCTACCAGGATTTTTTTATTTGATCTCAGCGAGAAATGCTTACCGATCCCATGCATGTTTACGCAAGGATGTCCGTCCTTGTCGCATTATCGCTCAGCGCCACCAGCTTTCATGTTTTGCCTTTTCCGCAGTGGGCAATTCGCTGGTAGGCGGCAAGCCTTGCGACTGTAGCGTGTAGTAGGACTTAACATTTCGCGTATCCAATTTTACGCCACCGCTGACAATTGCTACCGTGCGTTTTCCTGGGAATGTCCGAGTTGTAGAAACCGAGTCAATCCACTGGGGCCGGACACGCAAATGTGGCTGCACGGCAGTATCACTTAGCGTTTCCAGTTGTCGCTCTGCAATATCATTGGATTCATTTCGGATGACTTGAAGCGCCGTGGCCAAAGAAAAAATGTGACGCAATCGTCCGTAGATCGGATATTTCTCAGCCACGAGGTCGAACTGCGCCGTGAAATCTTTTGCAAAGCCATCTGCTGCAACGTCCGCTTTTCCTGTCGCGCGTCTATCGCCACGTTGATCGGCCCATTGCTGTTCGCTGAGTAAATCAACTGGGTCGTTCGGCAGTTCGAAAATTTGATGTGCTTCGTCGCAGCCGATTTCGCTCGGTTTCAATGCAAACCACCAACGCACAAGGCCTTGATCAGGAAAAGCATCGAGTCGCTCGGCTTCTTTCAGATAGTTTGTCAAACCCGTGGGGCCTGGTTCGATTCCTAAGCCAAGCCGTTTAAGATGATGATCGGCCATTATCAAGGCGGCTCCAGCGGGGGAATCATTTGGTATGCCAAAGATACTTACTTGTTGCGGACCAATTTTCTCAAGCAACTGTTGAGTCCATTTTGCGGGGTTTTTGGCAAGTTCCTTACGAGAATTATTCGAAGCAACAAAATCGCTCGCAGCTTTCAATCTCTCTGGAACTGGATCGATCGAGCATCCCATCGGTCCACGCTGATTCAATATGTGCGGAGCTATGGACAACAAATCCTCAAGCAACACGGGTGGCAGCTTTGTCTTGCCGCTTACCAACTCGCCGTTCGCGTCTAAAACTAAATCGCCGGCAGGTCCCCCGATCAGCCATTCTTGAGATTGATCATTCCACGCGACAAAATCGATGCGAGTCAAACCGCCCAGCAATTCCATGGATAGCGAAGTAGTCTTGTTGTCTTGAATTCTCTGCCGCAATTGTCGATCAAGTTCAGTCAAGGAGATCCATCGTAGGTCAGAACTTTCTTGGAACACTCCCAAAGTAGGGAGTAAGATTGCTTCACGAATAGGTTGTTTAAGATTCTTGATCGATGGCGTTTTGTCACCACGCGTCATTTTGATCGCACCAGCCGCATCGATCCAAACACCGCTAGGAAAAGGCTCGATCGTATCGGTTCCTTCGTCCCAACGCCCTTCGATCGTATTCTGAATCAACTGGATCAGTTCAGTAAAGTTGGCACGAGTAACGCCGCCTTGCCCGCCCACTGGTCCTTGGCCAGAGCTAGATCGATCTCCGCCGCCAGCCCCCGTCGAACTCGATCCACCAAGCCCCAGCGTCGAAGCACTCGAACCCGCAGCACTTGTCGACGAGGCCGCTCGCAAATCGGACAACTGACCAAGGTACGCCAATCGTTTCTCGGGCGCGAGCGCTCGAAGGGACTCATAAACTGCCGAAAGATCGCGAGATTCGATCGCAGCCTGGACAGCCTGTTCCGCTGCCGATATCTGCGTTGATTCCTGGCATCGCGCGTTGCTTCCTTGCCAAACGATCGCAATTGCCGAAAAAAGGGCAATTGAAAAACTGCGATTAAAAAATCTTTTCACTATTAAAACCATGGACACAATGCTTCTCCTAATCTGTTCAAGCAAACCTTGTCCCGGCCATTCCAATTCTGTCGTCCGCCATCAGTCTAGCACAATCAATCATTCGCGTAAATGATTTTTAACGCAGTCTCGATACGCGAAAAACACGATTTTTTCAAAGTCCGCAAGTCACCAAGCTCCCAACCGGTAACATGACAGATCCAAATGGACGCTAAACAAAGTTTGGATCAAACGAATCGCTAAATTCCCGCGAAGCAATGCGATCATGGCGAATTTGGACACGATCGGCATCTAATGCGATTCAATAATATCTCCGTCCGTAACTAAACCGTCCAAGCCTTGCGACCTGACGAACCAATGCCAGACAATAAATATCGCCGCAGTTACAAAGTACGCAAACGCGAACTGCAATACGATCGGCAGATGAATGCTGGGCAATATCAGCGTTCTGCTTATTCCTGGGATTGCAAAAAGCACGAACATCGCATTTTCGGCCAGTCCTTCATGATCATGCAATTCCTATGGAAACGACTTTGCGATATCACGTGTCGTCCGCATTTGCAAAAACGTAGTTCAGCGTAGACAAACCCCGTAGAACGGGTTTCAACCCGTTACCCGCCATCCAAGTAGAACGGGTTTCAACCCGTTACTCATCAACCAAAAAGACCCACTCAACATACCTACCGCCGTGAGGCGCACTATTTCCCGCCGATTCAGACTAGATCGACATCGGATCAAAATCTGATCGACGTACACGAGCAGCGTTGCTTGCGGACGAAGCAAGTTTGCGTGTCCGAAAAAATTCGCTGAACGAGGGCACATATCAATCAAGTTCGAGAAACTGGAGATTTCAACAAAAGCTTGCTCCTAACATCAATATCCCCAAGCGTCGCTGGCAGCGACTTTTTAAGCTAGATTAGCTGGATTTTGTCCGAATACTCGCGCCAAATGTCCTTTAAAGTAAAACCGTTTCCAAACTGTCGTCCTGCAATCCCTGATTCGCGGGTGACAGAATGTCTATTTCCCTGGGTCCCTTAGAGACGTATAATGACAGGCAACTTGCAAACGGGAGAATTTGGAACTTTATGTGGTCTTTGTCGTTTCGAATCGTATTGGTATTTGCGTTATTGATCGGACAGTCAATGTGCTGTTGTTCGGTCCGCGCACTTGCTGCATACGCAACGAGTAGCGGTGGTGCCGCTGAACGATCATGTTGCTGTCACCAGTTATCCGTCGACGCAGACTCGGATTCGCAGCCCGCTCAACAATCCGACTTACCATGCCATTGCAAGAAATCGGATTTCATCAATCCAAAATATGTCGAGTCGACATCGCGTAACACGAATCTCGAAAAGCTGTTTCTGTCAATCTCGGATCTCGAAGTCCATTTATTCTTCCGCCAAGATGCGCAAGTTCGGATTTGCGAAGGCGTTCGGGGCTCCCACTCATTTTCTCTGCTTCACGGACTCCAGATTCAGCGCACAAAATGCGTCTGGATTTGTTGAGGACAAAAAACGCGTTTCTTTTGCATCGAATGGCCGCGACTTAGCCAATCGATATCTACCAGCGGGCTTGAACTGAAATTTTTGCCCGACTCATGTTCCTGAATTTTTTCTTGGAACGCCACTCCCATTCCTACATGTTCTAATGGATCGTTGAGCTGGAATTCTCAATGGATATTTAACATCGTAAGGCGATCGGCAGGAAATATTTTACCTGTAGGACGGGTCTCCAGGCCCGTCCTAATTGAATTGGACGGGCC
>JANMGV010000080.1:0-7157 GCA_031374825.1 Pirellulaceae bacterium
TGGAGACCCGTCCTACAGTTTTCGAACCCCAAAATTTAGCAATGAAATAATCACTAGCTGCCTTTGGAATTGTTGCAAATTGAGTTGGGAAAGCAACTCCGAAAGCTTGAACCTGTTAAGGGGCTTTCTCCCGAGATAGGTCTCACGTTCCATTTTAGAGAAAGGAACGTACGTTATTCATACACGCATTCTCATTGCGTGAATTCGAGCGAGCAGCAGCCGAGGTCGAAGCGGGGGTTTTTGCAATTGGACGTCGGGAATACGTCGAGCGAAAGTGAGTAGATGATGGATTTGCCTTGACGCTGGAACGTAACGAACCCATTCTTCCTAAGTACCTTCAAGTGATGCGAAACATTACCGATCTCGTTATCGAGTAAAGCGGCGATATCGGAAACGCATTGGGGACGCTCCCTCAAAGCACGAATAATCTGTAGCCGCTCAGGATCAGCGAGCGTTCGAAGCCGTTCTGCGCAGATGGAAGACGTGTTTTTTGATTTCAATTTATCGCCCTCCGAATCACGAATCACGAAGACGTTGGTTCAAAATGAATGCTTCGTTCCAAACATAAGACTGTGGCTTGATGGACATTCTAAAGCGTATTAGAATGTCGGCCTTACTGGTCCATTAGAATGAATTCGTCAGCAAGGTCAAGAATGAGTGCGAAAGCTTCGGTTAGCCAAAAAGTGTTTGCAGAAGCGTTTGGCACTTTTTTACTGGTCTTCTTTGGATGTGGAGTCGTACATACGGCAATATTGCTTGGGGCTCAAAACGGGGTTTGGCAAGTTGCGATCGTGTGGGGCATAGCCATTATGGTCGCAATCTTCTCAGTTGGAGCGATCAGTGGAGCACATATCAATCCAGCGATGACCATCGCACTGACGGTTTGGGGGCGACATCCTTGGCGTTTGGTTTTTCCATACATTGCAGGTCAGTTGACTGGCGCTATTCTTGCCGCAGCGATTTTGTTCACCTTGTTTTCCGGCTTTATTGCTGAAAAGGAATTAGAGAAAGGTGTCATTCGCGGTGAAACGGGAAGCATCGTTACGGCCATGTGCTATGGGGAGTATTTTCCGAACCCCGGTTCGATTGCGACATCACCGGGCAAGTATGACGCGACGGCACATCAAGCTTTGCGAGGTCGATTCGGGTACAATGCGGCTTCGTTGGCTGAGTTTATTGGCACGATGATTTTGGCCATTGTGGTCTTTGCACTTACAGATGAAAAAAACAGCGATCGACCTTTAGCGAATTTGGCACCCGTCTTTATCGGACTGACTGTATCTGCATTGATCTCGGTTTTGGCACCGCTGACGCAAGCTGGTTTTAATCCGGCTCGGGACTTTGGACCGCGATTGTTTGCTTACTTCGCGGGTTGGGGATCCGTCGCAATTCCTGGTTGGAGTGAACCTGGATGGCTGACGGTATATATTATTGCTCCAATTCTCGGCGCTGTGTTTGGGGGCGGGATTTATCAATACGTGTTGCGACCGGCGTACACTGTTCCGGAGATTGATTAATGCGATTGCTAATAGTTGCCGTCTACATATTGCTTGGTTCTGCGGGAGTTTCAAGCGTTTCCGTCGCTGTCGCCCAGTCCAAATTCGAACTCGATCCGTTGCTTCCTTATCAGGCAACACGCTCAAATCCAGTCACTTACGATGTCGATTTCTCCGTCGTCGTTACGCCGCCTTACAAGTGCAACAAATTGCAAGTTTGGCTGCCTGTCCCTGTTTCTGACAATGCTCAGGAAATCGAAAGTAGCCGTCTATCGACATTTCCAATGCAGGTCGAGGCGGATGTTGCGACCGAAGAAGTTTTCGGCAATCGATTCGCCTATTTCGAGTTCGCTTCACCTCAAGGCGCTCAAATTATTCGGCATCAGTTTCGAATCAAAGTTTATCAACTCGACTGGGAAATCGATCCGGAAAAAGTCGAGACAATCGCTGCTTGGCCAGCGAGTTTTAATAAATTCCGACAAGGCGACACTCAGGCGGTTGTTGTCGATGATCGATTCACTTCGTTGCTCGCAGAGATTGTTCCATCACGTACTTCGCCGATTCAAGATTTTGCAAAAGTGTTAGACTGGGTGCAGGAAAACGTTGAGTACGACCATCATGATGCCTCCCTCCGAGCAAATGCTGAGCAAGTTCTTGTAAAACGCCGTGGCCATTGCAGCGATTACCATAGTTTCTGTGCTTCACTTGGGCGTGCCATGGGGGTTCCGACTCGCGTGACGTATGGAATTAATGCTTTCCCCAAGAACTCTCCTTCGCATTGCAAACTGGAAGCTTTCGTTGTGCCGTACGGTTGGGTTAGTTTCGATGTGTCCGAGACTCAGAAGCTTGTCGATACGATACGCAAAGCTAAAGATTTGGATGACACGACGCGGGCAGAACTTGCTCGACTTGCGATGGTTCGCCTTCATCGAGGGTTCCGCGACAACACTTGGTTCCTGCAAACGCGAGGAACAGACTACGAGCTTGTCCCGAAAGCCAGTAAGCGCGTGCCTGTCGTGCGGACAGCTTATATCGAAGCGGACGGTGTGCCGTTGCCCGATCCAGATCCTGCTGACAAAGACGAGAAAGCGTTTTCGTGGATGACTGTACATGAATATCGAGCGGACAAGAAAGTGACTTATCCGTTTTCCGATTGGAACTCCCTTCAAGTAAGTATCAAGGACAAAAAGTAATGTCAAAAAATCCTCGTTTTATCATGATTGGTGGATTCCTCGGAGCGGGAAAGACCACGACGATTGCAAAGTTGGCAAAACATTATCAGGCGCAAGGCAAACGCGTTGCGATTGTGACCAACGACCAAGCGACCGATTTGGTGGATACCAATCTGCTTCGTTCACAAGGCTTCGATGTCGGCGAAGTCGCAGGGTCTTGCTTTTGCTGCAACTTTAATGAACTCACTCGAACCGTCGAGCGACTTAGTGCTGACGAGCGGCCGGATGTTGTGATTGCCGAACCCGTTGGAAGTTGCACAGACCTCGTCGCCACCGTCATTCGACCGCTTCAGCAGATCTACTCGCAACCATTCGATATTGCTCCGTACGGAGTCATATTGAAACCAAGTCATGGCCAAAAGATCTTGAATAATGCATCCAAAGGTGGTTTCTCGCCGCAAGCAGCTTACATTTTCCGAAAGCAAATCGAGGAAGCGGATTTCGTGATTCTCAACCGCATCGACGAACTGTCTTCCGAAACCGTCGAAGAACTGTCGTCGCTCATTCAATCCAATTATCCTGGTATAGATTGTTTGCGAATGTCGGCAACCACAGGCGAAGGTTTCGATGCGGTATGCACGTATCTCGATCGGCAAGGTCAATTTGGACAGCGTGTGATGGATGTCGATTACCAAGTTTACGCCGAAGGAGAGGCTGAGCTTGGTTGGTTGAATGCTCAAGTATCGGTGAAGTCCGTGACGTCATTTGACCTCGATGCTTTATTGCTTGCGATTCTCGTTAACGTAAACGTGGCTCTTGAGTCGCATTCTGCCGAAGTAGCTCACTTGAAAGTTATCGGCATGGCTGACGGGAAATACGCTGTGGCGAATTTGGTAAACAGCGCCTCAGCACCAAAGCTTTCAATCGGCTCCGAACATCACCCTTTACAAGCCGACATTGTCATCAATGCACGCGTTGCCGTTGATCCCGAGTTCTTGACCGAAGCAATCAAACAAACTCTGACTGAAGTTTGCCTAAAAGCTGCTGTGGAATTTAACATCAACACGCTCCAAAGCTTCCGACCAGGCAAGCCCGTACCGACACACCGTTTGGCACCTGCAGCGAGCTAGGGCTTTGCTTCTTTCACAGAACATTCCAACACGTTTCTCATACCCTGCAACCACCAAGCGGACTGGTCAAGATTGTGATCCTCCCGCCATGTTTACTGACGGGTCTCTTGCCCAAGTCCAAACCTAAGTCGACCCCCGGATGACGGCCTTTGGTGAGATTGTCGAAGCTGAGAAATGGTTCGATTAGCCCTTTCAAAAAACTCAATGCACGCACGTACTGAACAGATCAGTTTACTCAAAAAATGCGATAAATTTGTATCATCCCCGAATACAAATAGGTGCGATCGAATTCAATTGTTTCGGCATGGAGTTTGTCCTCAAGAGATACAATACAATCGGTGCCCGATGAATCGGTGTGGAATAAACGCAATCGCCGACAAACCTTGTTTCCATCTAACGCAACTATCACTAGCCCTTTGATGCGATTCCAAGTTCTAATGAGTGCGATCATTTCTTTTCGAAAGTCTATTTTCATGTACCGTTCGACGATTTACTTGTTCTTTGCGCTCATTACGCTCATGATTTTGGCGTCCAATCCAGTTTTCGCACAAGCGAAACTGGAAACGACTGACCCAGGTGCGGCGGCCTTGGATAATTTGGGAACACATGGCTTTGCAGAGTCAGGCGATGTTCGCATTCACTATGTCACGAAAGGCGAAGGACCGTTGGTTGTGATGATCCACGGCTTCCCTGATTTCTGGTACACGTGGCGTGCCCAGATGCCCGCGTTGTCCGAAAAGTTTCAAGTCGTCGCAATTGACCAACGAGGATACAACGAAAGCGACAAACCCGAAGGTGTCGAGAATTACGCTATGGCTAAATTGGTCGGTGACATTGAGTCTGTCATTAAACATTTTAAACGCGACAAAGCGATTATCGTTGGGCACGATTGGGGCGGTATGGTAGCTTGGTCGTTTGCTATGATGCATCCGGAAATGACTGACAAGCTGATCATTCTTAATTTGCCTCACCCCAACGGCTTACGTCGCGAGCTTGCAAATAACCCGGAACAGCAAAAGAATAGTGCATATGCTCGATTCTTCCAAACACCCGAAGCGGCATCCCAGCTCACTGCCGAAGGTCTGGCTCGCTGGGTGCGTGACGACGCGGCTCGTGAGCACTATATCAAAGCGTTTCGTCAGTCTTCCTTTGAAGGCATGCTCAATTTTTACAAAGCGAATTATCCACGGGAACCGTACACCGCCCCAACGGAAATTGGCCCGAAGGTTCAGTGCCCAGTTCTCATCATTCATGGCTTGAAGGATAAAGCACTCTTGCCTGGCGCATTGAACGATACGTGGAAGTGGCTCGAACGTGACTTGACGTTAGTAACCGTTCCCGAAGCCGACCATTTTGTGCAACAAGATGCGGCTGAAACTGTCACCAAGACCATCGTGAATTGGCTGAGCAAGTAGATACTAACAAACAGGAACACGTATGTCTGCGACTCCAGAGGCGACAGTGTCGTCCATGCCGCAACTGAGTAAGGCTCCTTCGTCGAGAATGCACGATCTGGACGCATTGCGTGCAGCGGCGATGATGCTTGGAATTGTGTACCATGCGTCATTGTCGTTTGCGTTAACGTTTCCTTGGATGGTCCAGGATCGAGTTCAGACTCGCGGGATGTTTTTGCTCCAAGCAGGTGTGCATGGTTTTCGCATGCCACTATTTTTCTTGCTGAGCGGTTTCTTTACGGCGATGCTGTGGCGATCAAAGGGGCTCAAGGCCTTGGTGTGGCATCGATTTCGGCGCGTGTTGCTCCCCTGCTTGGTCGGATTGATTACCGTTTCTCCGATGTTGACTTGGACGATCGGTTACGCATTTCGCTCCAATGACAACACGGCGCAAAACCCTTCGAGTCAGACCTCAAAAGAGACTGAGCTGTGGACCGCGATCAAGAGCGGCGATGTCACATCGTTGCGGAAACAGTTAACCGATGGGTTACAGCTTACCGATCACCATCCCCAATTCGGTATCACGCCACTAACATGGGCGGCCGTCAACGACCAACGCGAGATGGTATCGCATCTAATGGATCAAGGTGCCGATCCCAATGCGAGAAATACCGATGGTGGCACGGCGCTCCACGCTTCGGCGTTCTTTGGCCAGTTCGATGTCGTCGAACTTCTAATTGATCGGGGAGCAGATGTGAATGCCAAGAATTACAATGGCGAGACACCGTTACATAATGCGAATGTCGACTTAGGTGCGGTACAATACATTGCAAGTCTGCTTGGCACCCAAACCGACATCGCTCTAGTTCGATCTAATCGCGAAAAAATCTGCGCAAAGCTCAAAGAAAAAGGTGGCAAGTATCTCCCGGTTCCCTCGGCTCAAGCCACTAGTAACGCGAATCTATTCCGAGACTTGACCAACTGGTTGATTTACAACCCGATCTTCTCATTCCTGTGGTTCTTATGGTTCCTTTGGTTGTTCGTACTCGTGTTTTCGGTTTATGCCATCTTCATGAATTTGTTACGCATGAAGTCGACCCCTCAATGGCTTTTTCTTTCCCGTTTCAGTTTGTTGTGGCTGGTGCCCGGTACGATGATGCCTGTTTGGTACATGTCAGCAGAAAGCTGGTTGTTCGGGCCGGACACGTCGATGGGTATAATACCTATGTCCCACGTCTTCATTTTCTATGGCATCTTTTTTGCTTTCGGCGCAATGTACTTTGATTGCCGGGATGCTGAACGGCGGCTCGGTAACTCCTGGTGCTGGGTGTTGCCCATCGCACTATTGGTAGTGTTTCCCTTAGGCGTTGAGTTCACATCGGGCATGTTTGGATTCCGAGAATACTTGCTTCCCTCGCGCTACTTTCGATCGGCATCAGTATTCTTTCAAGCGACATACGCTTGGATGATGGCGTTCGGATGCATTGGAATGTTTCGATCATTGCTGACTCGGGAAAGCAAGACGATTCGATATTTTTCGGACGCGTCCTATTGGTTGTATCTGACGCATTTACCGCTTGTTGTACTTGGTCAAGTCTGGGTCAAGAACTGGGACATGCCTGCATGGATCAAAGTATCTGTTATCTCGATAGTTGTCACCGGCGGTTTACTAATCGTTTACGATCTCGTCGTGCGATACACTTGGATTGGAACATTTTTGAATGGTCGACGAAGACGAACCCGCTCGTCCCAAGCAACCATCAGCGCCACCACCCCAAATTAAACTGAGCGGTGCGGCGCTAGCCGCCGGTTCCGAACAAACGCAAAACCGGCGGCTAGCGCCCAATGCCGCTGACTTTGGAGAATTGTTTTCGAATCGTGAGTTTTGGCATAGTAATTGCGCATGCGAGGTAGGTTCGCTACGAATCTGCCATTATTGCTGAGTTGTGTTTATGAGCAAGCCTC
>JANMGV010000096.1:0-3358 GCA_031374825.1 Pirellulaceae bacterium
CGTTAAGGCAGATATCTTGATAGTTGCAACGGAAATCAATCGCTTGAACTTTGACGCCGAGTACGTGGCTTCCCATACGCATGTCTGTGAACTCGCGATCGAGAGCAACCCGATGCCTTCGCCATACTTTCTGGCTGCGAAACAGCGGCATGAGGAAATGGCTGTTAAATCGCAGGGGAACGCGAAGTGAGCAATCAAACATCGGAGAAAAGTATTCGCTTCGTGCGGTTCGTTGCGACCGCTGCCTGTATTGGCGTTGCTGCGTACGGTTTGATTTTACGTACGCAAGCGGACACGCTGGAGCGCGAGCACGACACGCTTCAGGCTGAGTTGCGAGATAAGCAACAACGCAAACAGCGGCTTGGTGAATTGGTGACTCAGGCTCGCGCGATTCAAGTTCAGCAGTCGTCTGAGATGAAGGAGCTGAAGCAATTGCAAAAACGAATCACAACACGTGACCAGTTCCTGGTGACTAGCGGCGACAGGATCGTCCGGCAACTTGCCGTTTATGCACCATCCAGCGAACGCAGAATGATCCTTTATGTACCTGCAGGCAACCATCGCTTGGTCTATGCCATCAAAGAGTTCCTAGGAACGACCACCGAGACTTATAGCGCGCTGGCGAATTGGGGAAACGATCATCGTCAAATTCAAGCTACGACAGAGATTTCCTTGGTGGGAGAAACAGTCTATGAGTTGCGAACTGGTGTAAAGAAAGGAACGGACAGCTCTATAAGTATTCAACTGATCGGCCCCGGAGACAAAGCGGTACACGAAGACTCTTTCGCATTGAGTCATGTGGCGTTCCAAGGCTTGAACAACTGGCAAAACGACTCGGAAATATTCGCCACTTATCCGAATGAAATCAGATCGGCTGGCGATGCCAAAATGCATGTCGATGCCAAAAAATCGGCTCCAGTAACGCCGCTGTTGACGTTCACGCTAGATCACCTTGGCGGCAAAGATCAAGACAGCAAAGGACGGGTGAAAATGCGATTCTGGATCGACTCCGATTCGAAACCATGCATGTCTGACATCAGCGTCGCAGTAAGCTACGATTTTCTATCTACGAACTTGCGAAACGGAATTCAGCAAAGCATGCTGGAAGGATTCACCAAGACATTCCAACTCTACGACGGTTCCGGTCGCTATTACTTTGTACATGAGTACTTCGATGTCACTGCCGGACTCGGTTTCTAAACATGATTTCACGAAGCTGTGTCTCTCCGAGGCTCAGGCATTGCGCGTCTCGGAGAGACGCGTCTACATGTTGCTTTGAAGATATTTCGTATTTCCTAGAAATAGCATTGACTGCCACTTGCCTGACCCATATATTCTAGTTAACTAGAGATGAAACTCGAAAGGGGCGAATCATGGCGAGACCGAATTCGGAGTATCCAACGGAGTTGGAGCTTCAGATACTGAAAGTACTGTGGGATGACGAGCCGATGACGGTTCGGGATGTTCGAGATGCGTTAGCTGCCGGTGGACGTGATCTGGCACATACAACCGTGATCACCATGCTGGGCACCATGGTCGATAAAGGCCAAATCGAAAAGCTGGAGCCTACTCAAGGCAAGGCGTTTCGATTTTCTCCGCTGATCCAGCGGGATGATGTTTCCCGAGGCATGCTCGGCGACCTCGTCGAACGAGTCTTCGATGGCTCCGCCGAAGCGGTGATGTTGAGTCTATTCGATGTGAAGGAGCTCGACGAAGATGAACTCGCCAGCCTTCGCAAGTTGCTAAACAAGAAAATGCGGGAGGTCAAGTCATGAGTCGTTTCTCGATTGATTGGTCGGAACTCTCGCTGCAAGTGATGGTGACGTTTGGCCATTTTTTGTGGCAGGCATGCGTGATTGGCTTCGTGCTGTTCGTCGCTCAACACGTAGGCGAGTCTCTCCGAAACTCGCAGATTCTGCGACGCCTTCGAAGTACTAAGAGCAATGTCAGTCTCAGAGAGACTGACCTACGTGGGGCCAATCTTCGTTATACAATCGCATGCCTAGCTTTCTTCTCGCTCCCCATTTGCGTTGTGGCAACTTTTGAAATGATCCATCAATCGCGTGGATCAATTTTTCTGGCCACAAACAATCCGATCGAGACTCTGGCAATCGCTACTGCCAGCGAGAATCGATCCAATTCGCCAGTTGCAAGCAACAACGTTCAAGTGTTGGGCTCGCCAGAGGTGCTCGCTGATCCACTGTTGACAAGCAGATCGCAATTACAGTTCGTCGAACCAATTGGCAAGCCTAAACCTACGAGCCTCGGCACGACATGGGTGGAACGCGTACAATCAATTGCACCCTATCTGTTGATCGCCTACGCAATCGGTGTCGCTCTGATGCTGACCCGCTTCGGAATCTCGATCATGGGCAGTTCTCGGTTGCACCGGACGCTTCAGCCAATTGCAGATTCAAATCTATTGAAGATCATCGCAGCACAATCGTCGCGGCTTGGACTGAAACGAGTACCGATCGTTGCCATCTGTCAGCGAGTTTCTGTGCCCGTAGTCGTTGGCATCGTGAAACCGATGATCCTGTTGCCGCCTGCGCTACTATGCGGCCTCGGTCCAAATCAGATTGCTGCAATCCTCAGCCACGAGATGGCTCACATCCGACGATATGACTTGCTGGTCAACCTGCTGCAGCGCATCGTCGAAGCTTTGCTGTTCTTCCATCCGGTTACTTGGTGGATTAGTCGCAGCATGAGCATCGAACGCGAGAACTGTTGTGATGATGTTGCAGCAGCTTGTACGGGAAGATTGTCGTATGCTAGCGCGCTATTGCAAATGGCGGAGCTATGCGTCAGCAACGACCGACGACGTCGAACTGCGTTAACAGCACTTTCGGCGGATGGAGGAAACACAACCGAGTTTGGCGATCGCATTCGACGACTGATTAATGCTGAGGAGACCACGCGTGTTGGGGTGACGTTTCGGAGTTTCGCTGTGGGTCTGACAATATTGTCATTGCTGACAGCTTCTTTAGTGGCATGGGGACAGAATGGAAAATCTGCGGGTGAAAAGCCAGACGACGAATCGATGTCGAAAATCTTCAATCCTGAACCGTTGTGGCTAACGAAACTTACTGCCGACGACGCCGCTTCAGAAATGTCTCGCGTCTCGCCAGTGGTTGTGGCGACAGACCGCGTTCTGAGCATCGGCCATGATTTTGATTTGCAAACGGGCAAACTGGTCCCAAATCCGTTCGCTCGCTTACCACGAACCTACGAATTTAAAGTGACGGTGGATCCAGTCTTTCGTCGCAGTTCATCGGATCGTGCGTTCATCGTCGAGGCTCTGAATCGCGCGCCGGGGAATACTTGGTCGATGCCCTCGTATGATCTGAGAGTGCTGCGA
>JANMGV010000101.1:0-2301 GCA_031374825.1 Pirellulaceae bacterium
CGCATCGAAAATGGATTGCTCGGCATTCCGTTAATTAGCAGGCGTACGTATGCCGTGTATTTCGGAAGTCCAGTCAGATTCTCTGGCTTCATCTGTCCGGAGAATTTTCCGAGTTCTGCGGAGAGAATCTCGGCGTCTTTGCTTCCAACCTGAAATGCAATGATTGAACCGACGTTGCCAAAAACGGCACTGGCGGTCTCTTCATCAAGTTGCGAAAGATACTGATGCGCAATTATGAGACTCAATCGAAATTTTCTCGCTTCAGAAAGCACTGATGCAAACGATCCCGTTGAAAAATTCTGGAATTCATCGACGTACAACTTGAAGTCACGGCGTTCGGATTCGGGAATGTCTGCCCGCGTCATTGCAGCTTGTTGAATACTCGTAACGATGAAGGCACCCAAAAGTGTCGAGTTATCTTCCCCGAGTCGTCCCTTGCTAAGGTTTACGATCAGCACTTTCCCTTCGTCCATAATTTGCCGCAAATTGATCGATGGCCCTGGATGATTCACAATATTGCGAATAACGGTGGAACTGACGAACGGGCGAAGTTTGTTTTGGATTGCTGCGACGGCTTCGGTCCGATAATTGTCACTCCAATTGGCGAATTCATGGATCCAAAATGATCGAACAACATCGTCGCGAATGTGGAGGACCATCTGTTCGCGGAACGTCTTCTCGCCAAGGAGTCGCATGACGGACATGAGATTACCTTTCTGTTCCACAACTGCAAACACGGCATTTCTCAAAGTATCTTCAAGTCTCGGTCCCCAAGAGTCATGGAGTTTTTTGAAAGCAGATACAACGCCTGATGTCACCTGATCGATCCTTGATGGATCAGTACATGCGAGCGGATTGAACGGGATCACTGCCTCGCGGTCGCTCGCATCAAACAGGATCGCATCATTTGTACGATGTTTCGGTACGAGCCCGGCAACGGACTCTGCAAGATCGCCATGCGGATCAACTAGGCAGACTCCGCGACCGGATTGCATATCGGAAACGATCATGTTTTGAATGAGATTCGTCTTACCCATGCCAGTCTTACCGACGATATAAATGTGCCGGCGGTGGTCTTCGAGTCCCAGGACAACTTGACGTTGGTCGTCTCGAAAGCGAACTTGTCCCAGCACGACACTCCCCTCCTCTTTTTCTGAGTGGAAGCTTGGAGGACCTTCCAGTTCCGTGAATTCGCTATTGTGCATTTTCTCGGCTGACGCGGTTTGGGTCGGAGGATGCCAAAGTGTTGCCAATTCCTCGTGCGAAAGCAAAAATGTCGCAGCTTTTCTCGAACGCCTCTGAGCTCTGTAAACTCCATTGCTATGAAACGTCGATAGACTGGCCCGTGTGAATGGACCAAATGCTCCTTCCATCAGCCGAAGCCTTTCAATCGCTTCCGTTGCTCGGTCCGCTGTAGTTTCGACGATGATTCGCAATTGCGTTTCGAAAAGATGGCATCCGAGTTTGTGGGCTGCCGCCTGCAAATTTTCTTCTCGATCGTGTGTTCTACTGGGTGAAGTTTCGAGGGAACTGTGTGACTGCATAGACGATTGCCTTGCAAGTACGCCAAGCAGCCATGCAGACAATCGCCAACGTCGGCCCGTGATGTGCTTCGCGTAGTACCGAGCCAAAGAATGATGCCGCCTGAAGAATTCGCGTTCCAAGATTTGCACGGCCTTCAGCGCTGTATGCGCTCGCCGATGTGAGGCTGGTCGACAAGTAAACTCAATTCTTGCCGACAGCGTATCATCTGGCTTAATGGCTCGGAGAAGACTACTCACGGGGTCTGCGAAGTTGTGATTGAGTTGATCTTCGAATTGCGAATGACGCAAGATCGGGAACAACTCGCTCACAAGCTCTAGTTCGGTCGACCAAACGCACTGTTCCGCGCAGTCGCCACCGCTTTCCACTGGGGAAATCAAACACTCTGGATAATTCGCAGCGATTGGACCGATGATCGACTCTCGAATTCGTCCGGCACACTTAACTGTGAGAGCGATGCGACCTTGAAACGAACCATACAAAAGAGTGAATTCATGATGTCGTGGATTTCCTTGATGGATCGCTGCAAGAGCCTTTTCCATATATCGCGGCCCGCGTTCATTATTGGTCGGCGATGAAACTTGCAGTTGCACCGGTACAGCCTACCATCGATTCCGCAATAAACCGCCCCGTTCGATTGTGCCTTGATCTCGCGAGGCGGTGCTGTTCGCATTTCAACTGCAAAGGCTCCTTTCCTCGGTCCGTAGGGACGGACGAAGGGACATGGCTTGATACCCAAGTCGAGCACTTCGCTGACGC
>JANMGV010000205.1:0-157093 GCA_031374825.1 Pirellulaceae bacterium
ATGTCGGAACACTTTTCGTGTGGTTTGATCGACCTGCAAAAGGGGGCGTGTGAGTCAATAGCACAATCTTCGCGAGACGTTTGCATCCTAAGTTACGCACAGCTAATATGTTTTGAATTTCCGGACAGACACTAGCTAGAAAAATCTGTGCAATCGTTGCATTGGTCGCCCGATTTAACACTTAGTGGGTTGATTCACCTAAGCGGCTTCGCCGAGATGGCGATTATTCCGATTAAGTTACCCAGTCGACAACGAATAGCGAATCACGAATCAGTGAACGCTAGCTGTATTAAAGTACTTGCTTGCAAGTCAAAGGATTGAAAATGCGAGTTTGTCATTCTCTCATGTTAGCGATCTTGATAGTCGTAGGTAATGCAGCGATTTCACCCGCTCGCCATCCGGATGCCTCGGGCGACCCACGAGCTGATTTGATTGCGCATCCACTTTACAGCAATTGGACTTCGTATCGAGCGGAGAATAACCGACCGTCTTACGTTGGTGGCTGGATGGCATATCACCTTTCTAGAACGAGCCAGGAAGCCATGTCGTGGCAGGAAAACCACTGCAACGGCACCTACCATACTCACTGCCCCACGCCGGTTCGGATGTACTATTATCCAAAGCCTTGGGAAGTTCTGCCCGTGGGGGCTCGTCAGAGCGTACCGATTTTCACGGACGCTACCCAAGTCAATCCTAACGTAGTTCCAGCGATGCCCGGTGAGCACCACCACTAATCGCTGTTTGGCTGACCATGAAATCAATCGATGGTTGCAGCAAGCACGCCGTTGCGTACGGATTTTACCAAGAGCTCCAGATCGCCGTCTTCGATATTCAGCGGCGGCATAATGACAATCACATTTCCAAGTGGGCGTAGCCAAACACCATCGTCGAGTGCTCGCCAGCAAGCTTGAGCACCACGTCTTTCTGACCACGGATAAGGTGACTTGTCGCGGACGTTTTCGACTAATTCGACTGCGGCGATAAGCCCTCTTTGCCGAATGTCGCCGACTTTGGGAATTTCGCGAAGTGGCGATAAGAATTCTGCCAACAATCGTTGTTTATCTTGCAGTTTTTCTAGCGTCGCTTCGGACTCAAAAATATCAAGCGTGGCCAAGGCTGCGGCTGCCGACAGTGGATTACCACTATAAGTGTGTCCATGAAAAAAGCTTTTTGATTCGGAATACTCGCCAAGGAAAGCTTGCCAGATCTCAGTAGTTGCCAGCGTCGCAGCCATCGGCAAATAGCCTCCGGTGAGGCCTTTCCCTAAGCATAATATGTCGGGATTTACGGATTCTTGTTCACAGGCAAACAGTGTCCCGGTTCGGCCCATGCCCACGGCGATTTCATCGACGACAAGCAGCGTTTCATATTTCTGTGTTAATCGCCTCAGTCCCGCCAAGAAACCTGGCGGATGCATGACCATGCCCGCCGCCCCTTGCACGATGGGTTCGACCACCAGGGCGGCGATCCGGTCGGAGTGTTCGGCCAAGATAGTTTCGTATTGGGCTAGATAGTATTCGCACGCTTGCGCTGGACTAACATCGCGAGGCAACCGAAACGTATCGGGGCAAGGTCCCCGCATTACTGGGAACAGTAACGGGTCGAACATAGCGTGAAATCGAGCGATGCCTCCCACGCTGACGCTGCCAATGGTGTCGCCATGATACGCATTGCCGACGGCCAAAAAAGTTGTTCTCTGTGGTTGTGGATTGTCGCGTTGACGCCAGTATTGAAAGACCAGTTTCAACCCGACTTCGACGGCGGACGAACCATCGCTGCTAAAAAACACATGCTCCAGGCCAACTGGTGCAAATTCTACAAGGCGCTTTGCTAAACAAATGGTGGTCGGATTGCTAAGGCCCAGTGACGTGACGTGCGCGACACGGTCGAGCTGGTCTCGAATTGCGGCATCGATAGTTGGATGGCGATGCCCATGGATATTGCACCAAAGGCTGCTGACACCATCGAGTAACCAAACTCCATCGATCGTCCGCATCCAAGAGCCTTGGGCGCTATCGATGATCAGGCCATCGTAATCGGCCATTTGCGAAAAAGAATGCCAGACAATTTCGCGATCCCATTTTTTAAGATCGTCATTGCTGGGGAGTTTAAGTTGGTTGTGCATCAGCCCCATTTTACCTGGACGGGAGCACTCGCTCGGACGCCAAGCATCATGCTGGCCGAATCTCCAACAAGATGCAAACGCAAAGGATCATCGTTATCGCAAATGGCGATCAATGTCATCGACGGTTGGTCGTGCTCTGTACCAAACAAACCAAACGTCTCATGCACATCATCGACAGTGACATGGACGCTCGTATCGCGTGGCGCGGACGCTAACTGAGCGGATGCGATGTCAGTGATCAGATCTCCGTTATCACTTACGCGAACGACACTGCCTTTAATATTGCCTGCCACTCAACTGCACCTCAAAGTTCAGTCCATTGGGTTTGATTTGACGATTTGCTTTCTACAAAGTTTAGTCGGATTTTCGAGTAAGCGTCGACCGTTCGCTGCTCTGCGATTTCGGACTTAAAAATAAAGTTGCCCCGTAAACTTCCTGAACAAAGTGTAACAATTCAACTGGGTCATGACACCACCACCCCTGCCCTACGCATGCACCTAACCGTGTTTTTACGTTTCCGTTCACTTCGGCGATTTCGAGCCATCCTGGCGAACCAGTTAAAGCCACCACATCACCGCTTTTTGCATGGCCGAAAGTTTTTTTCAAGGAAAAGACCTCGGGATTATCATCGATTTGAACGGATATTAAGGAGTCTTCACAATGCTCGGGCAGGTCGTTTTTGGTCAAGTTTGTCAACACATAGCCGAACGAGTCGACGGTAAATAGCATTTCTCACAAGCCGTTCTCGAGACGCACGGGATATTCCCAAGGCAGTTGTACTAACGTAGAAGCCGATGGCCCAAATTCAATCGGAGAAATGCAATTTAACAAATCGCCAGCGACGCTCGCGATAATGTCACGCCCGTGGAAAGTACGCGCGACTTCAATGCACCGAAAATTGGGATTACTAAGTGCCCTGACTCGGTTCGGAAATCCGACGACTGCGTTTCCGGATGGCATTCAATAATGCGGAGGCTTCTCGTCCAATACATCGCGAGACTCGCGCGTCACGCGTTGAAGGTCGCCCAAGTGATTTTCAAGCTGCAGGATAATTCTCTCAATTCGAACCATGCGTTTGGATTGCTCTATGATCACTTCGTTCAGTTGGTCACAAATATGCTGTTGGTGTGCCAATTGCGTTTCGAGGTTGATCAAACGTTGTTCCGTGTTTTTTGCCGCAGTTGGATTATGGTCTGGCATGGTTCAGCAATCTTAAGTGAAGAAATAAGTGGCCATCGACTGGCTTGAGCAAATTCGCAACCACGTTGTCTTAGTTTACACGATTTTTGAATTGAATTCGACCAACGTAAAAATGCGATGAGACTCTCTGGGAATGCGATGTGATTCGCACTTTGCCCCCTAAGCCGGAATTCTTGGCCAGTCGATGCTTTTTCTGGCGACTGACATAGTTCCAAAGCTTGCGGCTATAAGAACACTGGGATGACATGTTATAGTGATCAAAGTTAGGGTTCAGACCTTAGGGGAGGTCTTTACCAAGATGAATTTTTTTTAGATTTGAAAATCAATGCATCGAATTCGATTGATTGGGCCCTGGCAGACGACACGTATCGGGGACCTAATCGCTCTGGAACGGAAGTTCAATAAGCCGACAGGAGTAACAGATCAAACGAAGTTCGTGCTTTCGTTTGTCGCTGCGGAAAAAGTAGCTCCTGTCGATTGTTTGTTGAACGGTGTCCCCGTATCGTTTCGTAAAGACGGTGGCATGTGGTCAACGGAAAATGCCACTATAATCGACGGTCGCAATCTATGGATCATTCATTTTACCTCAAACCCTTGGCCACCAGATTTGCTTCGAACGCCAATAGGTCCGGAACATCCACTATTATGCGACGCATGGTTACTAATAAACGATTCTGGTGGCTAGCTACTTGCTTTTGCTCGGCTTTTTTGATTCTGGGATGTAATAAGCAGAAACCCGTCGAAGCGGTTGCGAATCCAAAAATCTCACCGCCATCGACAATTGGAGACCAAGCAGCAGATGCGAATTCAGGAAACCCTTCGCTGGCTCCTGTGGATTCAAGTTTAGACATAGAGGCTCTAATGGCCGCGGGGCTTCCCGAGGAAGAACTCGACTTGGGATGGATTCGACTTTTTGACGATCAGACTATGTTTGGCTGGGAAAAAACCGGTTCTGCTAACTGGCATGTCGAAGACGGAACGCTTGCCGCAGACGAAGGAGAGACTGGTTTGCTAGTCACCACAAGTCGATTTTCGGATTACGAGTTAAAGATGGAGTTTCAATCCGAAGCCATTACGAATAGTGGCGTGTTTCTTCGAACCCCAACGAAGCCCACGGCTCCAGATAAAGACTGTTTTGAACTTAACATCGCTCCTGCCGATAATCCCTTTCCTACAGGCAGTCTTGTAGGACGAGCTCGAGTTGAGCCAAGCGAGCTTGGAGAATTTGACACAACGCAGTGGCACGAGTTTCATGCTTTGCTCGACCGGCGTCACGTTCAAATTTGGGTAGATGGCAAATCGGTCGTGGATTACACCGATACAACCGATTTGCAGGCTGGAAGAATCGGGCTTCAATTTCGCGAGGGACGCGTGGCGTTCCGCAATATTAGACTAAGATCGCTTCTGTACGAAAAGATTCTGCCTGCCAAGGATCTTGGCGGTTGGAATATGCCCGAATCACCAGCCAAGTTTGACATAGACAGTAACGGCGTATTGCAAATCGAAGGAGGTAAGGGGCAGATTGAATGGCGGCAAGCTTACGGGGATTTCGTCTTACAGGCCAAGGTAATGACGTTGTCACCCGAAGTGAATTCCGGCATCTTCTTTCGATGTATTCCGGGCGACGAGATGAACGGATACGAATGTCAAATACAGAACAGTTGGGTTGATGACCGGCGCCGCCCAAAGGATAGCGGGACTGGTGCCATATTTCGGCGACAACCCGCGCGAGGAGTTTTGTCGGACGATTCCGCTTGGACGCACATGACAATTGTTGCGAACGGAAACCACTTTGCGACATGGGTCAAAGGAATCCAAGTCGTCGATTGGTCCGATACTCGGGAGCCACATGAAAACCCGAGACTGGGACGACGAAACGAAGCTGGTTCAATTATCCTGCAAGCACACGATCCAACGTGTAAACTGCAAGTGGCGAGTATGGGAGTTGCTGAAATCCCAGAGGATGTTGGTAAACCGAAGTAGCAATTGAATCGCGAGCATTTATATTTGCGGGAGAAAATCATGAAATCGAATCGTCGCGCATTTGTCGGAACTGTCGGTGCAGTAGCATGTGCAACAGCGGTTGATGGACGCTTTCAAAGTTGTCGCGCTCTTGCCAATGAATTTTTCGGAGATCGGGCCAGCGCCAATGAACGCATCACAATCGGCATCATTGGTTGCGGCAAGATGGCGAATGATTACCACATCCCAGAACTGCTTGCCCAGCCGGATGTCCAGGTAATAGCGGTTTGTGAAGTCGATCAAAAACGACGTGAACATGCAGCGAATCGAGTCAATAAAAAATACTCGACAGACAAAAAGGAGTTCAACGGATGTGAGTCGTATGTTGATTTTCGAAAGCTTATTGCTCGCGACGATTTGGATGCGGTTTGCATTGCTACTCCCGATTTTTGGCATGCAATTCCACTTATAGAAGCTTGCAAAGCTGGCAAGGACGTCTATTGCGAAAAACCGCTTACTTTGACAATCGCCGAAGCCAAACGTTGTATCGATGCAGCCCGCAAACACCAACGAATCGTACAAACTGGCAGTCAACAGCGTTCGAATGTTTTCGGCCCATTTCGAGAAGCCGTCGAGATCATCCGCAGCGGTCGCTTGGGAAAGATTCACAAGGTCACCGTCGGTGTCGGCGAGCCCAGTAAGTTTTGCGACTTGACCGGAGAAGAATTAGAAACGGGCTTGGACTGGGATATGTGGTTGGGGCCAGCACGAATGCGTCCGTACAATTCCATACTCAGCCCGCGAGGTGTCCATAATCATTTTCCTGCTTGGCGTTCCTACCGTGAATTTTCGGGTGGGGGACATACGGACATGGGGGCGCACCATTACGACATTGCCAATTGGGCTCTTGATTTTGATAAGACAGGTCCTGTCGAAATCATTCCACCTGATGATCCGTTAGCAACAACGGGCGTTCGCTACAAATATGCTAATGGGGTCGAGATGATTCATGGCGGTCCGAGCGGTTGCGTATTTCATGGCGAGCGAGGAACGCTACGAATCGATCGCGGTCATTTGACGAGCGATCCAGAGGATATCGTGAAAACGCCTTTATCTGACAGCGAAGTTCATCTGCCCAAGGGTCCGGGGCATCATCGAAACTGGCTTGATTGCATCAAGACACGTGGACTGCCGGTGGCCGACGTTGAAAAGGGCGCTCGTACTGTAGCCATGATACACTTAGGCAATCTGGCTTACTGGAATCACAAGGCATTGAAATGGGATCCTGATACGTGGACGTTTGGCGACCCATCCGATAATCAGTGGCTTGATTATGAACGTCGCGATCCATGGCAATTGCCGGACGTCGGTTGAAACGCAAACGCTTTCTGACCAACTTTCGATATGCATCGGATCATGCGGCTTCGCGAATCCAATCTCGCAGCAATGAGCCAACTTTTGGATTGTCCTTGACCAAACTAGTTAGCTCGTCTGCAACCGCAAGATTTAATTTGGATGAAACGGTAGGCTCGGGTTCTTCGTCTGGTTGCTCAGAATCCCATCGATCGGAATCGGCGTAGTTCGAAACCCCAACGCCGTCGGCTACTCTGCTTTCACCAGCTTCGGCTTCAAGGGAATCGCGAAAATCGGAGTCGAAGGATTTGATGGGGGTAACCAACGCACTGCGAAGGACAAATAACGCTACCAGCGCGAGTCCTAATAGAGCAATCATTTGCCAAGAAGTTTCTAGGAATTCCAGAGCTGTTTCGGCAAAAGTTGGGACGGGGGGAATGGTTGCTGGTTCGTCGTGATGGTCGGAGATGATGATTCGCGACCCTTCGTTCTTAGCAGATTTTGGCATCACGACGGTCAGGATGTTTTCGATCTTTTTTGCCGTGTCGAGTTGAATGCTCTTTAGCTCTTCGGATGATATCGAAGGGGCCTGTGCGGTAGATTTTCCTGGATTGATATCGCTCCAAAGTCGTGAGTAGGCAAGCATGTAATAGGATCGCGGGATTGAAATACTTGCAGAGACTGAGTCAAGGCGCAAAGCATTCTTGTCGGTCCGTTTTATTTCGCGTGAGGCAATGTTGTCGTGTTGCTCCGTCCCATCACGGGGCGAGATCTTCAACACACTTCGATTGACTTGTGCGGTGGGGACGTGAGAGATGCGGTCAGCGCGATCGTTTTCGGCGGCCGTTTTCGTAGCATCCGCATTCTCGACAACGAAAGGCCGATTGTATTCAAATTTGTCGATCTCCTCGTGATAGGTCGGATCGTATTCGAGATTCACTTCGACTCGAATGTCGCCGAACTCGGCAAGGAGTCCTCGAATCTTTTCTCTTAGCTGCGACTCTTCTTGCTGTTTGATGGAAAGAATCCGTTCTTGATTTTCTGCGATCGGATCGAGTTTCCCGTGAAAGTCTTTCCCCGATTTTAGATCCATCACATGAACATTCTCGTCAACCAATCCCGCAAAGCTGGCTTGGACTTGTTTAGCAATCGCTCGCATTTGGTCATTTGTCAGGATCGATTGTCGTTCGGGCATGATCCACACGGCTACGGTTTTTTGATTGGAATCCGCAAAGCCTTGGCGTTGTTCGTCATAGGAAACGTAAGCAAATTCGACAAACGGCAAAGCTTTCAGGGCGAGGGCAATGTCACGTTCGCGAGCAGCCATCGTTTTCGCTTGAAGCTGCCGGGTTGATTCAAAGGGATTGGGTGCTTCAAGCACTTTTTCCAAATGGCTGCCGAGGTCTCGAGGGAAAGCGTTTGCATCAGCCAGCGCTTTCAAAAAGTCTTCCCGCTTGCTGATCGGAATTCGCAATCGACCACTGTCTCGTTCGTATCCTTGCAAACCGGCGGCACTAAAAGCCATTTCGGCTCGTTGAAGTTCTTGGTCGCCAAATCGATAGCCATCGAAAAGCAGGACGGAACTGGCTGTGGGCGTCGCTTTTACCAAAAAAACAGAACTAATAACGATGGCAACAACTAGCAGTCCAGCCAGCACACGCGAAGCAAATGGCATCGCCGTAAAGAGGAGTCGCGTCTGGTCAAATAATTGCTGTAGGTATTGCATAGGTTTTTCCAGCGGATTCGGAGAGCTTGTTTCACGCAATGCTTTATGTGCCGGAGATATTTCGACAGTCGTCCGCGACGGGATGCGGTATGTTGATCGTCCACGCCACGCCGCCCTGAGGGCAATTTGTCGCTTGGCAGTTGCCGCCAATCGAAGCGATGAGTCGGCGTGCTCTCTCAAATTCGATTGGCATGAAAGTAGACGGCGACCGTTCCGTTTCGTTGGCACTCACTCGACTTGAGATGGACGCCCCCGAGTCGGCAACTTCAAAGTCGATTTGATCCCCGCGTATTCGCGCTGAAACGAGCAATTCACCATCGTGATCGCACCGTCTCATTGCGTATCGGATAAGTTGATCAACGGCTTGTGTAAATATTTGTTCCGAGCGAGGGACGTCGAGTCCATCGGGTACATCTATCTCAAAGCGTATGGACGCAGCATCCAGAGAATTTTGAAGACCGTGTAGGATAGTCGAGACGATATCACGTACGTCATGAGTGAGTAGTTGAGATGTTTGCTGACTTGGCAAGCGATTGGGAGTCATGGTGCAATCCGTGTTGGTGTTCGGCGAATTTCTGACTGTATTAAAGAATTTATTGCAACGAGGTTGGGCTTTGTCCCGTAGTTGTCTTTTGGGGCAAGCGTTGACTTGTGTCGCTCGAATATGACGTATCAAGTGTTTCAAAGGCATGTTCCAACTTGGCTCGCAACTCCGATTCGGAAATCGTTTCAAGTTGGGAGAGGCCAGTCACGATTGTTTTATGGACATTGACGACGCTTTGTGAGATATCGCAATCATCTGGTCTGTCGCATTTAAAAGGATTCCCATCGCAGATCTGAACGCTTTGCAGTTGCTCGTTGATGGAATCAAGAATTTCCAAAAGCGTGCGCGGGTCGATTTTCTTGTTCAGAGCTTGGGAAGAAAGAATTCGATGCGCGGTGCCATCAAGGCAATCGAGCACTTGAGGTTTTAATGCATCAAGAATCTCCGTCTTGCGCTCGGCAAGATTGATCCATCGCGTGAGTAGTTGTTCAGCATCCATGCAGAAAAGTCCCACAATAAATAGTAAACGCACCTCGACGTCCATGTCGTATACGATTTCCAAAACGTTCGTTCGCGCTCTGCTCTAGCTCGTGTGCTATTGCCTATTTCCATGCGACCATAAAAATCCGCTAGCACTTTTTATTTCAAAACCGGACGCCAACGCACTTGCACATCGAACACTGCTTCGTGGTAATTCAAAACAAACAGAAACTGGATCGCAAACAAATGAAGACCTGTTGTGATTAGCGAACGTAAAACGTTCACCGCGTCGGGAGTGGTGAATATCAAAAAACGGACTTGCTGCCAACGGGAAACTTAGTCGATCTTGCGAGCCTCAATTCCGAAGAGCAGGGAAGCCAAAATCGCCACCCTCAACTCGAATGAAATTCACCAAATACGCTTCGGCTTCACCGCCATAAATTTTTAAACTGCAAACTTACTCGAAATTAGATTGCGCGAACCAATCTTGTGAAGTTCTATTGGCAACAAAAAACGGTCCACTTGCAGTAATGCTAGCGGACCGTTTGATTTTTTTGACTTATGGATCTTAATGCGATTGCTTATGCGACGGTTTCAAAAAGTTGTATTGGTTCACCGGTGACGATTTGCATCATAAATCGATTTGCTTTGGCCAGCATGGTCGAATCCAATTCGTCGCCGACTGGAAACTGAACGGGAAAGACTTTAAGACCAGCGGTATAGGCATTGTTAAGTAGTTGGCACATGGCATCCATTCCGCAATGTGAGGACTGAGTGCCGTGCATCCAAAGGATAGGCAATTGTCGTGTTTGTTTCCAACGAGCCAAGCACTTGGGTGTTTGAGGGAATCGACCGTTAATCGAGATTGCGGCGGCAAATTTTTCAGGATGCCGAAGTGCAATCTGCTGGGCCACGCTACCGGCTTTGCCGTATCCTGCGAGAAACACATTCTTGGTTTGGATGGACAACGTGTTGTCGAGTTGGGTAATCGACTGAAAAGCCATTTCTTCGTTGAGGGCGAGCGAGTTTGCATTCAAACTCCATTTGTAGCGACCTCGTTTGGTACCTGAACGCGTACCGCGCAAGCCGAGCCCGACATAGTTTCGCAGGCTTAGTTGCGGCATTACATCATCCAATTCATATTCGCTGCTATCGTCGCTATGCAACCAAATCACCAACGGGTATTGGTAACCGGGCTCGTAGTATTCTGGGACGAATAATCGGTGAGCAAAGCTCAGGTCGATTTGAAACGAAGCATCGGAGGGTTCGGCGATGTTTACCGAAGTTCGCGATTCGCTCCGAACCAAATAGGATTCAAGCCGATTCATAGTTTCTCCGGCTGGATTGTTGGCTTTAGAGTAGCGAGAAAGTTGTCGATATCATTGACAGCATTCTGTGCTTCACATCCAGTGAGGCACGTCGGTTTTTAGGCGGTCAAAGTTCGCGAGTCAATCCCAGACTTTGACGCCGATTGGACGGTTTAAGCCGTCTTCAACAACTGTTCCATGGTAGCAACGAGGCTCTTTACAGCGTCAACGCTCTTTGCGAAATCCGCTTGCTCCGTTGGAGTCAACTTGATTTCGATAATTTTTTCCACACCGTTCGTTCCCAAGATTACCGGGACGCCGACGTAATAGCCGCCGACACCGTACTCCTTATTACAGAAGGCTGCACAAGGGATACAACGTTTTTTGTCGCGAACAATAGCTTCGACCATTTGAGCAGCAGCAGCAGCAGGAGCGTAATAAGCGCTACCGGTCTTTAGCAGCGAGACAATTTCTGCGCCGCCATTTCGAGTGCGTTGAATGATCTCGTTTAGACGCGCTTCGGAAAGAAAGTTGGTTACAGGGATGCCACCCACACTGGTGCAACTTGGAACTGGCACCATGGTGTCGCCGTGTCCGCCCATTAAGAGTGCGGAGATATCCTCGACGCTGACACCCAATTCGATAGCGAGAAATGTGCGGTATCGAGCAGTGTCCAGCACACCCGCTTGTCCAACGACTCGGTTTGCTGGAAAACCCGTGACCTGCAAGACCCTTTGAACCATTGCGTCGAGAGGATTGCTAACGACAATCACAACTGCATTGGGGCTGGTCGCTTTGACCTGCTCCGCAACGCTCGAAACGATCTTGGCATTGGTGCTTAACAAATCATCGCGACTCATTCCAGGCTTTCGAGCAATGCCTGCCGTAATCACCACCACATCGCTGTCAGCAGTGTCTGCGTAATCCGTAGTCCCTGTTACAAGGCAGTCAAATCCCATAATCGGGGAAGCTTGCATCAGATCAAGCGCTTTGCCTTTGGGCATATCTTCCGTTTGAGGAATGTCCAACAACACAACATCGCCAAGTTCACCTGCTGCGCACCAATGGGCACAAGTCGCACCCACATTTCCTGCACCAATGATGGAGATTTTCGCTCGTCGCATGCCGTTCGCGGCCCCCTGCTAATTTCGTGAATTGAATTGTATTTGATTCGGCCGGGCAGATTTATTGCCTCTCCCCGTGCGAATGATTCTCACTTGTGTGTTGCAAGTCAACGAGTATGAAGCACGCTAACCGTACGTCAAGCAGGGTCAAAAAAGAAACCTACAAGCTAGCTTTATAACGCCCCAAGGGTATTGACAATCGGACGAAGTTGAAAAGGTGTTAACAACTTCGTTCGGGGCATTCTATCCATAGCGTTCGGAACGATACATTACAAATGCGACACTTAAGCCGGAATCGATGAGTATCGATTTACGATTCGGAACCAGCACCATCTTTGGTCTTTTTGTCGCGGCGCGACGGTAATGAAAAATCAGTTTTTCTTTTGCCGCGATTCAATATGAACGCCAACCACACAATCCCCGCGATCCCCACCAGCACCAATATCGTCATGTAATTCAATTGATTTCGTAGTGCCGCAGAATTTGTACTTGCCGCGGGACTTAGGGTCCTGACAAAAATCAAAGGACCAAACTGTCGAGCAGACTCTCCCTGCCTCTCAATTGCTTGGCTGGTGTATCCCCAGAGGCGATAGAAGAGTCCATCGACTTCCGCCAAAACATGTGGGTACCAAACATCCGAAGATTCTTGTGATCGGTACGGATCTTGCGGTTCGCCATTGGCTGTTGCGGACAACAACCATTTGGGAAGCTCTTTCGTCACAAGCGTTACGGGATATTCTCCTTCGAATTCAATTTTCGGAGTACCCGGTGCGCCCGATATCTGTATGCGCTCTTTCCCAAGACTGGCCATCCCGTCGATTTGATAGTACGCATCCCCTTGCTTCCACTGGGACTCATCTTGATTCTCGATACTGACGCGTGAGATTCGAATTATATTGACCGTTGTTTTGGTATCGCGAAGGGCTAAGTCGTTTGGGTTCCTGAGTGTTTCGATTACGGGCACGTAAGCAGATTCTCCAAGCGAGTGCAACTTGGGCGTCAAGTCCAGCAAGGAGTAGAAAGCGTTGGCTTCGGTGGCGGCCAGCGACTTGGTTTGGAGTGTAGCAATCGAATCGAGTTGACTTAGGTTCCAACCTTGATTGCCTAATCTCGACCACTGTTTTGGAAGTTGTGGTTGGAACTGATCCTCGGGAAGGTTGTTCGGCCAAGCCCACTCTAATTCCGCAACCATTAGCAGAGTCGGCAAATCACCGCTGGCGTCAAGTACCAACCCATTTGCAACAACGGGTTGCTTGAGTTCCGTTTGTTCTAACCAGAACTTGGGGACTCGCGCTGCATAGACGATCCATTTCATCGCAGGCAGTGTGTCCGTTGAAAACGATTCGAGTGTTAGACGGAAAATTGATGGGCTGTCGAACCATTCTCGGATTTCTTGCTTCAATGAAATCTCTTCGACTTTCGTGACCCAACCCTGAACACTTCGTAGAGGCACACCCATTCGAACTTGGTCAGGAACGGTTGCAAGTTGTTTTACTACTTCGGGCTGTCGGCGAAGTTGGTAAAGAAGTTGTACAACAGCTAGGTCCGGTTCGTTGGGATTTTCAGAGGCGAGTTGATCGATGAGCATCGGCGTCAAGTTTTTCATGGGGGCATCGAGGAGCAACTTGAGCGACCGAGCGAGCGTGATATCGCGACTTGGCGGTGACCACAATCGAGCAGATGGTGTCGGGCGAGCATTCGCGCTGGGCCCAGCGAGCAGTTGCGTATCGCGGAACCAAGTTGCTGTAGCGGCCACGAGAACAGGGGCCACTTCGATTCCATTTTGCGCGGCATACGCAAGTCGCTTCAGCACACGAGCGTCGACTTCCAGTATCCAATTAGCAATTTCACCATCTTGGGTCTTTGATTCGAGAGATGGCGGGGAGGAGGGTTCTTTTGCAAAGTAGACGCAGACGGGTTGATTGCTAGAGTCCAAAGGACGCAGCCACGCAATCCAATATTCTACTGTTCCAAACTCAGGGCTTTTTGCAACATGACGTTCGGGGCCACGTGCAATTGTTCCTCGAAAGCGCACCCAGCGGCCGCGATACGTGTTTATCTCTCCATCAAGCACTAACGTCTCGACGATAGGACCTAGTGAATCCGCGCCTTGTTCATTCCGTTTACTTGCCAACTGCAGGGAACGAGAAAAGGCTGCGTGTTCAACGGTTCGCCATTGGGAACCATCGCGCAGGGTTTCGATCAATGCGGCGTCAATCGCATCTCGAAAGGCCTGAATGGATTCGAGCGACAGGCTTGTTGGAAGTGTCGCCTCCTTCGATAGAAACCAATTCTCCCAAGTCAGCCAATCATTTTGAAACTCTTGCAGAAGCTTTGCATCGGCACTTTCTTGGAGACCGGCGGACTCATATTCACTGTCCCAACTTTTTAGGCGGTCGCGAAATGCTGTGACAGTTGCTTTGGATATTGGTTTTAACTCGAATGGTTCACTGACTGTGGTGGTCGAATAAACCCGGCGTCCAATCAAATCTATTTCGGACGACGGAATCCCTCGGAATAATTGTGTCCATATTTGCTCCTTGGCCACCTCGGAGACGGATTTATCAGTTGGGGCGGTGGCACCTGTCGTAGGGTTATTGTCGGGTACCTGTTTATTCGGGGAGTCGGTTGTGGGGGATGCGATTGGCGACCCGGTCATAGCGAGGAAAAACCGGTCATAAACTTTGGAATTCGCCGACTGCTTCATGACCACGACGACTACAGCCAGCAGCACAAAAAGCTTTACAAGATGCAATGTCGGCGAGGTTTTCTCCCTTTGAGTACGCGCCCGCAGTTCCTGTTGTCCAGCCGCAGAATACCAACGGTCGCGTTGAAATCGTACCATGACAAAGCTTTGAATTAGGATTGGCGTACCGGATCGGCTTCATGAAATACGCCGAACGTGAAAATGCGTTTCCGCAAAAATTCATTCTAGCTGTAAGATGCCTAAGACAGAATAACCTTGTTATACTGAGTAAGACTTCGTTGGCCCTTTCAAAAACCCTTGCGAAAACTTGTCAAGCCGATATTTCCGTAGGAGTGACATGTGGGATGTGCCACACGCATGGAATTTAGAAAAGCAGGCGGTTCAGGAAATTCCTCCTCGAATTTGCAATAGTCGCCTGACTTGTCGCAAACGGGAGTCAGCTTGAAAAGGTAAGATTGCACTTTTGATTCAGGACGGCTTGTCACGATTTCACCTTATCGACCACCTTATCAATCGTTTTTGATCAAGCAGACGAGACTTACTCATCCGATGAACCACACTCATTTTATGATGGCAGCCATTAACGTCATGAGTTTGAAAAGATTTGTCGGCGCGTGCCTATTGATATTTGGCATTTTCTATTCGTCGACCATTCAGGGCGAAGAACCCGTTGTGCGGTTTCTTGAACAACTGCGTCAAAATAACTTGTTCGATTTGGCCGCAGTTTATTTAGATCAAGCGGCAACTGCGGGGTATTTGAGCGATGCGCAGAAACAAGACGTGCCGCTGGACAAGATCTTGTTGGCACAACAGTCGCTTATGATTGCAAAGTCGACACAGCAGCGCGAAATGAAGGCGTTGCAGGTCGAAAAGGACTTGCGAAGTTTCTTGGATGGTAACGCTAATCATCCCCGACGTTCTGAGGCTCGGCTCAAGTTGGCTGATATTCTCTTGAGTCGAGGTCAAGAATTGTTGGAAAAGGGCGACGCCGAGAAGTTAAAGGCTCGCGACGATTTTCAGCAAGCAAGAACTTTATTCGAAGGCACTTTGGCTGAATTGCGTCCGCTTCTCGAAACGATGCAAGGAGCAAAAATCGATGCCGGTGATCGCGCTAAGGTCGAACTGAGAGAACGATACCAAGGCGAGTATCGGCAAGCTGAGATATTGATGGCGTATTGCGGCAAGCTGATTGGAGAAACATTTCCACCAGAAGCCCCGGATCTTACTGCTTGGATGACGAAAGCGGAGGCGGAGTTTACTGAAGTCATTAAGAAGACATCAGGTGCCAAAGAAGCGGGGCGCCACATCTTGAGTTTGTTGTACCGAGGGCAAGTTCAAGCGGCACTAAAAAAGAACAGTGAAGCTCTTGATAGTTTTATTCGCGTGGCAGATGTCGAAGAAGACGGCGTGTTCCGTACTTGGCGAGTACAAGCGACCACAGAGATCGTCAAACTTTTGGCCAATGCTGAAGAAAAGAAATTTGAAGCCGCCTTTGAACGCGCCGATCGAGTGCTTAAATCGGCACAAAGCAACGAGAAATTGGAGCCCGAATGGGTCGAACTCCAATTCGCTATGGTCGACGCTCGGGTCGCATGGTCAGATTTCATGGCGACCCAACCGAATGGCGAAGCCCGCTCCAAGTCGTTGCGTTCCGAAGCAAGAGCCATGCTCCAGCCCTTAGCACGTAGGCCAGGGCCGCAGCAGGAAAAAGCTCGCGAAATGCTGTCTACTTTAGGGGTTGAGGTTAAGGAAAAATCGGACGATAAGATTCCCGACGTGAAGGACTTTCCGGAAGCGTTCAAAGCGATCAAGGATAAGTTAGATGAGAGTCGCGATTTTACTTTACAGTTAGAAGTGCTTCAAACTCGTCGCAGTGAAGTCGACGATAATCAAAAAGTAACGATCGATCAGGAAATTGCAAACGTCCAGCAAGACTTAACGCTCATCTACGATCATGCATTGCAGTTAGCTCTAAAAGCCCTACAGCTTTTTGAGCAAGGCGACAGTCGCGAAGAACTGCTGCAAACGAGGTACTTCCTTGGCTTCTTGCTCGTCAAACTCGAGAGGTTTTGGGAAGCGGCTGCAGTGTCTGATTTTACCGCTCGCGCGAGTCTTGGGGTGGAGTTAGGCCAAAAAGCAGGCGGTCTAGCGCTCTTCTCGTACCAGAAACTGCTTCAAAACGCACCGGCCGAAAGCAAACCGAAATTTCAAGCGACAATGGAATCCTTTTCCAAGTACCTCTTGGAGACTTGGCCAGCAGCCGAGGAAACTAAAACTGCGATTATCAATTTGATTCAGGTTTCGCTCGAATCGAGCGACTGGGAAAACGCAGAACGTTACTTGAAGATGTTGCCGACTGCGTCCGTAGAATATGGCAAGATTGCTCGGGACTTAGGATTTATTCTTTGGGCAACGTATCTCAATAAAATGGAGGAGCGAAAAAAAGAAGGCCAGCCGGAGACGGAAGAAGATAAGGCCCTGCTCACGCGGGCAGAATTCTTACTGACCGAAGGCTGGAATTCGCTGACAACCGAACTACTGGATGAACGGGCTGTTCAAGCCGCTTCCGCTCTTGCTCGCAATTTTCTAGGCACGGGCAAGCTAAAAGAAGCGCTTGACGTTATCAATAAAGAAGGGGTCGGTCCCTTGGCGGTGGTTCGGAATTCACCTCAGTTGGTTCCCGATGCAAAGGTCAAGTTGGAAGTATTGCGAATCAACTTGAAAGCACTGGTTCTCACAGCCACGGCATCAGATACGGAAATCGCGCCTACCGTCATTGCTGACTTAATTACCGAGATGCAAAAGGCCGCAGAGGATGATTCGAAACAAGTCATATCCAGTTTGGTCGTTCTCGGGCAGGACTTGGTTGAACAGTTTCGCCAATCCAAAGATGTTAAGGTCCAAACGAAATTGGGCGGCTTAATTGTCCTGCTCATGGATCGTGCCGTAGAATCGTCTGAAGCCGTTGATATTCTCGAATGGGTAGGCAAAACGCTCCTCACCTTGGCAACGGAATCAAAAGCCATTCCCAATGTGTCCCAGCCGATGGCACTCACGGCTGAGAAAGCGATTAAGAAGATCCTCGACTTATCTGCAAAAGATGCCAATTTGTTGGATGTCAAGAAAAAGGAACAACTAGAGATTCTGCAAGCGTTGGCGGCGAAAAATCGCGGCGATTTCAAGGAAGCAATTGCACTGCTGACCGGGATTCTCAAGAAGAACAATGCGATGTTCTTGGCGCAAATAGAAGCCGCACGGACATACCAAAGCTGGGGCGAAGTTGCAAAATCAGCAGACCATTACAAGTCGGCCATGCTGGGAACGGAGCCGGACGCTAAGCGAAACAATACGGTGTGGGGATGGGGACGAATTTCACAAAGACTCGCTCAGCAGCCCAATCTTCAAGAGTTTTTTTTTGAAAGCCGTTACAATCTTGCTGAATGTCGATATCAAACTGGTGTCCTAGCCAACGATCCTCAAGAGCGTCAGAAAATCATTCAGAAGGCCCATGATGATATCAAAACAACCGCTTTGAATTTCCCGTTGCTTGGTGGTAAAGTTTGGCAAGATAAATTCGATTCACTGCTTCGAAGAATTCAAAGAGATCTGAAAAAACAAGAAGTTGGTATTCAAGAATTCAAGAAGGATAAATGAAGCTATAACGGGACGGTGTTGGCAACGAGAAAGTGTTGATATCGAGTCGGAGTATTGTGCAATTCGGCTCGATCTTGAATAGGGTCAAAAAACATAAAAGGATGTTCAACAAAGTCCATGTTGAAGATGAATACTCGATGGCATCGTGTTGAACTTTTTAGGCATCTCTAAGGGGAGTTCTTTGTCGCATGACTGGGAATCGTAAGTTATACTCGAAAATTGTATTGAGCGTTTTTAGCACGCTAATGACGTTTGGTGCATCGGTCGTTGCCGAAGACCGAATATTTCCGTCGGCAGGGGGCAGGGTTTCCGGCAAAATTACGGAGGCGACCAAAGACAACATTATTATTGAAGCAAATGGCAAGACTCAGAAGTTTGCTCCGAACGATGTCGTTCGCGTTCAATTCGATGGCGAACCACAACCGCTCGCGCGAGCCAAGGAATTTGTTTCTAACGGGCAGCTTGAGCCCGCAATGCTTGAAATCAAGAAAGTCGACGCGGCCAGTTTGATGACCGATGACCATAAAAAGGAATTCGCATACTACAAATGGTTTATCGAAGGTCGCTTAGCGTTGATCGGCAAAGGCGATGCAGCGGGAGCTGTTAAGGGCCTACTGGCTTTTGCAAAAGAGAATCCGCAAACATTCCACTTTTATGAGATGACGGAAAATTTGGGAAATCTAGCCAGCTCTCTCGGTAATTTCGATCGGGCCGCTGTTTACTATGCGGCTTTGGCTAAATCGCCCGTTCGCGAAGTACAAGTGCGTGGAAAATACCTGGAAGGCCGATCGCTGTTGACACAACAAAAGGTTGCAGAGGCCAAGAAGGCTTTCTCTGATGTTTCCGGAGTCTCAGGGGACACGCCGGCAATTGCTCGAACCAAGAAGTTGGCGGTGGTCGCCCTGGCACGTTGCGAAGCCATCAGCGGAGACGCGCCTGCGGCAGTAGAATCGCTACAGAAATTGGTGAAGGAAAACGACTCCACCGACGGAGAGCTTTTTGCAAATATTTACAATGCTCAGGGCGAATGTTTGGCAAAGATGGAGCAAAATGAAGGTGCCGTTCTTGCTTTCCTACACACCGATTTGCTCTTTTCCAATCAGCCCGACAGCCACGCCGAAGCTTTGTATCATCTATCAAGCCTTTGGACAAAGTTGGGCGAACCCCAACGCGCGGCAGACGCCAAAGCTCGACTGTTGAGTTTGTACGCGGGTTCTTCGTGGGCAAAGAAATAATTTCGTGAATGCACTTTTTAAAAATTAACTGTCACTCGTATAGCAACTAATCAAAATCAAGGGAATCGCATTCCTAATATCACTTTGGAGTCTCACATGAATTTGGTTCGTCAATCCTCTGGCCGTATGATCCTCAACCGCTTCCTCATCATTTTGAGTCTAGCGGCGATAACGATTGGAGCCGTGGTCGTGCAATCCACACACGCTCAAGAAAACAAAGCCGCACCTGCGGAGAATGCTCCTCAAGCCCCCGACAATTTGCTGGCAGCAACTTACGAAGGCTTGGGGCCAATGTATACAGTCATTTTCCTTTTAATGTCCTTCTGGTTGGTTTCAATCTTGGTAATGAACATTTTGTCAATTCGGCGAGAAAACATTTGCCCGACCGAACTAATAGAAAATGTCGAAAAAAGCCTTGCCGAAAATAACACTCAAGGCGCAGTCGAAATGATTCAAAGCGACGAATCGCTTTTGGCACAAATCGTATCTGCAGGCCTTGGGAAGCTGGAAAAAGGTCATGACCATGCCCTCGAAGCAATGCAGAAAACCGGTGAAGAAGAAGTTATGAAAATCGAACATCGCCTGGGGATGATGGCGCTAATCGGCAACACAGCTCCCATGGTTGGTTTGCTCGGAACCGTGCAAGGGATGGTGGCGACGTTCTCGGAGATTGCCAAGCGAACAACGACGCCCCCGCCAAACGTCTTGGCAAAGGGTATTTCAATGGCGCTTTACACAACACTCGTTGGGCTGATTTTGGCCATTCCAGCTATCATGCTCTACAACATGATTCGAAATCGATTCCAACGACTTGTCATGCAAGCTGGAAATGCAAGTGAAGAATTACTTGAAAAGTTTGAATAGTTAGCGCGCGATAGTGCGACATGGGATTGGTACTATCGAATTTGTCGTGTTTCGGCCGACAAGACTTTCTAGAGCAAGGCCAGTGTGATGTTGAAGCGAAAAAAAATGGATACCAAGGTCGCCGATGGCGACATGACGTCGATGATCGATATGGTGTTTCAGTTGATTGCTTTTTTTACGGTTCTCATCAACTTTGCGCAGGATGAACAAAACGATCGCGTAACGTTGCCAGAAAGCGAGCTAGCGCGACCTGCTGAGGTGCCTCTTGAATTCCCCATTACGATTCACTTAATGAGCGACGGGAATGTCGAGTTAGGTGGCGTTCCAACAAGCATTGAAGGGATTGGCGCTCTTCTAAACATTGAGGTTCAGCTTTTGAAGAATAAGGACAAAACCGCTGCGGATGCGAATATTATTATTCGCGCACACCGTGACATGTCCGGAGGTCGGGTTCAAGACCTAATCAAAAAGTGTCAAGAAATGGGTTTTGAGAAATTCGCTTTGCGTGTAAAAGAACTGGCCGGCTAAATTGAAGTTCGAATTTGAAATAGAGGAATCGCGATGGACATTAAGAAACCACCAGAAGGCGCTGTCAAAGCAGAACTTCAAATGACGTCGCTCATCGATGTCGTGTTCTTGCTGCTGATATTCTTCGTTACAACTTTCAAGATCGCTGCTCAAGAAGGCGACTTTAACGTCAAGATGCCTCTGGCCAATTCCGGAGGTGGACCACCACCTGACCCGACTGACTTGCCGGTCAAACTGCGACTAAAAGCGGATGCAAATGGGAACTTGGCCGAAATAGTCCTCAACGATAGTTTGTCATTTGAAACGGACTGGGATAAGCTTCGCGCTCACGTTATCGAACTGATCGGAAGCTCGTCACCCAATCCAGAAGAAGGTCCCGAAGTGGAGATCGATATCGACTACAACCTTCGATACGAGCACGTCATTCAGGCGATTACAGCGGTTACGGGCCGCAAACAAGGTAATGACATTATTCGATTGATCGACCGCATTAAGTTTGCTCCGCCTCGCAAGCCATCCTAAAAAAATACCTCGCCGCTCCAACAGGAACGGCGAGGTGGTTTGGTCTCTTGGCATCCAGTTCGACTTGCCGAGTCATTGGACTGCGGAAGTCCTTTTAACGACTGAAACGATTTTAGGTCGTTTCGAGAAGAACTTTAAACAACATGTTCTTGTTAACTAGTTTTTCTTTCCTACGCAGTACAAATGTTTACTGGATCGGATGAAGATCTGATTTCCCGCGATTGCGGGTGTAGCGCTGAAATCCTCAGAATCCGCTGTCAGTCGATTCACAGCCAACGATTCAAACTTGTCACCCAGTTTGAGAACATGAATATTTCCGTTTCGTGTTACGAAATAGATCTTTCCATCGGCTGCAACTGGCGATGAGTAGTCTTGTCCACCCATACCACCTCCCATTCCACCACGTCCGCCTTGGCCACGTCCGCCTCGCCCGCCACCACGCGGTCCTTCTTGCGGCGCTGACGCGTTTGATGGGGCGGCATTTGCAGTTTCTAAAGTTGGTAACCGTCCTTGAAAGACTTCTTCGCCATCGGACGTTTTGACGCAATGGACCACACGTCCGCCGAAAAAGTACATGAGATCATTCGAGATGATTGGTGTTCCAATACGATTTCGAAGAGTGCCTTGCCAAACGATATGGGTCTTGGAGACATCGTCTTTACCACCCGCGCGAATTGCAACGCCGCCGCCACCCCTTCCTTCGACCGAGTAGATAACGCCCTTGTCCGCAATAACGCTAGAGCAATACGAATCGGTATCGGGAATTGGGCAAAACCATTTGAACTTGCCATTCTTTGGACTAAAACTCCAGACTTCGAAAGGCACGCCTACAACTAACTCCGTTTCTCCATTTTCGGGCGTTACTAAGATCGGTGTACCCCAAGTTCCTGCAAATCCGTCTGCTTTCTCTTTCCAAACTTCTTTGCCGGTCTCCTTGTCGAAAGCAAACAGTGTTTGGCTTTCTGCGGCAGCTAGAACGATCACAAGATTTTCGAAAATGATCGGACTGCAGGACGATCCCCAACGTCGTTGATCCAGGCCCGAACCGACTTCGCGACTCCACAGTTCGTTACCTTCCAAGTCATACGCATGAACGCCGGATTTTCCATAGAAAACATAAACGTTCTTACCATCCGAAACGGGAGTATGCGAAGCATAGCCGTGCTCGGCAAACATGCCTTCGTAAGTGTCTTCAGGTAAAGCTGCTTTGACGGACTTGTCCCACAGGGTCTTGCCGGAAACTCGATCCAGGCAAACGAGATGCCGTTTAAGATCCTCAGGGGTGCCGTTCTGTGCTTCGGCGGTTCCGTAACCACTCCAACAAGTCACAAATACGCGATCGCCAACAATAATCGGGCACGATGAGCCGGGGCCGGGCATGGCCACTTTCCAGAGCAGATTGGTCTTTTCGTCGAACTGTGATGGCAAATCTTTTGCGTCGGTCGTGATGCCGCTGCCATTATCACCGCGAAAGCGGGACCAATCGGCGCTTTGGCAGGGCGAGAAAAAAGACATCGTTAACGCGCAAGCCGCGATCGAACGTCCGTGAAAAAAACGCATAACATCCCCTCCAAAAAATCGGCCAAGAGTGGCCAGAGACAATTCTAAAAACACGCTTCGCGTGATTTAACCCCCAACTTCGCCGTTGGTTTCGATGCAATACCAATAGAAAGACAACAGTCGGAAGTTATATCCTGATCTGGGAATGGCTTTTAGAGAGCAAAACCATGCGAAATACGCCCGTCATACCGCCTCAAGCTTTTGCGACGGTCGCAGCCCGGGTGTCGCCCATTCGATAAAGGACCGCCAGAGGCAGCACCAGCGCGCCCAGCATCCAAAAAACCGACGAAACCGGCATTCCGCACCAATCAGCGACGACTAGGAAAAACTGATAGATCGGTCCGGCAAGCAACATTCCAAGAAAGTTGGCTTGGTTCATCATGGCAATCATGCGGCCTTTGAGTTGATTCGGTGGTCGATCTTGAAGGAAGACTTGAAGCGGAATGGAGTAGATAGCGGCAGACACGCCAAGCAGCAGTAATGCGCCTCGGGCAAAATTGGGACTTAGCCACAGGCGCTGGCCATTCCAAATGCCAAGTAGGCCCAAGCTTATAACGATTCCCCATAATCCAATCGTTACGGCGCGGTGACTGGGCATTCTACGGCAGAGGTAGCCTCCGATTGGCGCTCCAATCATGATCCCGATTGCGATCATACCCACCAAGATACTGGTCGCGGCCATGTCCAGATTAAGCATGTTGGTGCCCACTCGATTCACGGTAGGCATTGCGATCGATGCTACCATCCAAAACACGCACGAAACAAGCAGTGCGTAAAGCAATTCTCGGTCCTTACGAAGTAACTGAAAAATGTCTTTATTGATTCCAAACGCATCAGCCGTCAATTTCGCATCGGGCTGTGCTACTTTGGTTTTGCGAATCAAAAGAGATGTCAATGTGCCTAGTATTGCGATGCCGATGCATATTGCGGAGCCAATCCATAATCGATTCGCGTTAGCGACTAGGTCGTCGCCGACGAGCCACTTCATCAATGTCCCAGCAAATGTGACTCCAAAAATGATGGCCAGGAAGGTCGACATCAAAATCAAGCCATTCGCGCGGGCCAAATCCGATGGACGAAAAAGCTCGGGAAGAATTCCGTATTTGCCTGGACCAAAAAAAGTGCTCTGTGTGGCCATCAAGAATAGAACGGTCCACGTCCCGAACATTCCTGCCGAGCCATAATAGTAGAAGGCAGCTAAGCCCAGTAGCATGACGAAGATTTCAGCCACTTTAGAAGCCACGATGATGGGAGTTTTGCTATAGCGATCAGACAAGTACCCAGCGAACCCGCTGAACAGAACGAACGGAATCGAGAAAGTAAAAGTGGCCCAACCTTGGAGGTCTTCGTTAGACTGAATCGCTTCTTGGTTTGCAGCTTTTGCTGCTACTGGCAGTGCCAGTAACAAAACAATTTGCTTGAATACGTTGTCGTTAAAGGCACCCAGAAATTGCGTTAACGTTATTCCCCAAAAAGAACGATCACGCAGTAATGGAGGTCGGTTATCCTCCTGCGTAGTGGATTCGATAGTTACATCACTCACGCGCGAACTCGCTCTTGATAATTGGAAAGCTTTAGAACGAACCGATGTTTAGGACTCGATCTTTACCAGTTGTTTTTCTTTCGCCATTTTGCGAATGTCTTCGGTGATTCGCATCGAGCAATATTTCGGTCCGCACATGCTGCAGAAATGCGCGCTTTTAAAAGTATCCTGTGGCAATGTTTCGTCATGGTATGCCTTGGCAGTTTCGGGATCCAACGACAATCGGAATTGTTCGTTCCAATCAAAGCCGAATCGTGCACGTGACAATGCGTCGTCTCGATCTCGCGATCCTGGACGATGGCGGGCTACGTCCGCTGCATGAGCGGCAATCTTGTAGGCGATGACGCCTTGCTTGACATCCTCGCGATTCGGTAATCCCAGGTGCTCCTTAGGAGTGACATAACAGAGCATTGCAGCGCCTGCCCAACCTGCCAACGATGCTCCAATGGCACTCGTGATGTGGTCGTATCCGGGAGCAATATCCGTAACCAATGGTCCCAATACATAAAACGGAGCGCCATGGCAAACTTCGATTTGCTTTTGAACATTCATCGCAATTTGGTCCATCGGAATGTGACCGGGACCTTCGACCATGACTTGCGTCCCTTTTGCCCAACTGCGTTTGACGCATCGACCTAGAACGTCGAGTTCCGCGAATTGCGCCGCGTCGCTCGCATCAGCCAAGCAACCAGGTCGCAGACCATCGCCAAGACTCCATGTCACATCATATTCCCTCATGATGTCGCACAAGTCCTCGAAGTGTTCGTACAGCGGATTCTGCTTGTTATGAGCCATCATCCATTTTGCGATCAATGAACCGCCACGACTGACGATGCCCGTTACGCGATTAACAGTCAGATGCAGGTGTTCAAGCAAAACACCGCAATGGATCGTCATGTAGTCGACACCCTGTTTGGCTTGATGTTCGACCATATCTAAGAAATGCTGAATTCGCATATCTTCGATATTGCCACCCAATTCCTCAAGCATTTGATAGATCGGGACCGTACCAATCGGGACGGGCGAATTCGAAATGATCTTGGCGCGAATATTGTCAATGTCTTTACCCGTCGAAAGATCCATCACCGTGTCGGCGCCAAAATGAACGGCGGTATGAAGCTTGTCGAGTTCTTCATCGACGTTACTTGTTACGGCCGAATTACCGATGTTGGCGTTAATCTTGCAAGTCGCGGCAATACCAATTGCCATAGGTTCCAGGCGACCTTGGATGTGGACTTTGTTCGCGGGAATCACCATTCGACCGGAAGCCACTTCCTCGATGACGGTTTCTAAAGTGAGGTTCTCTCGCTTTGCCACGAACTCCATTTCCGGGGTACTTTGGCCTGCCTTTGCGGACTCAAACTGCGTACTCATCGAACCGAACTCCTGATGTCACACGTACAAAAAAGTCGTGCTGATATTGTGGACGAGCCCAACCAAAAAATGACTAGGTCGTGAAGAATTACATTAACGAAACGACAACGTCGGAATGGCAGATAAAGTGTAGCAGTAACCCAGGGACGGGATACCCCGGAAAAGTCTGAGTTTCACAAAGTCTTGAGATATTCAAGGACCGCTCGCTTTTCCGTTTCACTTAAGACATTCGGGAAATCATGGCCCTTAGCAGATTTTCCGGCGACATTCGTATCAAAATACCAACGTCGATTGTAGGGACTCGATTTCGTGGGAATCGCATCGACGGTTTCGTGAGCTAGGCCTATGCGATCAATATCAAGCCCTAACGCATTTCGCCTCCATATCTTCGGCCTCTCGTCTGGGTGAAGAACATGCCACAACGTTGGGACGCTGCCGTTATGCAGATAGGGAGGTGAAGCCCATATGCCGTTTAAGGGTGGCGCAACATAGCCGTCGACTTCGACCCGCGTGTCTTGTTTGCCTAAGTCAGCAAACCAGCTCTGCCCGTAGGATTCGCGATGTTGCTTCGAGAGTGATTTGAGTCGAACGGGATCGGTCCCAAGCTCATCAAGTGGCACGATAGGTTCTTCATATTCGGACTTGGCACCGTAAGTCCCGTGACACGAACTGCAGTGTGCCTCGAATGCGATGCGACCTTGCTCAGCCAAAGGTTGATCGATCGGTAGCGGATACTTAGGTGGTCTCAACTCAGACAGGAAAGCGTAGATATCGCGAAAATCATTTTCCCAGCCGCGAAACTGTTGTGGTCCGTTTTCCTTGACCATCATAAATTGCATCAAGCCACGGTGGCTCTTTTCGGCAAAGCCGTCGATATAGATGTGCGTCTTGCGGTAAAAATGCCACCATGGCGGCGCGTCCATATCATGGTGGACCATTCTGGCTGGTGCACGCAACGGATGCACATTCAATTCTGCATCGCGATAGTTCATCAAAGCAACACCGAACATCACGGCATTACTCGTACCTACCGAAGATCCTAAGGGCATGAAGATGGAACCCACGTCCATGTGCATGAGAGGCTTGTCAAGGCGAAGTTTGGTTCTCCGAACTTGTTCGGTCAACGATTCCAATCCGTACAAGTTATTCGGGGCACCGGGGTAAGTCGCGCCGAACATGTTCCCACCATGACAGGCAAAGCAGTTCATGACATAACGCTGGTCTTTGGTAACGACGTATTGCAGCGGCTTTGACGGATCTCCTGGCCTCGCACTTAGACCAAATCGAAACATCGTTGCTGCCCGCGAATCGGTAGGCCTCTCAACATCGGAAAATGGAGGATTGTCTTCTAGCTTCTTCAATTCTGAAAAAACTTCCTCATCAAAATCGGATGGCAAGTAAACGGATTCGGTCAAATGTTGGTAGCCGCGAATCGCTGCGGGTGTCATTTCACGAAACAGCGATTCGAATTGTTGACGAATCGACTGGGCAATCTGTTGATTGACCGCCGCTTGGTCCGTGGTCCACCGCCACTCAACATTTTCACCCGTGCGAGGCAAGTCCTCGGAGCGCAATCCAGTGGGGTTCGACGCCAAAGGTATCGCGACCAAGATCGCGATAAAGCGAAACAAATTGCAATGGAGTTCAGCTAGCATCGTTAAACAAAAATGTCAAAAGAGTGTTCGTAGTATTTGCCGCAACGAGTACGTGTTAGGAGCCCAAGTGCTGCCTTCCGACGGAGACCTATCAGTACTGGGCGGCTGGAAAAAGCCAGCGAACTTTATCGATGGGCGAACGCCAGAAGCAAGTTTTTGTAGAGCAATTGGCAAGTCTATTTGGGCTCGCAGTCAATTTCGGACCGATTCACACCGCCATTTACCAGGATAACACAAATTTGTCCCGGATATGGCAAAGGCTGATTAATCAGAACGAACGGGCGAAGGGCAGCGAAAGGGCTTTGACGCATTCCCTCTCAGGAAAACATCTGATACGTACCGCTCGCTTCAAACGCGTTTTGAAAATGGCGGATTTCAGGCTCGCCTGATTCAGTTTCAAGAATGACTTGGACGACATCGAATCTCGCCGCCGTTTCGAGCAGTCTATTTTGCTTCAGATACTGCAGTGCAGCGGAGGTGATTCGCTTTTGCTTGCGTTCATCGACGGCGTCTGACGGACCGCCCTGCCCTGTCCTGGTCCAGGTTTTAACTTCGACGAAAACGACGACTCGCTTGTCCAGGGCAATGATATCGATTTCGCCTTGCCGAACGGTAAATCCCGTTTTTAGAATGCGATAGCCAAGTCGCTTCAGGAACTTGCTCGCGAGTTGCTCGCCGAGTTCACCTACAGAACTATGCTCATCAGCTCGTGCACTTTTTTTAAGATGCAGACAAAGCAGCAATCGATGTCGCAACGTTTGAAAATTTGCAATCCAGGACGTCGCCATGAATGTCGTGTCGATCCGGTATCGAATCAAGCCAAGATAAGAAACTTAGGTTCGGCGTTCGCGGAGGCGGACCGACTTGCCGCTACGTTCGCGGAGGAAGTACAGTTTTGCGCGACGAACGACGCTCTTTCGTTTGATGTCGATCTTCTCAATTTTTGGAGAGTGGACAGGAAACTTTCGTTCAACACCTTCGCCCGCAACAATTCGGCGAACGATGAACATTTCTTTGGAACCGCTTCCACTGCGTGCGATTACGGTGCCGCTAAAAATTTGGATGCGTTCTTTCGTGCCTTCCAAAATCTTGGTGTGGACATCCACCGAATCACCAATTTCGAAATTGGCCACTTGTGGCTTGATGGAAGATGATTCAACGTGTCGGATGATTTCTTGGCTCATGGCAGCGGACAAATGGGTTCAATAGGAGAAACGGCAAGCTTAGGCTTGTCCAGAAAAAAATGAATTGAGGAACCCAACATGATGACAATCTGGAGCTCACTTGAAAAGGTCAAATCGGGGTCTTGAGCCGACGTTTTTATCAAGGGTTTTCCGGATTTTCGCTTCTTTTGTGCTTTTCGACCTTTTCGAGAGGCAAAAGATCAGCCCGACGATTTTTAGTCTTAAGCTGGGATTGCTCGGCTCGCCATTGGGCGATTCGGGCGTGATCGCCGCTGAGGAGGACCTCAGGAACAACATTTCCCTGGAAATCACGGGGCCGGGTGTACTGAGGGAATTCGAGAATACGATTGCCACGGGAAAAGGAGTCGTCCCAAGAACTAAGTTCATCGCCGAGGACGCCGGGTACCATTCGAATCGCTGCATCAACAACCACCATCGCGGCAACTTCGCCCCCATTAAGGACAAAATCTCCGATGCTAAGTTCCATCGGTTGAAGGATATCGAGCACCCTCTGGTCAAAACCTTCGTAACGCCCACACAGTAGGATCAATCGAGGTATTTGGCCGAGTTGCTCGACGATAGGTTGAACGAGCCTATCACCTTGGGGTGTGAGCAAGATCACTTGCCCAGGTCTCTCATCGAGCTTTTGTATATCCCGAACGCAGTGGATAACCGGTTCCACCATGATGAGCATACCTGGCCCACCACCGAATGGCCGGTCATCAACTTTGTGATGCTTCGGATCGGCGGACCATTGTCGGAGATCGTGAATACATATTTCAACGAGTCCCTTTTGAATTGCTTTGTTCAATAGGCTCTGCGTCGAGTATCCCGAGAAAATCTCGGGGAAGAGCGTGACAATATCGATTCGCATGGGAGCCCGATGACAAGTTAGACGCGGTTTAATCCGCGCAAGTTGACCGAGGATAACCGCCGGTCATCGCTCGTCGAACTAGGAATTAGCCGCAACAGGTTTTGGAGCTCGGCCAAGGCGTTGGAGCGCTTCGAGTTGTTGAGACAGATTGGTTCCGTTCGTCCCATACTTCTTGATCAAGACTTTGGCACGATCGCTAGGTTGCGCGCCAACGCTCAACCAATACTCAATGCGATCGCCATGAAGGATCGCGCGCGCGTCGACTTCACGCACCATGGGATCGTAATGCCCGAGTTCCTCGAGAACGCGACCGTCGCGACGAGTCTTTCGATCGATAGCACAGAGTCGGTAGAAAGGACGGTTCTTTCGTCCAAGTCGTTTCATTCGGATACAAACTGCCACTTTGGGAACACTCCTGATTCAGGTTAATAAAAAAGTGCGGTAAAATTATTTGTTTTTGCGTTTCAGTTTACGAAGGGCTTTCTCACGATCCCTCTGCATTTGTTGTCGCTCTTTTTCCGACAATCGCTTACCTGTGCTTTGTTTCACTTTGAAGCTAGCCGTCGGATCAGCAGAGATCGTACTCTGCAATTGTTGAAGCATTTTCATGCGATCGCCTTTCGAGCCGCCCGCCATCATTTGCATCAAGGGAGCCATCGTATTGAATTGCTTGACCAAATCGTTCACTTGATTTGGCGCAACTCCCGAGCCCGCCGCAATGCGATTTCTGCGGCCTTGATCAATCAACTTCGGGTTCTTCCGTTCGGCCTTGGTCATGGAATCCACCATTCCAGCCAAACGGCTCAATTCTTTCTCGCTGTCGGTGTTGGCGAGCATTTTGTTGATATCACCCATGCCTGGCATCAAGCCAAGCATTTTGGTCATCAATCCCGGCTTCCTTAGTTTCTGCATCAAGTCGCGGAAATCGTCTAGGCCAAATTGGCCCGAAGCCATTCGCTGCTCGAGTTTTTCTCGCTCCTTATCGTCAATCATCCGGTGAGCTTCACGGGCAACTTCTAAAATGTCGCCCATTTGGAGGATTCGGCTAGCCATTCCTTCGGGTCGGAATGGTTCCAACGCGTCAAGTTGTTCGCCGGTCCCAATAAATTTGATAGGGACTTGAGTTACTGCTTTCACGCTCAACAACGCGCCACCACGGGCATCACCGTCAAGCTTGGTCATGATGACGCCATCTAAATCGATAGCCGCGTTAAAAGCGCTGGCACTATTCACGGCATCCTGGCCCGTCATGCCGTCGACGACCAAGTAGACTTGATCAGGCTTCACTTGCCGATCAATCTGCGTCAACTGCGACATCAATTCTTCGTCAATTGCCAGTCGGCCTGCAGTATCAAGAATTACGATATTACAGCCTGCTGCTGAGGCAGCCTCGATGCCCTTGGTGCAGACCATAACTGGGTCGGCAGCGCCTGGTAAGCTAAACACCGGTACGCCCAGTTGTTTTCCCAGAACATGTAACTGCTCGATAGCGGCTGGACGTTGAAGGTCGGCGGCAACCAGGAATGGTCGTGCGTTTTGTTCTTTTAGTAGCTGAGATAATTTTCCGCAGGTCGTCGTTTTTCCCGATCCTTGCAACCCGCAAAGCATCAAAATCGTCGGGGCACCTTTTCGAAGTGGAATGGAGTTGTCGACCGGTCCCAAAATTTCGACCAGTTGTTCATAAACGATCTTGATCAACTCGTCGGTGGGTTTGAGAGATAGTAGAACACGTTTGCCTACCGCTCTTTCGGCCACTTTGTCCATGAAATCGCGCACGACCGCATAGCTAACGTCAGCTTCGATCAAAGATGACTCCACCAATTGGAGTCCGTCGCGCATATTGGCTTCGGTCAGCTTTCCCTTGCCACGGAGGCTCTTAAACGCTGATTGCAGACCTTCTTGCAATGAATCAAACATGGGGATTAAAGAGAAATCGCTCAGAGCCAAAGGGAAAAATGTGCGTTAGTACGCTCAGAAGAACTCAATAGCTTAACCAAATCCCACGTCGTTCGTAAGTCTTAATACCTTGGGGAATTCGCAAAAATTCATGATCGAGCAACTCTCTTGATGCGAAAAGACAACATAATGCAGGCTCGGCGTCGCACTTGAGCATCTCGCAAAGTGGCTTTTTCTGCCATTCTTCAATTCGATTTTGACCGTATCAGAAAGCTTGTGGAACTTTCGGTATATGCGGTTTGTCCAAATCCCTGCGCATCTCTAGGTTAATTTGGGTAGCAAACAACTCGAATGCCACTTTGAATCTCCAATTAGGGGGTTGGGATTTTTTCGGATGTACCGCTGAAAACGTGGCAAGTCAATTGCTCCCAACCACTTTGGTCAATGAAAGGTCTGTAAACAATGCGTTGCATTGGTCAGGTCCCCAATTACAATCGAAAGATCAGCGCGTCGCTCCGTGTTTCCCAATATGCGCAGATTAACATTTGAGGTTCAAGGCACGTGAAGTGCGTTGGCTTAGAGTCTCATCGAATAACTTGTCGTTTTTTTGAACAACTTGCCGTTGCCGAAGGTTGACCTTGGTAACGGCCCTTGTAGAGGTTGGTTCATGACCATCGCTGGATCAGGTAAGGTAGCAAAGTTGAACGCAAAACTCCATCAAGAGCGTGCTCGCAATCGAAAACGTGAGCTTGCCCGGCGGATTTTTTTAGAAACGCTCGAAGCCCGTCAGTTAATGACAGTTGGGCCACAGCTCATAAGCGTTCAACCGAACGAAGGTTCTGTGATAACGGATAATGCCGTCTATCATTTGTCGCCGAATGAATTCGTTTTTCGTTTCGACGACAGCACGGCGATCGACCCTACATCTCTGGGTGGCATTCGCGTTTCGCGCGCCGGTTCAGATGGGGTGTTTGACCGAGCCTACGTCAGCACCGATTTAGGATCGGCAGGCCAAGTCGTCGTGGACTTTGCTGCCGCCAACCCTGGTCTGTCTGGTAATGGCATCGAAGTACGATTTACCAAAGCGTCTTATTTGGGAACCCGAGATCCTCGCATCAGTGTCGTTGGAAAACGCATTAATGTTGAGTTGAACGTGAATGGCGCTTTAAAAACTCGCGCTCAAGATCTAATCAAAGCCCTTAATGAAAACGCTGCTGCATCGGCACTTGTGACGACGAGCCGTTTACGTGGCTCTGAATTCACGACCATTGCGGACTCAATTCCAACTGGTCAGATTTATCGGCTGGATGGTGCCAACGCGGCTCGAGCATCTACGAATTTCAACGCCGGAACGGAGTTGCAAGTTGAGTTCCTCGCAGAAGCCATTGGGCCTGATGGTCGAAACGTCCAGTTGGTCTTTACATCGCGCGATCGGGGCGGATTAGCATTACCCGTTGTGACTGTCAACGGCTCGCGTGTAAACGTCGAATTGAACAGCAATCAACGCGCACCGAGCACCGCCATCGACGTCATCAACGCAATCAACAGCAGTGCAACTGCGAGCGCTTTGGTGAAGGCTCGGTTGGTCAGCGGAGTGCCGGAGACACGAGTTGGACGTTTGCCGCTTACCTATTCACCAATAGTTCTCGCAGGTGCCAATGATTTGGGAGTTATTCCCGCCTATGTTGGAATAGGTGACACCAGCCGCGAAGTCATCATGCGTTTTGCAGAGCCATTGCCCGACGATGTGTATCGCATCGACATTCTCGGACAAGGTGCCTCTGCTCTTCGAAACGTCGAAGGGAAAACTTTCAACGGTGGAGTCGACAAGAGTATACAGTTTGAGTTGGACCTCGGTGCCAAGATCGAATCCGTTGTTCCACAACCTGTCGTGCGCAATGCGAATGGAACTCTACGTCAGCTTCTAAATGAGGTCCACGTCTATTTTAATGACGATGACCTGGATCTAGCTTCGGCGACGAATGTTAACTTCTATCAATTGCGATATACAAAGTCGACCGCTTCGGGCAACGACGACATCATCTTCAAGCCTTCCAAAGTCGAGTATTCGGCCGAATTAGATCGCGCCGTCTTGACGTTCAATCGCAACTTGAACGAATTGGTAGATCCGGCGACCGGAAATGCATTGCCGATTAGCTACATGCGGCTGAGGATTGGTACCAACGAAGAACGTCTGCAATCGCCAACGGTTCTTGCGCCCGTTGTAGATCCCGGTAATGAATTTGCAACAGCTTTAAATATCGCGCCGCAATTTTCTCCGACTCTAGGGCAACCGAAATCGATCGTCATCGATTCGCAAATAAGAAATACGACACCTTACTCGATCGATTTCCCCGGCAGCAACGAAGAGCCAGGTAATCGAAACAATCGCTATCAACAGCACGTATCGGGAGCCGACGCGGACGGCATCGAGATCATCGAGTACAATTTCCAGGGCGTATTAGGCCGCGCCAACGGTAGCATTCAACTCAATGCAATTACCGATACTCAAAAAGAACGCGTTCGTGAAATCATGAGCCTGTACGCCAATTACTTGGGCGTACGTTTCCAAGAAACCGCTGCTCGTGGTCTTACGATTGCCGTAGGTGACATGCGAGCGGTTCTAGGTGGCGAACCGAACCGACCCGGTGGTCAGCGGCTAGTTGCAGGGAATCTAGTTTCTAACGGACAACCTGCGGTCGTCGTCGACATTCAGGACTTCAATTCAGCAGCGGAAAACGAATTCGGCACTGCATTGTTTCGCTCCTTCATGCAGGGTATCGGAACCTTGTTGGGATTAGGACAAGCCGAAGAGTTGCCAAACCTGACAACGCAAAGCAATCAACCTATCCAAAATCCTGGCATCGATACCGAAATGGTGTTTCCAGGTAATCATGACATTGTTCACGGACAATTTGTGCATCGCCCCGAAGGCAAAGATATCGATCTTTATCGCTTCTCGTTGCCCGAAGCAGGTGAGTTACGAATCGAAACATTTGCCGAGCGGCAAGTCGATTCGAGTTTGTTGGATACCTACCTTCGATTGTATCAGCGCCAAGCAGATGGCTCGTACTTGGAGATTTCCGCGAACAACGATTACTACAGCGAAGATTCTCAAATACGACTTCGCGTAAGCGCCGGAAACTACGTTCTGGGCGTTAGTGCCAAAGGCAATGAAACCTACGATCCAAAAGTAACCGATTCTGGCTTGGGTGGTAAATCCGAAGGCAAGTATCAGTTGCGTATTGATTTCCGTCCCCCCGAGCAATCCTTCATGATCGACAGCACGGGCGATGGCGATCACTCGGCTGTTCGAATCGACGGTGATGCTGATGGTCGACCGGGCGGCGCTTACGATTTCTGGTTTGTTCCCACGGGAGCAAGTAACACCATTTACGTCGACAAAGCGGCAACAGCTACCGGCAACGGGACAATTGCGACTCCTTATCGTCGGATTCAGCAAGCGTTGGCCGCTGCTACGGCTGGTAAAGTCATTCGCATCGTCGGCAACGGTGGAGCGGATAATAAATTAGAAACAACAGCCGACAACCTTGCCTATGAAATCGGTTTCAATCGATTTGGACAAGCACAAGCCGACGGCGCGACATTCGATGTCCCTAAAGACGTCACAGTTATGGTCGACGCTGGAGCTATTCTCAAACTCAATCGCGCTCGGATTAGCGTCGGAAGTACTTCGGTCAGTGTGGATCGCAGCGGTGGTAGCCTGCAGGTGCTCGGTCTTCCACGAATCATCGACACAACAGGTCGGATTGTAAAAGATCTCAATGGCGATCCGATTCCCGCTAACGTCTACTTTACGTCATTGCATGAACGACTGGGTGTTGGCGTTAATGCCGATCGTAACCCACCATCCGCTGCGCCTGGTGACTGGGGTGGGATCGATTTCCGCAACGGGATTGACGGAAGCGACGAAACACGCCGCGACTTGGAACGTAACGGCCTTTTCCTGAACTCGGTCATTCACGCCAATCTGCGATATGGTGGCGGACAAGTTGTGGTCGACGGTGTATCGCAATCGATCACTCCAATTCAAATGATCGATTCGCGGCCGACGATTGCGAATAGCTTGATTTCGAATAGCTCGAATGCCGCGATGTCGGCCACTCCCGACAGTTTCCGAGAGTCGAATTTCCAAGACCCCAATAATCAATCTAATGGATTGTTTGTCGCGGATTTCCAACGTATTGGACCGGATATATTCGGCAATCGTTTGTCCAACAATTCCATAAACGGACTGTTCGTCAAAGTTCGCACTGCTCCTGGTAGCGACGCCGAAATGATGACGGTCGCCGGTCGATTCGACGATTCCGATATCGTTCACGTGATCAGCGAAAACTTGATCATTGCAGGCACGCCAGGCGGTCCTGTTGTGGGACAAGTTTCGCCACCTTCCGCAGTCGTAACGCTTGCGAGTCGGGCTGGTGGCTCACTGGTTGCTGGCTCCTATAACTACAAACTGGTTTATGTAGACGCACAAGGTAATGAAAGCCCATCTTCGGAGCCAACCGCTACGGTAACTGTTGTTAACAACACGTCGATCGTTCTTAGCAGTCTGCCTCCTGTCCGATCCGACCTTCCGTTTGTCGCTCGTCGCATCTATCGCAGTGATTCAACGGGTGGGGGATCGTATCGACTTGTTTCGCAAATCAATGCCATTGCGACAGCTTTTGTCGATAATGGTACGGTCTCTGGGGCTGTTTTAAATGAAGCTCCTGCTCGTACGCGTGCTCGGCTCAACGGTAGCTTGACCATCGATCCAGGCATGATTTTGAAATTGCAAGGTTCGCGTATCGAAGTGCAATTTGGCGCCCAGTTGCTCGCCGAAGGCGTTGACGGTCGCAACGTGGTCATGACCAGCATCAACGATACACGATATGGCGCAGGCGGGACTTTTGACACCGCCAATCGCAAAGGCAAGGCAAGCCCGGTGGCCGGCGATTGGGGCGGTGTTTACATTGCTCAAACTGCTTCTGCATCACTCGACTACGCACGACTCTCCTTCGGAGGTGGTGTGACGCGAACCGACGGTTTCGCATCGTTCAACACAATCGAAGCGCATCAAGCGGACGTGCGAATCGCAAATAGCCGTTTCGAAAATAACGCGGACGGAACCGCCGCTGGCATCAGTACTCGGGGCGGTCGAGGAACCAATTTCCCGGCAACAATTTTTGTCCGTGGGTCACAGCCGATTTTGGTGAACAACCGAATCGTTGGTAACACAGGTCCCGCGATCAATATCGACGTCAATTCGCTCGATTGGAGCATCAATACCGACTCGGGCCGATCAAGCGGAGCGATTGCAAAGTCGACTTTTGGATCCGGCAATTTCGGACCTTTGGTTCGAGGCAATACCCTTGACCGAAACGGTATCAACGGCATGGTCGTTCGCGGCCAAGAATTGACCACGCAAAGCATTTGGGATGATACGGACATTGTGCATGTGGTCTTTGACGAAATCATTGTTCCGGACTTCCACGTTTATGGGGGACTTCGAATACAAAGTGCTCCCAATTCGAGCTTGGTCGTTAAGTTCAGTGGCGCTGGCGGAAATATCGCGGGTATCACAGCAACCGGGCGTCCGTTGGATATCGAAGACCGAATCGGCGGCGCCGTTCAAATCGTAGGGCAACCAGGTTTTCCTGTTGTCCTAACGAGCCTTGCAGACGACAGCGTCGGAGCAGGTTTCACGCCAGATGGTTTAGCGCAAAACAATACGGACGGTCAAGACCTCGGTGGAGTTGTTCTGTTGCCAACCGGCCCCGAAGTGAATAACGGCACATTGATTGATAACGATGTTGCGACGGGAATACCGGGCCAATTTGCTTTCCGAGCAGGTGCGGGTGGACGGAGCGGATTTGCGACCCAGGACGGCGGTGGTGGTGGCATCACGGCGCAAGGAAACTCGTTGCTGTTTAGCAACACCGATGCAATTTTCGAATACTTTAACTTTATTGACGTTGGAGCAGACGGCCAAGCTTTCGAACTTGGGACGACCAATATCACCCAAGCGCCCACGCTCGTTTCCGACGACTTAGTCGTTAGTCAAGGTACATTTGCTGGCGTGGGAGGTGCCGAAGTTCGTTGGAGGATTGAATCTCGTTTAGATGACGGTATCGCCAAGGTTATCAACCAACTGACTCTGAGTAGTGATCAACCACTAGGTGCCATCCAGTTTATTAATTACCTGGACGAAGACGTTTTGGCGCCAAGCGACGATTTACTCTATTTGGTGGGCACTGCTGGACAAGACGATTTCCGCGCGTTCACCTTGGATGGTCCCGAGCGTATCGGTTTCGCGCACGGTGGAGTATACGCTTCCGGCAGCGACCTAGTGAATGCGAGCTACGAAGGTTGGGCCGCAGACGAATACAGTGACTTGTTAACCGCAATTCAAACTGCTGGAACGCAATATACGGTTGCTGGAAACATCGATCTCGCCAGCCTGCCAGCGTTCAACGATCCAACCCTTGGAAATGTTTACGGCCTGCGAGATATCACGACCGCCTTCACCTGGCGAGTCGATCCAAATGCAAGCACGGCAACGATGACGAGTTTCTTGGAATTGGTAGCCACCAATCCGGGAGCTAAAGCGAAGAGCGGTGACTGGCGGGGCGTGGATCTGCAAACTTACAGCAATGATCGCAACGTTGGCACTGTTTTAGAAAGCGAATCGGGTCGTGATAGTTCGGTAGGCGCGAACGATATTCCAAGTACTTCCCAGTTCCTCGGACAGATTTCCAACAAGATCGGCGGCGGTGACGAAAACGCTCGGTTGGGATTTGAAATCTCCGGCACGATTAACAAGCCATCCGACATCGACGTTTACAGTTTCTTGGCTGCAGGCGGGACGGAAGTTTGGTTGGATATCGACCGCACTTCGAGCAACCTCGATTCGGTTATCGAATTGATTGATGCCAATGGCAATATTCTCGCCTTATCTAACGATTCGTTTGCTGAAGAAGCCAATCCATCCACGCTGTTCCGGTCGACGCGTTTGTCGGAGTCCGCTGTTCATCCTCTACGCAAAACCACCGCAGCGATTTATCCAACGAATAGCTCCGGAACCCCTCGCGATTTGTATAGCACCAATACCAAGGACGCGGGTTTCCGCGTAATTCTGCCCGGCCAAGCAAATCGCACGACGCTATATCACCTTCGCGTTCGCAGCAATAACATGCTGCCAGGTGATCCCGCTAGCAAGTTGCTGAATAACGCCGAATTGCGAAGCGGTCAGTCTAGCGGATCGTATCAAATGCAAATTCGTTTAGGCGAGCAAGACGAAGTGCCGGGTTCGAGCATTTCCTACGCCGATATTCGTTTTGCTGAGAATGGTCTCTCGTTAAGGGGCGTTCCGCGGCATTCACCATTGTTGGGAGAAACTTCGGAACAAGAAGCCCGCGATCTCAACGCAGACGGCACTTTGGATCCGACCGAACCAGCAAACAACGACATTTTTACAAACGCTCAAGAGCTAGGAAATATTCTTGAAACGGATCGTCAAGCGATCAGCCTTTCTGGAAATCTACAAACTGCAACCGATGTGGACTGGTTCACTTTTTCTGTGGACTACCAACTGTTGTTAACACCATTGGTTGAGTATTTGTCGACCGTATTCGACGTCGATTATGCTGATGGCGTCGGCCGCCCTGATACTTCCTTGCACTTGTTCTCTCCGGGTGGCACCCTGCTCTACAGCAGCAACGGAAGCAATTTGGTCGACGACCGTGCAGCACCTCTTAAGGGCGCGGATAACAGCGACTTGACACGTGGAAGCTCCGGTACGCTCGACCCATTCTTGGGTACCGTTGAGTTATCGAGCGGAAGATATTTCCTGGCGGTTACCAGCGCCCGGATGATTCCGCGAATCTTGTTCGATCCTTTGGTCCGATTGCAACCTGTTCAAAGCACGCAATTGTTGGTCGAAGATCACGTTGAATCCATTGGTGGCTCAACCGGCTCAGCACCCGTTGTCCCACAGTTCATCCATCCTACGGACAGCATCGTCCAGTACACCCTGGCGGACGTACCATTGTATGTTAGCCAAGACACGGGTTTTTCAAACACCGATGTTCGAATCGTGAACCCGTTTACCGGTGAAGTTTCCAATTCCGTCGGTCGATTGACTAGGGACGTTCGAGATATTGCATTCCGCTTTAATGGCTCGCTTCGCGGTTTTGTGACACCATTCGAGACTTTGGGTGGCGGCGACAAGGATACGCAAGCTGACTACGTTACCATCGATTCTGCAACAGGAGCGATCACGGTTTCCGGCAATTCCGGGATTGAGACATTCCATCCAGATCCAGCGAATCCATTGGCAACCTTGGATAGCAACGTTGGGATAAACTTTGAGGCGCTGACCTTCGCCGATCTCGGTGCTGAAGTTGGATTTGCTGTTGGTAATCGTGGACCTGGCCCATCGTCGGGCGGCTATAACACAAACATCCTCTACCAGTTTGCTCCGAACACGGGCGCTGCCACAAGTGCGCCTTCACCCAATCGAGCAGCACCCGCTAACTTGCCTGATGAAAAGTTGTTTGGTGCAGGCACGCAAATTGTTGAACGCGGCCAAATCTTTACAGGCCCACAAGCTGGCGACGTCTCTCGTCGATTGGTTGTAACTGAAGCGACCGAAGTGATTGGTACGGGGCCATCGCGATCATTGATCGCCGACGGAACCAGATTCACCATTCGTGATGCAACCAATTTCCCGTACGTCTTCGAATTCGATTCTGGCCCTGAATTGCGGATGAGCTATGATCCCGCGTCGGGCAGATTTATGCGAGACGGCGATCAATTTACGCTCGACGGGGTGCGGTACGAATTCGACACGGGCGGAGTCCTTGTGATGTCAGCTGCCGACGGTACTGCGATGGTGGACGGTACGGTCATTACCATAACCGATAATTCGGCAGTTCCTGTCGTTAAACGATTTGAATTTGATCGCAATAACTCTTTGCTTAACGCAGCGAACATTCGAGTTCCTTATGCTCTTGGATCAACAGGAGCTGACTTGATACAAGGCCTGATTGGCGCAATCAACATCGCGGGATTTGGTGCCAAAGCAGAACTTTTGGCGGGCAGTAATCGCATTACCGTGACCGGCAAGAGCTTGACCAGCGTCATGGCAAGCACCACTTCATCGATTGTTGTCGATGGAAACGTTGGCGTTTCGAATACGGTTCCCGCTCCTCAACGGATTGCGATTAATGAGACGTTCACCATCGACCGCTTCGTGTCGGCGATCGCTGCGGCAATGCCGACAGGCGTCAAAGTTGGCTTTGACGGAGATCGATTGAACTTTGCAGGAGCCAACACGGGTGTCTTTACCTCGCTGGGAACTCGCGGCGTTGCTGTCGATCAAGGTTCTGTCGGTGGGACGATTACCCCAGGCGCTATCCCAATCAATTTCTTAGCACAAGATACCGATGAAACGATCGCCACTCGTGTTGCCTCCGCGATCAATGCACAAGCAATCCCAGGCGTTACCGCACAAGTGAACGGCCGAAACGTAATCATTACGTTTGCTCGATTTGAGTCGGTTTCCAATCCGCTCAAGGCAGCCGATGTGGCACCTGGCGGTACCGTAACGGGAATCGCCGTAGTTGGCCAGTCGATGTATGCTGTTTCCGATAACGGCGGTCTGTATCGAATTGGCAATCCGACCGCAAGTGCAGGAGTGTTCGGCGGACAGATCGGTAGTTATGTACGTTCGTCTTCGGATCTGCTAGGTATTCAATTCACTGGCCTCACGGCTGGTCCGCGAAACTTGGAAAACGGCCGTTTTGCCGACCTGCTTTTCGGTACCGATGCATCGGGAACCATCTACGCTTTTGATACGAGTGGTAGGCTGGCTCCGGTGTTTGCGAATGGGGCAAGCTCCGTTTCAACAGGCGTGGCTGGTCTGAATGGATTGTCGTTCTCGACACTGGATTACAACCTTTGGCATCAAAGTGAAAATCGACGCGTCGATGCAGGGCACGGTTTGTTACCAACGCCCGACGGAAGCCGAACCGGCAGCGACGGTGGTTCGAGCTGGTATTTCGGTTTCGAGAATCCATTCGGAGCCCATCCGAACGCCAGTTATTCTGTCTCACAGGATCCGGGGATTCGAAATTCGTACAATTTCCCAGGAGGCGGTTTAGGGGTCCTGGAATCCAAACCATTTAGCCTAGCGGGAGTTGCATCGGCAGACTTGCCGGCGTTGTACTTCAACTATTTCCTCCAAACGGAAAACACGAACTCCGACGCCACAGACGGTGCTGGAAACTTCATGCGAGATTCTTTCCGCGTGTATCTCTCGGATGCCGACGGCGGTTGGCAGTTGCTGGCTACGAACAACAGTGACAAAGGACCCGGTCCCGTAGATGACGAATTTGATCCGGCAATCAGCGGAACAACTTCAACTGTAGAAGTTTTCGACAACACGACAGAATGGCGACAAGCCAAGGTAGATCTGTCACCGTTCGCCGGGCAAGACAACATCAAACTACGTTTTGAATTCAGTACTGCGGGTGGATTGGGTTATGGCCGCGAGGCTGGTCACGGCCCCGAGATTCGGTTGATCGCGGGATCGCAATTGAGAGACGGCGACCAGCTGACAATTGGCGGTAAGCTTTTCGAAATTGAAATGGGACCATCCCTGATTGTTCCACCAGGCTCCCAGCTAGCCAACGGTATGTCGGTGACCATTGAAGGAACCAAATTTGTATTCTTCAATGGGATTGGAACTCCCCCTTCGCCAGGAACCATTGTTCCGTTCGCTTCGAATGAGTCCTCGGTTGTCATCGCACAACGACTATTTGCGGCAATCCAAGCTGCCACCTATGCCCGCAGCCAGATCACTGGGTTGAGCTTCTCGAACGAAGCTGTATTCAACAATGACACCATTGGCTCCGCAACAGCGACGCCAATTGTCGATAACTCGATATTTGTAAGCGGTCGAGGCCGCATCGGTGATAACCCTGATCTTGCAGCCACACCGGATCGCGATGTCGACATGCTGTCGATGCGACTAACTCGCGGAACACAAGTTACCATCGCAACGAAAACGACATCAATCGGTTCAAGCTTGGATCCATTGCTGCGAGTCTTTGATTCGGCTGGACGAGAGCTGCAACGAAACGATGATTTTGGTGCCTCCAAAGATAGCCAACTGGTCTTCATTGCACCGGCCGATGGAACTTATTATGTCGGTGTCTCTGCTTCTGGAAACTCGAATTACAACGCGGCAGTTTTTGGAAGTGGAAATCCTGGCGCCTCGCAAGGCATCTTTGATTTGTCATTCGATGTCGTCAAGCCGCTCGGCGCTTCGCTTAGTGGAAATCGCATCCAACTCTCGGGTGCCAGCAATGTGACCGTTGGACCTACTACGACGGTTACTGTCGAAGGCAGTTCCTCATCCAACGGCATTCCCGTGTACGTCAACTTGAGCGACTCGGCGAATGACGTCGGCCGCGCCTTGAGAGACGCAGTCGCTCGACAGTTCTCAACGAGTATTGCTTCCGCGTACACTTTGCGAGACGATTTTCTGACGTTGACTGGTCTATCGGTTGCCGACGAGGGACCATTCACGATCACACGGTCGCGACCAGAAGATTTATTCTCGGAATATAGCATTCCCAATGGGGTCTTCCGCGCAGCCTCGCGTGCGCAAACCAATGCATTCGAAGGATTGTACCTCGATGACTTTATCATCGGCGTGGCAGAACGCGGTGAACTCGTTCTCGGCACGAATGACACAACGTTCGTGGATTCCGGTGCCGGAACCGGAATCAACGTAGGACCATACCAAGTTGAAATTCGCGGTTCAACCGGATTTGGAAATCCCCAAGTACCACGCGTTCAACCCACCGATCCTGAATTACAACTCAACGGATCCATCGATATCAACGGGCGATTGGTATCGGGGCAAAATATTCGATTCCGCAGTGGCGCTGAAATAGGCGATGGAGAAACCTTCTCAATTTCTGATGGCGTCACAACTCTGACTTTTGAATTCGAAGACGAAGTTCGAAGAAATGGCGTTGGACCAGGGCACGTCCCCGTGCTCTACTCAGCGACAACACTCGATCCGACCTCGCTTCGAGTACGGCCCACAAATGCCAGTGAAGTCGCGTCCATCGTGCGTGACTTGATCAATTCGAGCACGGTACAATCGGTATTGAATATTTCGGCCATTTCGATCAATGGCGATCTCCAAGGAAACACAAGCGACACACTTGCGATTTTCGGTAACCCAACCATCACCATGCCAGCGTCGGTTGGCGAAGTGTTTGTCATCAAGCAGTTCGGCGATCAAAACCGCGATAGGGACCAAGGGCAAATAATTGTCGAGTCAACACGATTCTCCAATTCCGCCCAATTTGGATTGGTCGTTTCCGCAGATGCTCGCGATCCTGTCAGCGATGCCCCAAGTCCTGGATCGACACGCAACACAGTCGTCCTCAACTCTGAGCGATTAGTGCCAGGTGCAGTAATTCGAAATAACGAATTCCTGTTTAACTCAGCAGGTGGAATCGACATCAGCGGTGATGCAGCGCTGGCTAATCGCGTTGTGTCCCCTGTCCCGTTTGCTCGCGTTTACAACAACACCATTGTTGGTGGCACAATCACTCGTCCGGATTCGACTCCGGCACAATTGATCGGCGGCACGTTATTCAATAACGGAGTTCAGTCATTTGTTGATACCGTGGTGAGCTATTCGCCAAACATTGTCGGAGGTCCAAGTCCGATTGGCGGACTCCAAAACACCAATGCAGCACTCGGTGTCCCGAACTACACCGGTACCGGCGAACCGTTGCCCGGCCAAGGTGCCGTCAGCCTAGGTCGCGGCGGTCAAATGGTTGTTCAGTTTACGAACAATTATCTCTACGCATCGGGCGACAACAGACCTGACCTCTTCGTCTTCGAAGTAGGAACTTTCGAAAGCGTTCGAGTTGAAGTTAGTTCCGATGGCGTACAGTATCGAGACGTTGGTACAACAACCGCCACAGGTCTAATTGATTTGGACGCTGCCGGGATTCTGCCTGCTGAACGATTCTTCTATGTTCGCTTGACAGATATTGCCTCGCAAGGCGATGTGACCGGAGATAGTGTCGGTGCTGATATCGACGCCGTCGGTGCCATCACCTCAAATGTAAATGAAATCTTCACCCCAAGTGGACAAGGCGTTCGCATTCGAAATAATGCAAGCCCAACACTCCTCAACAACTTGTTGGTGAATAACGCGACGGGTATTGATGTCGCTGCTGATAGCGATACTACGGTTGTCGGTGGAACCTTATTTAGCCGCAATACAGCGAACATTAATGGAAAAGTAGCTTCGAATCAGTTTTCACTGGTTGTGGGCGCTGAAACACAGTTGTTCGTCGATCCCGTTGGCGGCGTTTTCTATCCTTACAACAATTCGCCAGCGATTGACTCCTCGATCAACTCGTTGAACGATCGACAAAGTTTGATCGCCGTCAAACAACCTCTGGGACTAAACGCTTCACCAATAATCGCACCAAGTCGCGACATCAACGGACTATTGCGAGTCGATGATCCGAATGTCGAGACTCCAGCCGGTCTCGGTGAGAATGTTTTCAAAGATCGTGGTGCAGCAGATCGAGCCGACGCAATTGGTCCGTCTGTTTTCCTAGTGAACCCTCAGGATAACGATTCCTTGGGTGCGGATCTCAACCCGCTAACAGGAGTTGTCGAACTGGTTAATGTCAGTCTCCAACGATTTGATATTCAGCTTATCGACGGCGGCGAACGAGGACTTTTAGGCCAAGGTTCGGGTGTCAAAGACAGTACCGTCTCTTCGTCGGCTGTGGTCGTCTACAAGAACAACCAACCGCTCGTCGAAGGAGTTGACTATCGCTTTGGATACGATTCCACGAACAACATTATTCGCTTGACGCCACTTGCTGGCGTGTGGCGAAACGATAGTTCATACAAGGTTCGTTTGCTCGGCAGAGATGAACAAGCCATCACGCTCAAGTCCGCAGATAGCTACCTAGACGGCAGCAGTTTCTCAGTCGTCGACGCTGTCGGAAAGACATTCACTTTTGAACTTGATTTTGGTTACCAGGTCCAAGTTCCCGTTACGACAGGTGGCGTCAACAACTTGGTTGATGGCTCACAATTCGTGATCGATAACGGTAGCAAGCGAGTTGTCTTTGAATACGATTTGAATAACACGGTTTCGAATGGTTCCATCCGAATCGCGATTGCCGCATCCGACACGCCGGCAATGGTCGCTGAAAAGACAGTCGATGCCATCAATGGAGCTGCTTTGCAAGTATCCGCGAGTACTGTCCTCAATGGACTGTTCCAGATCGGGGGAAGCCGGGCTGTATCGTTCATTGCAGGTACGAGCGGTTTGACGGTTGTCGGCCAAACCGGAGCAACTTCTGCATATGGGCTACGGATTCCATCCGAAGCTGGATTGGCTAAGGGCATTACGGATGGTCAAAGGTTCATCATCACCAACGCGAGTGGCGATTCCTCCACAATTGAACTTGATACCAACGGCTCAGTGAGTGCGGGTTCGGTTGCTGCGACGTTTGCTGATCGGACAAGCGTCACCGGTGTTGCAAATGCTATTGTTGCTGCGATCAAGACAGCGGCTTTGGGACTAAATCCTCGTTATACCGGTAATGGTTTCATTGCCATTGGCGGTGATTCTGAAACTCGAATCAACGTAGGTGCTTCCGCTCTGCAAATCGTCGGTACACCGGGTTCGGTTGATGCGATTTCAGTTCCTGTTAATTTGGCGACGCAATCAGATGCAACTCAGATTGCGACCGCGCTCAATACAGCGATCCGAAATTCTGGCATGACTGGTGTTCAAACGCTGTTGCTTGGTAGCAAGATCATCCTCCAAGGCTCGAAGGGCGTTGCTGGCGATGGCGCTGCTGTTGTAAGTGCAATCCAGGATAATGCTGGCAATCACTTGTTGCCTAATCAAAATAACGGTGATACCGAAGTCGTTATCTTCTTGGGCGAAGGATTGGATTATGGCGATGCACCCGATCCTCCATATTCAACGACTTTAGCACACAATGGTCCTCGCCATAAAGTTGTCGCTGGATTTAGTCTCGGGCCAACCGTTAGTTCCGATGCCGATGCAAGGTCCATTGATACTGACGATGGTATCCGATTTAATCAACAATTGACGGCTGGATTTTCAACGTCGATCACAGTCACCGCCAATGGCATTAATGCGTCACGGAAGGGATTCCTGTCGGCGTGGATTGATTTCGATGGTGATGGACAATTTGAAACTCAAGAGCGAATTGTCGTTGGCCAAGAATTGGTAAACGGAGTTAATCCGAATATAGTTTTCCGAACGCCAGCAGGTTCCAAAGTCGGGCAAACTTATGCTCGGTTCCGTTACTCAACTGTGCCAATAACAAGCCCCAATGGCGCGGCGCCAGACGGTGAAGTCGAAGATTATGCAGTCACGCTTAAACAGAACCCGTATCAGAACCCGAATATCCGAGAGGATGTGAATGGCGATGGTCGAGTTTCTCCGATCGACGCACTGCAAGTCATCAATTTCCTGAATGTGAACGGTCGATTTACTGTATTGCCCTTCCCTCCAACATTTACTCCTCCACCTTTCCTGGACGTGAATGGCGATGGTGCCGTTTCTGCGGAAGATGCGTTACTCGTCATCAACTACCTGAACTTTGGTGCGTCAGGTGGCGGTGGTGAGGGAGAGTCCAACGAGTGGATTAGTGCCGCAAGTGTTGGCGAAGGCGAAGCAAGTGGCTTGCCCACCGTTAGTTCGCACTCGCAACAAGGTGTATTGGGTGCATGGTGCGAACCAGTAAAGGTCAAGACAGAAGTTCTCGGCCAAAATAATGTGGCTCGAGCTTCGGTTACGATACCCGCATATGGTCCGCAAGCTCACATTAAGCTGCTAGATGAAACGGCGGAGGCTTTAAACGATCAAGACTTGGGAAGCATGATTTTCGGTCGGGAAGATTTAGCCGAGTCCAAGAGCCTTAACGATTTAGCTTTAGAGTCCTTATTTGACGATTTGGCCTAGCATTCTCAAATCATCCAAATTCATTTTCGATCCCGCGCCGAACTTCGTCGCGGGATCGATTGATTTACCAATGCGATTTTTGCCCGTAGATTGCTCAGATTACCGAGGCTTTCAGCAATCGCAGCAAAGTTCTGTCCCATTTCCGAACGATAGGGAACTTGCGAAGTAACGGCTTGTCAAAAAAACGGCCTGTAATTTGTACGCAGATTTCGCCTCCTTTTTTCCGTTCGACCTGAGCAAAGTATGGGATACAAAATTAAGAAATACCAACGTTTGCGGCACCGTCGTTTGGCGGTCGAGAATTTGGAGGCCAGGAATCTATTTGCCAGTTTGCCATTTGGTGCGCAGCACGATGATACCGCAGAGTTCATGCTCGGACGAATCGCGGTCACGCCCGTGCTCCTGGAAAGCAACGGGACCGTGGATACAAGTACGGAAAATTGGACTGCAAGTCAGATCAATGAAGCCAAAGACAAAATCACAACGGCGGTGACTTGGTGGAAGGATGTCTTAGCCACAAAGTCTACAGTGCACCAACTGGATTTTGTAGTGGATAACGCGTTCGCAGATACACCCGTGGCTTCCAAATATGAGCCAATATCTCGGGTGTCGAACGACTATTCGCTCTGGGTATCAGAATTTCTGACCTCGCGTGGCTTTAATCAGTCAGCGAATCTCGAAACCAATATGCGTGCGTTCAACAACGCCCAGCGTGAAAAATTTTCCGCCGATTGGGCCTTTACAGTTTTCACGGTCAATTCCCAATCCGATGCCGACGGGCAATTTCAGACTGGGGGAAGTTTTAGTCGAGCCTTTTCTTTTGCGGGTGGACTGTTTATGGTCGTCCCGTCTACCCGTCCGGCTTCCACCTTCACTCATGAAATAGGTCATCAGTTTTGGGCTCGAGACGAGTATTCGGGTGGTGCGACATACATTCAGAAACGAGGCTATTACAACACCCAAAATACAAACGCCATCGACCTAAATCCGAACGCTAATTTTCAGCAGCAGCCAAGCATCATGGCAGCAGGGACGCTACTGGATCAGGCCTTTGATACGAAAGTAACCGCCCCGCAGGCGCTAGCCATGATGGGTTGGCAAGATTCCGATGGCGACGGAATTTTTGATTTGCTGGACGTGCCCCTTAAGTTAGAAGGTGCTGGAAAATTTGATGCCACAAATCGCGTTTACACGTTCAAAGGTTCGGCGAGGGCTGTAGCTTTGCCCAACGCCAATTCTTCCGGGCTGCGAAATGACATTACTCTCAATCGAGTAAGCCGAGTTGAATACAGTTACGACGGAACGAATTGGACAATGATATCTTCGCCGAATTCGGCCGTGGCAAACCTCGATCTGACTATCAATGTGCCGCAAAGCCAGACGGAAAGTATTCGAATTCGAGCGGTGGATGGACCTACGGGAATCACATCCAATCTTTTTTCAGACGATTTGAATGCTCGGCCCGCCGCCGTTTCAAAATCAGGGATCAGTGGCTACGTTTGGTTGGATTCAGACAGAGATCAAGTTTGGGATTCTGGAGAAACCGGACGCAACAAATGGCAAGTTCGCTTGGTCGACCAAAGTGGGCAGCCCGTTGTGCTGCGCCACCTGATCGAGCCCGATGATAAGCCCGCCGGAAAAATCGCGGCCAGCATCTATGCAGGGGTGACTCTAACTTCGGTTGGCTCGGATGCCGATGGATTGGGCGTGGTTGTGGATGCAAATGCATCGACGGGCGCGAAGGTCTTTCGCCCCTTCTCAATATTCCGCCAAGACTTTAATGAAGGTTGGTCGGGAGACGATTATCAGCTTCGAATAGATTTCAATTCGCCAACCACTTACGTTGCAGTCGATATCATCGGCTTAAGTATCGAAAGTATCGGCCGGCTTGAGCTGTACGATTCAAATTCTAATTTATTGGACCGAGCCACCACAGCAAAACTTGTTGCAGGGGCAAAGCAAACGCTCGAATTGGGACGAGTTTCGGCCGATATTCATCACGCCATCATCAAGGGCCACATGTCGTCTACGATCAAGATCGATAACTTGAAATACGGTCCAGCGTCACAGGTTACGACGGAAGCATCTGGTTATTTTTCATTCCCGTTTTTGGTTCCGGCGACTTACAACGTCCAGGCAATCCCACGATATTCCGGTTTTGAGTTCAATAATGCAGTGTCAGGTAAGAAACAGGTAACGCTTGTAGAAGCCCAGCCTCAGACATCCGTTGATTTCTCCGTGTTCGGTCCGTCCAGCCAATGGCAAAACCAACTTCAAAGGGAAGATATAGACAATTCCGGCAGTGTGGTACCTCGCGACGTGTTGTTGATAATCAGTCAAATTAATGCTCGCGGTTCAGGAACCTTAACGGGATTTAATTCCCCGCCGTTCGTCGACACCGACGGAAATGGAATTCTGGCACCAATCGACGCTCTGATTGTGATTTCCTTCATCAATGCAAATGGTGGTGGAGGCGAAGGAGAATCAACCACCAACATCGACGAATCCGTCACTACCCCGCCGAATGGGTTGGAGTGGCATTATGAAGCAAGCGGTTGGAGCGATTGGACCGATTGGACGGGAAATGTCAAAAAGAACAAGAAGCAAGCAATCTGATCAAAGTCCTGGGAAAGACGCAACCTTCACCTGCAATGCGTTACGCAAAATTTAAGAAGGAACCGAATCGGATCTTTGGCTTCTAAGGATTGTTTCCGTAGCAACGGTCCAAATGGGACAACTGACTAGTTGCTTTGGTTAAAATGGGGTGTTCTGGTGGTTTGGCGCGTTGAAATTCCACAACGTTCCGAGTACTCTAAATCGATAAATCCTGGGGCTGTCGTGCGCGGTTTTGGGGCTTTTTTGATAGGAAATGCTTTTTCATTCACGCCATGAACAGGTCGGCGCGACGGTTCGCTAAATTCAAAAGGCTGGTTTTTCCAGTGGTTTTATGATGCTTAGCGTACTTTTTGACCTAGTTTTGCCTGTGATAGTTTGAAGCAAAGCAAATAACAGTTGTTCGCTTTTCCCAGCGATTTTTTTCCGCCTCTAACCGAGGCATTCAATATTTTCGCGGTAGGCTAATCGATGAGCGATATCAGCGATCGTCGCAAGAAATCATTTTTCGGCTCAAAGAAGAGAAGTAACGTTCGGCTACGTCGAAAGTTGCAACGAGCGATTCAAGTCGAGACGCTTGAACGACGTGAGTTGATGGCGGCAGACGTTTCGCCCCATCACAATTTGACCATAGCTGAAGACGTAAATCGGGATTTTCGTGTTCAGCCACGCGATGCCTTGTTGGTCATCAATGAGCTCAACCGGTCTGGTTCGCATAAGTTGCCGGGAGACTTTGATCCTAAGAAGGGCGGCGTGCTGATTGACGTGAACGGGGACGGAAACGTTTCTCCCGTCGATGCTTTGCGAATTATCAACAAGCTAAACTCCGGCGAGGGAGCTGGCGAGCTTGTTGAATTCAAATATCAATTCTTGACCCTGGACGGTCAGTCCTTAGATCCCAATCCCGCTGACGCTATCGAAGAATATCAGGTCGGCGTCGGTCAGAAATTCCTCTTTAGAACATTGGTTAAAGATCTTCGAGCCAATCCGCAGTCTGTGTACGCTGCATTTCATGACATCGAATATGTCAATCAAGATGGGTCTGCCGGCGAGACCGCATCCGTTCAATGGGGTGAGCTGAACCTTCTCAAAATTGGTTCAACAGTCAAGTCAGGTACGTTTACTCTACAATACGGTAGTGAAACAACCGCGCCGATTTCTCCTGTGTTTACTGGCGGCGGAAGTTTCGATAAGACCAATACTGCCGCGGCGATTGCACAAGCTGTTGGTAATCTAAACTCAGTTGGCGGTGCTCAAAATGTTCGAGTTAAGTCGGATTTCCGGTTGGACCGCGGCGACTTGAACTTCTTCCACTTTGGAATTGCGTTTATCAATGCGAAAGCACGAACGAATCTTCCGTCGGCTCAAGTCGGGCAGAACTCGCTGAGGGATGCTGCGTCCGCATCGGTTGAAGTGACCCTTCGCGATAATGATAATCCTGCACCGACCCAGTCAGAAGTTTTACTTACGGCATTTGATTTCGACGCAAAAGACTCGACCGGTGCTGCCCAAAGCCCGCAATACAATCAGTTTGCAGACGGCATGTTTGCGAACCCGTCTCAGGGCAATTTCTTGCTGGATGAATTTGGTGCTTTGTCCAACATCATTTTGGGTGACGTAAACGATCCTGGTGCGTTCAAAACGGTTTTTGACGGTGTGTTCGTTGCAACAAAGGCTGGCACGGTCCGGTTTTCCGGGAATGCTCCTGATCAGGATGGAACTCAGATTCTATTACTCGGGGAAAGCAATTCTGTTCCACCGGATTTAGTTATTTTCCCGCAAAACATTCCGCTGACCGTCGTTCAAGATTTGGTTGCAGTTGCTGACACGTTCCCGCGAACCGGTCAGCCAGCTATTCTCGAAGACTCGAATACCATCGCACTTACAGTCTCAGCCAACGATCAATTGTTCGTCGGTTCGAGTTTCTCGGTTGATTCAGTGACTCAGCCTACTGGTGGAAACGTCTCCATTGCCACCAACGGCAAAGATGTCAATTTCAAACCCAAAGCAAATTTCTTTGGTCAAACAACATTCACGTATACGATCAAAAGCAATTTAGGTCGAACGAGCACTGCAACTGTAACTGTAAATGTTTCGCCCGTTAACGACCCACCGACAGTAATCGATTCTGCATTTAACGTTGGCGAAGACCCCATTGCACCCTTAACGCTTACTCCTGGGCAAATCTTTTCACCTGGACCGGGCGAGACAACCCAAACATTGACATTCGTCAGCGCAACGCCTGTCGCTGGGAGTATCAATGGAACATTATCTCTGGCAAACAACATCGTTTCCTACGCTCCTGCGGCGGATTTCTTCGGAACGGCGCTGTTCACTGTCGAAGTCGCTGACAATTTGGGCCTTAAAGGCAACGTCACGGTAACAGTAACCGTTGATCCCGATAATGATCCTCCCGTCGCTTTCTCAGGACCATTAACTGTTAACGAAGACACGACTGTCAGGATTGTGGGTGCTGGTTCACCGGTCGATATTTTGGCATCCAGCTCGCCTGGTCCCAGCAATGAGTCGAGCCAAACGCTGACGCTGACAAGCATCCAGTCTACCAGTGCGGCGGGCGGTACAATTGCAACGAACGCGGGAATTACGACTTACCGAGCCTCGCCAAATTTCTTCGGTACTGACACGTTTACTTACGTTATTACCGATAACGGTACACCGAATAGAAGCACGACGGGCACTGTGACGGTTAATGTCACTCCCGTCAATGACGCCCCCAATGCCGTGGACGATTCGGGCTCTGGCAGGTTTGTCGTTTCCGGTTTCGCAAATCAATTCACGCAGCTCGACGTCCTTCGCAATGACAACGCTGGACCAAATGAGCCAACGGACACTCTCAAGGTGGTCGCCGTAGGAACCCCAAGTCGCGGCAGCACAGTGGAAATCAGTACTGACGGTTTGACCGTGCGATTCAAACCCAAGGCAGGTATCGTTAACGTCGAAGAAACTTTCACCTATACCGTTGAGGACACTGGTGGATTGAGAGACACCGCGACAGCGACAGTCTTCATTATCCCACCCGTGCTGCCCTTTGCAGTCGATAACCTTCCGCCCGCTATCAATGAAGATTCGACCAATTCAACAAACGTCCTCACCATCGACGTGTTGGCTGACGACTTGGCGAATGCTGGGGCGACAAAGCGATTGCTTCGTTTCACGCAGCCCGCCAACGGCACTGCACGGTTAAACGATAATGGCACTCCTACTGACTTGTCAGATGACAAGATTGAATACTTTGCCAATCCCAATGTATTCACACCGGATGTGTTTACTTACACGATGATCGACAGCGCAACAGGAAGTGCAGAATCGACCGGTCGCGTAACAATCACCTTCAAGGAAATCAACGACGTACCGACTGCGTTCAATCGATCCATTTCGGGAACCGAAGATGTTATAAAGACGATTCCCGCAGCTGACTTGCTGGCAGGATTATCCAAAGGACCGTTAGAAGATAGCCAAACGCTCGTAGTATCATCGGTAGCAGCACTGTCGGGTGGCGGCACAGTTCGGATCGATGGAACTGACGTCATTTACACGCCAGCCGCGAACTTTGCAGGCGATTTCTTATTCCGATATACGGTTCAAGACAACGGGACCACAAATGGTGCATCTGACCCCAAGACTGCAAGTGCTACCGTAACGATTTCTGTTGCTGCGGTTAATGACGCACCGGTTGTCGGAAACGATCAACAAGTAGCTGTCGAGGACACCGCGAAAACTATCTTGCTGTCTACGCTTTTGGGCAACGATAAACCCGGTCCGGTTACTGCGGTTGATGAGTTGAGCCAAACGATTGCTTTTAAGGTATTTGCAGGCGAGCAAACGACAGCTAGAGGCGGGAAGATTCGGGTTGAAGGCGCAAACCTCGTTTACACGCCAGCAGACAATTTCAATGGCGTGGATACTTTCAGTTACTCGGTAATTGATAATGGAACACCTGCCGCCGAAGGAACGGGAACCGTCACGATTACGGTCAGCGAAGTCAACGATCCGCCATTGCCAACCACGATTGCACGTGAAGCTTTTGCAAAATTGCCTCGCGTACTAGACGTTTCGGCTGCGATCGCAGCGATTGCACCGGGGCCGGCTAATGAGTCGAGTCAAAGCGTGACTTTGATTCGCGTTTTCAAAAATGCGACCACTCGTGGATCGGTAGTTTTGAATGGCGACGGGACGATTACGTACACGTCACCAGCCGACGGTTCTACGGGTCTAGATAGTTTCTCGTACGAAGTTCGCGACAACGGCACAACGGCTGGAATCGCCGATCCCAAGACGGCCGTCGGTACCATTACGATCGACATCAAGCCATTCATTCCGAGCCGCATTTCCGGAGTTGCATGGATTGATGACAATGATGACGGAGTAATCGCGGAACGTGAATTAAAACTCGGAGGCGTATCGGTTATGTTAACTGGTCGTGCGCTTGGACAAACGTCCGATATCACTCCAGTCGAGTATGTCACTTTAAGCGACGGAAGTTATCGTTTCCCCGATTTGCCTCCTGGTGATTATAAAGTCCACTTTGAATCGCCTGCGTTGACTACCCGAGGGTCGGATTGGATCGAAACGCGTCGTGATACAGATCGCATTGCAAATCAGATTTCCGTTAGTATTGCTGCCCCCGGAGATGTGCAAGCAACCGGTCGCAACTTCTCGGTGCTCGGAGTTTCGCCGACTTATGCGAACTTGATGGAGAACATGTCGTCAAGTATTTATGGCAAGTACCCAGGCATTCAGAACAAAGGTTTTTATGCTGCTGTAGGTGCCGACGGCAAAGCCTCTTGGAGCATCAAGAAAGATTCGTTTGGTGGCTCATTGTTTGGAGAGATAGTCTTAACAAATGACAAGTCTCAAGCGATTGTAACCCGCGTCAACGCCAACCACGAAGTCTTTTCGGCTGTGGTTCCTAGGAACCGGCTTGTGCGAGTGAATGACGACAGCGGAAATGTCTTGTTGCGGGTCTTGGCGGACGTCAGCGATTTGACTTTTGCAAAAGTGGATTTGGCGAACCCTCCGAGTTTCAATGCTCGAGAATATCTAAAGTCCGTAGAAGCCGTTTTTGCCCAAGAAGATTGGTAAACAAATTATCAGCAGCGTTCCTGACTCACTTATCCAATTTCGAACGGACCTGACATTTTCAAAATGTTCAGGTCCGTTTTGCTTTAGTTGGCGAACTGAATGCTTCGGTATAGATCGAGGTCTTGCCGTGCACCCAGCAATGCAAAAACATCTCGAATTTGAGAACGTCTTGTCGCGGCAAAACCTATAGTCCGAGGCAAATAACGCTTTGATCCCAAAACATAATAGTTTGGTTCGCCGGTCGCGTATTGCCAACCCGCGAATGTGGGCAAAGTTCGGTCCTTCGTGACGATGCTGTCCTTACTCGCATAGTGGGGCGAATTGACAAGCAAGGATGCGCAGAAATCCCAATTGGGAATGCTCGATTCGCAGACTAAAACCTCGTCGCAAACGATATTCAGCGTGGTGTCGTCAAGTTGAGAAAACCGGATGACAAGCTGCATTTCTGCTGTTCGCCCAATCGACTCAATTCCGAGCGTTTCGACAAAGTAACCGTGCCCCGAGTTTTGCAATGCTTCTTTCAGTTGCGGGAGATCTTGGGCAGTTTCCCATGGTTGTGCTACAGGAATGCCCCATATTATTTTGAACGGATTATCTGCAGTGACAGAGTTGAGGATGGACCGAACTGTGTCGCATGTTACTTTACTAGAACCGAAGACGAGTAGAGCCCGCTTCGGTTGGTCGCCGACTTTCAATTTCCACTCACGGTAGCTGCGATAGATCGCCTCGCCTAAATCCGATTCGCCGATCGCGATGCCTCGGCCCGGTCCTAATCTTAACTTTTCATTTTCCAATCCTGAACAATCCAGAACGATATCTGCTCTTGCAATCCAGGGGCCTCTGCTCTTCGATTCTATGACGAGGCGAAACTCATCGTTAGCTCGCTCTTGTAAATCTTGATCCTGAAAAGCTTGGCAGCGAAGTCGCGAAATGTCGACGACTCGGCTATGGACGTTGACATCATCGTATAAAAGGTCGGTGCGCGCCAGCGGCAATAAATACTCTTGGCAAAATGCACGATGATTCAAGAATGTGTTCGGCTCGACGGAGGGCAATTTCCCTGTTTGAGCTTGCAATGCCGCGAGTCCAAGCGGCGAAACACACTCACAATACGGTTCGGTCATGATGAATTCATCTAAGTCAACGTATCGCTGCGCAACCTTTGCTTTGTCGAATAACAAGATGTTGTATCCCAAGAATCGTGCGTACAGAGCCGCTTCGATCCCAGTCGCTCCCGCACCGATAATGGCAATGGTCGCTGGCGATTCGACTTCGGGGTCCCAGCTCATTTTCTATTCCATTCCTAATCGAGAGTTTTGTGCGTGATCCAATGCAGCATTTGTTCTGACCGCCCAGAGCAAGTCATTTAGAGCAAGTTATCTATCGCGAGCTGGACGTATTCCCCCGAACGACCCGAAAGGGCTCGATATTCATGGGAAGAGTTTCTCCGCGTATCATGCAACAAACGATTTTGGCAGTGCCGGTGGATAAGTGCAATCCGTGTCGGAAATGCCCCGTCGCGACATAGCCATTCTCAAAACTCGGAATTCGACCTATGTACGGCATCCCGTCGATGGCCCCGGGTCTAAGTCCTGCCCAGGATTGCTCAACAGTTGTAGATTGCAGCTTTGGTAACCAACGGGTAGCCCATCGGCGTAGATCATCCAGGATAGGCTCGGTCGTGTTTTTTGCGAAACCCACTTCTTCTTCACTGGAACCTACTAAGATTCGACCATCATCGCGAGGCACTAAGTAACGATTGCCTTCGTTGATAATTCGCTTGAGTAAAACGTCACGCGAATGGTAAAGCACCATTTGCCCGCGAACTGGGAAGACTTCTAACTTGATTCCAAAAGGTTCCATGAGCGCACGGCTCCAAGCTCCCGCCGCAAAGCAAAAATGATCAGCAAATATCTTATTACCATTCAAGTGTGCTGCAGTGAATTTTTGATTGTCGAACTCAAATTGAGTTGGTTTGACGTTTTCAAAAAATCGAACGCCCATAAACTCGCACGCCGCTCGTAAGGCTTTCAGGTGGCGGGGATTCCGGATTTGGCATTCTGCCTGTAAGTGCCAAGCTACTTGCCCCAAGGCCGACTCTGTTGCCAGATTGGGTTCCAGTTGCCGAAGTTCGTCATCGGAAATCCGTTCAAAGTCGATTCCATGATCGAGCCACCACTGCTCGTTGGCACGGAGAGTCGCCATCTCGCCCGGAGTGCTTGCAACATAGATTCCACCACATTGCCTCAATCCATTATCAATCGTCGTCTGCTGCAAAAGCTCTTCGGCCCATACCATATGTAGACGGTGCGAAATGTTCCGCAATTGGTCAATTGGGTCATCAATGTTTTTTGAAAGCGGAGGAGGCAAAATACCAGCGCCCGCCCACGATGATTCCCTACCAATCGAAGCTTGATCGCATAGAGCGACGGACATTCCATACTTAGCCGCCAAGTATGCAATGGACAGTCCCATAACTCCGCCACCGCATATCAAAACATCAAAATTCGAGCGGGTCACAGTAAGTCGGTCGTTGGGAGTTTTTTAAGATTGGTAAATCACATCAAATTGCATTGGTACTCGTGCGTTACCTGTTGATCGATGCAAGTCTACCAAGTGTCATGCGAATCGAATAGAAATGCAAAATCGTTTTGCCTAACGAATTCTCAATAAAGCCTAAGCGTGGCAGGCCGAAGAAAGAGCTTCGTGCTCGGATGTCGACGGTGTTTTCGGTCAGCAAGCGAGGGAGCGCGAAATCGCCCCAGGCCCTGGCTGCATTTGGTCGAGTCCGAATTCGAGGAAGAATCCCGAAGCAGGAAATTTCAAAAGAGAAATCGCACAATCCCAAAGTGTTTAACAAGACGTTGTTTTAATATTTGGGAATCAGCTAAAGATATCCGAACAATTTTCGCCATCATTAAATTGGCAGCAGTTGCGCCCATTCTGTTTCGCAGCGTACAGGGCTTGGTCAGCACGTAATACGAGCAGTTCGGGGTCATCATTAACGATCGAGGTTGATAATCCGATGCTAATAGTCACCGAGAGCGTTTTGCCTTCAACTTGAATGGGATTCAATTCAATCTCACGGCGGATTCTTTCTGCTGCAACTTTTGCCTCGTCGGATCGGCAGCAGTGAAGCAGGACTGCAAATTCTTCGCCTCCGTAACGCGAAACCAAGTCCATCGAGCGTACCGAATTCTGAATTGATAGAGCAATTTTGTGCAAAACGCGATCACCAACTTGATGCCCATACCTATCGTTGACCGACTTGAAGAAGTCGATATCAATAAAAAGAAGCGATAGTGGCGTGCCTTTGCGAAGCCAATCGAATACGCGACGACTCACTTCGTACTCAAAACCTCGACGATTAGCGACCTTCGTCATCGAGTCTCGCAGTACGTCGTACTCCAGTTCCATGGTGTATCGAGCCAATTGATCTCTATAGATCTTGCCGCTGAGCGTGTTCCGAACTCGAGCACCCAATTCGCTGATATCGACGGGTTTCGTCAAAAAGTCGTCCGCACCTTGAGACAGCGCTTGGATACGTGTTTCAGCATCCGTGTCGCTTGTCAGCGTGATCACGGGAATGCGTTGCGTGGATTCTTGTTGGCGAATTTCACGCAAGATGTCCATGCCGTGTACCGGCATATGTAAATCCAATAGGATCAAGTCGGGGTTGGATTGAGAAATCTGCTTTACGGCCTGGCTTGAGTCGTTTACGAGATGAAAGTTATTAAAGCCCATGTCGAACAGATATTTCCGAATTGTTCGCGGGACCGACTCTTCGTCATCGACAATCATGATGAGTGCGTCTTTAACTTGGCTGTCAGATGGACGCTCGTACACGAAGGGGCTGTAGCACACACGATTGGTTTGTGGTCGCACAATTCCCGGAAATACGGTTGGGCAATTCGGTTGCATAGTGTTTGCGATAGTTTTGGATAGAAATTTGGGGCTAAGGTTAACTTCCGGGTCAGGCTCATTCAAAAGGCAATGCAACGCTACAACTCCCCAAAATCTACTTCGTGACTAATTGCGGTTTGTAGCAATTCCTGTTTTGACGGAAAAATTGCACCGGTGCTCGCGATTGCAGGCTGATTGGGTTGATCAAAAGGACTTTAACGGTTATTCCATGACTTGAACCAATCGAGTTCGGGCGATGTGTGATATGAAAAAACTTATACGCCAGCCAAGGGCTGACCGTCGAATCTAAAAAAACTGTAAACAATTGGACTCCCCGACGGGTGAAAGCCTATCATTACTCAGGGGGGTAAAGGGTGCTGGACTCGTCCATCACCCGTTTTCAACGACATCCTTTCCCTGTGTTGGCATGCATAAATCAAATTGGTCAATCGGACCAAGTGGTTTACACCGGCAGGTAGCTGTGGTGAGCCTCGAAAAGCAGGAATTACCGATGAAAGTGCTCACGGTAGTTGTTTCCAAAGCCAAAACGCATCATGCTATTAGCTGTAGCTTTGAAATTATCGTTGGCGAGTCGTTTTGAGACGCATCGCGATTTTTTTAGTCAGTCAAGGCACCAGTCCAGCGGACGGCGGTAGAGTTTGGAATGGCAACCATAACATCGGTAAACCTCATTGAGCTCATCGAGAAGAGTCGACTAGTTGACCCTCCTGTTCTGGAAGCACACATCCAGCGTCTAAAAGAGAGCAACGACGGCGAATTGCCCGCAGACATTGGAGAAGTGGCCAAGAGCTTTCAAGCTGCTGGCTTGTTGACGAAATGGCATTGCGAGAAACTGCTACAGGGAAAGTACAAAGGATTCTTTCTGGGAAAACACAAATTGCTTGGCCACTTGGGCACGGGTGGAATGAGCAGTGTGTATTTGGCCGAGCATTTGGTCATGCACCATAAACGAGCGATCAAAGTATTGCCAAAAACCAAATTGGGCAATAGCTCCTATCTAGCACGTTTTCGCCGTGAAGCCGAAGCAATCGCTTCGCTCAATCATCCCAACATCGTGCGCGCTTTCGACATCGACAATGAAAAAGATACGCACTACTTGGTGATGGAGTATGTCGAGGGCAGCGATCTGCAGACATTGGTAAAACGAAAAGGTCCGCTGTCGTACGAAAACGCGGCTGACTACATCGCTCAATCGGCCCGTGGTCTTCAGCACTCCCACGACGCCGGCTTAATCCATCGCGATGTAAAACCCGCTAACTTACTAGTGAATAAAGAAGGTCGGGTCAAGCTATTAGATCTAGGTCTCGCTCTGTTCTCCGACGACACGAAAGCCTCGCTCACGATTGACTACAACGACAAAGTACTCGGTACAGCAGATTACCTCGCGCCGGAGCAAGCGCTTAATAGCCATAACGTCGATCACCGAGCCGACATCTATGGCCTCGGATGTAGTTTGTATTTCTTGCTGACTGGGCATCCTCCTTTTCCGGAAGGCACCATCGCGCAGAGAATTGCCAAGCATCAGCATTCCATGCCCGCTGATATCCGCAAAGACCGCCCCGATTGCCCCGGCGAACTCGATGGCATTTGTGTCAAGATGATGCAAAAGGATCCAAAGTTTCGGTACAGCAGTTGTGATGTTGTTGCTGAAACTCTCGAGGCGTGGCTTGCCAAGTACCGACAAGAAAAAGCCGAAATGAGAGCACGAAAAGCTAGTGGAGAGTCTTCGGCAAGCGGCAGTAGAATCGAATATGAGGAACGCCAAGATAAATCCAGAACAGAAGCAGAAACGGTCAGTAATCGAGGCGGCGATACATTCGGAGGGCGTTCAGTCCACGGAAGTTCGATCACAAGTTTGTCCTATTCGGATAGTGGCATTATCAAGGCAATAGATAACGGCAATTCGAAGTCAGGAGCAAATAGTACAATTGATTTAGAACAAGAAATTGCCAAGCGATCTAAAGCGACTCGATCCGGTTCCCTGGACAGTCGAGGTTCCATCTCCGCCGTTTCCAATTCGGCGCTTAGCTCTGTACGGACCAAAGCGGTTGCACCAATTTCCTTTTCACTGGACGAGAAAACGAAAAAAGGATTTCCCAAGTGGATGTTTTGGACTTTCATGACACTACTGATTTTTGTCGCGTTAGTCGCAGGCGTTTTCTTGGCTAAGTTCTTGCCGAAAAATTTGACAGGGTTCAACGGTCAAACGTTTTCACCGACAGTGCAGGCATCTCAGTCGCAATTACTCCGCGACGATCTAGTTCAATTTTCATAATCGCGTTCCGATGGAATGCATTCGAGATGTTTTATGAATCGTAAGAATTGCATGCGTATTGCAGCGAACCTCTCCCTTTTGTTTTTTGCGTACGTTGCCGTGTGTTTGACACATACAGGTGCTGCACAAGCCCCAGAAACTCTGTCACCCATCCAACTGAAAAAGGCGGCCGATGAGCTCAAGTCTGAGTTTGCGGAATTGCGGTCACTACTCGATGCCGATGATTACGATGCGGCAATCGCTCGTACGGAAAAAGTAACCCAGTCACTTCTCGCGTTACTCGACAAGGCCGAGCCGAAATCGCAAAAGCTGTTACGGCCGATTTACTTGCAACTCGCGCAAATTCGCGATCAACTAGCTTTGGATGGAGCCGATCTGAGCGAACTAGGGACCTGGGAGGAATTGGCATCCGGAAACGAAAAGAAGAAAACGCTCGAGCCCATGAATACAGGCGTTAGCTTTTCCAAAGAGATTGCTCCTTGGCTTGTCAGTCAATGTAGTCGCTGTCATATCGATGCAAAACGAGGAAACCTCAGTTTGGCAACTTTCGCGGACGTCATGAAAGGTTCCAATGCTGGAGTGATCGTTTTTGCTGGTGATGCAAAGGCCAGTCGGCTGGTCGAAGTTTTGGAGACGGGCGATATGCCAAGAGGCGGTGGAAAAGTTTCTCCTGAAAACATTGAGAAACTAAAAACTTGGATTACCGAAGGAGCGAATTTCGACGGAGCCGATTCTACCGTCACACTTAAGTCGCTAGTACCTGAATCCGCTCAAGCGGCCGCCCAGCCTGAACTGCAAGTGATGGCACCAACGGGTAAAGAGACGGTTAGCTTTTCGAAAGATATTGCCCCCGTTTTGATCGAACAATGTAGCGGTTGCCATATCGCGGCGATGCGAAATTCTGGTGGATTGCGAATGGACAATTTCGCGCAACTCCTCCGTGGAGGAAATAGTGGTTCAATTGTCAGTCCAACCAAGTCCAAGGAAAGCTTATTAGTTCGTAAACTAAGGGGCGAAGCAGGCCAACGGATGCCAGCGGGCGGGCGACCCGCGATGGACGAAGATAAAATTCAGATGATCGAAAAATGGATTGACGAAGGGGCGTCGTTTGATGGTGATTCTCCTAATACGCTCATCGATCAAGTTGCCAGCAAAGCGTGGATTTCCGGAGCGACCCATGACCAAGTTCGAGAGAAACGCTGGGAGCGTGCTCGTAAACAATGGGCAGTTGTGATGCCAAAGACGAAAGCGGAAGAAGTTGCAAACGACCAATTCTTAGTCTTGGGAAATGTTGGGAAAGAAAGTGCCGCTTCCTTGTTAAAATCCGCAGAGGAAGCCTCCGTTCAAATTCGCAAACGATTTGGCTTACCAGAAAAAACAACGCTGGTAAAAGGCGGAATCGTTATCTACGCGTTTCGTCAACGTTATGAATACAGCGAGTTCGGAAAAATGGTCGAAAGTCGAACGTTGCCTGGAAACTGGGAAGGGCATTGGCGAAAACAAGTGGTCGATGCTTACGCCGTCGTCATGCCATCAGGTGACTCCGCAGTGGATGTACGCACTTTGACACAGCTACTTTCGAGCATCTACTTTGGGTCGTTTGATAAAGTACCCACTTGGCTCGCCGAGGGAGTGGGACGTGCACAATTATCGATTCTTGTTGGCCGGACGGATCTTCGTGTTCAAGCTTGGGATAGCCGATTGCTCGAAGTTGGTGCGAAGTTAAAAGACCCAAAACTCTTGCTGGAAGAAAAACTTGACGAAGAAGATTCTGCGATCGCAGGATATGCACTTGCCCGTACGCTTTTGGATAAGAGCAAGAAGAAACAATTCGATGCACTGCTCAAAGGATTGCAAAAAGGCGTCGAGTTTGACAAAGCCTTCTCGACGGTTTTCGGTCCTCAAGAAGTGTTCCTGAAGTCGTGGCTGGGTATGGCAAACTGAAAATTCTGGACTTTCATGGTAGTTTGCCGACTGCCCTTAAACGGAAATTTCGAATTGGCGTGCACTGAACCGCTAGTTATTTTCTTTGCCTGAATAGAAAATTGAGGATAGACCGAGTCCGACCCAACTGGCGATCATCAATGTTCCGCCGTAAGGCACAATTTTCATCACGGCGGCATTGTTGAAAAAGACATGATAGAAAAGTCCGCCACTGAAGAGCAGGATGCCAACGCTCATGGCTGCGGCAGATAATTTTAGAAGGCGAGAATTTTGCGTTGCAGGGCTCAAGGATAGGCAAAGCAACGCTACCGTATGGAATAGTTGGTAGCGGACGCCTGTTTCCACGCGTTCAATTTCTTTCGAAATCTCGGTTGCGTCGAGGTCTCGCCCGCTGAGCAAGTTGGGCAAAGCGTGCGCCCCTGCTGCACCAATCGCAACGCCCGAAGCCCCGAAAATCGCAACAACGATCATGAGCCAACGAACCATGCGCTACGCCCCAGCTTCGTTTTCTAGTGGTCTATCAAGCTGTTGCCGAACACTTTCCAGCAGTTTTTCCATCGCGAACGGCTTGCGAATGTAATCGTCTACGCCGAGCATTTCCGCATAGGACTTGTGCCGAGCCCCCTCGTTACCCGTCACCATGATCACGCGAAACGGAAGCTTTTGAGAGCGATTCAAGCTTTCCAGCACGAGGAATCCGCTTCGTTTGGGCATCATCATGTCCAGAATAACCAAGTGAGGATTGGACTTTTCAGCCATCGCTAATCCTTCGTTGCCGTCCCTTGCAACAAGAACTTCGTATCCTGCATTTTCGAGAGCATAAACAACGGCATCGATGATTTCTTTATCGTCGTCGACGATCAAAATGCGTTTGCGATTTGGTTCACTTGGATTTTCAGTCATCGGAATCAACTTGGTGCGAATAAACAGGTGAAAACAGAATTAGTATTCGCCATTATAGCGGACTTTCCTATCGATGTGCCACCGATTCAATCCAATACGACTATTCTGGTCTAGTCACAGCGACTATTCTTAGACCATGAACGAAACTGCATTAATTGACCGAATCTTAGGACTAATTAAAAGCCCGAATTATCAGCCAACCAAACCGAAACGGTTGCTGAAATTACTTGATTTACCAGAGGAAGATTTTCCTCAAGTGCGCCGTGCAGTAAAGCAACTGATTCGGCAAGGATTGATTGGATACGGTGCCAATCATTTAGTTGTCCCTGATCCGGCTCAAACGTCGGACAAGAAATTGGTCGAAGGAATTTTTCGAGCATCGAACGGTGCCTTTGGGTTTGTACGGCCTTCGTCATCGGCTCGCGCAATGGCCGAAGATATTTTTATACCACCTAAATGTGTCGGCTCTGCCATGGATGGTGATCTTGTCGAAGTACTCATTCGACGCGGTCGTGAAGGGGAGACGGAGGGCGAAATCAAAAGCGTCCTCAATCGCGCTCGTCGCCAGTTCCCCGGTTCGCTTGATTTCACTGTTGGCGAGTCAGCGGTTTGGATTGATGGCTTGACGACGGAAAAGCCAATTCGAGTCGGTGACACAAAAGGGCTGCCTGTCTCGCAGGGCGATAAAGTTATTGTCGAAATCGTTCGTTACCCGGATGCGGAGAATCAAGGCGAAGGCATCATCATCGAAGTGCTCGGAAGCAGCAAAAATCCTGCAGTCGACACGCGCGCTGTCATGATCCAGTTTGGATTGCCCGAGGCGTTCCCTGAGGAAGTCATCGAACAGGCCCGCGTTACAGCGGATGCTTTTCAAGAAGCCGTTCCCGAAGGGCGTCACGATTTGACGAATGTGCTTACCTTGACCATCGACCCGGTTGATGCCCGAGACTTTGACGACGCGATTTCACTTCGGCGAAACGAAGTCGGGAATTGGGAATTAATGGTTCATGTTGCGGACGTGTCGCACTTTGTGCCTCGCGATTCGGTGCTCGATGTCGAAGCACAGGACCGTGCCACAAGCACGTATCTGCCCGACCGCGTCATTCCCATGTTGCCCGAACAAATCAGTAACTTTGTGGCCAGTCTTCAGCCTGACCGCATCCGATTGACCAAGACGGTCAAAATGGAATATACAGACGAAGGCGTCCACTTGTTTACGGAAGTATTCAATGCAGCGATTCGCAATGATCGCCGATTCAGCTACGAAGAAGTAGACGCATTCTTGGTCAACTCGCCCGGTGTACTGCAAAATATTCCGCAGGAATTGCAGGAATTGCTTCGCAACATGGATACGTTGGCGATGACATTGCGACGTCGCAGGACAAAACATGGTGCGATCGAACTCAATTTGCCCGAAGTTAAAATTGATTTGGACAAAACGGGCAAAGTCAAAGGCGCTCATCTCGTGCTTCACACGGAGAGTCACCAAATAATTGAAGAGTTCATGTTGGCGGCAAATCAAGCTGTCGCGACTTGGCTGGACGATCTCAATTTACCCTTCCTTCGAAGAGTGCATCCGCCACCAAATCCAATGCGACTACGACGGTTAACCAATTTCGTAAAAGAGCTTGGTATTCCATGCGATGATTTGCAGAGTCGGTTTGAGATTCAGCGCGTTGTCGAATGTGTCCGGAACACGTCGAGCGAATACGCTGTCAATTACGCGATTCTTAAATCCATGTCGAAGGCAGTTTATCAAGCTGAACATGAACGTCACTACGCGTTGGATATGACACACTATTGCCATTTCACAAGTCCGATTCGCAGGTATCCGGACTTGGCTGTTCACCGCATCGTGCAGTCGATCATCGAAGGACACGCGACCTCCGAGCCGTTTCCCATCCTCGTTCGGCTTGGACTGCATTGCAGCGACCAAGAGCAAAATGCGGAATCAGCGGAACGGGAACTGGTGAAAGTCAAATTGCTTCACTTTATGAGCAAACGGATTGGCGAGCATTTTACCAGTGTCATTATCAATGTTCGCATGGATGGGTTTGTCGTCCGTGGCAACGAGATCCCGTTTGACGGATTTGTGGCAGTGGAAACCCTTCCTCGCGATCGTTATCGATTTGATCGTCAAGGGCAAGTTCTCGAAGGATATCATTCGCACAACCGTTTCCGTATGGGTGACGTCGTCGAGGTGCGTGTCGTGAAAGTCGATTTTATTCGTCGTCAATTAAGCTTGGGGTTTGTGAATAAAATCGCCGACGCGTTAATTCCAAAGACCCGGCTAAATCGGCGTACTTCGCGAAGTGACGACCGGGATCGCAAAGCGGGCGGTGGCAAAACGAAAAAACGCAATCCGGATTCCGCCCGAAAGAAACGTCGCAAGTAATCGATGGGTCTCTTGAAACTTGCTGACGACGGGGTTTCCGGACCTTGGGCTACGGTTACAATGTTTTCTGCAAAAGTGGGTCGCTACTCTGTTTGACCTCGCTCGATTTTTCGATGCCCAGAGAAAAACACGAGTGACGCCAAGCGTAAAAATCGCTTTTTCATGTTCGTTGAAAATCGAAAAACGTTGTCTCACGTTGATGAACGCTAGAAATGGATGAGTGATTGAAACGCATCCTTGTCGGAAGGTTTTTTCGCGTTCGTTGGACTATTTTTTTCCTACATAGGAATTATTTGCGATGAGTGTTTCCTTGGCCGCGACGCCCATGAATGATTGGCATAAGAACCATGGCGCTCGCATGGCGGAGTTTGCTGGCTACGAAATGCCGATCCAATACACGACAATCATCGCCGAGCACGAAGCAACACGAAAAGCTGCGGCGTTGTTTGATATCTCCCACATGGGACGACTTCGATTCGATGGACCTCGCGCCGAAGAGTTACTTGATCGACTCCTGACACGGCGAGTAAAGGATATGGAAATTGGCCAAGTTCGTTACAGTCTGGTTTGTAACGAGCAAGGCGGAATTCTGGATGATGTGCTGGTCTACTGCTTGGAGAGCCCAAGTAGTCGTCAGTATTTCTTGCTGGTTGTTAACGCCAGCAATCGACCGAAAATCGTCAACTGGATCACGTTGCAAATGGGCGATTTTCCCGATGTCGTCATGTCGGATACCACAGACCAAACTGCCATGATCGCTGTTCAAGGGCCATTGGCGATGGCGATTTGTAAACCGCTATTCCCTGAATCGGTGCAACGCCTGGGCTACTATCGAGCGCGGGTTACAGAGCAAATGTCCAAGGCCTGTATCGTTTCTCGCACCGGTTACACTGGCGAAGATGGTTTAGAATTGATTGTACGGAATGAAGACGCCAATCGAGTTTGGGAAAACTTGATGTTGGCAGGCCGGGCAAGTGGAATTCAAGCGGCCGGACTGGGCGCACGTGATACTTTGAGATTAGAAGCTGGCATGCCGCTGTATGGGCACGAACTCGATGAAAACATCAATCCAATCTTCGCCGGCCTCGGTTTTGCAGTTCAAACGAAGGACCGCGATTTTATCGGCAAAGACGCAATTGAGCGTGCAAAGAAAGATCTAAGCGGTCCCGCTCGCGTCGGGCTAGTGTTAGATGGAAAACGAGCAGCTAGGCAAGGTTCGGATGTTATCGATTCGGATTCGCGAGTCATTGGACAAGTCACCAGTGGCAGCTTTTCTCCTACTTTGCAGCAGCCGATCGCGATGGCATATGTTCATTCTGAAATGAGTAAATCCGGTTCGTCCGTAGATGTCGACATTCGAGGAAGTAAAACTTCTGCTCGCATCGTGGACTTGCCTTTCTATAAACGTCAATCTCTTTAAGCCTATAGGAAATTTCCATCATGAAAATCGTTCCAGAGAATATTCGTTATAGCTCGTCGCATGAATGGACTCATGTTGAAAACGAGAATGGTCAAATGATTGCAACCATTGGCATTTCGGCTTTTGCAGTCGAGATGCTAACAGATTTGGTCTTTATGGCACTTCCCAAAGTCGGAAAGAAACTGCGTGCTGGCGAGGAGTTTGGTGAAGTCGAGTCGGTAAAGGCCGTCAGTCCGCTTTATGCGCCGGTCAGCGGTGATGTGGTTCAGGCTAATGACGGGTTAGTAAACCGATTGGAATCGCTTGCGCAAGATCCCTACGACAATGGTTGGATTATCAAGGTCAAAATGAGTGACCCAAGTGAATACGAGAAACTGATGGACTTTGCCCAATACACAAAGCAATGCGCTGAGTCACACTAGTACGGCACTGAAAACTCGGAATCGGGGTGGTCGAAACCATCCCATGCGCGTTCTGGTCGATTCAAAAGCGAAGTTGAAAAGCTGCGTTAGAGTGTTTGAAACGAGTTACCGTCAATTCTTTTGCAACGGCAATTCTAGTGCAGTACGACTTTATTGTTCCCTCAGAGCACTCACTGCCGGTCGTTATTAGGGACTTTCATGAATGGTGTAATTATTGTCGATCAACCGCGTTCCGGTGTGTGGAACATGGCAATCGATCGAGCTTTGGCTGAATACGCGCGAATTCATTCTCTTTGCATTCTGCGATTATACCTGTGGGAGTCCCCTACTGTGTCCTTAGGCTATTTCCAGCCTTACCCCACACCCTCGCTGCAAGGTGACCTTAGCAAGCTTGACGTTGTACGACGCGAAACAGGTGGCGGAGCGATCGTGCACGATCATGATGTGACTTATTCGATTGTCATGCCCGATCAATCAGAAAAAGGGCACGCCACGCAACTTTATCTCGCAGTTCACCAAACACTAATTGTCTGGTTAACCTCAATCGGAGTAATGGGGGATTTCTATTCAAATCGCAATCAGACGTCGTGCGATAATACCTGTAAAAACGACCGATACCTGTGTTTTGAAAGGCGGAGTGACTTTGACATTGTGGTCGCGGGTCACAAAGTTCTCGGCAGTGCACAACGGCGACACGCGGGAGTAATAATGCAACACGGCAGCTTGCTTGTTCGGCGAAGCGAGTTTGCGATGACTTTAATGGGATTGGTCGAGGCGTCCAGTGCGGAAACGAATGCACCCGGCGGCTTAGGCGAATTTCCGCCATGGTCGAGTTGGGAACCCATATGGCTTCAAAATGCTATGGCGGAAACGCTGTCCGGCAAATTAGGCCAGGATTTTGGAATTCTTTGGAATAGAAATTCAATAGAGAATCTGGTGCGACCAGAATCCTTGAATCCCTTTGTCGACCAGTTCCAGAGCTTTGAGTGGTCCCATCGAGTTTAACTGGACGACTCTAAGTAATGGGGAATTAGTTCGCCTAAAAATGGGGGGTACGTGGTAATTCGCAACATGGCTCTTGCGAAATAGAGCGCTACAATACAATAATAGACAGGTTAGTGCGGGTTGTTTGCTACAAGTCATAAACGGAATCGCCGATTCGATTCTCGCTAGTAGTTTCCAGTACACCAATTCGAGATGTAAGGCGAAGGTTCGAGACGATTCGAACTTGAGCACTTTACCGCCAAGGAGCTTTCTATGCAGGTTAGGCTAAAAGTTTTGTCCGGTTCGCATGAAGGCAAGGAAATAGCCGTAAAGCAAGATAAGTTCCTAATCGGTAGAAGCGAGTCTTGCCATCTAAGACCCAAAAGCGAATCCGTTAGCCGCAAGCACTGCATATTAGTGATCAAGGACGGAAAGTTGTTGGCGCTCGATTTGAAGAGCCGCAACGGGACTTTTGTTAATGATAAGCAATTGAGTCCAGAGAAAGCAAAGATCTTAAAGAACGGCGACAAACTCAAAGTCGGCCATCTCGATTTTGAAGTTGTCATCGAGGTAAGTCTGGGTGGCGCAAAACGTCCCGAAGTCAAGGACATGAAAGAAGCAGCGGAACGCGCTGTGGGCTCCAGTGCTTCCACGGATAGCCGCTACGAAGAAATCGATATCAATTCTTGGCTAGAAGAAGCTGACCAGGTAGACCGATCGGGAACGCAAAATCCCGAAACAAGACAGTTTGTTTTAGACGACGCTGCAAAGATCGATGCGACCATGTCAGACTCGGTTGATGAAACATCGCATGACCCGAAAAAGGATGAATCCGAAGCTTCTGCAAAACCCCGGTTTGATAAAAAACCAACAGCTTCCAATTCTCGAGATGCCGCTTCACAAACCCTGAAACGTTATTTCGGCGGTCGGTAAGAATAAGCGGAGCGTGACTTCTTCCGCTTTATTGAGTACTGAGCCAGATAACAATTAGGGTTGTCGGGCAGGATGGTGATCGCGACGATTTTATGAGTGCCGAGCTGCGGGCCGGGATCATCGCCGCGTGAAAAATAAGCGCAGGAGCCGCGTGAGGCGTATTTGTCCCTCTCGCTCTTGCCGTATTGGGCTGGTTTGTTCATTGAGGAAATCAGTTTGGAACCTTCCGCACGTGTGTTTCCACTTAATAGCCAATGCCGCCAATTGCGATTCCGAACATAAATCGCGCTCGACTACCGCAAAGAATCGCTGCCAACGTACAATTGAAAAGGGAAGGTAGTTTGGTCACAAAGTAGGGAATCGCGTTAAATGATTGGCGTCCAAAGACTTTCGCTCCATATATTTGCTGCGGTCTCGTTTTCTTTCGCAAGTTCCGTCGCCATTGCTCAGCAGTCGATTGCACTCTTGAAAAACGGAATGCAACTCGGACCAGGAACGCTTGGCGAGCGGGCAAGCTTGAACATGAAGAGCACATCAACGCCTCGGGAAGGGGGCGAAATTCAAGCCAAACCGATCCTTTTTCTAGACGATGAACTGCGCATCACCTATTTTCATAAATCCAAACTGGCCAACGCCCCGCCCTTATCGTTTGATCCCATGCGGATCATCATGCCTAATGATACCAAGCGTGCTTCGCCAAGGACTCACAACGCGCTTGGAGTACTTGGTAATACGGTCGGATTGACTCCGTTCGACGAATATGGACGCCGAGTTTTCTCAACGCAGACACAGAAAGGCATGAAGGACATCATTCAAGGGATTACAGAAATATCTGCGAATTACGTCAAAGTCGAATCGCTCGAATCTGAGTCTGCCGTCGTTTGGGACATGCGACTAGCGCTTTCATCCGTTCCTCGAAAAACACTCATGGAGATATTGAAAAAGAATGCTGAGACCGGCAAACCTCAGGATTGGTTGGACGTGGTCAGTATGCTGATCGAAGCACAGCGATTCGCCGATGCCAAGGAATTTCTCGAGAAAGCGATCCGTGCCAATCCGAGTTTAGAAAATCAACGTCCCCAATTACAGGTAATCGATCAACGTGAAGCCGAACAAATGTTTCGAGAAGTTCAGACACGGCAAGCCGCTGGTCAGAACGAACTAGCTGAGTTGCTCCTTCGGCAGTGTGATGTCAAAAAGCTGTCCGATGAAACCCGCCTTAAGGTTGCTGGTCGAATTCGCAAAATTGAGGAAGATAAAAAACGCTACGAAGACACCATCAAGCAAATTCGCGAACAGCTTGCCCAACTAACAGATCCAGCTCTGATTGAACAGCTTAAGCCGGTTGTGGATGAAATTGGATCGCATCTCAATTCGGAAACCATCGTATGGCTTGCCGATTACATTCGACTAAAAGATGATCAATCCCTGACTGTAGACCAACGATTGGCGCTTGCTCTCGGAGGATGGTTGTTTGGGACAGGCTCTGGACAAGATAATATCTCAATCGTTCGATCGGCGATTGAAGCCCGACCTTTGGTTCAAGAGTACCTGTCGCGTGCGCCAGCGGGACGCCGGGAAGGTCTGATCGATGCGCTCCGTAGCCTCGAAGCTGGCACGCCCAAATTGCTGTCTCAACTAATCCGCCAAATGACGCCGCCGCAGGAATTGCCGGCACCTGTCGAGGGTTTGCCGGGAAGATATCGCGTCGACATCCCTTCGAATAACGGGAACGAGTCCGAACCGATTTCATATCTTGTTCAAACACCGCCGGAGTACGATCCGTATCGAAAATATCCTTGTGTCGTCGCACTTCACAGCGATTACATGACGGTGGAAAAGGAATTGGAATGGTGGACAGGAAAATACGACGAGCGGTTCAAGCAACCACTGGGAGAAGCTTCTCGGCACGGCTTTGTTGTGGTTGCACCACTCTGGGCACGTCCCAAGCAGCGTGAATATGAATACACGGAAAACGAGCATCATCGAGTCCTGGCTTGCCTTCGCGATGCATTTCGCAAGATCAGTATCGATACGGATCGCGTTTTCATCAGCGGACATCAAAGTGGAGGAACTACTGCTTGGGATATTGCCATTTCCCATCCGGATATCTGGGCCGGACTCGTTTGTATTTCAGGGAACTCGTCTGGGTTTACTAAGCAATACAAAAACAACGCGAGATACTTTCCCATCTATTACGTCGGTGGCGATATGGAAGGTCCCGAGTCGCCGCTCGTCCGCAACGGCGAGATATTAGATGATTACGTGCGACTGCATCCGGACTGTATGGTGACCATGTATCGCGGGCGAGGCAAAGACCATTTTCAGGAAGAGTTACCGCGAATTATCGAGTGGATGAAACTTGCGAATCATGTTCGGTCGAATGTGCCAGCCGACATCGCGGTAAAAACGACGCGCCCCGGCGACAATTTTTTTTGGCCTTTGGAAATCACGGGTTTTCCCGTCGAGAAAACCAATAACCCCTTTCTTGATTTTGATCACAAACGGGTAATGGACATCAATATTTCGCGAACAAGAAATGGAATCCAAATCGAAGGTTTAATCGCGAGTGAATTTGAGCTTTGGTTCAGTCCTGATATGATCGACTTTGGCCAAGAAGTGCTCGTTGCATGGCAGAAGAATCGGAAACGACTCAATATTAGCCCCGATATTGCTGTGCTCCTTGAGGATGTCCGCAGACGAGGCGATCGCCAAAGACCCTTTTGGGGCAAAGTCACGTTGCCCTAGTCAATACGCCAGGGTGCAAGTGAGTTCCTCCAGGGAAAGACACACAGACCGTTGCTCCGCAATCCTTCCTATTCGTTTGGAAGGATGCGGAAAACATGTGGTGTCTGCTTCTGCAAGAAAAGAGTCCAAGAGAGAAGTTCGTGGAGACTATCGCTTGGGTCGGTTCGTGGAATCAGAATCTGCTGCCTGATTGTCGTTTCCCTTAGCCGTATTTAGAGAAGACTGGGAAAGGCCTTCATCCGATTTTTCGGCATTGAGCCCCAGTACAAACGACTGGATTGACCATCCATCGTCTTGGGTCTGAATTACGGTTCCGCCAGGCAATAGATGTTGGCGAATAGTTTCGAACGGGGGAAGCCTATCCCCTTTTACTCGTTGGACCTCATCCTTAACATCCTTCTTGGGTCGCAGGATTCGATCGGCAATACTGGCAATCATGCTTCGCGATTGCGGCAATTTATCTTGGCGAAACAATTCGTATTGCATTTTAAAGCTGAGGTCCGCTCGGTCAACATTCCAAAAGCAATTTGGTTTCCCGTTCGACAATTCAACAGCTTTCGCTTTGGCACGCGCGAAATCGGCTTGTGTAGTCAAAGGACTGGTTTTGAATTCAGCCTTGATTGCGTCTGTGATCATATCCGGATGGGATGAAAACATGAGGTAACTGTCGTGAACGGCGATTGCCCAGTTATTCAACCAAGGTTGCTCTTCTTCGGCGCTTTCATCGCCGCCTGGATTGGAGTCAAAACTATCCAAGTCTTCGTCAAGTCCAATATTCGCGAGATCCGCATCGTCTTCGTGCGAAACGACCCAAATGCGGTGTTGTTCAAAATCCATCGGAGTGGCGTCTGGCTCATCTTTCATGATCCTATCCAGCACTTTTGAAAGTTTTTCATTGTTTGTAATGCGTATTGCGATGAGGGAACGTCGACTGTCGGGCGTGATGGGTTCGACACAATCGCTGATCGCATAGATCTCGTTTGTCATGAAAGGCAGGATATCATTTCGGATGTCGATTTGTGGACCTTTTGGGTCGGTTTGGATTCCTTCGATCACGATATCAAAGGTCCCCGTCTCTCCTGCGATTTCATCTACAATGCCTTCGACTTTCCAGAAAGCTTCCTTTGCGTTCCAAGCAGTGGACAGGAACGAAGCAGAATTTTCGCCTACCCACGTAGGAATATTGCTGTCGGCCATATTTGGGAAATCGAGGATGTGGACGGCCTCGGGCCAAGGCTTTGGCGCAAGGACAAAACACTCGTGCTGGACATCCATTTGCCCGGTGGCCAACTGAATTTTTCCCGTCACAGCCGAAATACGATCAAAACCTTGGTTCGTCAAAACTTTCAGGATGTCGGTTTGGCGAGTAGATGGTTTGTGCGAAATTGACCGCAGCACGTTTGCGAGGCCGATTGGATTTACATAGTACTCGAAATCGGTAGAGGCAACTTTGCCTTCAAGGTGATTCACCGATGTCTTGTAATTTTCCGAATCTGCCAGCGTTGGTTGCGATTTGCCCGCTTGTTGGTTTAGTACAAATTCGATCGCCTTCATGTCGTCTGCGGCAATTAATTGTCCTTTCGAGATCACATAATAGGATTCTTCGATCTTCAATTCACCCTGTTGTCGAGGCAAAACAGCGTGGGTAATGGACTGCTCAAGGAATTTCGTTTGCTCAATAGTCGCCTTGCGATTCTTCAGCTCTTCCTCGATTCGCTCCAGTACTTGCTGGGTCTCGACTTCTTTTCCTGCAATATCGACAACGAGCACGACTGAGTAAGGTTTTCGAATTTCGTTCGGCATAGCAATCCAAGCAATTGCCACTTGGCCAGTGGCAATTTCCTTAATGTCGTTGGGATGCAAGTTGATCTGCCAGCCAGCGTCGCGGAATCGTTTTTCGATTTCGTTTTGCTGTTCCTCCCAAAAGGCTTTCATGCTGGGGAGTTCAGCCAGAACCCCGATTTGGGTTTTGTTCCACCGATCAACGAATTGGGGCAAGTTGCTGAACCTGACAAATCCTTGAGTGCTCTCCGGGACCAATTGCGTCGCAGGAATAATCGTATTGTCATGTGCCAATGAAAAATTGCTCACGCCGAAAAGAGCGAACGCAGATAAGCATAGTCTTTGGAAACGCACGTAGAATTCTCCTGAAGATTTTGGGGCATTTGCCCACTCAGTTTCGGGATGCTGTGGCTATATCTTACCGAAACCTTGCCGTTGGCGAAAACCCTGACACCCGAAGGCGAGTTTCAGGGGTTCTCAACCAAGCATTTTTATCGACAATCGCGGGCAGAAACGAAACCGGCAGCTTCCTTTTTTTCGCGAGATATCCATTATTTGCCAAAAACAATTTCTCTTGCAATGCTAGCCAATTAGCAATTTCATTGAGAAATCTCCCTAGCGATCGCTTAAGCTGCGATTGAATGTACCTACAGCGCGTTCAATACCCTCAACTTACAGACCCAGAATATCCCTCATAATGACCAGTAATTCGGCGATCTACGAAAATCCCCTTACCTCGCGTTACGCATCTAGAGAAATGGCGGCTCTTTGGAGTGCAGATCGACGGTTTCGGCTGTGGCGAACTTTGTGGATTGTGTTAGCGGAAGCAGAGAAAGAACTGGGACTTCCAATAACCGATGCGCAAATTGCGGAGTTGATTAAGTCGCGTGATAATCTAAACCTAGATGTTGCGAACCGATACGAAGGCGAAATGCGTCATGATGTCATGGCCCATGTGCACGCTTATGGAGATCAATGCCCAACGGCTCGCGGGATCATTCATTGGGGAGCAACCAGTTGTTACGTCACCGACAATGCAGACCTGATCCTCATTCGCGAGGGTCTTGAAATGGTGTCGAGACGTTTGGCGATGTGTATTCAACTGCTAAGCGATTTTGCCAAAAAATTCGCTGGACTACCCTGTCTAGCCTTTACGCATCTTCAACCTGCTCAGCCAACAACCGTGGGCAAACGAGCTACATTGTGGGCATACGACCTAGTCATGGACTTGCAAGAAGTCCTTCATCGGATATCTACGTTAAAACTGCGTAGCGCCAAAGGAACGACAGGTACGCAAGCCAGTTTTCTGCAGCTATTTAATGGCGATCATGCCAAGGTGCGGCTGCTGGAAAAACGCATCACAGAAAAGCTTGGATTTGAAGCCAGCTATGCCGTTACAGGTCAAACCTATTCCAGAAAAGTGGACGCTCAAGTCGTCGATTGCTTGAGTGGAATCGCACAATCGCTTCATAAATTCGGAACGGACGTCCGGTTATTGGCCCATCGCAAAGAAGTCGAAGAGCCCTTCGAAAAAGAACAAATCGGATCGTCCGCCATGGCTTACAAACGCAACCCGATGCGGTCAGAGCGAATTTGTTCCCTCGCTCGATTCGCTATGAGCCTGCAGTCCAGTCCCGTGATGACTTCGGCCGTTCAATGGTTCGAGCGGACGCTTGACGATAGCGCAAATCGTAGGCTAGTCATCCCGCAAGCTTTTTTGGCGATCGATGCTTGTCTCATCCTTCTACAAAATGTGGCGGAAGGTATGGTTGTGTATGAGAAGACGGTGGCAAAGAATCTGATGGAAGAATTGCCTTTTATGGCGACCGAATCGATCTTGATGGCTGGCGTGGCAGCGGGTGGCGACCGACAGGAGCTGCATGAACGAATTCGCCAACACAGCCAAGCAGCGGCGCTAGTGGTGAAACAAGACGCATTACCCAACGATCTTCTCAGTAGGCTAGCTGCAGATGAAGCATTTTCCAACGTGAATGTGACCGCGGTCGCCGATCCCAAGGCTTTTATCGGTCGTGCTGAACAGCAAGTGCATGAATTCTTCGATGAGATCGTTTCGCCGATTCTAGCACAGGTCGAGGTTTCAAAGAATCTGACAGCCGAAGTGCGGGTCTAAATCGCTCGCAGAAATTCAATGGATCCCAAAGTTTGCCACTGACTACAGCGGGAACGATTGGAAATTGGCAATCTGATTTTTAGACGCGGTCTTGGTGTCGACGGTCGCGGCTTCGCTGCCTAGAACAATCGTCGCAGACACCTTGAATGATCAGCCGATGACTGCGGACGCGGAATCGGTGTTGCTTGGCAACCTCGTCTCGAATGGCCTCGAGTTCACTGCTCCGAAACTCAATCAGGCTCATGCACTTGATGCAATAAAGATGATCATGTGGAGGATAGCCGTAATCGTGTTCATACACACTGCGACCGTTCAATTCAAAACAACGGAGTAGACCTGCGTCCACAAACTCTTTCAGAGTTCGGTAGACCGTCGGCCGAGACACGTGGTTCGGTGCGCCCTTGCGGGGTAATTGGTCGATCAATTGATCTGCATCAAAGTGTTCGTGATGGCTAAATACGAGATCGATGAGGAATCGGCGCTGGTCGGTGTTCCTCAAATTACGACTCTGCAAATACTCCTCGAATCGCTCGAGAGGTGACATTGAGACTTGGACGTTGCCCAAGTTTGATTCGTCGGAAGTGCTCACAGCTAATAGACTTTGCAATCGAACAGAAAAAACGACAATAGCCAAGTTAACCTAATCGCTTGTCAAATCATCCGATTCAGGATATCGGGAACAACCGCGCGCTCAAGTGTTCTACCAATCATCCAAAAAGGACTCTGCCGCGCGGCAATTTTACTATCTCAAGACAATATGCAACTGATCGTTAGGTCCAACACATTGTATTCGCTCACGGTTCATTTGCACACCGACAAAAACCCCATAACTTCCTAAGTTATCAAGGATTACGGCCATAAATGGTTAGATCGACGGCGACGAATACGATGTGTTCGAACGGAGAGACCGGACGTTTTTTCCTAGCAACGTAACTCGCGATGGTGCCATCAGGCTCAGAACTGGAAACTACGCAGAAGAGAGTAGCTACGACGGAAACGACAAGGGAGCAAATTCTCAGTTTGGTATGCATGATAGTTCTCCGTTTACTTGGGCTTTAACTTAGAGAAGCCGTCCTCTAAGTTTCTATAGCGCAGTTCGGAGCAGGATGTTACGTTGGGGGAGCCAGAAAACGGTACAATTGCTACGCAAATTATTCTGGTGGAAATAAAACAGAGACCAAGCGAATCCTCCGGATTCAATTCCATGGTCTGCTGACGGCTGGTATTCGATACCTCTCACTTATGGAAGTAATCAATAATGCAAGGCAACGAGTGCCATAGTGACATCCCGTATGTTCAGAACGCGGAACGCCACGAACGTTGGCGCCCGCGAAAGATTTTTTAAACTGCGTGAAAAACGCTTGCGTATTGAGACGGTTGCGCAGGAGGCGAGACGAGCCGACGCAGGACCTGTTGAGCTCCGAAGACTGAATCTTATGACTGTTGGGCAAGAAAACGGTCGAGCGCGGCTGAAATTTTCTCAGCGGTTTCATACGTACCGTTGGCAATCGCCCGGCGAATATCGGCAACCTTGTCAACGCGAATGTCCCCAGAGACGGCTTCTAGCGAAGCGGCTGACACGCCTAAAGCCTCGCTCGACAACTCCAATTGATCAACAGGGGCCATCTCTTGCATGTCGGCTACTGGAGCGGTTTCAGAAGTCGAAACCGAACGTTGAACATTACCAACTTGCTGAATTCCTTGAACGCCAAGGCTGCTAGAAATTTCCATACTAAATTATCTCCCCAAGTGCGACACTCGAATCAAGAATCAAATACTGCGACAATAACGGTCGCCAAAGTGGCAAACCCATCAAATCAAGCCGTTCGCAGTCCATGTCGGGGAAGCAATCCGTAGAGGCCAGAATTGGTTGACTCCAATTTTCTTCCAGCCATGCGAAAGTTCCCCATTCATCGACTAACTATTGGCTTCGCCGTAAAGTTTCTTTTCTCCTTCGCGTCATACCAATTGTCGGTGACCCTAAGGCGATTATCACCTGTGCGGCTTCACCGTCCAATTTCGGGGATGGCATCGTGCCATCCGTGAAATCCGTTTTGGACATCGAAGCAATATGCAATGATCGTTCCAATTCATCAACTCAGATTCGAATTTCGCGAAGATCTTTCAACCCCCGAATACTTCGAGCCAATATCGAAATCGAAAAACGCAACGATTAAGCCAAATATAGGACCAAACGCCCCTTGAGAGCAAGGCGAATCCAATCAATTCGAAATTTGGTTTGAGTCAGAGACCAATTTTGAAATTGAAAAAATTACAAAGCCATTGCAAATCTATGGCGAACTGCGGAGTAACATGCTGGTGGGTTAATTGATGATGTAATGCTAGCACTCGACCGGACCAGCGTTTTGTGTTTACTGGTTTCGGTTTTTGCGACCTGTTGCGCGACTATCGAGCCTTCCTAAAACCTCGCAGCACAAACTTAGGTGCCCTTTGTTGAGGTCGAACGATGTGGCTGGAACATCGTAAACCGAGAATGCTCTGCACTTTGACCGGCAGTCACGGTTTGTTCATAAAGTACCCGCTGAGATCGGCATGGTGATTGATTGCCTTCGGGTTGAATTCTGCGATACGAACCATCTGCATCCAGTCGCCAGGAATTTTGGTTGTCACGAAAATAGGTGTCCAATATGTCGACGAGCCGTCGTCGGCAATTGACGTCTTCGACCGGCACAAGCAATTCAATACGTCGGTCGATGTTCCGCGGCATCCAGTCGGCGCTGCTAATAAAAAGTTGTTCATCGCCCCCGTGATAGAAATACAGAATTCTCGCGTGTTCGAGAAAGCGGTCGACAACACTCACTACGGTGATATTTTCGCTCATCCCTGGAATGCCAGGGCGCAAGCAGCACACACCGCGAATATTCAAACGAATGGTCACACCCGCTTGGCTGGCTGCATACAGGGCAGCGATGATATCGGGATCCACCAACGCGTTGAGCTTGGCCACGATAAACGCTTTTTGACCCTTGCGCTTGCGTTGCGTCTCGTTTTCGATCAGCGATACCAGTTTTTTTCGGAGGCCAATAGGTGCCGCGTCGATCAAGCGATAGGACTGAGGTTGGCTGTATGCAGTAATCGCATTAAAGAACGCGCTCGCGTCAGCACCTAAATCTTCGTTGCATGTCAAATAGCTGATGTCGCTATACAGTCGGGAAGTAATCTCGTTGTAATTGCCTGTTCCGAAATGCAGGTAGCGTTGGATACCGTTTGGTTCTCGCCGGACAATGATACAGACTTTGGCATGCGTCTTCAGTCCGCGAACACCGTAGAAAACTTGCACATTGGATTGTTCCAGCTCTCGAGCCCATTCAATATTTCGAGCTTCGTCAAATCTTGCTTTCAATTCTACAATCACGGTCACATACTTACCTCGTTCAGCAGCTCGCTTCAGGGCAGCGACGATCGGGCTTTGCCGGCTTGTTCGATATAATATCTGCTTAATGGCAAGCACATCGGGATCGGCGGCTGCTTCTTCGATCAATCGGACGACGGGTTCGAAGCTTTCGTAAGGATGGCAAAGAAGAACATCGCGTTCGCGAATCGTATCAAACATCGAGACAGTTGGATCGATTTGTGGTGACCTCTGCGGTGGCCAAGCTGATTCTCGCAGTGCAAGAAATCCGTCGATTTCTGCTAAATACATCATGCCAGATAAATCGATCGGACCGGGAATCTGAAAAATGTCTTGTGGATCGAGTTCAAGTGACTCTCTCAAGAAATCAATTGTCTCTTGCGAGGCAAGCGAGGAGACTTCCAATCGAACGCAGTCCGCCGTCCTTCGTTGATGTAGTACCTGCTCCATGCCACTCATAAGGTCGCTCGCGCTATCCTCACGAACGCTAACATCCGAATTGCGAGTGGCTCGAAAGGTAACGCACTCCTCGATTCGCTCGCCAGGGAAAAAACGATCAGAATAGGCAGTTACTAAGTCTTCCAGTAGGACGTAGTTATATCCTTTTTCCGATGCCAAAGTGATGAATCGCGGAATGGCTCGTCCCAGTGGAATGAATGCGAACCGGTTTGGTGGTTCGGCTTTGGGGGTTGCGATTCGCACACAGAGATACATCCCCAAATTCACGAGCAACGGAAAAGGCAATTCCGGATCGATCGACATCGGGGAGACAACGGGGAAGACTTCCTCGTTAAATATTCGTTCCGCCAATTCACGCTGCCGTATCGTCGCTTGCGCCAACACAACCGGCTCGATTCCTTCAGCTACCAAGCTCGGCATTAGGTCTTCGAGAAAGCATTTGTATTGGCTCTGCATAATTTGCCGAACGCGTTCGAGGATGTCTCTCAATTGCTCGGCAGGAGTTCGGCCTGTTGGATCGGGCGAGCCAACTTTTTGCTCATGCTGAATTTGCAGCCCTCCCACGCGAACCATAAAAAACTCGTCCAGGTTCGAGGCCGTGATGGCGATGAACTTGATGCGATCTAAAAGCGGTACCGATGGATTTCGGGCTTGCTCCAAGATACGATGGTTGAACTCGAGCCAGCTAAGATCGCGATTGATGAAAGCATTTTCCGGTAAAGGCATAACGATGACCGTATTGTTGTCGATGGTTTTTCGAAGGAATAAAAACTGATTGAAACGCAAAGAAACGAAGCGAGGTTTCAAGGTCAGCGTTAAAGTAGGTTATGCTCGTAAGCGATCGTATCGCGACACGCTTTCAGAGAATATTTTAGGATAAGTGACGGTAAACAGAACGACTAGCGGTTGTAGAGAGCTCCACAACGCAATTTGCATACGAAATCGGTTTAAGGCGAATTCACTAACGGCGAGCTGATCGGAGGAGCACGCTCATACCAAACGTCTCTTCGAAAAGATTGGACGTTTGACGAAGTGCCAATTGCTCCAGTGAAACGTCTTCGACACCATGGGCCGTAATGACCAAGCGACCGTTATCGTTTCGGCATCGCACATTGACAATTCGCTGGCTTCGCGACTCGTCCAACGCAATCGCAAGCCGCAGTATCGACGCAAGTTTTGAAATGGTAACGCGATCCGTTCGGTCCAAGTTTGCAAAGCCTAAGTGGTCGGGCTGCGGCGAACTGCGTCGATGGTAGCGTGCGACTAAGGAGACGAGCAACACGTCTTTCCGGCTGAGACCAAACAATTCGCTATTCTGAATGATGTACATCGAATGCTTGTGATTGCTGCGGACGTTGATGAATAGGCCAATTTCGTGCAGCAAAGCCGCCAGATAAAGGATCAACTCCATGCGTTGATCCAAGTGATGTTCCTCTTGCAAATCGGTAAATAGTTTTCTAGCCAAAGTGGCGACATGCCTCGCGTGTTTTTCCTGGAATGCGAATTTCCGACCGAGGTTAATCGCCGAACGAATGATCTGATTTCGGAATTCAGCGGTCCAAGCCTCCCGCTTGGCCAAATCGTTTAGCAAACCATCGCGCAAATTGGTGTCGGCAACATGAATCGTCTGGCACTTAAGTTCCTTTGCCAACATTACATAGCTCAGCAAAGCGGGTGCAATCGTCTCTGCATCCTGAAAGCTTACGCCGTACCTTTTCACAATGTCGTCTTGGCTTAAACGAAGCAATTGTCGCGTCAACGATTCTAGGCTTTCCAATAACATCGTTGCCAACGAATCGCTTTCCCAATGCTCAAGTAAATTCGCTGCAGCAAATCGCATGTCGCCGCCGATTGCGACCATTTCGTGTTGAACATTGGCGTCGACCTGTTCGCCGATTTGGTCGACAATGCGTTTGATTTGACTCTCCATGATGGCTCGTTGCTTGCCACGGGGAGCGTTGAATTTTTCAAGCGTCTCAAGGATTCGAAGCGATCCAAGCCGGTAGCTATTGGAAAACAGCACGTTGCCACCGCGCACGACCAATATTTCCGTACTGCCACTGCCGATTTCGGCGATGACGGTTTTGCTGGACGCTAACTTTGGATTACTCTGCAACAGCGGTTGTACGCCCATGTAGGTAATGCGGTTGACTTCGGCTTCATCCAATGGTTCAACGGCCAATTCGGTTCCGATGAAAACCCGATCAATAAATGCTAATCGATTTGTCGCTTCGCGAACGGCGCTCGTGGCTACGACCCGCATTTGCTCTGGCCGAACAATGTTGTATTCCAACATCAATCGTTTGTAGCTCTTAAGTACGCGTACACAGTCTTCAATAGATGATTTGCGAATTCGCTGTTGCGTAAAAGTGTCTTTACCTAAAGATACTGCCTGAGAAAGGTTTTCGAGTGGTCGAACGACACCCTTTGCGTCAATCTCCGCAATGGCCATGCGGATGCTCGTCGCGCCGATATCGATCACTGCATACGGAAGAGTAGGAGCTTCGGACAAGGTAGTGGGACGATTCGATGGAAGGGAAGACATGGCTACAAACTACTCTTGCATAAGCCCCTGTAGTCAAAGCGACGCGGGGACTGTGAACCTGCGATTGCTTATTCGAGGACAAACAAACTTATCGGAGGAAATGGGTAACTCTATTTGGAAATACGATGACTTCTGACGTATCTTACCACAACTAATGGCCAACCGAAAACTGACCAATCTAAACGGTTCAACTGTAATTGCCCCGGAACCCCGTGATGGGCTCATTAGCCACAGTTATCGTTCACATGCCCAAATCGGACTAAGCATATCTCCGGTTTTCCCAAGTGATTGGAGCAAAAAATAGAGAGACCACGAACGAGAATCACTCGCGGTCCGACATTTTCGAAGCTTTCCAATCGTACAATTGCGCGATTTCTAGGAAAGGCGTTGGGAAAATTGAAGTTCACCAAGACTCTTTGCCCGCCTTGAGCTATTGCCACAAACCAGAATGACGATGCGAACCGTAATTCCGCCAAGCGAGACGTTGAAGATTGTTTGCGGTGCCGCCGTCAGAGATACGATCTGGCTGGCTTTTTACTACAGCCAAATCGTTTGGTGCGGGCCGCTTTGAGAAGTCTTCTGAGAAGAATCAGTTTGTTGCTGTTTCAGCGAGTTCCGAATTTACAGTTTCGGATTCTACTGGCGTGGTGCTTGGGCGGACATATCCAAGTTTTCGGATGACTTCGAGGATTTCGCTACATGTTGGGAACATGCGACCGCTTGCTCGCTTGTACGCATCGAGTGCTTGCATGAACTCGACTTCTTCGACGTTATAATCCCGTTCGCATGTTGTTGGGTCGATTTGGCGACGGCGATTCTTTTTCTCGCGACGTTCTGCTGGTGCAACTGGAGCGACAGCTTTGCTGGTGATTTTGTCTCGGCGTTCTCCGCGACGACGATCAACTGTTACGAGTTCATTACCAACTGATTTTTGTTTTGCCACAGCTTGCCCCTTTTTACACTTTTCTACTAGTGATGATTTTGGGTTTTTGTTACCCGTTAGAACTTACCCCATCCGTAAGGTTTAACAGGCTGTGGAGGGCTTTTAACGGAAAGTTTGCAGAGTTTGGATCAAGCGAATTTCGACTTTGCGGATCGATCCGATTTTGCGTGCGTGCAAGTTTACGTTAGGCTTACAACCCCACCTGGCATGCGGCCTAACAATCAGAACAACCCTTAAATCTTACGCACAGCGCGGGTTGAGTAGCTCGGACAACTTGGGCGAGCAGTTTCGCAAATTGAGCTTTAGTTTGGCGAGCGTCAACCAACAATTTCTTTCTTGTGGTTGACGTAATCCCAAATGACGAAACGATCGAGATCGTTGCCGGCCGTAAAGAAAACTCGCCCTTGCGTCTGTTGAGCGAGTTTGTGCGCAAACCGTATGTCTTCTTCCGACTGCGACCAACTGGGCACGAGGAAAAGATTGATTGTGATTCCTTCCTTTGCACAAAGCCGGGCTTCGCGCATGGTCGCTTGCTCGGTTTGCGGGTCGGGAGGATATAGCATGAATAGCCATTCATCTTCAAAGTGGGCTGTAGGCAAACCGTCGGTAATCAGGATGATCTGACGATTTGGCGTATCGACGGTTACGAGATTTTGTCGCGCTAATCTCAGGGAATGTTGAATATTTGTAAAATGCGGGTGAACCTGGCTCTCGCTGATATCATCGCGGCTCATATCGGCCTTTAAGCGAACCCACGGTTCGTGAATGGTAACGGGTTTAGGCATGAGGTCGATAATTTCGCCGGGTGCACACATTTTGGCGAACGTGTACATCTCGATGAATCGAAGGAAATCGCCAGGATATTCCGAGTTGATCAGTCCTTGCAGTGCCAGAGCCATACGCTTGACGTTGACATATTGTCCGTCGTATCGCATGGAGCCACTCATGTCCATGACGACCACAGTCGCGCATTTGGGTGAGTTCCGTGTGCGATGAACTTCTATATCGCTGCCCTGCAATTGGAATGGTCCAGCCCCAGGTCGTTTGATCATGCCGTTGATAATACTCTGGACGATATCCATATTGGCCAAGGAATCTCCAAACTCAAAGGGTTTGGTCTGCGTCATTTCAACGCTCCCTTCGCCGATGATGGGACCGGTATGGCGGCCTGATTTGGCTTGTTGCAAATCGCTAAAGATTCTTTCGAGCAAGCGACTTTGGAAAACCTTGTAGGCTTTGGGAGTCAGCCGAAAACCGCCTTCGTTATCACTATCCAAGCCTTGACGTTCCGCCATTTCCTTAAGCAGATTTTCTACCTGCTGACGCATCTCTTCTAGCGAGTTCATGTCGCCAGGTTCGGCGAATTCGGACAAGCTGTCCATGTCGATCACGCCGATTTGGCCGGTATTAGAGGCTTCCTCAAGCTGCTTGAGCAATTCGTCGATCTTCTCTAGTTCCTTCTTGACCTCGATTGCTTCGGGAACGCTAAGACGATCTTGGCCCGTAAAATCGTACTTGCTCGCAAGTTCGTCGATTTGGTATTTCTCACCAAGACGCTCGATGGTCTGAACAATCTGCCTCGCGGTTTCGCCGGAGTCATCACCCGTTCGATACCACAACTGTTCCAGCAAATAGATTTGCTCGCTATGAACTGCTTTTTCGATTTCGTTTTTGAGTTTGCCGGTAGCTCGAATGGATTTTGCAGACTGAAGAAACGACTTGTCGGCTCGCTGCTGAACCGTTTTAGTCTCGTACTTCGCTAAAATTTTCCGTTTGCGTTCTTCAAGTATGGCGCGCAGATGCTCCAGGCTTGGCCCTAGTCCCGCAATTTGGCTTGGGTCGATGCGAACGGCACGAGCCAAATCTTCGGGGCTCAGTTTGCGGAACTTGCCGTAAGTCATCGCGAAATCAAATGCGCTCGACACCAAATCGGGCGGGGGTTGCGTCGGGCTGGGGAACTCAAGCGGGTTATACTTTTGATAGGTATGAACGATCCCGCCGAGAGACTTGCGATCAGCCATGTGTGCTACTTCCCGTCGATAATAAATTCCGGCTATGACCAATCAGAAACGATTACGTCTCGTAAACGATGTGCCCTTGCTTCTGGCTTCGGCTGATGCGATCCATCGAGTAAAGGCCTGCTAAAACGAATTCAAGGCAGGAAGCACGTACGGCAGGGTCATTGCCAGCATTGAGGTCGAAAGCTCGATCCCATACTGGCGGAACGTGCTTTAGTCGCTCGGCGTAGGCAGAGCTCGGAAGCATATCGCCGACCTCAACTCGGACGCCTTTGCTAAAGACCTCAGCCACTTCCTGCAAGCCATACTCTTCGACATATTGCTGGAAAACATTTTTGATCGCCAACGCAATCAACGCGTCGAGCACCTGTCGTTCGTTCATCTGATGACTGGCCATCATATCCATCTCAAGCTTGCCAAGCGACGACGAATACAAATGCCCAAGGTCGCTGATTCTTGCGACCGCAGGCGTTTCGCCCAATATGATACTGCGATGTCGTGCCGACGAAACCATGGTTCGATAATTGGCCAAAGAGAACCGTGCGGATACACCCGACGCATGATCGATGTACTTGCTCTTGCGAGCTTGAATTGTGATTTCTTCGATCAACTCACTCATAAAATACGGAACCTGAACCGGATAATCTCCGCCCAAATCGACGCCCGATTGCTCGTGAATGATCTGTATTCCCAAGTCGCGCTCTCGTGGGTAATGAGTTTGAATGATTGACCCAATTCGATCCTTCAGTTGTGGGATGACTTTGCCGCTACGATTGTAGGTTGCCGGGTTCGCAGAGAACAAAATGAAAATATCGAGGTCAAATCGAATCGGATAACCGCGAATTTGGACATCACGTTCTTCCAGGATGTTGAACAAGCCGACTTGCACCAACTCATCTAGCTCGGGTAACTCGTTCATTGCAAAGATGCCGCGATGCATTCGAGGAATCAATCCAAAGTGAAGTGCTTCTTCGGCCGACATGCTCACACCGCCGGTCAGCTTCGATGGATCAATTTCGCCGATGATATCGGCAAACTTGGTGCCGGGGCTGAGTCGCTCTGCATAACGTTCACTTCGATGCCACCAAGCGATCGGAACTTCGTCGGGCGAGTGCTCTGCTAAGAATCGTTTTGCCTTGGACGTGACGGGGTGCAGTGGATCTTCGTGAACAGCAATGTCCGGTATGTTTAAGTAGGGAATATACTCGTCGAGGAATTCCACCAAGCATCGCATCAAACGACTTTTGGCTTGACCTTTTTCGCCCAAGAATAACATGTCGTGTCCGGCCAACAACGCGATGTTGATTTCCGGAATGACCGTTTCGTCGTATCCCACAATCCCAGGAAAAAGGGTTTCGTTATTCGACAGTCGGCGAATAAAGTTCTGACGGATTTCTTCTTTGACTGAGCGAGAAACCCAACCGCTTTGTTGAAGTTCAGCGAGTGTGGTAGGTAAAGTTGAAGTGATCGACATTCCTTAGCCTTCGATGACAATGCCTCAAAAATTCACTCGGATCGATTCTAGAGAATGGAAGATCCAAGGGTGAACGCCGCAAAAAACACGGCACGGTCCAGTATATGCATTTGGAAAGGGTGGTAAACGATAAACGCTCTTTTCGTCACAGTTCAAGCGTTTGAACGGCGTATTTTCACGGAAAACGTGGTGTGGCAACGAGCGATTTGTTTTGGCGAGGATGCCACCTTGGTAATCGAAAGACAATCGGCGAATCAAATCCGTCATTACTTTGCATCTAGAGTCGAATATTTCTTCGAAACGAATAACTGAGTTTTCAAATGAATAAAGGGATTCGGTGGCAGTTATCGATGCCAGCATAGGCGTTCATTCCAATTCGTATTGGATTTCCACATTAAACACTCTTTCAAGTTTATCGAAGGTGGAGCTGTAGACTTCGTTCGGTGCCAGTCGAAAGGAGCTCATAGGATCCTCAAAAGTTCTAGTCGACTCACCATTTAAGTTATTTTGCTGACGAACAGGATACATCAATGTACCTCGCCAGCTTTCGACAAAGTGTGAATTCAGATACTGGATTTTTCCAATTTTCTTGCCAGCTAAACTCGCCTGTTTTTTAGCGTCGGATTTTGCTTCCTCGAAAGCTCGTTCCAAGGCTGCATCGCAATCGCGATTTGAAACTTCTCCAATCAGCAGCATCACGATATCTGGTTTGCTCAAACCAACTTCCTTTGCTTCCGAGTCGAATATTCGATTGGACTTTATGGACTCGAGTATTTCAAAAGGAAAGATTAACAGTTCGTCGCTCCCGTCAGGAGCTTGCCAATCGACTTTGAGCGAACAATATGCAGTGAACGAGCTTGGCTGGGTGGATGGAATTCTCAAGCCCCAATCGTACTGATATCCCCAGAAATTTTCGTTGTCGGGGAAGTTAAGTCGCAGGAACTTTGTAGGACTAAATTCGATTGACGAAGGAACTGCACCGATCGATTCGAGATGTGTTTGCGCATCTCGCTTCATTTGGGACAATTTCTTCAGCGAGTCTTTGGCATTTGATTCCGTAGTCCACACCGTCGTAAACATTCTCATTCTTGTGGGAGAGGCCGGGACATTCTGCGAACTAACGACGCTCAAACCAGACCTCACCCATTTGCTTGGGTCGTTCACACTTATTTGACCGATCGTTGAACCAGTGACGCACAGAATTGAAGCCAGAAATAAGGCCGAATTGAATCGCATGTTTGTGTAGCTCCTTAGATAAGTCGAAATGCAATAGGAAAGAAATGCACCGGCAAAACGCGATAAGCAGAATTCAATGTAACGCGAAGCTAAAAAACCTCGCGAAATGGACTAAGCAACTACGCCACAATCAAAATTATACCGTCTGTGCGGGAGCAAATCTGTACCGCTGTAGAAACCCAAAAGCAGGTAACTGCACGTTTTTACAGTAAACGACACGTATGTTGGCAATCACTGGATCCCAATCCTTGCTTTTGCGATGTCGCGCGCGTAGTATTCACAGAAAGTAATGATACGGCGCTTGCCCAGTTGCGTATTCCCTCGTTGTTTGGCGGGAAGCCTCTTTTGCTGGGTAACATTCGCTTCGGGGCTCGGCCATATTGAATAGATCCAACTAGACGTCGGGCAAGCTAGAAATCAGTTCGTTGATTTTCCAGGAAGACTAAACATGAACCGCAAATATTCAACATTAAGAAAATTAAGAAATTGTTTCGTTCGATCGCTCCGAGTCGAAAACCTTGAGACTCGCTACTTGATGGCAGTCGACCTCGATGATTCCATATCGGAAGCAGTGAATATAGGAGCTGCCTCGACCGGTGGATTCCTCATAAACAATTCCTTGACTGCTGATGTCGATGTAAACATGGTCAAGTTCACCGTGACCAACGGCCAGTCCGTCGATTTCGATATCGACACTACGACGAATGGTCAGAGCGGTTTAAATTCCTATTTGCGATTATTTTCGGGCGCGGGAGCCCAATTGGCTGCCAACGACAACGCAATTGCACCCGGTGAGAACGTCGTAGGGTTCGATGCCTATCTCCGTTACACGTTCAATACAGGCGGCACCTATTACGTCGGTGTTTCGAACGCCAACAATAAAACTTATAACGCGGTGACTGGGGGTGGTGATGTTGCGGGTGGGCAAAACACGCAGGGGGCGTACAAGTTAACCGTCAAGGCTCTGCCAGTCGATTTGGACGATCAATTAACCGAGGCTCCCCTGCTCGGTGCTGTTCCTACTATTCCCGCTACCCCGATCATCATTAACAAGTCGATAGTAACCGACATTGATGTTAACCTCGCTCGCTTTACGGTTACGAGTGGCCAAGTTGTAGATTTCGATATCGACACAACGCAAAACGGACCGGGTGGGCTTGGCTCGTACTTGCGACTATTCAATTCGGCTGGCACACAAATCGCTTCGAATAATGACGCGATTGCACCTGGTGAAAACGTCGTCGGTTTCGACGCATATTTGCGATACAAATTTACGACTGGTGGGACTTACTATATCGGTGTATCAAACTTGAATAACATCGTCTACAACGCAGTAAACGGTACAGGCGATACCGCTGGAGGCCAATATTCCATTGGAGCCTATAAACTAATAATTCAAGCGTTACCTGTCGACACAGATGACTCCATTACCGAGGCGCCAAACTTAGGCACTATTGGAACGAATACCGTGACAAGAGACGATAATATTGTCACCGACATTGATGTGGATATTTTCCGTTTCACGGTGACAGCGGGAAAAGTCGTCGATTTCGACATTGATACGACGCAAAATGGTCCTGGGGGATTGGGTTCCTATTTGCGATTGTTTAACTCGCAAGGCCAGCAGTTGGCCTTCAACAATGACGCAATTGCTCCCGGTGAAAATGTCGTTGGATTCGATGCTTACCTCCGATACACCTTCACCTCAGGTGGCACGTACGCAATCGGTGTTTCCAATGCAAATAATAAGACCTACAACCCTCTCAACGGGAATGAGGATACGGCTGGGGGACGCTACTCCATCGGCGCTTACAAACTGACCATCAAGCCTTTGCCAACGGACTTAGATGATACTTTGGCCGAAGCTCCAAACGTCGGTAGTGTATCAACAACCGCAAAGGCTTTTGACCGAACCATTGTTACGGATATCGACGTCAATCTTATTCGCTTTACAGCGGCCGCAACCCAGATCGTCGATTTCGATATCGATACTATTCAGAATGGTGTGGGTGGGCTCGGCTCGTATTTGCGATTGTTTAACTCAACGGGCCAGCAGTTAGCCTACAACGATGATGCTTTAGCTCCTGGCGAAACTGTTCTTGGGTTCGACGCCTATTTGCGCTATACCTTCTCCGTTGCCGGTACTTATTACATCGGTGTTTCGAACAATACCAATTATTTGTACAACGCAGTGACTGGTGCGGGGGATACTGCCGGAGGCCGCTACTCTATCGGCGATTATAAATTGACGATCGTAGCGCAAAATAATCCAGGTGGGCCACCACCAGAAATCCGATCGGGAAACGGAAACACGAATGGGCCAGAAACCAAAACGGATGACTTGACGATTGCTCGTCGTAATCCAAGTGGTGACTCGCCACTGCCGACTGGGCAAATCACGCTGCGTGGCGATGCTAAACTTGTCACGAGCCTAGCGACAGATCAAGCGGCGTGGGCCTGGAAAACCAACTCACGGAGCACAGCGAGCTTTCGAACCACGGCGAAGGCATCCATGAACTTTGACGTCATGGCGGTTGCGATTGACGCCGTGCTTTCCGACCTAAGCAATTCATAGCCCGTTTGCATTTTCACGGACCGAATCGCATTCGTGAAGCTCGAATATCTCACTACGTGCGTTTCGCTTTGTTGCGCACGAGATTGACTCGAAGCGGCGTGGGCAGTGACTTCATTTGGGACAAAATAGCGGGCGTGTAGGCCATGGGGACGGGCTGATTCGTCTCAGCCAACTGGGCTTGCAGACGGCAAACGCCGAGCTTTCCTCCGCTCAAACTCCATACGACACGGTGCTCGCCTGCTTCTAAGGTAACGCTGTAAGCAGACGGGGTGCTTGTGTCTTGACCGCCCATCTGCCCTACAATTTTTCCATCCACGGCGACCTGTCCAAAGCCCATTTTTGCAGATCCAGCCAACTGGACTATTTTAAGTTCTGTTTTCTGCTTTAGCATAAGCAACCCGATGAACTCTAATCGAATGGTATCCCCCTGTCGGTTGACGTTGTTGAGAATATCGACCATTTGGGCATCGTTAATCTCCACACCGGTCTCATAGCGCAACAACACGCCAGCATCCATGCCGTTCACGAGAATTCGCCCGAGCATGCCTTGCAACTCTTCAGGAATTTCGAGGACTGTACTATTCGTATTGGAACCGTTAGTGACATCATTTTGCGAAGTCGAAAAACGCGCAATCGTTTGAGGCTGACGATCGAGGGGTAGTAAAGCTTGTTGTTTAGCCAGCAAGTCTTCGATTTCTGCTCGCAGCAAACCGCGAGCATTGGTTACGGCCTTTTCAAGCCAATAGATCGAGCGCAACCGTGCAGCATCGGATTCGCGACTTTTCAAAACACCAGCGCAATCAGCTAAGAGCGTGGCCAATTTTGTTTGATTCTCTGCATCTGTCGGCAAGGACGATTCTAATTCGCCAACACTTTTCCAACGCTCCTCGGCTGCCTTGGCCAAGTACGGTGCTGCGGCGGCCCAATCATTTCGAACGATGGCCAAATAGATTCCCAAGTCACCCGAAGCGTGCGCATCAGATTCGTTTTGTTCCAAACGCGTTTTCGCTTTGGTCATGGACGAGATTCGTCGTCGAACGAGCGAAACATCCTCTTTGCGACGCTTGGCCAGCGCCTTCAGTTCATCGTCCTGAGATCGATTGCCAGCGACAATCGCCAGGCGAAACAGATCAGTGGCCGCTTCTAGTTCTTCACTCTGCAGTGCAAGTTCGCCCATGTGGCATCCAAGCATTGTCAGTTCGCGAAATGCGTCGAGTGTATCAGCTCGTTTCGACTGGTATTCAAAAAGTTCAACGCGTTTCTTCCAAGCAGAACAATCGAACTCTTTTTCCAAGCGATCGCAATATCGAACGGCAGGAGCCAAGCCTGCATCTTCCAATACATTTGCAATCAAGCTTTCCAAGATCGCAAATCGGTCGGCAGATCCAGGCTCACTTTCGCGCGAAAGCTTGGTCAACTCTACAGTCAATTGTCGTCTCGCGTCCGGGTCAGTCTTGGCCAATGCGAATTTGTCTTTGAGAATTCTCGCCAACCGTTCTCGGGATACCTTGAGCTCGTCATCGGCCGGTTGCTTGGCTCGTTCAATCTCAGTTTCCGGATTCTTAGAATTGGCTGTGGCTGATTCCTCTTCGGCGGCTAGCCAAGGGTCTGTTTTGCTCACATCGGGTGTGGCGGGCTTTTGAACTTGTGTTTGACGAATCGCGGGCAACCCAACCAATCCGACAGTACGGACAGTGTGTCGATCTCGAGCCATGTCCAGCCACAAACCAGTGGCATCCCGATCGATCCAGAGAATTGCCCCTTCATTCGGTTTGTCCTGTGACTGCCAACCTGCTGTGGTGTCGAATTCCTTTGCATGGTTCCACATTCTTACAACACTCACGTCATCGGCAGCAGTGTCGGACTTGGCGTCTGGCTTGAACAACGCGTTGCTGTGAACATGCATCTGCTGGGAGCTAGGTAAAAAACCTTGTCGAAGTACATCGACTTTGAACTCGCCGAAAGTGCTGCCGTCTATTGATAGCTTGGCGGTGGTTCCATCCGACGAAATCCCAAGAATGCAATAGTCGCTGTTACCTGCAGGCAGCTCAAGTTGCACGCCAGCCGAAGTTGCTAGAAACAGCGAACGCTTTCCCGCTTGACTTCCCGGTTCTAGCCAAGCTTGCCAGCCTGCGACTTGCACGCCGGGAGCTTCGGGCATGGGCAGCAACTCGACGTCGCCCATCAGCCACTGCTTTGTTTTTAGTCCCCAATCCGATCGAAGCTGCAGTTCCAAGGTGAATGTTTTCGACCAATCCAATAACGCTCGAGAACCCTCGATCCGCAGCAGCGTCTCGGATTGCCCTGTTGCAGGGCTGTCTGCTTCTTGTGTTTCACCGTCCTTTGGTGGTTGGGAAACAAGCTCGGAAGACGACGTCTCGATTTCGCTTCCTGCATCAAGCGGAGCATCTAGTTGCGCATCGGAGTTTGGCTCGGAGGCACTTGCTACCTCGACCGAATTGGGCTGGGCGGTAGTGGGTTTATCGACCGATACACCGGGAAAATCTGACTCCCAGCCATTTGGAGATTCCGATGAAGAATTTTTATCTGCATCCGAAGAATTGTTTTTTGTTGAAGATGCCGGTAAAGCTACTGGAATTTTGCTTGGAGGATTTGCTCTCGAAGTTGAGTCGCTGGATATCGCAACATTCGAGTCGCTTCGTTCCGCGACGAACTCGCCGATAACTTTGGAACGATTACTATTCGCAACGAACCAAAACGCTCCAAGGAAAACGATCATTCCGAGAAGGCTGCTGCCTGCAATTGCTGACCAGCGGTAAACCTTGCTTTGAAAAACTGCTCGCTGCCGCGAATTTTCTTGACGCAAAAAATCTGCGACTTGACGTGACTCGTAAATCGTGTGGTCCACACCCGACTCAATCAATTGAACCAATTCCGAATCGATAATTTCGAAATCATTGTTTTCATCGCGGACGCTCAACGCAGGCGGTGGTTCGGGCGAATTCAGAATGGACGAGGAAGTCGGTAAAACGGCAACGTCGTCGTCGTCGCGATCCAATGGATAACACAATTGAACACGTTCCGACATTCGAAGGCGGCGTCGCGGATCAAGCAGGCGGTATGCCGTTAGCGCAATACTTGATAATTGGACTTCGACGCCTTCGCTAGTCGCGGCACCTTCGTAGGCACGTCGAGCTTGGCGACGGGTCGCCGCACGAATAACTTCCAACCGCGATTCTGCCACGTTTAGGCCAAGTCGTTTATAATCAACACGTGAGGCTTCGTAAGCACCGTCGGTGGACTGACAACGTTGATCGATTTGTTTTGTTGCCGAGGCCATGAGAAAATACTAGAAAACGCAGGTTGGTAGTTTGGGTGAGGTTTGTGCGAAGCTGGAATCGAAACTGCGATGAACACGACATTAACGACGTATTCGGTTACGTAACAGTCCGAGATTCAGACGATTAAACCATCGGCGGGGTTCCGAGTTCCGTTTTCATCTTATTCGCTGGCTCGTTAAACAAATTGACAGCAAAATAGATTGGGATGTTCGGTATTCGCCCAAGTTCTGAATGCACCCCCGTCTTTGGACATTACGGTGCGCTTCTTTTCCTTCGTGAAAAATGCACGCAGAAATTCGCTGTTTCCCGAAAACCTAGAAAAACGCCAATTTTGCTACGACAGTCGTAGGGTCAAGGTTTCGAAAGAATAGCGAAAATATCCGGGAAAGCGATTTGCGGGACATCGCAAGAGATTGACGAAAGTATATCCCGGCAAAACCACTTGGGTGGTTCATTCGTCGGTAACGCAGCCTTCAGAGGCACTTTTGACGGTTTTGATGTACTTGAAAAGGGTTCCTCGAGTTGCTTTTAAAGGTGGGGCTGTCCAAGCTTGTCGACGCTTGGCTATTTCCGCTTCCGAAACATCGACACTCAAAGTATTTGTCCCGGCATCGATTCGCACCATATCGCCATCCTGAAGCAACGCGATGGGGCCACCGACTTGAGCTTCTGGCGTGACGTGGCCAACGATGAAACCATGCGAGCCACCCGAGAATCTCCCGTCGGTAATGAGGGCAACATCGGCTCCTAAACCTGCGCCCATAATGGCAGATGTTGGCGTCAACATTTCAGGCATGCCGGGGCCACCTTTCGGTCCTTCATAACGAATGACGATGACGTCGCCTTTCTGGATTTTGCCTTGCTCGAGCGCATGGAGCATTGCTTCTTCGCCGTCAAAACATCGTGCCGGCCCGGCAAAGCTCAATCCTTCTTTACCTGTTATTTTTGCGACGCAACCGTCCGGCGATAGATTGCCGCGCAATATTTGAATATGCCCGGTCACTTTGATCGGAGCGCTGAGTGGTTGAACAATTTTTTGCCCGGTCTTGAGGCCAGGCAATTCCGCCACGTTTTCAGCCAACGTCCGACCCGTGACGGTCATGCAAGAGCCATCCATAAATCCCGCTTCGAGCAAGTACTTGATGACTGCCGGAGTACCGCCGATGGAATGAAGGTCTTCTTGAACAAATTTACCACTGGGTTTCAGGTCCGCTAAGAACGGCACGCGATTGCTAACCTTCTGAAAATCGTCGATGGTCAACGGTACATCGACGCTCCGTGCCATGGCAAGCAGATGAAGCACAGCGTTTGTGCTGCCACCCAATGCAATGACGATTACCATCGCATTTTCGAATGCGGCACGCGTCATGATATCACGTGGCTTGAGATCCAATTCCAGCAAACGGTAGATAGCACGACCCGCTGCTTTGCACTCTTCCGCTTTGGCAGGATCTTCTGCTGGAATCGAAGAAGAATAAGGCAACGACATCCCCAACGCTTCGATCGCCGAAGCCATGGTATTGGCTGTGTACATGCCGCCGCATGCACCGGCACCAGGGCAGGAATGGCGGACGATTTCGCTCCGTGCCGTTTCGCTGATTTGGCCTGATATGAATTGTCCATAGCATTGAAAAGCCGAGACGATATCCAACGACTCGTTATTCCATTTCCCTGCGCGAATAGTGCCACCGTAAACCATGATCGCTGGACGATTTAAACGGCCCATGGCTATTAAACAGCCAGGCATGTTCTTATCGCAACCCGGTATCGCAACAAGCGCGTCATACCACTGAGCGGCCATGATGGTTTCGATAGAATCGGCAATCAAATCACGGGATTGCAGCGAATAACTCATGCCCTCCGTACCCATGGAGATGCCATCCGATACGCCGATCGTATTAAACCGCATCCCAACCAAGCCCGCTTGGGCAACTCCATGTTTGACGACTAATGCCAAGTCGTTCAAGTGCATGTTACAAGTGTTGCCTTCGTACCAAACACTTCCGATTCCAACCTGTGCCTTGTTCATATCGTCCGTGGTCAAACCAGTCCCGTACAACATGGCTTGAGAAGCACCTTGGCTCTTGGGTTGGGTGATGCGGCTACTATATTTGTTGAGTTGGTTTGGCATGATGGAGCTTTTAGATTGGTGGGCTAATTTACTGAGACGTGGAAACAAAAGAAGGTAGTAGTCTAGTTTCTTAGATAAAAATTGCGTAGCCCGCCTCAACTAATTCGCGGCAACCACTCGCGAAAATCCTTTTGATAAAAACTCAAGAGCATTTCGAAGATGGTGGGATGTAGCTCGTGCAATTCATGTGGTACTTGAAAAAATACTTCGCTACAAACGGCAAAAAATTCAGCCTGTGAAGACAAGCCATAGTCGTTGATCAAGACGTCGTCGCCATGGTGGACTTGCTCGCGAAGCAACTCAAGCTGTTGAGTCCATTGCCACTGCCAGCGATCATAATTCACCTTGGCTGGCAGCGGTGGGATGCCATCTACAGTTCGGCCGTTGATCATATCGAATTGGTGGGAAAGCTCATGGACGACTAAATGGTTGCCGTGATTCAGGCCGCGCGCCGCAGATTGCACTTCTCTCCAATTGAGGATGATTGGGCCACGATAGGAAGTTTCGCCTTCGCGATTCGATTCGCCCATAAGTGCGATGCCATTTCCCATGTCGCGCACGGGGCCCGGTGCAACGTAGGCTTCGGGATAAATGAGAATGCTCAAAGTCTGGTCAAAGTACCAGTTGGGATAGGCTAGCGTCATCATCGCGGCTTGGCCAGCAACGGTCCATTTGGCCGAATCCGTCATCTCAAATCCGCCACAGCCTTCCCAGTTTTTTTCAGCAACGAAGATCTTTGCCCAGTTGATGGCTGCGTCCGCTAGATCCGATGGCAGGTATCGCCATTGCCATGCACCGCGCAAGATCGCCGCGCACGATTCTTGATTCAAAGGAATCGATCGCAGTCGTCTACGCTTGTAATTTTTAAGCCATTGAAACATGTTTGATTTGTTTCCAAATACGATTGAAGCCGATAGCACGGTTGCGTCATTCGGCCATGCTGAATACAAATGGGCAGGACATTAACGCAACACATTTACATAATAGCGAACGTTTGGAGATTCGGAATGAATGAAGCGTATCGACCAAAATTCGTGTACTTTGATCTTGGAAATGTTCTGGTCAACTTTGATCATGCCATCGCTGTTCGGCAGGTCGCGGAAATGACGGGCGTTTCTACGGATAAAGTACGCCACCTGCTTTTTGAATCGGGCCTGCAAGATAAATACGAAACCGGATTGGTAAGCAGCAGCGAGTTTGTTGTCCAAGTCGAACGCGCTTTTAATATGTCACTCGATAAAGAAACGGTATTGGATGCCATCAGTTCCATATTTCACCCCAATCTAGAAATTCTTGAGCCACTTCATTGGCTTCGCGATCGAGGGTTCCGCTTGGGGGTTCTGTCAAATACCTGCGAAGCTCATTGGCAATGGGTTAAGCGCCAGAAGTACCCTGTTTTGGATGGTTGGTTCGAATTGGATGTGCTAAGCTTCGAGGTAGGGGCTATGAAACCGTCGCCGGTTATTTACGAGAAAGCCGCTGAGATTGCCGGAGTCCCACCAAGTTCCATATTTTTCACCGATGATCGAACCGACAATATTGCAGCGGCTACCGATGCTGGTTGGACAGCGTTTCAGTTTACCAACGCAAAGCAACTCCAATCGCAATTCTTGAAATGGTCGTAATCGTTACGGAAAAATTATGGGTCGTTTTGTCAGTTTAATTCGTAGCACATGGTGGTTATGGTTGGGTTACTTCCTGGCTGGAGTGCTTTTGACCGTCTTTATTAGCCGCGTATTCCTTGCAATTTTCCCGATCTGCATCGCTACCTTTTTCTATTTTGCTTACGTTCGTTACGACGAAGACGGCAACTTTATCGGCAGTTAACTTTATCGGCAGTTAATCAATCCATTGCTGGCAAATCACGCGTCACGGATCAAATCTCAGGACCGCCGTCTGATCGACCTAAAACCCACGGGTTACATCGCCCTGCCCTGACGACTTTTACCTGCGCTGACGGCTAAGGATACACCTTGGCCCAACCATTGCCAGCATTCCAAGTCTTAACTTTGGTATTGAAGCCATCTGCGATATTGAGGTACTTTCCCAACTGGCCATCCATTCGAGGCTAATTTTTGAGGCCAATACTTAATTGGGACAACTTGCTATGACGACTGCCCGATCGCGCATGATGAATCTAAAACCGATTGTGTTCGTATGCCTTTGTAGTGTTATCAGCATGACAGTTGGTTGCCGTTGGTCCAGCATGGGACAAAACACACTCGGGGTTCAGTTGTTCCAGCAAGGTCGTTATGCCGAAGCCATGCAGCAGTTCGAAAAAGCGAAACAGGTGGATCCAACGAATCCCGACACGTATTACAACTTGGCCGCAACGTATCACAAACTGGGAACTTCGCAGAATAACAAGACGCTCATCGACCAAGCTGAGGCACTTTACAATCAGTGTCTCGACCTTTCGCCAAATCATGTCGACTGCAATCGTGGATTGGCGGTGTTGTTGGTAGAGTCGGGGCGGTCTGATAAAGGTTTTACTTTGCTTAAAAATTGGGCGATGGCCAATCCAACTTTAGCCGACGCGCGAGTGGAACTCAGTCGCTTGTATCAAGAATTTGGACAAACCAAAGTCGCGGAACAGTATTTGGACGAAGCTCTAGCACTTGACCCAAGCAATTCGAAAGCGTGGTCGGCAAAAGGCCGCATGAGAGAAACAGCAGGTGACTTGGAGCAGGCTCTCCAAAATTACCAACAAAGCTTGGCCATCAACGGTCTTCAACCCGAAGTCTACCAACGAGTCGGCGCATTAAACGTACGATTGGCTGAAAAACAACTTGCCTCGATCAGCACCAAATCGACCAACCCAACGGCACAAGCAGTCAATCCACCCAAACGTTACTAATCGAGTTTCGCACGCGCCCGCCCCGCGTGGTAGTAATCGACAAAAACCGGGAAAAAGCCTAATTCTTGCCTGATCACGGCAGTATGAATTTTTGACTGGGGCGGTTTTTCAACCAGAAACATATCTCAATTGCTGCTTACCATGCCGCAAAGCTCGTCTTGGGAACTCTCCTTACGCGGACCGATATCACGTTCTAAAATTGAAGTGTACAAAAACGAAATCGATAAGAACGCGACACCTATTTGGAATCGAAATTTAAATGAACGCCGTCACAGAAGAACGAATCATCAATTTTTCCGCTGGCCCTGCAGTAATGCCCGTCTGTGTACTTGAGCAGATTCGCGACGAGATGTTGTGCTTGCCTGGATGCGGCGCTTCGGTTTTGGAAATTTCGCATCGCAGCGAGCAGTTCATGGCCATTCAGGAAGCTGCCAAGCAGCGTTTAATTCGTTTGCTCTCCATCCCTAGCGACTATGAAGTCCTGTTCGTTCAAGGCGGTTCTAGGCTCCAATTCTCTATGGTCCCGATCAACCTTCTCCGACCTTGTGAGTTCCCGGCTCAATACATCATTACGGGTACTTGGGGAGCTTCGGCCTATTCCGAAGCGATCCGCGAAGGAGCCGTCGATGTTGTTTGGGACGGCAAGGACACGAACTACGATCGACTTCCCAAAGCAAACGAGCTCAAACGAAGTTCAGATGCTGCCTATGTCCACATCACTAGCAACGAAACCATTCAAGGCGTTCAGTTTAAAGATGAGCCCGCAGTCGATGGTGCCCCGCTGGTCTGCGACGCATCGTCCGATTTCATGCATCGACCTGTAGACGTGTCGAAATACGGATTGATCTACGCGTGTGCACAAAAAAATGCAGGCCCCGCGGGCGTAACCGTGATCATCATTCGCAAAGACTTGCTAGCACGCTCTCCGGCTGATTTGCCTGGATACTTGTCATTCAAGAATCACGCCGAGGCCGACTCGATGTGGAACACGCCTCCAACGTTTGCTATCTACGTCCTCGGTCTTGTCACCAAGTGGCTTGAAGAGACAATCGGCGGCCTGGCTGCCATGCACGAAATCAACAAAGCGAAAGCCGCGATGCTCTATTCCGTCATCGATCGATTTCCCAAATCCTACATCGGCCATGCTGAAACGGATTGCCGCTCGTTGATGAATGTTACGTTCCGATTACCTGATCAAGAAACGGAAAAAGCGTTTCTCAAGGGCGCACAGAAACAAGGATTGGATTCACTCAAAGGCCATCGCAGCGTCGGTGGTATACGAGCAAGTATCTACAACGCCATGCCGACCGAAGGCGTCAAATGTTTGGCCGACTACATGATCGACTTTGCAAACAAACGCGGCTGAGACGCACATCGTCGGTCAATGCGTCGTCCTGGGCCACAAACTTGTGCGAGTTACTAATGGCATGCGTTTGCGGTTCATAAAGCTCACTTCAAATTGTCGCCTTGCGATGTTTATTCACGATAATCAACTAGAAGCAAAACAATGAAAACGCGAATACTGGTCCTCGATCCCATCGCTCAAGAAGGGCTTGCCCTTCTTAGCCAAGAACCCAACTTTGAATATGAAATTCGCACGGGACTCAAAGGCGAAGCGCTGCGCACGTCGCTGGCTGAGTTCGATGGAGCGATTGTTCGATCGGGAGTGAAAATCACTGCCGAATCACTCGAAGGCAACCGCCGATTGCGAGCGATCGTACGAGCTGGTGTGGGCACCGACAACATCGACAAAAATGCGGCGACGAGATTGGGAATCGTCGTAATGAACACGCCCGACGGAAATACACTCAGCACGGCAGAACACGCTTTTGCACTCATGCTCGCCCAGTCCCGCCAGATCGCCCCAGCCAATCAAAGCCTGGTCAATGGCGTTTGGGATCGCAAATCGTTCATGGGAAATCAATTAGCGGACAAGACACTCGGCATCGTTGGAATGGGAAGAATCGGCCGAGAAGTCGCTAGTCGCGCACAAGCGTTCCGGATGCGAGTCATTGCTTACGATCCATTCTTTACCGATGAGCAAGCTACCAAGCTGAACATCGTGCGAGCAAACACCGTTCATGAAATGCTTCCCAAAGTGGACTTCCTCACGGTACATACGCCGTTAACACCCGAAACGAAACACCTGATTGGCCACAAAGAGCTTGCGATGTTAAAGCCGGGAGTACGACTAATCAACTGTGCTCGAGGCGGTATCTACGACGAAGCAGCATTGGTCGAAGGACTCAAGAGTGGCATTATAGCTGGCGTTGCATTAGACGTCTTCGAAGAAGAGCCGTGCACGACGAGCCCTCTTTTCGGCCTGCCCGGAGTCGTCTGCACTCCACACCTAGGAGCAAGTACCGAGGAAGCTCAAACGCAAGTTGCTGTCGAAGGTATTCAATTACTGATCAATTTCTTCAAGACGGGCGAAATTCGTCACGCCGTCAATGTCGCGGCGATCGATCCGAAGACCCTCGAAGCTTTGGGAGGCTACATCGATGCAGCATACAGGCTTGGACTCATGTTGTCCCAGTGGCACGAGGGAGCAATCGAGACGTGTACGCTTGCCTATCGTGGCGAAGTTGCTGATCGAAACACAAAACTATTGACGTCGGCTTTTTGCGCCGGTTTGCTTGAACGAGCATTGAACGATGACGTCAACATTGTGAATGCCGAAATGCTCCTCAGAGAACGAGGCGTTGAGCCCTCGGAAAGCCGGTCGCATGAGAAAGGCGCTTTCAATTCCTCAATTACCGCAGAACTTTCCGGCGGCGGCGTCAATTCCAAAGCCAGCGTCACGCTATTTGGAAATGCTATGCCACGACTGATTATGATCGATGGCTATCAACTCGAAGCGTACCTGGATGGCCGATTAATGCTGTTCACGCACAGCGATGTTCCCGGAATCATCGGGCATGTGGGGACGGTGTTTGGCAAACATCAAATCAATATTGCTCAAATGGCCGTAGGTCGGGCCACAAACAAACCCGGTGGTTCAGCAATCGGTGTGCTTAATCTCGATAGCGTTCCATCGGCAGCGGCCATCAAGGATTTGATGGCCATTGGCAAGGTCATCGTCAAAGTACAAACGATCACGCTTCCAGAACGCGGCACCCTCCCGCCTTGGATGCAAAGTTAGAATTGGTCCGCCTCGCCTCGGTCGAAATCCGTTTCAGGGATAGTCGTTCTCGACAAAATTGAAGAAGGCACGGATTCGTCCATATGAACCGTGCGATTGGGGTCAACATGCGGTTAGGGTCACTGCGGGATCTTGATGTTGGGGTCGATTTCCTTAGCTCGCGAGAAACTTGATTCCGCCTTCGTGGAGTCACCTTTCTTTTTTGCGATTATCCCGTGAACAAGAAGCAATTGGGCTAAGTCGCCCGCGCCCTTCTCTGCTTCATTCACATCAGCGTCCGCTTTGTCAAGATTGCCAAGTTCCGCGTGACATCGAGCCCGAATCACATAGGCTTCGGAAATCAGGTCGGGATTCAAACCGCCTCCTTCGCCAAGTGCCTTGTCGAGCAACGGAAGAGCTTCGGCGTAGGACTTGTTCGCTACGAGGGTGACCGCTTCTTGGTAGGAACCCTCTGCGCCCGAAACAATGTCTTTCGGTATTTCCTTACTGCCGCACCCGGCAAAAAACAAAATGGTCGATGAAACGATTAACGTCAAGAAGCGAGGCGCGTTCATGTGAGTATCCACTTTTGTCTAATCAGAAATTAGTTCGCGACGTGGAGTTTTGTGGTGGTAAGCTCCGACCTAACAGCCGCGTCGCATTTCAGAAAAATGGCCGGAATCGTCGAAACAATGTCGCAACGATTTCGGCCAATATAAATTGAACGAGGTAAAACCAAAAAGATCAAGGATCCGATGAAACGGACTCGCCGGTGTCTCGGGTTCCAAGTGCACGCCAAGTCATCGTATTCACGCTGTCACTGTAGAATCGCACGCTACCATCGCCAAAACAGGTGTTCACGCCGCCTCGGTGGAGGCTTCGTGCTGAAATAATCGCATGCTCACCGGGAACGTCCGCGATCGCACTCCAATTGCCGCAGTCAAAACCGCGCCAATTCGGAGTCGCAACGTGATTGTACATGGTGCTTGAGTAAAAACCGAATGGCCAGCCGTTCGAAAAATCGCTGCCCTCAAGCCATCGACCCATCGAATTGAAATGGAACGAATCACCCACGGATCGATAGTTCAAACAAGCATTGAACATGGCGTCCGGATCAGGCATTACGTTGGCTCGTCCTGGCATCGTAATCACGTCCATCTGCGAAGGTGGCCGAGCGACGAGGTTGCGCCCTGTTCCTTTCGTTCGCTCCGAAAAGAACACGGTGTTGGATAGCCCATCATAGAAGGAGCGTGTTCCCAAGGCGTCACCAATCGTAAACGCACCGTTTCCGCGACAGCTCAGTTCGCCAAAGTAAGCGTTGTTATTATTGTTCGCCGTCGTGTTCTCCGCCCCACCATAAGGTGTTGATCCACCGAAGTTATAACGATAGTTGTTTTCCGACACCAAGCGTTGAGTACGATTAGGGCACGATGGGCACAAGAACAAACCCGCTTGCATGCGATACCCTTCGTAATTGATGTTGCTCGGAACGCCACTGGTCGTCATGCGAACGGTCGTGGGTGCCGAAAAATCGATCAGATTGTAATTGTTGCTCGCTTCCATAAAGGGCAGCAAAAACATGTGCACGGATCGAAAACCTGTTACCGTGCCCGGAGTTTGGCTCACGCTGTTGTAGTTAGTGTAGCTCGTACGATCTACACCGTTCACTCGCCAATCGGGAAGCAAACGACCAGGAGGAAAAGCCTTGTAAGACGACTCGTAATTCATCAAAGCGATACCGATTTGATGAAGATTATTCTGGCACGACATACGCCGTGCAGCTTCGCGTGCGGCCTGAACTGCAGGAAGCAGTAGACCTACTAAGATGCCGATGATGGCAATGACAACCAGCAATTCCACCAATGTGAAACCCTGGTTTCCAGCGGCTTTTCGGGAACGGAACATACCTAAAATCCTCGGAATAAATAGGAATCAAAGCAATTCGCTTGATTATTGGTGGGGTACAACCAAGAGTCATCAAGATACCAATTTCCTAATACTTGGCAAATGATACGAATCTCAAATTCCCTAATTCACAGATTCTTAATGTTGTGGAAATCGGGTGAAATCCAAAGTCAAGAATCCCGCCCCAAGAAAGGGGAAAGTCCACGCTCTTGTGAATACTGTAAGGAAACAAACGGAGCCAATACGTCGCGATCTTTGTTTTGACTGTGACAAGGTTTTTTTGAACGGTAAAAGCGTCTTGGAAATTTCTCGATGAAACAAATTCTCCGAAGGTTGTGCGACGTGAGATTTTTGAAGATGACTCGTTCGAACACGCCACGTTCTGTTTCGCTTGATTTTCCCGGATATATCGTGGCAGAAATCGACAGAACTTCACGCTTGGAATTTCGAGCCTATTCATCAAGGCTTACTTAAACCATAATTCTTGCCGTTAGTTGCCAAACGCAACAGCGAAATTGGATCGGAAATCATTTCTCGGCGAACGATTCTTCGTTCTGGTTAAACTTCTTTCTGGGCAATCTTCTTTCTAGGCAAAAGGTACTATGCGAGAATTTCAGGTATGCGGTTTGGGCAACGCCATTGTTGACATCTTCTTGGAAGTCAACGACTCGGAGTTTGCTTCCTTGGGGTTCCTACGTGGTACCATGCAGCTTGTGGAGAAATCGGAACAAGAGCAACTCTTTACTCGATTCCACGACCAAAATCACGACATTCGATTAGTGAGTGGAGGCTCCGTCGCCAATTCAATCATCGGCCTAACACAGCTCGGTGGAAAAGGTGCCTTTATCGGTTGCGTTGGCGATGATCGATACGGATTGCACTACTCGCAAGAATTCGAAGAGCTTCAAATCGATATCGGCAATACGGTTCTCGTCGGAGAGACTACAGGGACCTGTGTTGCCATTATCACGCCCGATGCCGAACGAACGATGCGCACATGCTTGGCTGTTGCCAGTCATTTGGCTGCTCGACATGTCGACGCGAAACGAATCGCAAACTCCGAATGGCTGTTTATCGAAGGCTACGTATTTGCAAATCCCGATACGGGACAACATGCGATTCGCGAAGCAATCAAGATTGCCAAAGCCAACGGCACCAGGGTCGCGCTGACTTGCTCAGATGCATTCATTCCTCAAGTTTTCGGCGATGCCTTCCAAGACGCATTGGCTCAGAGCGATTTGCTTTTTTGCAATGCCCCCGAAGCGGCCGCTGTTGCCAAAGTCGATACCTCCGCCGAAGCGTTCGAGAGAATCAAAAAACTCGTGCCCAACAGCGTTGTAACTGACGGCCCTAACGGGGCCTTTGTCAATTTTGGCGGCGTCGACGCACACGTCCCAGCCTGCAAATGCGAACCCAAAGACTTGACCGGTGCTGGTGACATGTTTGCCGGAGCTTTCCTGTATGGCATTACCCACGGATACTCACCCGAGATCGCAGCACGTGGTGCGAACTATCTGTGCATGAAAGTCATCACACAAATTGGCGCTCGATTGCACCATGGAGTAAAGGACGCTTGGACAGAAGCAGTAGGTGCCCAGAAAGCCTAATAGCGTTTAAGAACCGAACGGCGGCCCGAGAAAAAGCGTCAAGCCTGAGCCGACCGAACTAATGGCTCATACCAAGGTTAGCTTCAATTTCGCGTGCTCGTTGGTCGAGACCGGTTCCTGGAACAGTCCCTTTACCCTTGGGTCGAAGATCCGAACCCATCGAGGAGTTGGGGCCATCAAACCCGGGTCCGTGAAACCAAGACGGCGTCGAGCAACCGCTGAAGAATAATGACGCAGCAACGAAAGCAGCACAAAGCAGTCGCGTTCGGGAAACAAATCTCCCACGCTGATTTGGCATTTGATAACAATACATATCGTGGCACATCCTGTTTCATCTCCTTAGCAAAACGAGATGCTTGACGGTGATACGGAACGAGCACCCGCGTCGCATGCCAAGGATTACGATTTTTTCCCCCGCAAGTCCATAGCAGCCAACGGTAAATCGAATGCTAGCTGCAAACGGATACGCCAAAAGAAGATAGCTTCATGGCAAGCCAATCAATGCCGGCTATTTTGCGGGATTACTCGGGTCTGGCCAGAACCGAATCAACCCGCCTGCGACTAAGGCTCCGACGGTGTTCGCGACCAAATCCCAACCAGTGTTTTCATATCCACCGACATTGGTGTCCAAGAACAGCGTCGCAAAGAATTCGACAACTTCGTTCGTCGCTCCCAAGCCCAAGCCCGCCAGCATCGACAAAATGACCATCCCCGTTTGCGTTCGACGGGCATGCAAAGTGCGCGACAAACATTGCCAAGCCGCCCAAGTGGCAACGGCAAATCCAAACGCGTGAATGATCTGGTCATAGCGAAGATAGCCTGGAACAACGTCCCAACTATAAAACACCGGCTTGCCGCTCACATGGGACCAAGAGTCCGGAATCGGAATCAGTCCACCGGCCATATGCAGGAATCCCCAAATGGCAAGCAACCAAAAGACGCCAGTTGAGAGTCCAATTTTCGAGTGGATACGGAGCACTCCGAGTCCAATGACGATCACGACCAGAATATAGAAAACAAACTCCCAGTTGTCCGATCGAAACGCCAGCACCGTACCTACCGCGAGATAAAAGATCGTGAACACTATCACAGCTAACGGTATTTTTCGTTCCGGATGTGGAGTCAACGTCGTCATTTACAAAAATCCCTGCTTAAGACCGCATCGCATTCATTCCGTCTGCGAGCCAGCATAGCTGGTCTACAAAGATGTTTCGATGCTAAGCATGACGAATTTTCGAAATTGAAGTTTGCAACGAAGCACCAAGGATTCGACAAAATGCTTTTGGCAAAATCATCGGGTGGCCCCAACGACTCCAAGGCGCTTTGACAAGCTTCAAAAGTAGTTAGAACTTTCCCAAATTCCACGGTGAGAATCACACCAGTTTTTAGATGGTGGCAAGTTCGTTGCGAATGTGTTTGGTTGGCGAATACGGTCGCCGCACCAGTCTGCGTCGCGAGTTGGTCGCCAGGAACAAGTTCACCAAGCGGGACCCAGTCTTCAGGGGTTCAATGACCAGATCGGGTGAATTGGCGTGTCCTCCAACGTCTCCAAGTTAGCGTCCGGGATAAGTATTTACACGCGGCAGCGGCGGATTCTTCGTAGTTGAATATTGGCTTGTTGCAAAAACTCTCACTTCGCCTAGTTTTCGATAATTTGAGCGAGCGTCTGTTCGCAAGCAAGCTTTAGCATTTGTTCACTTTCAACTCTCGATTTCCTTTCAGAGGGTAATGCGTCTAATTCAGAAAAAAGCGAATCGAGAGCGTCAAAAACTCGCGGAGAAAAGAAAAATTCTTCCTCCTTGAAAATCCTCAAGTACTCAATTTCGAATTCGGAAACAGAGACTGTCCCACTAAGATAGGATTTGATCAGTCCAAAATATTTTTGAATAGCGAACAACTCCTTTTCTTTATCCACCACCGAGCGTTCCCTTATTCAAAGTGTACCAGAGTTGTTGTGGGCTAAGCCGCCAACCTGAAATGAAATTCCCAGCCTCGTCAGTGATGACCGCAAGCCGTGATAACGGATCAACAAAAATACGAGCAGCGGTACCTCGGTATGTTCCGGTTACGAGAGTAGTTCCTAACGAAGTCACATGCTCACGAATTGCCGCTGCAAACGCTTGAAGATTTGCTCTGTTTGCAGTCCGAAAAACTCCAAAATCAGCGGCGTGTTTGAATTTACTCTGTAACTGCGCCGCATCAATCAAACAGTTGTTATGTACGAACACTCCCAACTCGCCCACTTCGTAGACGTGTTCGCCGTGGACTTCGATATTGTAGACTGGCAATGAGACGTCGTGGATATCTATCGACAGTACCGTCGCGGTTCCATCTTTGCCTTGCAGTCGTTCGCCTTCGACTAACTCACCGAGCGGCACCCAGTCTTCGCGATCCAAAGACCAGATCGGGTGAATTGGCGTGCCTTCCAGCGTTTCTACCTCTCCATTGGCACCTAAGATTTCCACGCGTGCAATAGCGGAGACTTCGCGAGTGATAAATCGCCCCGTAACAACACTGCCGTCGCCGTCAAGGATTTCAGGACAATCGTCGATAGCGGTAATCCTGACCCGTCCAACAACTTGAAGTTCAGGTAACCTGACTTGCATTTCGGCGCCGACTTCGAATCGATTCGCCTCGACCCATGCGCGAGGTCGAATCAGTTCCATATCGACGACCGCTCCATCTTCGCGAACGACCGTAGCCGACAACTTGGACCAAGTCTCTTGCACTGGTTCGGGCAAGCTAGAATCGTATTCCCAAGGCTTCGGATTCTTGGTCGGAACGCGCGCGCCGAGTGGGACTTGTTCGATCGGAATCTGAAGGACAGCTCGTTCGTCGAGTACAGCAGTTGCCGAACTGGAACCGAATGACCAATCGCGGTTCGAAGTGCCCGCTGCCAAAGATTGAAACCAAGACTCACGGGCGAGCTCTTCAAGTGCTGGCGATTCGCACACGGTTACCAACGTGCCCTCAACAAAACAACCTTGCCGAATGAAGCAGACGAAGTTCTTCGTTGCGGCCGAAAGTGTCGACCATGCGCTGGTGGGTAACGCTCTCAAAGCTGGAAGATTTTTAGCAGCAAACACTATTCCGGTCTTGGCGAGCAACCCGATGTTGACGACGTTGTAGACGACACCAGCCCATACGCCGACTCCAAAAGCTACACCTTCAGGGTTGTGGCCCTACATTTCCTTTTACACTACTCGTCCAACTGGAGAATTGCGGGTTGACTGACTACAATAAGCCGTTTCGAGAATCCTGGTGTCCCTGCGACAGCCCTGCTTCATGCTTGCCCTTCCCAAGAACTTAGGAGTTACTTCACGATGTACCCCGTATCATCGAATCATGTCTCATTGGACCCACTAGCGGTTTTCCGTCGATTAGCTGCGATGGCGATGGCGTTGCTGGCAGGCTTCTGTTTTGCATCATCGCTCAGCCAAGCACAAGAGCCACCGCGTGAGGGCAAGGGGTATACCGATACTCCGCAACTGCCGGGACAACCGTGGCGTGTGCATGATCGATATCGTCCTCGCCCACCAAAAATCACGCCAGGTGCGGAATTAGGCCAGCCGCCCTCGGATGCCGTTGTGCTCTTTGACGGCAAAGATCTATCCCACTGGAAATTGTCGGGGTCCGATAAACCATCTCCATGGAAAGTCGAAGACGGCTACATGGAAGTGAACACTGGCACGACCGAAACTGTCGATCAGTTTGGCGACATGCAATTGCATATCGAATGGGCGACACCGACCGAAGTCAAAGGCGATGGTCAAGGACGCGGCAACAGCGGCGTGATCATCATGGGCCGCTACGAAATCCAAGTTCTCGATTCCTTTGACAACGACACGTATGCCGATGGTCAAGCGGCATCGATCTATGGACAATTCCCTCCTCAAGTCGACGTGAATCGTGGGCCCGGCCAATGGCAGACTTACGATATTATTTTCGAAGCACCGCGTTTCGAAGGGGACAAACTGACCAAGCCCGCTCGCGCCACGGTGTTTCACAACGGTGTTCTGGTTCATCACGCACGCGAATTCATTGGCCCCATGGCACACCAACAAGTAGCACCCTATGTTCCCCATCCGCCAACAGGTCCAATCGTTCTCCAGGATCACGGCAATCCCACACGATTCCGAAATGTTTGGGCTCGCGCGCTTCGCAATGAAGTCATGCCGTGGATTGAACTCAAAGGTGGCGAAGGTCCAGGCAAAGGCAAAAAAGTCGTGCTGATGGCCGGCGATCAAGAGTATCGCAGCGAAGAAGCATTGCCGATGTTGGCTCAGATTCTGTCAAAGCATCACGGTTTCGACTGTGTGGTCCTATTCTCTATCAATCCAGACACCGGGACCGTAGATCCGAATTACGTCAGCAATACCCCTGGCCTGCACCACCTTGACGATGCCGACATGTTGGTGATGTCGTTGCGTTTTCGGCAATTACCGGATTGGCAGATGAAGCATATCGTGGATTTTTACGATCGCGGTGGCGCGATTATGGGACTGCGGACTTCGACACATGCTTTCCAGTATCCGGGCGATTCACCTAGCAAGTACAAAAACTGGAGTTTTGATAACCGCGATTGGCAGGGTGGTTTTGGTCAGCAAGTGCTCGGCGATACTTGGGTAAGCCACCACGGCAATCATAAAGTCGAAGCGACGCGAGGCGTTATTCGGGATGCGGCAAAGAACTTGCCAATCCTGCATGGCGTTGAAGATGTTTTTGGTCCCACCGACGTTTATGGTATCGCGCATCTTCCGGCTGACGCGAACGTGCTCATGGACGGCCAAGTACTCAAGGGCATGCAACCGACAGACCCGCCGGTCGATGGTCCGAAAAATAATCCGATGATGCCGATCGCTTGGACGAGGATTCACAAGACCGAGAGCGGCAAAGAGTGCAAGATTTTCACGACGACAATGGGGTCTTCGACGGACTTGGAAAACGAAGGGCTTCGCCGATTGTTGGTCAACGGCGTGTACTGGGGAACGGGTCTCGAAGACCAGATTCCCGAGAAAGCCAACGTAGAAATCATTGGCAAGTACACTGCGACGCCTTATGGCTTCCAGAATGAGCCGGGATATTTTTCCAAGCAGCTTTTAGCGCCGATCGACTACCTGCCCAAAGAGTAATCGGAGGCTGGCAGGTCGAGCGTATTGACTCTGTCGTCAACGAGCATTCTCAAGTCCGGCGTTATGCATCGTACATTTCGCCGGACGATTCGTTTGACATTTCTGCAACGGCAGCAGATTGGGCGGCAAGCTCGTTCCAGAACGAAACATATTTCGTATGGTGCTTGATGTAGTCCGGATCGAATACGGCACGACGAAGTTCTTCACGCTGTTCAAAGAACTTGGAATAGTCACGAGGATCGTCAGGCTTAAAGACAGGACAAGGCCGATCGTAGACGATCGTCGCCCCTTTGTCGCCTTCGGTGTGATAGCGGGACATGCCGACGACTCTGTCCGCAACGTAGATCGCTTCGTTTAATTCATGCGTCACAATAATGATCGTATACGGCGGCGTTTTTCCCTCGCGTTTCGCTTCCAAGTTTTCCTGATAGAACCTAAGCAGCATGACTTGTAAATCTTCGCGAGTCGTTTCATCCAACGCGCCGAACGGCTCGTCGAGCAAAACAATTTTCGGTTTAAGGATAAAGGCTTGTGCGATGGCGACTCGTTGACGCATTCCTCCCGATAACTGAGCTGGAAAGCGACCGCTGGCGGCTTGCAATCCTACGCGATCCAAGAATTTGCGAGACTCCTGAATAAATTGTTGCCGCTTACGCATGAAACTGGGCAGCTTAAAGACACGCGTGAGAAGCGATGTGCCATCGACCGTCAAACCGAATGCGACGTTTTCTTCTGCGGTTAAGAACTCGTAAAGAGAATAATTCTGATAGACGATTCCAACATCACGAGACGGCGAGCGGATAACTTTTCCTTCGGCCAGAATCTCGCCCACATCGGTAGGGTTCGTGCCTAAGATCGCTTTAAGCAAGGTGCTTTTGCCACAGCCGCTTGGCCCTACAATGGCAACGATTTGGCCTGCAGCGATCTGGAGATTGACGTTGTACAAAACGCGATTCTGCCCAAACGCTTGATTAACATCGCGAATTTCTAACGCAAACATTTTTCCGAAATCCTTTGAATGGCCAGGCTAGTGATCAACGGTATCCCGAGGAAATTACTCACCGAACCAGGGGCACAGGCGTCGACGGGTCCATAGGAGAAACCATTCCAACAACAACCCCGACCCACCCAAAATGAACAAGTAGATGTAAACGACGCTCAAATTCAGGATGCGGGATTCCATCCGAATTCGATAGCCCATGCCCTGCCCTCCTACCAGCATTTCGGCTGCCAATAAGAAAACCATTGCGGGGCCGATTTGAAGCCGCACGTTGTCGAGAATGCGCGGAAGGATTTGCTTCCAGATAACGTCGACAATAATTTCCGAATCGGACGCGCCCAACGTGTAAGCCTTGTCAATCGCGTCATCCGAAACATCTTTACGTGCAGCCTGATAAACCGACTGAGCCATACTGAAAAAGATTCCAAGCGCCACCATCGAGGCGAACATCTTTTGGTCGGTTCCTACCATAACAAAGTACACCGGCATCATGGCTGTCGGAGGGACTTTCGCCATAAATGAAATGACAGGACTCAGGATGGCTTCGATCCACCTGTAAGCTCCCATGGCAATGCCGATAATAACGGAGAGCGAGACACCAAGGAGCATCCCGAGGAATAGTCGCCAATACGTAGCTGCGACATCGGTCCATAACATCGCAGGCTTGGGACTGGATTCCGATCCTTGCGGTTTGAGGATTTTTTGAAAGCCTCCTGAGAGTCCTTTTATACCAGGCAAAATTGTCTGTTCTGGGTTGATGCGTGTTTGTCGAATCGACAACCCAGCATAAACGCTTCCCAAGACAATAAAGCCAAGTAGGCCCAAACCCACGAACAACCAAAGTGGAATCGGATGACGAATCATGGATGAAGTTCTACTTGTATGCGGCAAGGACTACTTTGGAGAAGTGACGCCATCGCGAATCGCTTTAAGGTAACTCAAATCGAAATTCAACTGTGTATCGGCTTGATCGAAACCGATCGCAGGTTGCTTTTCCGAAATGCCGTGCTCGACGCAAAACGTTGCGACGGCTGGCATTGTTTCCTTGCGGAATTTATCGCTCTCAAGCAGCGTCAATGCAGCTTTGGGGTCCTTGTAGAATTTCGTTTGCTCCACAACAAGTTTCATATCGGCAAGACCTAAATTGCTGAATCGTGCGCCGATGGCGACCAATGTGTCGTTTCCCGTTTTTGGGTCGGCCAATCTGCGATTGATTTCGTAATACGTATCAAGAATCGCCATCGCAAAATTCTTGCCGCCTTGCTTGGCAAGCGAGTCTTTGGCAACAACGACCATGTCGATAATTTCCTCAGGAATGGCGGTCGAATCGAACAAGACTTTTGAGTTCTTTTGCGTTCGCAATGTTTGCAATACAAACGGATTCCATACCATGATGGACTCGATCGACGCGTCGCCTGTTTGCATGGCTTGTGCTGCCAGCGAAGGGTCCATTTGAACGAAAGGGTAATCCTTGGGGTTCTTGCCCTTGAGAATCAAAATTCGCTCGAAGGCATATTGCGAAACGCTTCGCTCAAGGCCATGCGTTTTCTTGCCTGCTAGTTGATCGATATCGCTCACGCCCACTGCCAAGCATGCGTCAGCGCCAGCGCTTGTAGAAGTTGGAATGATGGCTACACCCGCACGCGAGTTAGCAGGGCCCAATATATCCATGTTGGTGATGCACACTGCGTCGGCTTGCGAAGAGCCGTAAAATTGAATGCAGGTATCGTAATCGGTTTGCTTGAGAACAATGTCCACGTTCCATTTCTTTTCCATATCCCCAAGCTTTCCCTGAGCTTCATCGAGCAAACCTTGTTCGTGAGCAACGCCGAACACGCTCCACGAAGGGTACTCACTCCATGCCAAGGTAAAGACCGCTGGCTTCGCAGTCGTTGCTGTTGACGCATTTGTAGAAGTGTTTCCTGTCGGTTGTGTTTTGACGGGTTCGGCAGGTTTGCATCCGGCAATCGAAACGAGCAATAATCCGCATCCCAGCGATGCATTTAGTAATTGGAAAAGCGATTTCCGAGTTTTCTTCATGATTCAATTCTTCCTCTGATGTTAGAAGCTTGATTTGTTCGGCATTTTTTTTGACTTGCCGAACGCGATTTTCAACTTCGCGCTCGGCTTTTTTCAATTCCCACGAAACGCGAATCACGCTTCCGGAATCTTCGTTTCGGTTTGAGCCGGCGTTGCGGCTTCTTTCTTCGCAGACAAGCCGATCAGTTGATCGAATTCGTTGTCCGCTTCGGTGTTTTGCGCATACTCGAGGAATTCGTTTTCTTCCTTTTTCGAGTCCATACCTGCCAGCTCGCGACTGACTCGAGCATTTGCTGAAGCCTTGGAACGCAACTCGCGCAATTCGCGAAGTTCTTCCGAAGTGCGATCGGTGGCTAAGCCCGTCATCATGTCGGCGATCTGCTTTTCTTCCTTGGCCGACAGCACGTCTGCGACGGCATCATGCTTTTCTTCCTTGAGTTTATCCAGGTCGCGCATGAGCGCTTGGATCTGGATCTTGTGACCCGAAATGCCCGACATCATCTCTTTAAGGTCAGATTCCAACTCCGAAACACGTTTTTGCTTTTCTGCGAGCGTTGACGAAAAATCCTTAAACGCCGATTGGCATTTTAAGTATTCGGGATCGTTCTTTACCGCAGCAGGATCGCCCGAATATTTATCGACAAGTTGTTTCGCGCGAGCCGCAGCGCCGGTCTTCAATTTTTCAAGCTTGCCGATCTCATCGGTCAGTGCCCGAAGTTTCTCTTTTTTCGATTCTTCTTGGGCGATGAGCGCACTGATGGCATCCTTGTACTGCGAGAGGCGTTGTCGTTTCTCTTCGATAATATTCTCATAACTGGCCATCATTACGCCTGGATTCAAGTCCAGAGTTTCTCGGGCTTTGTTAATACGAAACGTAACCAAATACCCGAGTGCGCGGAAGTATTTTCCAATTGCCTTAAACATCAACCAATCTCCTATTCTTTAAGAAAGCTTTCATAATCTGGTTTTGATTCGATTTCTCGCATGCGTTCTTCGGTTCGCTTGGCAATCCGAAGCGATGTGTCCAATTCGTCGCGAAGCTGGCTCAAGTCAACTTGCTGCTCGCGGGCCATCAACTCGCGATACTGTTTTGTGACGGTATCCAAGTGATCAACGGTCGTTTTGATTTCGTTGACGAGTTTTTCTCTTTGCTCAAGGATCTGGTCGCGCTCTTCGCCGACCAACCGTTCCGATAATTCCCAATACTTGTAGGTTCGCTCAAGTTGAACCACGGCGGCTGCGAACAGTTGTCGGACTTGCTCGACGACTTCAACACTTCTTTTCTCGACCCCGGGTTGGCTTGTCGCTTCTTCGAAATCATCTTTCGAAGTCCGCAACAGCAACAAATAGTCCTGCGTTCTATGATCGCCGTCTTTGCGCAATTTACGTTGGAGTTTATCGAGTTCTCGATTCTCTTCGTCTTTCTGTTTTTGTTTTATTTCCCGAAGTGTCTCTGCCGTAATCTTGTCGGTTAGAAAAATCGCTCGGGTTGCCATCCAGCCTATACCGCCCAGGACACCTGCCAAGCCGACCAAGTTGAGGATGCCAACACCTCCGGCAGCCCACGACAAAATCCAAGCCGATGCGCCTGCCACTATCGGCATCACAACCGATGGCGCTAAAAAAATCTCGCTCATCACGCGTCGGCGAATATTCTCAAACACTCGTTATCCAAATCAAATAATTGTCGAGACCGCATTTGTCTCGTTTAATTTAAGTCGAAACCCCAGACTCAATAGGGAATTTGACCGACGACGAACGTGACATTTGTTTCTCCCGTAATTTCACCGGAAACAACACGCATCCGTTCGCGACGAATTCCTTGCGTCTCAAGATATTCTAAAGCAGCCTCGGCACGTTTGGCAGCTAGGGCCCTATTGGCTTCAACATCTCCCAAAGAAGCTGCATTTCCGCGAATCATCAAGTAATAGTGCGGCCACGACCCTAGGTTTTCTGCCAAGTCATTCAACACAAAGCGGCTTTGTTCGGTCAGGATTGCGGCCCCGCGTGCAAAAACCAGTTGTTGCGTGCTCAATGTTCCAACAGGCGAAAGGGACGCCCACTGTTCTTCGCTTAGCCCGGGAAGCTCGACACTTTCTCGAATTTTCTCGGAACGCACTCCAGGAAAAAAATTGCGATCGTGTAATGCTTTGAGCGGTGCTTCGAAAAATAGGTTTTTCAAGTTCGCGTCGTTCGAGTTTTTGTCGATCGCATCCGTCGATTTGAGGACGCTGTGAATTCGGCCTAGCATGTCTTCGATGTGCATGACTTTGCCACCTTCGATTCCAAAGTGGGCCAAGTTCTCCATCGTGTTCTTCCATTCGATCGACTTAACCAACTTTTCGGACTGTGCATCCGTCAAAATGTTGTTCGTTGCTTTAGCATCTTCCACAACAAGCGCCTGCATTTTTTGCTCATAGCTCTTGTCGTCTGATCCTTGTTTTTCAAAACTGAATCGAGCGCGAAAGTAGGATTCGAGGACGGTTTCAACGATGGGTTGATTTTTAAGCAGGAAATCCCGGCTAACGACCAGTGTGTCGATGATGTATCCGGTGAATCGAGAACTGTCGACAAGTTTAACCATTTGGTCATTTGCTGTAAGTTGTGTGACGTAAGGTTCCCAGGTGACATAAACTTGCGAAGTCGATGGGGTTGCTGCTTTATAGGCTTCGACCACGGCCTCAGGCGAAGCTAATCGCAGGAATGGATTCGAACCCATTCGGCTAGAGTCAAAATCGTGCATGACGACGCGAGCTAACGTTTCGCTCGGCGAGTCCCCAACTAGTACGAATTTGGTATCCGGTGCATTGAGTGAATCGATTGTGGGATACTTGGATTTGTAGGCAACCAACGCGTCCGCACCGTTTGTCGAGTCGATGATGGCGATAATCGTTGCGGGAGGGTAGTCGCGGGTCACGCTCGTCTGAATGAGCGCATCGGCGGGAAATGCAGCAAACTGCACGCTGCCTGCCTCAAGGTTAGCGATCCTTTTCTTATAGTCCGCTTGGTCGTCGACAATGTTTAAGCGAATACCGTGGGATTTAAGTTCATTCACGAAAGCGGGCGAACGGAGGATCGCATAACCGGAAAACGAATCCATGCCTAGCGTGATTTCGTGCTTATAGCGGCTTGTGCCTTGCGTCTCTTTGAGGACTTCGGTGCGGATCTGCTCGCGTTCTTTTTCTTGGTCTGCTTTCCGCTTGGGTTCAAAGCCAAACTTCCAAATCAAAACGCCCGTAGTCAGCACTGCGAGCCAAACGAGGGAAGCGACAAAGATTTTAGTTTTGGACACGGTGTTTACTTTTTAAACCACTTTCAAGGTTTGCCCAAGAGTAGCACAAAAACCTCAATTAACTGGAGTCGTTACCTATCCGGTATTCTTGCTGGCTGTTTGCCGACTAGTGCAAAAATTCGACAGCCAAATTGCATCGGAAACTCGGCAAATTGTAATGGGATATCTACAAATTGTATGCGCCTAAAACGCGTGATTGTAACATGTTGATGGAAGGTCGGTTGCTTGGGCGACCCATGTTAACGGCGTTTTGATTTGGAAATAGCAACGACCGCCACAATTAAAACGATTCCAAACACGACCATACAACACAGGCCAGACAGTAAGGTGCCGATGATGCTGCCATCGTAGGAAACGGTCACGCTTGGCGGTGGATTTGTTGGTGTGGATGATGAAGTTGAACTGGGTTGTGGGTCCGCTGGAACAACGGCAGACAGCGGATTTTCATCAAGGGCAACGGCCGCGTTATTGGGTTTTGAGAGAGCGACCAAAGCTTCGCTGGCCAACGAGTCTGGAAGGGATGCGATCAGGTCAAAATCAGAATCCGCACCATCATTCGTCGCAGTCGATTCTGCCAAGATATCCGAAACGGCTTTCTCGAAACTTGCTGCGTCATCCGCTCGGCGATAGGAATGGACTTGGGTTGCCAAAGAATGCTGTTTGGCCATGTCGACACCAATCACATCAACTGCGATGCCGCGTGAGAGAATGCCAGGCAATACTCGATTTAATCGATCGCTGTCCGTTGCCTCACCATCGGTTACGACCAGCAAGCGATAGGTTCCATACGTTAGTTTGGCTCGAAGCCGCAACAACTCATCCATTCCGAATTGTACTTTTTCGCCCAGCGGCGTTCCACCATCGGCGCGAATGCTCTGAATCCTCTGTTTGGCTTGAGCCACGTTGAGAGGTCCCAGAGGAATCAACCAATGGCCATTTTGTTGGGCACCGTTGAAAAGCAACACGCCTAATTGCGTGTCGGCAGGCAGTGCATCCAAAACTTTAGAGATCGCCTGTTTTGCTGCATCGATTTTTGCGACCCGTCCCTGACTGGTCCGCATTCGATCCTTCATGGAACCGCTATCATCCAAAACGATAACGACATTGTTACCCGCCACAACCAGCGAGCTAAACAAGCACAGCACAATCGTCAAGAAACTTTTCAAATGCAGTCGCCCGTTCATTGAATTATCGAACCTCCAACTGCGGATTAGAAATTAAAGTCTGAAGGGGCGATGGTCTCAGCGTCGACTTTGACGATGCGGAATTCCACTCGCATATTCTCTTTTGCTTCGTCGATATTGCGTGGCTTGGCAATCACGGGTTCCATAATCCCTGCACCGACGGGGACGACTTGGGACAAGTCGAGATTGACTTCAATTTGCTTGGCATATTTGACCAACGCATCCCGCACAGCTTCGGCCCGTTGCTTGCTGAGATTCATTGCAGCTTGCATTGTCACTGTCGGGTCTGGGTCTTTTCCACTGAATGCACCTTTGGTGATCAGTTCTACGATGGTCTTTGTATCCGCCAAATCTAAGGGCTTGCCATTGAAGAAATAACGGTAGTTTGGCGAGGCCCCATTTTGTTGGATGATGCCCTTTGCCAAGCCGGATTTCACCAAGTCCACCAATGTTTTCGTTGGGTCCGAGTGTCCGCGAATCACGACACGGGCATTCCCGAACGTACTGGCTGCTTTCAAAGCCCGAGCAAATTCGGCCCCGTAACGATCAGCAGAGAATTCTTGTTGGTTGGGTTCAAACGAAATGGTGAAACTAACGATTGTGTTGGCGTCGAGATTATCCCCTAAGAACGTCTCTGTCGCTTCGGCACTAGGACCAAACCGTTCGGACTTAGTCGGCTCTACGTATTGAACCCCCGCATCTTTTGCAAGTTTTTTGTAATCCCAGTTCGCGGGATCAAAACCGTTTCGAACGCTGGCGTATCCCCAACTCGTAGCAAGGTCCAGTGTTTCACCCATCTTAGTTTCAAAACCACTCAAGTTCCCTTTGTCGTTAAAGAATGCAATCTGACCTGGCAAACCGACGAACGAGCAATCCAATAATAGGCCATGTGCGTCGATCTCGAGAGATGGTAGGACTTCTTTGCCGAAGATTCGTTGGGCCAACGTGAGCGTTTGCCGATACGGCTCGGATAGCTTTTTGGATTCTTCAAATCCTTTTCGCAAACCGACGACTTGTTCGGTTGCCTTGAGATAACCAGCGACGAATTTTTCGACCCACGGTTTGTTCGCATCAAACCAGTCTTTGCGAACTGCGTACACGTCGGCAATCGAGCGGCTCATTTGTTGTGTGCTATTAACAACATGCGCACCCGCAACCGTTCCTTCGGCACCGCTGCCCTTGGAGTCGAATCCGCCAGTCAAGCCGATCATATCGGGTGTGATCACGCAGCAAGCGTCGATGGATGGATCATTGCGGAACGCCGCCGCAGCACCTTTGGCTCCCGTGAGATCTGCTACCCAAACAATCTCAACATCTTCTCGCTTGAGTTGCGCGGCAGCTAGTGAGTCATACAACAAGCCCACGTGAGGGCCTCCTTGTTGGCACGCGATCTTTTTGCCCTTAAGGTCATTGAGCGATTTAATCTCCGCTCGAGTCACAATATGATCGCCGGCACTCCATGACAACTGCAAGATAACGACGGGCTTTGTTCGAGGGTCGCTGCCGATAACTTCGCTGGCTAGTCCCAGCATGTGCATTGTTCCGCGAAGGAACGGGGTTTTTCCAGACATGTAATTGCGGACTTGACCGATAAAGTCATCCCCTGCAACCAGTTGCATGTCGAGGCCTTGTTGCTGATAGATCGATCCGGCTTTGGTCTTTAAATCGCCGTTGGCCATGAAGGTAGCCACATCGCCACCCCACGTGATGTAGGGAACTTGAACGGTGCCTGGCTTGGGAACTGGCTGGATTTGTACGGCCCCAACGAGGTCCTTGAATTTTTCTTGACCGTGAATTTGTTGACCAGCCAAGCCAATAAAAATCGTCGCAAGTGCGAAAAACGCTTTCCGAGTCATCATACTGTTCACCTTTTTACGAATCTAAATTCCGAAAGCTTTTTGATGCATTAGCGAATCCCCTGGAATTCTAACTGGCGGATTTCCTCTTCCCATTGGGCGCGCTGTGCATCGGAAATGTTTGGATCTGGCAAAAGACTACGCCGAGTACAATTTATAAGTGCTTGCAAGGTTTGATAACGGCGTGTTTGTTGGATCGCGGGTTGCAGGAAATCCTTGACAATGCCTTTCAACTCGTCTTCGTTCTTGGGAGGCAAAGCTTTGAATTGGCTGCGTAAGGCCGCATATGCGGCAGACGAATAATCCGGAGACAAACCCTCGGTGTCCAGCCACTCTACCAAAGAGTCGGTCACCATATTGGTCGGTTTCAACATCCAACGGATGAACTCGCGCCGATCATCTCCAGTCGGGTCGAGCACCGGAATGATCAAATCGCCAACACGGCCCGGGCGGCGAATGTCGGGTGAGAGCAAGTGGATTCGCGCCGTCATGAGCAACCAAATGACTTTGCCTCGCAGACGCGTGTCGCTCATCATGCCTTGGATCTTGCCGGTCAATCGACGTTCGGTTTCGTGAGCCCCTTCGCCAACGCTACCAAATTGCGTGTCGGCTTCGTCGACGAAGATAACGACTTTTTCGAGCGCCTCGAGCACGCGTCGCAGACGTTCGAAGATCACGTCCGTTTGGCCGAACCATTGGCTACGAATATTCTTGAGAACCAACACGGGCATGTCAAGTTCGGCCGCGACCGCTTCAAAAATAAACGTCTTGCCGCCGCCGATGGGGCCAGCAATCGCCGCTCCGGGTAGAGCTCGGTCATCGGACAACTTCATCCGGGGAATAAGGTAGGTGTTGAGGAATTCCTTCAGTTTTGAAAATCCAATCACATCCTTGAGGGTTTGTTGCGGCTTTTTGAATTCGACAACATCTTCGCCAAGCTGGCCTTGGATGAACTGTTCGACTTGCGCGACGACATCGTTGCGGTGGACTTGTTGCTTGGAATACTCCGACGCCAGCAACAGTTGACGCACAGCATGTAAACTTAGTCCGGCTGTTGATTCTCCGAGGACATCGATTGCCCCTTGCGATTCGGTGGACGTGTATTGCGACGAATTGAACTTGATATAGTGCAAACGCTTTTCCGTATCCGGAGAAGGTATTTCGACGACAAGAATCTGCGGGAGCCTAGCGATGCGAGGATGGATCAAGCTCCGGGATTCTGCGATCAAGCAAACCGTATCGCGGCCCGAGAAGAATGCCGGGTCCGAAAACCAGTCTGTAACAATTGCGATGCGACGAAGCTGGGCGTCGTTCATTTTGGATACATCGCCATCGCCTGATGGAAGCAACATGTCGGCGGCTTCGATGAAGATTAGCAAGTTCTCTTTGAGCACGGCTCGAGAACAAATTGTCAATTGGCGCAGGAATTCGAGAGCAAGCGTGGCGTTGCCGAGTGCGTCGCGCAAGTATTGATCGAATTCTTTTCGCCGTAGTTCGAATTTGGAACCGTCCGGCAAGATCTCTTTCATCCCAACGGCATCCACAGCGACGCCATTCTTCCAAGCCGACCAAGCTTCACGCAATTTGACTCGGTCAGTATCCGACACACGAACCGGTCCGTTTTGTTCGTAGACGACTTCGATAATGCCAGAAATCTCAGCTTTGGCTTGGAGAAAGGGCAGCAGTGGAACGTATTGCTTCCCGTCGTAATAGAGATCGTAAATATTGCCTGACAGAACAACCGATCGAGCTTGACCGGAATTGATTATTCGGGCAAGTTGGCCAAAGAACGGGTAACTGGCACTAGGCAAATCCGATGTTGGAACATTTACTTGAGCATTTCCCACAACATTCTCCCGCTTCGATGGCTCCGTTAACAAGACCACGGCATTATAACAATTTTTAAAACGCTTGTTCATCCACAGCAGACCTCTATCGACCATTCGCCCAAAATACCCTCTTTCGTGCTGCAGTTCCCATTTCCAAAATGCGACCGTCTATAATCGGATTATCGCTGCGCAGCGATCTCGCCTTTTATCCCGCCGTTTTCTCGTTATTCAACGACATATTTAAGGAACCATCATGGCACGTCATCTCGTTTCTCGTCGCCGCGTTTTGCAGTCAAGCTTAGCTGTCCCCGTCGTCATGGGGCTCCCTTCGTTGTCGCATGCGAGCAAGCCCGGCCCCAATGACAGAATTCGCATTGCCGCAGTCGGCGCAACAAATCGCGGCGGTGCGAATATTTCCGAAGTCGCTCATGAAGAGATCACGATTCTGGTCGATTGCGATAATGCAATGCTGGACAAAGGCAGTGCCAGTTATCCCAATGCTCGAAAGTATCAGGACTGGCGTGTGATGTTTGACAAAGAAGAAGGCAAGATCGATGCGGTCGTGGTCAGCACCGCCGATCATAATCACGCGCCGATCGCAGCACGCGCTTTGCGAATGGGATTGCCGGTGTACTGTGAAAAGCCACTAACACATACGGTTAAAGAAGCCCGCGTGCTAGCGGAGCTTGCCAAAGAAAAGAATCTTGCAACGCAAATGGGGACGCAAATTCATGCAGGGGATAACTATCGGCGTGTCGTCGAATTGATCAAAGCGGGTGCAATCGGACCTGTTCGCGAAGTTCATGTTTGGGCGAACGCCGTTTACACGGGGGCGAAATTCAATACCAACATACCGAAGCCGGAAAGTTTGAATTGGGACGTTTGGCTAGGCCCCGCCATGGAACGACCCTACAGCGGAGATGTCCATCCGTTCCAATGGCGCAAGTTCTGGGACTATGGAAGCGGAACTCTTGGCGATTTCGGTTGTCACTTTATGGACTTGGTGCATTGGGCGCTCGATCTACGCGGGCCAGAACATGTTGCTGCTGAAGGCCCACCCGTGGATGCGGTCTCCGCGCCAGCTTGGTGTAAAGTCAAATACCAACACGCTGCACGCGGTGAGCGTCCCGCCGTCACCGTGCACTGGTATGACAGCGGAAAGCGTCCTGACATGATTGCCGACATTATGAAATCCTCACCCAAAGACCAAAGCGGAAACGCTATTGGTCCAGAGGCGGGCCAATTGTTCATTGGTGATAAAGGCATGCTGCTGAGTAACTACGGTCAGCGTTGCCTGCTGCCCGGCGACAAGTTTGCCGATTACAAAGCACCCGAAAAGTCCATTCCCGATTCGATAGGACACCATCGCGAATGGCTTCACGCTATTCGAACCGGCGACCCGACGACGTGCAATTTTGATTATTCCGGCGCGCTTACCGAAACCGTCTGCCTTGGCACGGCCAGCTATCGTAGCGGTCAAGCATTCCAATGGGATTCCGTTAATCTCAAAGCAATCGGGGCGGACAAAGCTCAACAATTCATTGACAAAGAGTACAGAAAAGGCTGGACTCTGTAGGGTTCTGCTGATCGTTTGCTCACAATGAAAATAACGCGAACACAAAGACCACCTCCCCGTTGGTCTTTGTGATAGAACGCGTGTTGACTGTGGAGCCCGCAAGTCGCATGGTATCGCATTTGACGAGCTATTCGCGCCGAAATCTAGTCCGCAGTCAACCTGGACAGATTATCATGGGCGGTGTCTGAGCCCTCAGCTCTATTTCTCTCTTTCCATTGAGTGCCACCAATGTTCCTTGTTCCCTATAACACGGACGCACCTCTCTATCATTATCCGATCGCGACGGGAGTAATGATCGTTCTGAATATCGTTTTCTTTATCGCGTTCTGTACAAACTTAGAAAATGATCTAAATGGCTCGCAACTGACGCTCGTACCTCCATCAGGTGTCGAAATGGACGACGCTGAAAAAGAACAGTTCATTGAGGAACTTGAAAGGCAATCGCGAATCGACGACTCGGTGAACGAGCTGTTGGCTAAATTGAAAGAGCCCGAATCCGAAAAGGTAAAAAGTAGCGGGTCCATTGCTTCCTATCTCGTTTTAGACTGGGGAAATGGCCTCAAACCGTGGCAGTGGTTTACAAGCATGTTCATGCATGCCGGATTGTTTCACTTGATCGGCAACATGATCTTTCTTTGGGCATTCGGTTTGGTCATCGAAGGCAAGGTGGGGCCGCTCGTTTTCTCGGCACTCTATATCGGTATGGGTGCGGCTGAATCGATGCTCGAACAACTACTGATGATTTTTTCCTCAGGCGGATTCTCAGTGGGAGCTTCGTCAGCGATTTTCGCATTGCTCGCTTTGATTGTGATTTGGGCGCCATCGAATTCGTTTGAGATTATGTTTCTCTTCGGCTTCAAGCCAATCATGTTCGAAATGCCAATCAGTATTTTTGGACTGATGATGTTCGCGTTTAACTTTGTGCCCTGGTCGTGGAGCGGAGGCGTGACGACCGAAGCCCTTCATTTACTGGGAGGAGCGATTGGGGTTCCAGTCGGCTTGCTCATGCTGCAACGGCGGTGGGTAGACTGCGAAGGGTACGATTTGATTTCGTACTTTCATGGCAAGGAGGGGGATGCGTCGGTATTCAAAAAGAACGGGCGGCGTAAAAAGAAAAAATCTCCAGAATCAGCCCAAGACAAAGAAGCGGCGGTGCGGCAACACGCCATGATCGAGAATCAAATCGCCGAAGCGATCGCAGGTGGAAATGTCGATGCGGCAGTCGCAATGCATCAAAAACTCGTCAGCATCAAGCCTGACCACACTTGGGACATGCAACGGCTTCGTCAGGTCATTTCGGCGTACTTGAAGGCCAAGGACTATGTCAAAGCAGTTCCCTTGATGGAATCCTTTATCGACCAGTTTCCTGCACAGCGATTTGCGATGCAGGTATATCTCATCAAAGTGTGGTTACAACAACAAAGACCGCGTCATGCATTTCGTTACATGAAGTCCTTCAACCTCTCGCTTCTATCCCAAGAGGAGCAATCGCAGATCCGCAACTTGGCGACGTTGGCAAAAAAGCAAATCGATCAAGGAGTACTTGAAATGGAGCAATAGGCCAGCGTACCTACTTAGTTCCGCAGGAACTTGCCACTCCAGGGATGGAGTACTTACGTAATAAAATCAATCAGAAAGGAATACCGTCGCCATCGTCGTAGGAGGCTTCGGCGAGCGAGTTATTGGGCTCCGCTGCAGGTTGTGATGCTGGCCCTGCTCCGCTTCCGAGTTTGCGAAAATTCATCGCTTCGGCGCTTAGGAAAAATTTTACCTCGCTCTGAGGATCCTTCTGCCATTTGCGACCGGACAAGCGATAGTTAATGTCAATTTCGTCGCCGACGCTCAAGTCATCGGCCGCGTCGCAGGCGTCGCCGATGAAATCTAACGGAATAAAATTCACAAAACGACCATTGTCCTGCTCGAGCACAACCAATCGCTTGCGAAATCCCTTTTGGCCAAAAACTTTCGTTTCCTCAATTAAGTGAACTTTACCTCGAATGCTCGGTGTGCTCATGCTCTTTACGCCTGCGTGTTAGTCATCAAGTGAATTTGTATCTCGAAGGAAAAAGAATTCCGACCACAGTCTAACGTCTTGAGTGCCAAACAGAAAAGCGGCCTTAATCGATGTAGAATCCTTTGCCGCGAGGCGGCATCACAGAAATCCCGAGCAAAAACAGAAGTTATGGACGAGAATTAAATAAAAATAGTTAGCGTACTCGCAAACAAACACAAAACTGTCCAAGCTGGCATTTGGGTCGGCGATCGTAGTTGCGGCGAAATTTTCTCTCCCACAAGTCGATTTGAACGGTGCCGTTCCACAGAGTCAAAGAACTTACGAAAACAATGCGATGATCGCAGACGACTATTTTCGTTGACTCAATTCGCAAGGTCCACAGGTTTGAAATAGACAACCCTGTTGTCAAGCTGGACAATAGCGAACATTCAAACGAACTGGTCAACTTACAATTCGCGTTAAATTAAATCTCATCAGATTGGATAGAGCTATGAACCAATTGGAATCACTAAAACAAAATACAATCGTCGTTGCCGACACGGGCGATTTTGAGTCGATTGCAAAATATAAACCACAAGATGCGACAACCAACCCCTCGTTAATTCAACAAGCTTCCCAAAAGCCGCAATATCAAAGCCTTGTTGCCGAAGCCAAAAGTTTTGCTTCAAAGGTTTCGGGCAATCAAGCCCAACGCAAGGAAGCTTTCATGGATAAGCTCCTGATCAACTTTGGTAGCGAGATTTTAAAGATCGTACCAGGCCGAGTATCGACGGAAGTCGACGCCCGTCTTAGTTTTGATACCCAGGGCTCCATCGCCAAGGCGCATCGCTTGATTGAGTTGTACGAAGCGGCAGGGATCGCCCGCGAGCGAATCTTGATCAAATTGGCAAGTACATGGGAAGGCATTCGCGCGGCAGAACAACTGGAACGCGAAGGCATCCATTGCAATCTCACGTTGCTCTTCAGTTTTGCCCAAGCTGTCGCTTGTGCCGAAGCCAAGGTTACGCTCATCTCGCCTTTCGTGGGACGCATCTACGATTGGTACAAGAAAGAACGCGGTAGCGAAATTCCCGCTGACGAAGATCCAGGCGTCGCGTCCGTAACTAGGATTTACAACTACTACAAGAAATTCGAATACGCCACGCAAGTCATGGGAGCGAGTTTCCGCAAAGTCGAACAGATCACACACCTGTGCGGCTGCGACTTGCTAACGATCAGTCCCGACTTGCTCGAGAAAATGCAAAGCACCGACGGTGAACTCGCTGTCCGACTCAGCAAAGCAACCGCGCAAGCCAGTAGCGAGCAGAAAATCACCTTGGACGAGAAATCCTTTCGCTGGCTGCACAACAGCGATGCCATGGCCGTAGAGAAACTTAGCGATGGAATTCGCAAGTTTTATGCGGACGCGAAAAAACTAGAGCAGCTTGCGCCCGTCTAGCCGCTGGATGTCGCGAACGACTAGCCGCCGGATGTGTTGTCTCGATTCTGAAATGATATTTCCAAAGTAAGTCGTGATGAAAAAGTTCGGCGGGAATTTCTTTTAATCCGAGGCGTTGGTGATCTTTACGGGCTTGCTGGTAATCTATACCGGAAGTCTAAATACGCAGTTGCAAGTTGCATTTTCGGCCAGGGATATGCAGAACAGATAGCTTCGGTTTCGGACTTTTTTATCGATGGCCCAAGGTCTAAAATAGACGCCCAAACAAGAAATTTTTCTCAAGCCATCCCAAAACCGATACATGGTGGCTATAGTCACACACTCGCTTTTCAAAAATGAGTTTGGTCCGTTCCCTGTTTGACAATGAGGTTAATAATGATTCGTCATTTCGCTCAATTCCTTGCCGTTTCCTGCATTCTTACGTTCATTGCGTTCGGGCAGGATGAAAAGGATATATCGGAAAAAGTCCTGGAAGGGAAAGTAAAGAAGATCGTCGACGGTGATTCGATTATCGTTGTTGACAAGGACAATAAGGAGCAGGAAGTCCAACTAGAGGGCATTGACGCTCCCGAGCCAAAACAAGATTTCGGTAGCGAAGCAACTAAGTTGCTTGGTAAACTGATTTCTGGCAAAGAGGTCATCGTCAAATGGAAAGCGAAGGACAGCTTTGAGCGAATTCTCGGCCACGTTTATGTCGGCGAGCAGTTTGTAAACCTCGAAATGATTCGCATCGGATCGGCTTGGCATTTCAAGCGGTACAACAAAGACGAGGAGTTCGCCAAAGCTGAGGAAAAAGCACGCGAAGTAAAGCTTGGGCTTTGGAAGGAGTCCTCGCCAACACCTCCCTGGGATTTTCGCAAGAACAATAAGACCAAAGATTAGCCGTCAGTTTTCTGAATAGGGTACAAAACGTGAAGTCAAAAACGATTGCCCTTGCGATTGGCATATTCTCAATGTTGCTAACGTGGAGCAACAGTGCTACTGCTCAGACCAGACCGGATGTTCGTCCACGGAAACTTTTGATTTACTACGCTTGGCCCAGCGTTATCAACGGCAGTACGTCGAATGCGGCAGCAGCAACTCACTTCGCCAAATACAACTACGTCGTGCTTGGCGATGGTTTGCAGAATCCCGGAGGCGATCACGACAACACGCAGTCAATCATTCAGAGTGCGATCACGGCTTCGACAAAATTCTTTGGATACATCGACGCCGGTGTATCGACCCAAAATTTGACTGAGCAACAAATCGCGACGGCGATGGATAATTGGCAATCGATGGGCATTGATGGGATTTTCCTCGATGACTTTGGCTATGACTTTGGGGTGACACGCGAACGGCAGAATGCCATTGTCAATTTGGCCCATGCTCGATTCTTGCCAGTGATTGTCAATGCGTGGAACCCAGGAGACGTTTTTGGCTTACTGCCCGTACCCGTCTACAATCCAAACGGCCTACCACACGTTATCGCGCCGTCGGACTTTTATTTGGCCGAGAGTTTTCAAATTCAAGAAGGCGCGTATCAAAACTCAAATGATTGGCTGAACAAAGCAATACTACTCGACAATTTCCGTCGCAGTTCTGGCTTTGGCGTCATGTCGACGACGACGAACAATGTTGCCAATGTGTTTTTGCAATCCAAGTTCAACTACGCGTGGTTTTCGTCCATGCTATTCGATCACGAAGCTACGGCTTGGGGCGAGTTTAGCTTCAGTTCGAACAACGGTTTGGCACCCTATCGCCCGCGGCCAGCATTAATAAAACTCGGCAATCGATTTACAAATCCGCCAGTGGTTGCAGGTCCCATCGTTTCGCGGAACACAGTTATGGGGAGGGTTTGGGTTGATACGCTGGCCCACACCGGCGGCTATGATTTGGCGACATTAACATTGACGTCTCCCAATGGTGGCGAGACATGGACGCGAGGATCAGATCGTGTAATCAGTTGGTCCGACAATTTTTCAGGTCCTGTCCAAATCCAACTTTATCAGAATGGTGTTTTCGTTCGCAATATCTCCTCGAATGCCCCCAGCATTGGAAATTTCACTTGGCGAGTTCCGCAAGCCATTTCTCCTGGCAGTAATTTCAAGATACGCATTCGCAGCGTTGATCACCCCTCGGTAGTCGACTTGAGTGATGGTGTTTTCACTGTTCAATAGATTCAATCGAATCGACTTTCTTTGCAGTCTTCGTCACTTAAATTCCTTTGGGCATGGTTGTTGCTTATTGCTAACCAGCCATCAAGTATTGTCTCGCCATCAATTAGCGAATGAACGGGAGCTTTTCATGAAAATCCAAGAAGCGTGGGTCATGCGTACTATTGCGGGTCTTGATTTTGTACTTGCGACTGTATTTTTTTGCTGCATGAGTCGGCAAACTGTAGCATTTCAAAACGTAGCGGTCCCATCGCCGTTACCAATGCCTTTCTATACGCCAAATAGCGCGCCACCGGCATGGCTCAGAGATAATCCAGAGGATGACGCCGCACTGGAAAAACTGCAGGCCGTTTTGGAAAAGAAAGTCAACTTGCGATTCGAGAATTCGACACTGACGCAAGTCGTGGTGGAGCTGCAAAAACAGGTAGGTGCCGTTATTCAGATCGATACGGTTAAGTTAAGCGAAGAAGGAATCTCGATCGACGAACCCATTCGGCTTGAACTTGAGCGAGCAGTGCCGCTTCGAGAGGCTTTGAAAGGCATCTTTCATCCACTCGGTCTGACCTACTCAACAAAGAGAAAATATTGGCTAACAATAACAACATCGTCCGACACGGCAAGCAACTTGGTGCGAGTCTATGACGTTTCGACTATTTGCCCGACGGAAGAGGAAACGAATCGGTTAATCAACTTAATCCAAAATAGTGTTGATGGTCGTTGGGACGAGGGCACCGACACGATCGGCCTAATCAGCGCAGTGATGGTCGTCAGTGCGCCTGATGAAGCTCAAGAAGGGATCGAGAATCTACTGAGACAGTTGGCAAAGTCGCATGGCAAACAATATTCGGCACCTCAAGACCTTCTCACGCCTGGCAAAAACGTTGATCCGAATTTGAAAGCAACTCAAAGTCAGGCTCGCCCCGATCCAGCAAATAACCGTGACGACTACGTGCAAGACTCGCACGAGATGGACTTGGCTGCTCGCGACAAGGTTGCCAAGGCTCTGGAAACGAAGGGAAAGTTTCATTTTTGGGATACGTTACCCAGTATTTTGGAGCAGTTGGAAGAATTGTCTGGCGCAGAGTTTCGCTTGGACTCCGCCGGTATCATTGAAGACGGAATTGACCTAAACCAAATGATCGAGTTCTCCGTCGATGCGGAAGTTCCCGTTCGTGTTGCTCTGGCAGCGTTGCTTGAACCGCTCGCGCTGACCTACACACTGGATCAGGACTACTGGGTCGAAATTACAACACGCGCTCGGGCATCAAGGAATACGGTTCAGGTGTTTGATCTTTCCTACGTGCTCCCAAACAATTATTTCGCTACCGAACTCATGATCGCAATTCAGAATTGCATTGAGGGGCGATGGGACGAGGGTACCGATACCATTCAGATTATCGGTGCGAGCATGGTGGTAAGCGCGCCAGAAGAAACACTGCAAGGTATCAGCAAGCTTCTTCATAGGCTAAGAAAATGCAACCGATTAAATTTCGTCGGCGCAGATGCTGGGAAACGCGATCACGTCACCATAGAACAGCCTTCGCAAAATCCTAGCAACCAACACGCTAACAGCAACCAACCCCCTAGAGGTTTGGGCGGAGGCATGGGCGGCATGGGCGGTGGCATGGGTGGGGCTCCAGGAATTGGTGGCGGTGGAGGTAACGGCATCGGCGGCTATTTTGGAATGGCAGAGACGTCGGGGGATCGGTTTGCCAGAATCGAAGACAATGGATTTCAAAACGTGGAGCAAAAACCGCTTTCGACTTTCTCGATCGATGTGGACACGGCCTCTTTTTCTAAAATCCGTCAGAATTTGCTCGAATACAAATCGCTGCCGCCGACAGACGCAGTTCGAATCGAAGAGATGGTGAACTACTTTGAGTACGATTATCAAGGGCCCAAAAATGACGACCCCTTTGCTGCAAGTTTGGCCGTGGCGAACTGCCCGTGGGAGCCCGACCACCAACTGGTTCGCGTTGCACTTCAAGCGCGCAAAATTGACTTAAAAAGTAGACCGGATTCGAATCTAGTGTTTTTGCTGGATGTTTCCGGTTCGATGGCAGAAGAGAATAAGCTCCCTTTGGTTCAAGAAGCCATCGGATTGCTGGTCGAGCAACTTCGTGAGAATGATCGCGTTGCAATTGTCGTCTACGCGGGCGCGGCAGGGCTCGTCCTAGAAAGTACGCCTGGCAGCGAAAAACAAACGATCAGAAATGCGCTGAGTTCGTTGTCGGCGGGCGGTTCGACGAATGGGGGCGAAGGTATTGAGTTAGCGTATCGCATAGCGCGCGAAAATTTTATCGATGGGGGAACTAATCGAATCATCCTCTGCACCGATGGCGACTTCAATGTCGGAGTCACCGACACGACATCACTAGTTGATATGGTTGCCGCGAACGCCAAAGACAACATTTTCTTGACCGTGCTTGGGTTCGGTATGGGCAATACGAATGATGAGTTGATGGAAAAGATTTCCAATGATGGAAACGGATTTTATGGCTTTGTCGATTCTGATATCGAAGCGCGACGGATGATGGTTGAGCAACTTACCGGGTCGCTTATAACGGTGGCAAAAGACGTCAAAATCCAAGTCGAGTTCAATCCGGCCAAAGTCGCCCAATATCGACTCGTTGGCTACGAAAACCGGTTGCTGTCCACGGCAGATTTCAAGAATGATCGAAAAGACGCTGGAGACATCGGTGCCGGCCATTCCGTAACAGCCTTGTACGAGATAATCCGCACCGACTTGGACGCAAAAGACGAGGCGAACGAACCTCTACGCTACAGCAAAGCCACATATCAGCCGAATGGGCAACAACCGAACGAACTGTTGACTGCCAAGATTCGTTACAAAGAGCCCACAGGCGCCACGAGCAGTCTGCTTGAGTTTCCTTTCGTTGATGAGCCGCTGACGATTGACGAATGCGATCAGAATTTTCGCTGGGCAGCGGCCATGGCGCAGTTTGGATTGCTTCTTCGCAAGAGCGAACACCGGGGAGAGAGTTCATGGGCTGCGTTACAAGAATGCGCGACAGAGGCCGCCGGTGAAAATCCAGATAAATACCGGCGACAAGCACTTGAGATGATCAGCCAAGCCATACAACTTGTTCAGCATTAACTTCCTGAGGAATTGCAAACTTAATTGTTCTCTGGCAAACCTTCTTGATGGCCAACGTTCTTGACTGATTCGAAGATGCGATGGACTTCGGCGATGAGCTGCATATCAACCGGCTCATTGGCCCATTGGACCCACTTGGCAATGTTATCCGGATTCGCGCTGCCAGCCACTGTCGTGGTGATATCTTCATTCAACAAACAATACTGCAAGGCAAGTTTAGCGATGTCGACGCCCCGATCTTGACAATATTGGGCCGCAGTTTTCGCGACGGCTTGCACACTCGTTGGATCGCGAAACCAAATAGGCAAAGAAGCGTTTGTCAGCAATCGGGCAGCAAAGGGTCCGGCATTCATGATACCGATCCCTCTGTCCTTGAGCATGGGAATTGTCTCGTCAGCGAAGCGTGTATTCTGCAACGTGTATTGGTTGTAGCTTAGCACGCAATCCACCGCTGTCTGACTGCAAAAGGAGTGGAAGATTTTTTGTGGGTAACCACTGATTCCGATATAGCGGACTTTTCCAGCCTGCTGCGCCTTTCGTAAGGCCGGTATGGTCTCTTCGACGATTTGTTGCAGCGGTACAAATTCGATGTCGTGGCATAGCACAATATCCAGGTGCCCACACTTGAGTCGATGAAGCGAAACATCAACACTCTCAGCGACACGACGTGCAGAAAAATCGAAATGACCCACGTCATAACGACCAAGCTTGGTGCACATCGTATAACTGTCGCGAGGAATGTCACGTAGTGCGACACCCAAGAGCACTTCGCTCATTCCTCGGCCATAAAAAGGTGACGTATCGATGAAGTTCAAACCCAAATCCAGCGCGACCCGAATCGAACGAAAAACTTCTTCCAAAGACACCGACCGAAATTCGGCCCCGAGCGAGGAAGCACCGAAGCTCAAAATGGGCAAATCCAAATCTGTGTTTCCAAGTCGACGAGTTTTCATCAAGTTAATCCATAAAATTTTGTGCAATTTGAACCAAAGAATTTTTCGATTGCGGCATTGCCCTGCGGAGCTACGAAATCGTATGCCAGTTGATAAACTTGTCGATACGTTCCTGCCAATAATGCAACCGGCCAATCGGAGCCATACATCAAACGATCGATTCCAAACGCATCCAATACTGTCTCCAGGTACGGCTGGAAATCATGGGGTTTCCAGGATTTCCAATTCGCTTCGGTAACCATACCCGAGACCTTGCAACACACGTTTGGATGCTTGGCGAATTCGCGAATCTGAGTTTTCCAGGGTTCGATCGTACCGTCCATGATAGAGGGCTTGGCAATATGATCGAGCACAAAACCTTGCTCCGGAAAATTGCTCACCAATCGAATGGCTGCCGGCAGTTGTCGAGGGTAGATGAGGACGTCATACGTCAGACCAAATTGTTTGAGTCGACCGATCCCGCGTTGGAAATTGCCGCCTAGCATGAATGCGTCATCGGGTTCGTCCTGAACGACATGCCGCACACCCACAAACTTCTTGTTGGTGGCCAAAGCTCGCAACTGGTCGTCAACCTTGTCGGAGCGTAAATCGACCCATCCCACCACACCGCGAACAATTGGCGACGCGTCGGCCAGTTCAAGCAACCAGCGAGATTCTTCGCACGTTTGACGCGCTTGAACAGCAACGCAACCGTCGAGCCCACAAGCGTTTAATTCGGGTTCTAAGTCTTGAGGCAGGTAATCACGTCGAATAGACCAGTCGGGCTTCATCCAGCCATATTCTGCTTCGCCGTATTTCCAAAAATGCTGATGCGAATCGATCTTCATAATCAGGACGTTCTCACTCCTACCGTCAACAGCAGATTGGCCCACAAAGCTTGATCGGCGGTTTGGATCGTCAGGACATGATCCGCCGACTCCACAGCTTTGTAAAAGTCCCATTTCATGATGGGCTTTAGTTCGGTCTTATTACCCGATTGACGGATGATTTCTCGATACTCATTCCAAACTGGTGGAGCACCCTGCTGCGCGTAAGGGTCGGTGGGATCGATTCCCATCGTGTTGATGAAATCGATTGGAACAAGCTCCAATAGCGGCTGAAGAACTTGCGCGACAGTTGGAATTCCCGGAGTGAGTTGCAAACACACTAGTTCTGACTTGGGGCCGCGTTTGGTCGATGCAGGATAATTACCGTCGGCGATCAAGATGCAGGCGTGGTGACCGCAGCGAGCGGTTACGCGTAAAATTTCAGGGTGAAGCAAAGATGTTTTCAGCATAAACAATTCCTGATAAACAATTTATTCTCATGACGGACTAGATGACAGCCATCATACCGTTCGTAGCTCGAAATTATAAACCCTTCATCAGCCGGTGAAACGAATCGATGGACGTTTGAGCGGCGATTTGCGAATCGGGTCGAGGGAAAATTTCGGCCGATAAATAACCTTCGTAATCAATTGTCCGCAGTGCGGCAATGACGGCTCGGACATTGGTGTGGCCGCGACCGATTGCTTCGCGATTCGAGTCTGCGAAATGAACATGCCCGATCAAGTGGTCTGTTTGTCGAATAGCCTCGCCCAAATCGGCTTCTTCGATATTCATATGAAACAAATCCGCCAAAATGCGAATGCGCGAAGACTGTCCCTGCATCAGCCAGCTTGCAACGTCGGCTAGACGATTGAAGACATTGGATTCATAGCGATTAAGTGGTTCAAACAACAACGTAGTCCCGTGATTGGCCGCAGCATAGTCGGCCAATTCCGAAAGCGAGTCACCTAACCAAGCCAAGGAATCGACGCACGAAGCATTACTATCGATCCGACCTTGCATCGAGCCAACGATTGCCGGCGCACCGAATTGTCCCGCCAAATCTACAATTGAGCGAATAAAGCCTTTTGCTTTAGAACGAACATCGGGATCGGGGGACGTAAGCGACCATTGATTGCGAATCCAACCCGCACCCGTACCCATCGCGGCAATTTTTAAGTTGTGTTTCTCGATACAACTTGAAATCAGACCAGGGTCCAATTCTCCATCTGGCGGGAAAATTTCGACTGCGTCAAACCCCATCTCGGCAGCAATGCCACAGTGCTTTTCCAATTCGCCATGGAAGACAAATGGTCCGTTGATCGCTTCCGGTACCAGCGAGATCGTGATTGCCGATTTCATTTTTAAATAAGCTCATGTTGTTGCGTCGATTATGAATCCAAAATGCTGCCCTATCATACGCTCAAACCGCTTGCCTTACAGCACCATACCTCAAGTTCGGTCAACTTGGCATGCACGGTCGTCAGCGACATCACATACCGATTACCAGATCACCAATCACAAGTAACAACAAAAAAAGGAACGCAGAGTTGCGTTCCTTTTCATAGAAAACTAGTTCGTGCTCTTAGCATGTGCTTGACGAAACCTGACTTCTATCAAGTCACGAGCACGGACTCGGAGTTACATACCTTTTTCACGCATATGGAATCGACGGAGGATCATAACGATGTCGCGCAAACGCTTGTCGAATTCGCCCAGGTTGTTGCCCTCGCGCAGTTGAGAACCCTTGGATGTGATCTCTTCGAGTGTTCTCAATGCTTCCTTCGCTTGGGCTTTCATGTCCGTTTGTAGCGTGTCGTTTAAAGCTTTTTCGATAGAAGCCAACGACTCGTCAGAAAGTACTTTTTCATCTTTTTGCAATTCGCCGATTGCGCGAGTAATTTCCGCTTTGTTGTCCTTGAGGAATTTGTCGATCTCCGGGCCGGTGAGGTTGATCGTTTCGCCAACCATAAAATCGACTTGACCGATGATATGATCCTCCAAGTTCTTTCGCATTTCTGGAACAGAGGAGATGGCTTGACGGCTCAATTCGCTAGCCCACATTGGCGAGTTTTTCTGAACTTCCTTTTCGAGATTCGCCCGCAATTCTGGCAGTTGGTCTTGAACCATGGTGCCTGCAAAATCGACCAGCATCTTGGGACGCAAAAGTTGATCAATTTGAGTGTAACCGTAGATGAAATAGACGCAGATTGCGATAAGCATGACGACACCCATGACAATGGTCAGGGTGACTTCGCGTGTCAATCGTCGGCGCAGTGCGCTCACTTTGACTTCGATATCAGTTAGTTTTTTTGTTTCGATTTCCATAGGAATATTCTTTCTAATTGTTTTGTTTGTATTTCTGTAATTGATCGACGACTAGCCTAAATTCGCCTAAATTTTTGGCGGTTCGGTGGGTGCGGCTGGCGTTTCGGCGGGTGTTACTCCGCCACCATCCTTGGGTGCATCACCAACAGGAGCGTCCGGCGTAGTAGTCGGAGCCGTTGTTCCTGGGTCAGTTGTTCCTGGGTCAGTTGGTGCAGCGGGTGTTTCAGCAGGCGTTGCCGTCTCCGCAGGAGGTGCCGGAGCAGTTGTCGTGGTCTCCGCCGGAGCCGTTGCGACACCAGGCACCGTGGTAGGTGGGAGGCCTTGCTGCTCGTTTTGTTGCATGATCGTCATCACGCCTGTTGCCACGTGCAAAAGATTTTCAAGGAGCTTTTCTTCGAGCGTTGGATCGTTGGGCCCCGCTTCCTTTGCAGCAGGGAAACTATCCCACAGCGAAATTAGCTTTTTCGCTTCGTTGTTGAATTGATCACCGTAGTTGCGCGCGACGAGCTTTTCAATAATAAATTGAAAATTGACCAATACCTTTTCCCTTGTTGCCTGATCCTTCAGCTCAGGGAACTCGGCCACGATCAAGTTCTCGTGTTGAATCAATATGTCCTGATATTTCTTAGTCAGCTTTTCATCCATCCGCGTGCGTAGATTATTCACGAAAGCGTCGCGTTGTTCGTTGAAAGCTTCGGTGAATTTGGGAAGGTCCTTCGTCGCCTGAGTTGAAAAAGCGCCGGTGACGATTGGGTACGAGCGGTCAACAAATTGCTGGACGTGGCTTTGGTATACACTTTGATTTTCATTGAAGTGCTGTTGCGAAAGGCTGGCAACTTCATTTATGAATTCTTCGCTCGTTACACGCTTGGCCAAATTCATAAACATGACAACGATCGCAACCAATAGCGCGATCAGTACTAAAAAAATAATGACTCGCAACTGCCGCGCACGGTTGATGGCCGCTCGCAATGCATCGACTTGTTGGTCGATGCTCTGTATTTTGCCAGGAACGTCTGGTGCCGTTTGTGTGTGGGACATGTAGAAACCTCATGCTTGTAGAAAGGGGATGGGAAGTATGCAGGAGAATGGTCTCGGAATTTATTGGACATACACCGCGCGAGTCGTTCTTTCTTGACAAGCAGTTTTGCAAACTTACACGACAACCAAGTTGCAAATTCGTAAATAACGTCCAATAAATAGCGGCCAATTCAGCGAGGATTCTACGGTGGCCCGCATTGCTTGTCAAAATTTGCGTGAAATATTTATTGATCGAGGACGCCCTATAGAAATCCCGAAATCGTCAGAATCAGAAAACTCGATAAGTAGACTTGTTAGAATTAGTAGAGTTGAAGCTCGGAGGGTTGGGAAACAACCTTTGAAGAATGCGGAAATGATTTTTTGGGATTTGCGAACTCATTCTTGCAGGGGGGGCTGAAATCCCTTGGTCGCAAGATCGATGTACTTTGCGAGACCGTTAAACTCAAACCTTGCAGATGCAAACAGGCCGAAACGTGTCAAATCGTTCGCACAACAGATCCATTGCCGATCGAAGTAACTTGAATAGGCCTAGTGTATGTTGATTGATTTGCTCGCCAAACGAATTTGCATTTCCCATTTCGTGCCAAGACAATACTAGTTTTTTTAGCCGCTCATTCATCCGAATCAAAACTCATCCATTCCTATTCGAAGAAAGAAAAATCGATGCTCGTTCTTGAGAAATACACGTTTGGAGTTGGAGATCGCTTTGCCCATCAAGCGGCATCGCAGTTGGCGGCTTTCGAAAAAATGGCCAGCGGAGGAATGGAATTGATTCCCGTATGGAACAAATCCAATCGCGAACACACCTTCATCGGTACTGAGCCACAATCGGTCTATGATGCGGCAAAGCTAGCCGTTCAAACGCGACAATGGAGTCATGGTTGGCATGTGGATGCCGATCATATTCGTCTTAACACAGTGGATCGATTTTTGCCATGTTCGGATTTTTTCACCATTGATGTAGCCGATAGCATCGGACAACCCTGTGGGGCAGAACGTATTGACGCATTCATCGCCAGGCATCCAGAGCTTATTGGCACGCAAACAATTCCTGGAATTGAAGAACCGCTTCATCTAGCGAGAGAGTCGATTGCCGCAGTCGCTGACAAATACTTGATGGCCGTAGCCGAAGCGGGAGAGATTTATAGTTACATCGGTCAGAAAAAGGGCGAAGGAAATTTTATAGCTGAAGTTTCGATGGACGAAACCGATTCACCCCAAACGCCTCCACAACTCTTGGTAATTCTCGCTGCATTGGCCGACGAGGGAATTCAATTGCAAACCATAGCGCCCAAATTTACGGGGCGATTTAACAAAGGCGTTGACTACGTTGGTGATCTAGTTCAGTTCGAGCGAGAATTCAACGACGATTTGGCTGTATTACGTTGGGCTGTCGATCGATATGATTTGCCAAAAAATCTCAAGCTAAGCGTGCACAGCGGGAGTGACAAGTTTTCTCTCTACCCAATCATCCGTCGAGCTTTGCAGAGAACAGGCGCTGGATTGCATATCAAGACCGCAGGTACGACTTGGTTGGAGGAATTGATTGGTCTGTGCGAATCAGGGCGTGAAGGTACGAACTTCGTCAAACAAATCTATAGTGAAGCCATCGAGCACATCGACGAATTATGCGGGCCTTATGCCAGTGTCATTGATATCAATTCGAGCAAGCTTCCGTCCGTCAATCAAGTCGCGACCTGGGACGGTTCTCGAGTTGCTAATACGATCCGGCATATCCCAGATCATCCCGACTTCAATGCCAACGTTCGGCAATTGTTGCACGTTGCTTTCAAATTGGCAGCAAAACGTGGCAGCGAGTTCACCGACCTCCTCCAGACCCATCGGGAAGTCGTCGCACAGCAAGTGATGGACAACCTATTTCAGCGACACATGCAGCCACTTTTCGGGGGCGTCTGACATTAAGGGCTTTTTGGATTCGTATCTCCTATCTGCATGTACGTGGACCAAAAGATTGGATAGGTGCCTTTAACTACATTCGGAGCTCCTGGTTTGAAATCCAAGACCGGCTCTGTAGCCGCGTCCAAATCGGTCGCCCATAAGTCAAAGATGCTTCTCTGTAAAGCTTCGCTCGAAGGGATAAAATCTAATTCTTTTTGATAATCGCTAATCACGTGATGGGAGCTGGCGCCACGAACCGGCCATCGGCTAATCAAAATACTTTTGGTGCCATTAGCCATCATCGAACACGCCAACAAAAAAGCTTCATTGGATAACGTCTCATGACCTGCCAAAGTGACTCCAGGCATGATCATCTCCCGAGGACCACCAAGCGGTAATACCAACCAGTTCGACAAGGCACCTGATTGAGAAGTCCAGTCGTACGCAAACGGTGCAAACGTCGCCGGATTCTCTAGCTTCTGCTGCGCGGCAACGATGACGCGGGTGGGTTGCAGTCGAGCGCCTTTACTCTCTTGCAAATGTTCATCTGCTTTGCCTGTCGGAATTTCATAGTTTGTGGGAATGGTGGCTAACAAGTCATCTACAAACTGGCGATTCTGTCGCTCGTCGATGGAAAAGAAACTCTTCTCGGACACCACGAGCAACTTTGTCTTTTGAGGTGGCGAGGGTGTCAAGCATCGCGTTATGAAACCGAGCGAAGGCAAATAGACAATACGTCGTGCACTGATCCAAGGCGATCGACCTTTAGCGGGATCAAGCGGCAACATCTCGAATGGCAAGTACCATGCATTTCCTGTCGGCACGATAAACAATCGTTTGGTCTTGGACAGGTTTTTCAATATTTCTTTGGTGAAAAGCGTAGTCAAGAAATCGGCAGAGGTTTTTTCCCACTCCTTATTTTGCCAAGCTTTATTTGCTTGCGGGTCCTTATCGAAAATTCCAATCTGGCTCAGCAATAATTGGAGCATGGAACTAAACTGATCCGTTGAAATGGATTGCCAGTACTTTTCTTCGGTGCGGCTAATAAAAAACCCGTGCATGTTCCCTTCAGCGGGGAATATACAAAGTGCCGCTTCGCCTTCACCAAGTTCCTTTCGTAACGCGACAAGATCGATAGCAGGTGGAAAAGCTTGAGCGACCGGTTCGCGCGACAAAGCAATTCGCCACATCGCAGCTTCTTGCACTGCAGACATATTCGCCGTTTGATTCCAAAGCTGATTAAAGTCCTTCGTCCATTTTGTTTTATTGAATTCCATGGGATGCAATTGAAAACTTTTAACAGCTTGCTCGATCGACTGACCCATTTGTTGCACGTCTGGATAATCTGCCTTGAGTTTCACCGCGTCCTTTGCAGCACTTGCGGGCAGTAAGTCTCGCTCGGCGTGGAACAACATTCGAATCGACTGAAGCCGACCACCTAGGGGCGTCATCTTATGAAAAAGGTGCCGTTGAGATTGATCCACCAAATTGATCAGTGTCGAGGTATCTTTTTTGCGAAGCAACAACTGGATTGCTGCATCGTAAGCCGTTACTTTGTCCAGCGACAGCCACGCCAAACAATCGAGCGGATCAAGTTTCCAATCCACTTCGTTAGGTTCCGCCAATATCAAACCGGCGACGGCAAACGCAGTTTGTCGGTCAAACTGCCCGTTGCGATACAGATTCTCCCAAAGACGGACTCGAAATATTCGGTGACTGCTGAAGCTGACCGGACTGGCACTTGTCGCCATCATGATGGCTTGCTCCGAAAACTTCATGGCGTCAGGAACGTCGTTGCTCGCAGCCGCCATCAGCGCAGCCGAGTATAGAAATTGAGCTTCCATTCGAGGTAAATAGATATCTCGAGCGGAACGTATTGCCGTAGCTTCTTTGAATACCGTCGCTGCAGAATCGAGGTCGCCTATGGCAACTTGTGTTTCGATCATGCTTGCCATCGACTGCGCGATCAACATAGCGCTTTTCCCTTTCGCCCAAAGTCCTATTTGGCGAAAAATGGGAATGGCCGTACGGTCGCGTTGTGAAGCAGCAATGGCCGATAGAGTGCGAACTGCTTCGGTCATGTGGTCATATTGCAAGAGCCTTGCAGCAACTACGGTAGATTCCAAGAGAAGCTGCGTGGCAGACGCGAAATCGTTCTTGGAGGTCGATAAATCAGCCAAGCCAATCAATGCTAGCGCGGTTGTGTCATGGTCCAGGCCGCCTGGTGTCGTGACATAGGACTTGAATATCTTTTCAGCTTGTCCGGATTCGCCTGATGCAAGCAACGAGTACGCTTGGCAGATTGCGAGACTCGCTTCGATTGGCGGCGATAGATTTGGTGCAGGTGGTCCAAATAGCGCCCCGATCGATTGTGTGAGCGGAAACTTAGAAGCCAATGGACCAAGGATCATCCACCGACGTCGCAACGCAAAGGCCTGAACGCGTAAAATTTCAAGTGCGTCAATGGTGTATATTTCGCCTGCAGGAAGTGCGATTCCCGAAGGTGTCGTGAGGTACAGGCCCGGAAATGCTATTACGATCGGCCAGCGATTCGTGTACGCTGGCAACCGAGTTCCGCGAGCACTCGTGTACCACGATATTCCTTTCGGTTGCGGCGGAGACAGTTCGCCCACCGCAGGCATTGGTTCAACGGCACCTAGCCATGTGGCTTGAGCGATCGACAATTCTAGAGCAGCATCAAACTGTTCTAACGCGGCGGCCAAGTTTCCTTGTTGGTAATAGCACTCGCCCAGCATGACCATGGAGGGAACAGCATCAATGCCTCGGCGATTGTTAACTTGACTACCCAGTCGAATCGTCGCGACAAAATCTTGAATGCCTGCGTTTGTGTTGCCATCGCGAAGCCATTCGCGAGCCATGTAATATTCGGCGCGAGGAAAAACTGGAAAACCCATTGCCAAGAGCGGAAAGTTCTTTCCTTGTTGAGCCTCGGCAATATGGGGCATTAGCCAAACTACAACGGCGAGCACGGCCAAATTTATTGAGGCAGATCGTTTCGCGGGCAAAGCTGACTTTGTCTCGCGAGTTTCGATCGAAGTTGTTTGTGCCTGCAGCCCAAGCCCGCAGAGGAACTTGAAATAGCTAATGGATTTTATGTTGAACATGATTGCTTTAGATGAGAAAGTGAAATGGGGTCGCTATTTCTTCCATAATACGCATTATGCGGTGCTAGCACACTATTTTTGGATGGTCGTTACGACAGGAAAAGCCTCTTCCGCACAGTTTTACTAATCAGAACGACCGGAATGTCCGATAAATTCGCTACGTATCGTGTCTTTGATTCATCGCGACTACTGTTTGGAGCAGGCCAAAATGTCGGTAAAGCCAATGAAATTCCTAGCCAAGTTTACTTTGGCTTGCGTCGGTCTGGGGTTAGGAATGGTCAGCTTGACCGGATGTCAAACCTCCGTTGCTGGACAAACACTGCCAAGCGGCTACTACTTGTATGACGACGTCCAGTATTTTCCAGCGGGGCCTGAAAACAAGCTAGCTGTTGAAACGACCAAACTAAAAGAAGAACGCGCCAAAGCCCGCCAAGCTCGTCGTTAAGACGATTAAGCCGGTTTTCAATAAAATCGCAACACTAAAGAATTCTCGTGAAGATGGGACTCACGAGATTTTCTGGCTGCGCGATCGGCAGTTCCTCTCCGCAAGCACGAGATTTCTTGACGAGATTCAATAACCTATCAGAGAGCGATCAGCGTTGGGCACCTGCTCAATTTGAGTAAAGTCAAGTATTCGGAATTGCCTGTAGCTTGTTTTCTCCCGTCCCCGTCTTGGACATGCCAACAGGCAATTCTAAATTGCTCCAAGGCTCGCAGCGTTTAGCATCCTTAATTGTCGGCAACGATTTGCCGAAAAATCTTTCAAAGCAAATGCAATGAACGCGTGCAACTGCTTGGAGTATGTTTCATGAAGGACGCGTCGTCCAATAATCTCGATTCAGACGCTATGGAAGCGGCTAAAACACAGACGACAAACGTGCAGAGACCTGCCTTAGCCTGGCCCGAACCAATCTTGGCGGTGGCATTTGATCTGGACGGTCTCATGTTGAACACCGAGGACCTCTATTTCGAAGTGGGCAGTCGAATCCTTGGCAAACGTGGAAAGGCTTTTCGAAATGAATTGCGAAGGCGAATGATGGGACTGCCAGCCAAACTGGCATTCGAGTTGATGATCGCCGACGAGTCATTAACAGAAGACTGGTTGGATCTGCAGAAGGAGTCCGACGTAATCTTCGAGGAAATCTTGGCTTCGCAAGTCGCGCCGATGCCGGGCTTGATCAAATTGCTTGATCGTTTAGACGCTACGCAACGCAGGAGATGCGTTGCGACAAGTAGCCGAAAGTCGTTTGCAGAACGAGCGTTGGGCTACGTTGATCTACTGCAGCGCGTCGATTTCATCGTGACAGCAGAGCATGTAGAACGGGGCAAACCGCACCCTGATATTTATCTCTTGGCAGCACAGCGGTTGGGATTGCCGGTCCACCAAATGTTAGTTTTGGAGGACAGCGGGCACGGCACGCGAGCAGGTGTCACAGCAGGCGCCTGCGTGATCGCCGTTCCTGGACCTCACAGTGCGGATCAAGACTTTTCCGGGGCACATGCGATCGCATCGCGATTGGATGATGAGTGCATTTTAAGTTTGATCGATTAATCGCACCCGCGGGCATCTAGAATCGCACAGCCCGTAGAATCGCACTGCCTGAGCAAAATAACAGCCCTCGCAAAATAAAACGGACGGAGAATTCTCCGTCCGTTTCGATTTAAAAATCAATGGAAAATGGCGATTAGACCATGTCCTTGAGCTTCTTGAGTGCTCGGACCTTGACGGTCGTCGAAGCTGGCTTTGGATCGGCCCAAATCATTTCGCCAGTTGCTGGATTGCGAACTTGGCGCTTTGGAAGTGCCTTCTTTTGTACGCAAACAATCTTGCAAAGATCAGGGATCGTGAACTGGCCAGCGCCCTTCTTGCTGATTGCTTTGCCAACTTCAATCTTGAGGGCATCAAAAAGTGCTGAGACTTGTTTCTTGTTCAAGCCTGTTGCTTCTGCCAAGTTGTTGTAAATCTGCATCTTGGTGAGCGGCTTTACGCGATCTGCCATGTGTGCATTCCTTTCAAATAGAAAACCCATACGAATTTCGGTTGGTCCTACCACGGACGGACTGGATAGAGCCCGATTAAACGCTGGAATCCGCAAATTGCAACCGGGAATAGCAGGAAACTCAAGGAAAAAGGCACAATTCGCCCCGAAAGTCATTAAAAGTCTCGGAAAAAAGGCAGTCATGACCCGAACGCACACGATTTTTCTATGGAATTTGCCGGTTTAGTGGGCTTGCAATCGAAGCCGCGCTTCATCCGCCCACGGGCTCTCAGGAGCCAGTTCTACAAAGCGATGCCAGTGTTTTTCCGCTTGTTCAGCCCGCCCCATTTCGTCGAGCGCACGCGCCAAATGATAGTGGGCATCGGCGTACTCTTCATGCTTATGCAGAGCACCTGTAAAGGCTGCGATCGCCAATTCAACTTGTCCTGTCTCTAGTAGTACGCATCCCAAGTTTGCACGAGCTTCGACAAAGTCAGGGTCCAATTCAATGGCCGAAAAATAGCGTTCGCGCGCCGCTTGGGTTTCGCCTTGTCGATACAACAATTCGGCCAATTGGAAATGCACGTCGGCTTGAGGGCCAAAGCGTGCCAAGATAATTCGATACCAATCAATCGCTTCCTGCAAATCACCCATGTCCTCAAATGACTCGGCTTGAGCAAACATCTCCTCCAATGTCATCGTAACAGAATCGTCGCGCAGTTCTCCGAACCACGGCGCACCGACTCGCAGTATCTGGTGCTTGGTGGGTTCATCGTCTTCGGAATTGTCCATCGCATCAAAGTCGATTCGCAACTGACCACCGGGCTCGACCAGTCCCTCATCTTTGCGTAATAGTAATTGCTTGCCTTCTACAATCACATTCAACTGGGCGATGGGACGTTGCACCGATGGCAACAAGTTTGCCATTTCTTGCAACTGTTTTTTGATCATTGCCAGGCTGGCCCCACTCGCCAACCAGCCGGCAAGTTGCCTAGCGGTACTGATCTCTTGAAAATCGAAATAAGGAAGCCGATGGACGATGCGAACAGGTTGAATCAGTCCCAGCCGATGCCAACGCCGAATGTTCCGAATCGGAACTTGGAGTAATTCCGCTAACATGGCAGGCGTGTAGAGCTGCCGGGTGTTGGCTTGCGACTCCATGAGTCCCAGTCGCTGCCACAGTTCCGTCTCGTCGATCATCTCCGCTTGGCCCGCATCGATCTTCTTGCGAAGCGGCTCGCCCAATAGCTCGATTGGGTTATTGAGCAGTATCTGTTCCGCACCAACGACAATCAAGTCAACTTCGGTGGTTGGCCGATCCAGCGGAATCCCGCCATGTTGCCGAACCAAGTCCATGGCTTCGCGTTTGGTCAGTCCGCCAAGTTTTCCAATAAAGGCAACTCGGCGTTCACTTAGTGGCGATTGCAAAGGGCGTTCCTTGTTTTCAGAGTGGATTGACGATACGGAAAAAACATAGGCAAACGACATTCAAAACAGTCAGACGAACGGAACTTATTCGAACCATTTAGCCAGCTTGGGAGCGAGCGACTCCCAAGTATCGACAGCCTTTTCAAAATCGACAGTCATCCAGCGAACTGATACCGAAGGTGCTGCGTTCGATTGGCTGCTGCTGCCAGGCCAAACAGGAAAATGCGCGCTACTGGACATTGTCAAACGAGTCTCGGTTTTTTCGCTGACCAAATAATCGGCTAGCAAGTTCGCGGCAACGCGATGCGGAGCGTCCTTGAGCACTGCGACGCTGCAAGGCAAGAACAAGGTACCCGGCTGGTCGGGCAATTGATCGGGAAACACGATAGCAACCTTCAATCCGTTTTCGCGTTCGATATTTGCATCGTCGGTATCGGTCAGCCCCCAAGCCAATTGGCCGGAGGATACGGCTTGAGCGACTTGTTTGTTGCCTGCCAGCACGACGGCATTGGCTCGCACTTTTTGAAACCAAGCGTCCGCTTCGTTCGATTCGGATCGTGAAGCGATTACGGCAAAATGGGTAGCCGTCGTTCCATACACGGGAAACGCAACCCCGCACTTGCCTTGCCATTTTGCATCAGCCAGTTCCGACACAGATTTTGGATATTCGGTCTCATTAGTGATCTTTTCTTTATTTACCAACAAAACGCGACCTCTCGCCGCCAAACCGACCCAAGTTCCGTCGCTCGCTGCAAAACCCGTCGGCCAGCCCGACGGAATCTTCCAGTTGCGGGAGGCCAACAATCCTTGTCGCTGCAGTCGGATCGTGTGAAGGATTTCATTATTCCAAAACACATCACAACGAGGTTTCTTGCCTTCTTGGATGATTCGATTTACCAATCCCAGTGTTTTTGTGGCTTCGACATCGAACTGCCGTGAGATTTCCACGTCCGGCTCAGAGCGTTCGAACGCGTCCAAAATAGGAGCCGCATATTCCCGATCGACTGCCGTATACAGCACGACTTCATTTTCTGGCCGTGGAACACATCCGACGGAGGTAACGGCAAGCAAAGCAAGAATTTGAAGGACCCGATTCCACGCATTTCTATTACCCAAAGTCACCGTAATCTTGGGCGCGCAGGTACGTAGCAATGAACAATCGTTGGGCCAAATCGAGTTCTTTGTTTCAGTTTGATTCATCATAAAGACCCATGGCCAATTAAAACGTGATGGCGTTCGGCCGAAGCCAAATCATCGTTTACTGGAATATGCATAGAGATAGGTTTTGCGGAGTCGATTCGAGGCCGAAAAAACGAATGCCCAGCCAATTATTGCTGAACGTTAAACGAGAATTGTAATGGATTGCTGACATTTGGGACATGATGACGTTATAGTCTCCACCCGACGAAAGCAGAGTCTAATCAAGCACCCAACAAATCGCCCCATCAAGTCCCGGATAGAAATCACCATCCATATCGACCATCGAAGCTCCCTTGGGTTAGTGGACAACGGGTTACCTTCTGCCATGATATCCCGAAATGCGTGTTTCACGATCGAGCTTTTTGACGTTATTCAGCGGCGAGCATTTTTGTAAATGAATTTCTTTTCAAGCCGATCTTTTTAAGCATTTCTTTTTAATCAGATGATGATGCCAGCCACAGAACGCAAATGAAATTTTTCCACGGTCTAAATTTTACGCTTTCTATCACGATCGGTAGTCTACCCCGTGAAACCAATACTGGACCAGTAATGGGAGTGATGAGATGACACGAGTGCTTTACGGTTTTTCCGGCGAAGGCAGTGGGCACTCCAGTCGCGCACGCGAAATGGCTCGTGCATTAATCGCTAACGGACATGACGTGAAATTGTGCAGTTACGATCGGGGGTATCGTAACCTTAGCGATGAATTTGACGTTTTTGAAATCGAGGGATTAACGATCGGTAGCTCGGACAATCGCGTGTCGATTGTCAAAACGTTTACCGAGAACATAAAACGACTGCCGGATGCGGGACGAAAAGTTTTTGCATTGCGCGAGTTATTCAAGACCTACGAGCCACATTGTGTGATAACTGATTTTGAACCAATGACAGCCGTACTGGCTCATCATTTTGCTCTGCCGCTCATTTCCCTCGACAACCAGCATCGGATGCGCTACGTCGAACACGAAATTCCCGAAGGCCGTGAGCAGGAGGCGCTTATGACGCGAACGATCATCCGGATGATGGTTCCCAGTCCCGACGTTGCTCTTGTAACCAGTCTCGTTCCCGGCAAACCCAAGAACGATCGTACCTTTGTCTTTCCGCCAATGGTGGCGGCCGAAGTGAGACAACTCGTCACGACAAAAAATGATGCAATCTTGGTCTATGTGACCAATGGCTTTGATTCGCTTGTCGACCTGCTAAAGCGATTTTCGCGAGAACGGTTTTTGGTCTATGGAACTGGTCGACCACAAGGGCAGGATGGAAATTTGGAGTTTTATGAACCGTCCAGGCCCAGATTCCTTGAGCAGTTGGCAGCGGCCAAAGCGGTGATTGCCACTGCCGGATTTACCTTGATCAGCGAGGCCCTGTTCTTGAAAAAACCCTATTTGGCGTTTCCGATGGAGGGGCAATACGAACAAGAACTGAATGCTTTTCAATTGTCGAAATCGGGTTGGGGCCGGGCTGCCCAGGAGACCTGTTACGAAACAATCGGCTCATTTTTGTACGATTTGCCGGACATGGATAATACTTTGAGTGAAATGCCTTCGATTGTCGATGGCGAGGCCATTAAACAAAAGCTGCTGGATCTTGTCGCCAACGACGCCGAACTGGCTGCGGCCTACCGCGCCAAGAGAAAAGGCGATACGACTCACTCGGACGAATAGCCCGCCAAAGTCCTTCCCCAAGAGTTAGTCATCCCCGAAAGTTAGGCAAGTTTTTCCGAGGCGTTGGAAACTCCGGTGACGAATCCTATTTGACTTTAGGCACTAGCTCGGATAGGCTTGAGCAGAGAAAAGTTCGGCGAAATTCTTGTAATCCGAAACGCGTTCGCAACCCACAGTAATTCATCATCCGCAGAAGATAGTCAGTTGGCCATGTTTGGAAGTTCCTTTTTCCAAAAAACTGGTTTGTCATCAAGTTTGCCGATTAAGCATGCTTGGATGTTGTGTTTCGTTTTCGTGGCGGCTGACGTTTGCTTTGTTAACTCCGCTCAAGCTGGCTGTGATTGGCTTCATCGTGATGGCTGGTATTCCCGAATCCAACAAATGTCTCAATCAAATGGGTCAACCGAGGGCTGGCGTCAATCGCGTCTAGACACTCAACTCGAGTATGTTGACGGACTTTTGCGATTTCGCATCTATCCACCCTCTGTGCCCTGTAGCGGGCCGCAATGCCGCAAGGGGAAAGCTGGTAATAGTGAACTTCCGGCTTCGACACGGCTTGTTCGAAATTCAACCGCTGGCAGTGCCATTGTTCTTAAAGCCTGGCTTGGGCAATTGCCGACATTGGAATGGCTGCACTATCTTGACGACTGGTCGACTTCATGGACCACTGAGCCAACGCTGCCTCCGCCGCGTAATGTGCACTAAATTCGATGCGAGCCCATTTTCAGCCCCGTAGTTGCTTTGGGGCTCATCGAATCTTCTACTAACAACTACTCAAAATTGACTCTGCCGGATCCGGTCGAGTCAAAAATGGAATCCCAACTCTTCTGCATCCGCATACCAAGCCTGTTCCAATTGAGGCTTGGGAGTTAATTCTTTTTCCGAGCGCAATCATGTCGAATTCCGAATCTGCCAATCCGAACTCCGCCGACAAATTTGCACACCTCCTAAACCAGCCAGAATCGGCCAAACCCAAACGCGCTGTCGGCCCGCGTACCCGGGTTTTCCTGATTATCGTACTTACGCTCTTTTCGTTGCTGTTGGCCAACGGAATTTACTTGAGCTCAATTACGTTCGCCGAGTGGTGGACTGCCAAAGTTTATCAAAACTACTTTTATCAGTTCATGTTTTTAGGGCATTTGATTTTAGGCGTAATCCTGCTCGTGCCCTTCATCATATTTGGCATTGCTCACTGGAAAGCGTCGCATCATCGGCGGAATCGAAGGGCTGTGCGAATAGGTTATGCGTTACTGATCATTTCGATCGTGCTCTTGGTTTCAGGAATCCTGTTGATGCGTTTGGGTTCGTTTGACCTCAAACAACCGATGGCGAGAAGGATAGTCTACTGGGCGCATGTGATCGCGCCCCTGGTCGCAATTTGGTTCTATTGGTTGCATCGTCTGGTCGGCCCTCGTATCAAGTGGTACGTCGCTGGTCGAATCGCCATGGCAACGGCTGTGGCAGTCGGGGCGATGGTGATATTTCAGATGCAGGACCCGAGGAAGTGGAATCAATCGGCCCCGAAAGAAGGCGATAAATATTTCCAACCCAGTTTGGCTCGCACGCGGACAGGAAATTTCATTAGCTCCAATGTTCTCATGAATGACGATTATTGCAAATCATGTCATGCGGATGTTTATAACGATTGGGTTCATTCGGCGCACCGGTTTAGTTCATTCAACAACCCAGCTTACCTCTACGCAGTACGTGAAACTCGTAAAGTTGTTTCGGATCGCGATGGCACCGTTCAAGCTTCGCGTTGGTGCGCGGGATGTCACGATCCGGTACCGTTCTTTTCAGGTGCATTCGATTCGCCAACGTACGATGATGTGAATCACGTGACATCCCAAGCTGGTATCACTTGCACTGTCTGCCACGCGATCACGCACGTCAACAGCACCAAAGGTAACGCAGATTATGTGATCGAAGAACCAGTCCATTACCCGTTTACTTACAGCAAGAACGAATTGCTCCAACAAGTCAACCAATTGTTGGTCAAGGCCAAGCCTTCGTTCCATAAAGCCGAAATGCTCAAGCCGATCCACAAGACGGAAGAGTTTTGTAGCACTTGCCATAAAGTGCACCTTCCCAAAGAAGTCACCGCATACAAAGACTTCTTGCGAGGCCAGAACCATTACGATTCGTTCCTGTTGAGTGGCCTCGGGCACGGAGCTCGCAGCTTTTATTACCCTCCCAAAGCAGATGACAATTGCAATCGCTGCCACATGCCTTGGAAAGAGTCAACCGATTTCGGAGCGACGGACAAGAATCCGTTAGGGAAATTAGCAGTTCACAACCACTTTTTCCCGGGAGCCAATACCGCCCTGCCCTATTGGCGAGGCGAAGACAAATACGTTGACGTGGCCAAGTCTCTTTTGGTCGACTGCGTGCGAGTGGACATTTTTGGCGTACGTGAAGGCGGTGTCGTCGATGGAAAAATGATCGCGCCGATTCGTCCCGAAATTCCAATGCTCGAAGCCGGTAAGAACTATTTGCTCGAAGCCGTGATTCGAACTCTAAAAATGGGGCATCATCTAACCCAAGGGACCGTCGACTCAAACGAACTGTGGCTTGAAGTCACCGCCCGCAGTGGCGATCGAATCATCGGTATCAGTGGTGGTCGCGACGATGTTGGCCAAGTCGACGAATGGGCACACTTTGTGAATAACTTTGTCTTGGACAAGAACGGCAATAGGATCGCTCGCCGCAATGCCCAGGATATTTTTGTCGCGTTGTACGACCATCAGATTCCACCAGGCGCAGGTCAAGTGGCCCATTATGCGCTTGACGTTCCCACCGATATCAGCGATCCGATCGAGATCACGGTGAAGTTGAACTATCGAAAGTTTGACAAGGGCTATATCGATTTCATGAACTCGGCCTTCAAAGAAGGCGATCGCGAATTCAAAAACCGTGGGCCAGCGGGTTCCACTCCGAATCCGCTTCCAATCACCGTCATGGCACAGGACAAAGTTGTCTTTGGAATTAAGAAGTCCGATGGCACCATTATCGAACCCAACGCGCCTTCGGCTGATCCGCCCAAAGACGAGTGGCAGCGCTGGAACGATTACGGGATTGGCATGTTCTTGACCGGAAAAGCCCAATTACGGCAAGCTTACGAAGCGTTTTCGGAAGTTGAGAAATTAAAGCGATTTGACGGTCCGTTGAACTTGGCACGCGTCTATCTCGCCGAAGGCAATTTGGATGCGGCGACTGAGTCGTTGGCCCGCGCCAGCCAAATGCAACCGCCTCCGCCAGCCTGGACTTATGCTTGGCTCAGCGGCGAAGTGGCTCGTCAGCAAGGTCACTTGGAAGATGCGGAGTTAAATTTCCGAGCCGTTCTCTATGATAAGAACAAAGAACGCCGGGATCGGAATTTCGACTTTAGTAAAGACTACATAGTTCGAAACCTGCTCGGCTCCACGCTGTTGGATCTTTCCGCGCAAGCGGAATTTAAAGGCGACGAAGAGAAGCGAGATGAGTACCTTGAGCAAGCTCGTTCGGAGTTTCTCAAAGTGCTGGATGTCGATTCGGAAAACGTCTCGGCGCACTTTAACTTGTCGTTCATCTACGAACGAATGGGACGCGAAGAAGACGCGGCGCGGCACCGTCAGCTCAATTTGAAGTACAAACCTGACGATAACGCAGCAGAACAAGCGAAGCCAAAAGCTCGCGAACAATATCCAGCAGCCGACCATGCAGCAGAACAGTTGGTTATCTATTCGCTACATCGCCAGGGGGCACCCGGGCTCACTGCTGCTCCCCCTGTCGCTCCCGCAGAGGCCGACGCTGCATCGATTCAGCCGACTTCGACCGAATCCAACTCGATTGCAAACAATGAGGTACCACGATGAGTAACAAGCTTTCTAAATCGGATAAGGTTGCAACAAACGAAGATGATTCTGGCGACGAACAAGATCAACAGAACGACGCCGTAATCGGGCGCGCGTTATGGGCGTCACTTGGCGTCCTGGCTTGCGTTGGCTTGGTGATAGGAGCCGGGATTTGGGCTTACGTTCTGACAAGACCAAAGCCAGTCGAAGTCGTGACGACCGTAGCACAAGCCACCAAACGGGAAGCTGTAAAAGTCATGCTTCCAAAGATCCCTTTGGTCAACATTGCTGAGCAAGCCGGAATTGATTTCGAACACTACACCGGAAAAGAAGGCCAACGATTGTTGCCCGAGACGATGGGCGGCGGTGGTGGTTTTCTCGATTACGATAATGACGGCGATCAAGACATCTTGTTTGTGAACGGTGCGCCTTGGAGTTGGGCTCGGGAAGCGCCCGAAAAAATGCCGACCATGCATGTCTATCAGAATGATGGAACGGGTAAGTTCAAAGACGTTGCCAACGATGTAGGTCTTGCTCAGACATTTTACGGAATGGCGCCAGCGTTTGGCGATTACGATAATGACGGCTGGGTGGACGTGTACATCACAGCGGTTGGTAAGAACCATCTTTATCATAACAAAAGTGGCGTTTTCGAAGATGTCACGGACGCGATGGGGGTCGGTGGTAAAGAAGACGATTGGAACTGCCCTGCCCTTTGGTTTGATTATGATCGAGATGGCAAACTCGATCTTCTGGTGGGCAAGTACGTTCAATGGTCGCGAGAAATTGACCTCAAGCAAGGCTTCACGACGACCGGCGTGGGGCGTGCATATGGACAACCGACGAACTTTGCGGGCACCTTCCTGCAACTGTTTCATAACAACGGCGACCGTTTTGAAGACGTCAGCGAAAAATCGGGGGTTATAATTCGGAATGCTTCGACCGGAGTACCAAGCAGCAAAACCCTCGGTCTGGCAATGGCTGATCCAAATCACGACGGATGGCCCGATGTGATGGTCGCCAACGATACGGTTCAGAATTATCTTTTAATCAACAAACAAGACGGGACGTTTGTCGACATCGGCGTGCAATCGGGAGTCGCGCTCGATCGATTTGGCAATGCCACGGGGGCGATGGGTGTCGATTGCGCCTATTATCGCAACGACGATAACTTGGCGATCGCCGTTGGAAACTTTGCAAACGAACCTTCCAGTTTTTACGTCTCGCGAGGTCGGACATCGCAATTTTTCGACGCCGCGACAGCAACGGGTTTTGGACCGCAAACGCTGCTGCGGCTTACCTTTGGGATGATGTTTGCCGATATGGACCTCGATGGTAGGCAGGATTTAATTTGTACAAATGGGCATTTGGAAGAAGAAATTGCCAAGATCCAGCCAACGCAGCAATACGAGCAATCAGCCCAGCTTTTCTGGAACGCAGGTCCAAAGACGCCAACAGAATTGATTGAGTTGACCGAGGCGGAAGTGGGCAAAGATTTCCTCAAGCCCATGGTGGGGCGTGGCTCGGCGTTTGCCGACGTTGATGGGGATGGTGATATTGATCTGCTGCTGCTCGCCAATGGCGGCAAGGCTCGGCTTTTCCGGAACGACCAAGCGACCGGGCACCACTGGCTGCGAGTGAAATTAACCGGCAAGAAAGACAATCGAGATGCAATCGGTGCTGAAGTCATCGTTCGGTTAGGAACACAAGTCTTGCGTCGCACTGTGACTCCTTGCAGAAGCTATCTATCGCAGAGCGAGTTGCCCGTAACCTTTGGACTGGGTACGGCCGATAACGTGTCCGAAGTCGAAGTCAAATGGCCGGATGGTTCGATTCAGAAAGTTCCCGTTACAAAAGTGGATCAAGTTCTCGCAGTTGCTCAGACAGAGTAGAATTGATCTGGATCGCTTGAAGGAGAAGATTCGAGGTTGGCGATTCAGAGGGACATTAAATAAAATCCACACGAAATAAAACGAGCTAACCGGAATGTGGGACTTTGCAAATTCGGTCGCTTTTTTATTTCTATGGGCCTTTCTCGATTTTCTTTTCAGTGCCACAGCTTCTATTCATGTCGTCCTGTGGAAACGCAATTCCCGTGCTGCAGTCGGGTGGATCGGATTGATATGGCTCGCTCCATTCATGGGAGTGATGCTCTACTTGCTACTGGGCATCAATCGCATCCAACGAAAAGCCCAACGACTTCGACCGCCCATGCCTGCCGTGAATGTCAGTTGGCCTGCATCGGTCCCTTTTGAAGAAATTAGTAGCTCTCTGGCTATCCGCGAACTGATAGAACTGGGCGCGAATGTCACGCGCCTGCCTTTAGCTTCCAGAAACTCGGTTCGCATCCTTCGAAACGGCGAGCAGGCTTATTCCGCCATGCTCGACGCAATTGAGCACGCAAAGAGATCGATCAGTTTGGCAACATATATTTTCGCCAATGACGAAACCGGACAACGATTTGTGCGAGCCCTGAGCGAGGCCGTAAAACGCGGAGTCCAAGTTCGAGTCCTCATCGATAGCGTGGGCTCGCGATATGGCTGGACTTCGATTGTTGCGAGCCTTCGTCAGTCCCAAGTGCCGGTCGCGACCTTTTTGCCTTCGCTATTTCCGTGGGAGTTTCGATACGCCAATTTGAGAAATCATCGGAAGCTCTTGGTTGTCGATGGAAAAGTCGCCTTTGTAGGTGGCATGAATATACGTCATCGGCATGTTGTTTCGGAAGCGAAATATCGGCCCATCCAAGACGTGCATTTTCGAATAGACGGAAGCTTAGCGACGCAAATTCAAGAGACGTTTACCATCGATTGGCGCTTTACAACCGGCGAAGTACTCAGTGACAGTACTTGGTTCGCAGAAGACGACTCGCAAGTAGCCAACGGCGTCGCCGGTCGCTGTATCGCCGACGGGCCAGATGAAAGCCTTGATCGCATACGAAAGATCTTACATGGTGCGATCAGCGTCGCGCAATCGTCCATTCTCATAGTCACACCATATTTTTTACCCGACGATGCGTTGGTAACCGCATTGAGTGTTGCGGCATTGCGTGGCGTTCGCGTGGATATTGTTTTGCCATCGAAAAGTAATTTACATGTCGTTCAGTGGGCGTCGACAGCGCAGCTTTGGCAAGTCCTAGAGCCGGGCTGTCACGTTTGGCTAACGCCTCCCCCTTTTGATCATTCAAAGCTTTTTGTTGTCGATGGCGAATGGTCGTTCATCGGTTCAGCAAATTGGGATCCTCGCAGTCTAAGATTGAATTTTGAAATGAATTGCGAACTGTATTCGGCGGAGATTGCCCAACAGCTAATGGCCATCGGCGAAGAACGAAAACGTTCGGCGCATCGTTTGACGCTCGATGAGCTCAATTCACGCCATGTTCTCATAAAAATTCGAGACGGCGTAGCCAGGCTATTCTCACCGTACCTTTGATCTTTGCGAACTGATCGCTACGCAGTTTAGGAACAGTCCCGAAATAATTTCCGTGTTTGGAGCATCGGTGTCATTCCCGCGCAGGCGGGAATCCAGCGCAATTGACCCTGGATTCCCGCCTGCGCGGGAATGACGTGCAACTCGGTGCCCTGGATCGACATTACGAT